>CAJTPM010000003.1 GCA_910578085.1 uncultured Lachnospiraceae bacterium | reverse complement strand
ATGTTTCTCCGCTATGTCCTCCATCCATGCTTTGAATGTCTGGAATCCGGCCTCCGTGTTGCTGAACTCCAGCGGTTTCTTTGTGTACTCGTAGTTGCGCCAGTCAAATGCCCGGGCATAATGAGTTTCACTTCCCACATCAATTCCAACAATCAAAGTTTTTTCAGTTATGGATGCAATTTTTGCGTTCTGTGTGTTATAATTCATCTTGGATACCTCTCTGTTAAATAAGATTTTTACTAACCATCCAAAAGTCAGTAATCTTATTTTACTCTGAGGTATCTTTTTATCAACCACCCTTCTTGGAATTCCCTATATTTGAATTATACAGGAAGCTCCAAAGTTGTTTGAAAAATCTATATATTATTTTAAATTACCATGCAATTTTCGTCAAGGCAAGAACTGCTTTCTGTTCAGCCGCCCCTCTGCCCTGTATTATGTTCTCACGGAATGCACAGTTCAGTGCATTCCTGAAGCGTGAACAGTAACAACGATTTAACTGCTGACTTCTCTGGCCTGTCTTTCATAAAACATCAGACTGCATAGTCAGATTCCTACATACTCACGATCACCTGCGTCACCAGCTTCTTGAACTCTGCCGATACACGGTCCGCCGTCTCCTGCACCTCTTTGTGGTCAAGCTTCGCCGTCGACATCCCGGCCGCAAGGTTTGTGATACATGATATCCCACACACCTCCAGCCCCATATGTCTGGCCGCTATCGCCTCACAGGCCGTGCTCATGCCAACCGCGTCGCCGCCCCAGCCTCTGCACATCCTGATCTCCGCCGGTGTCTCATAGCTTGGTCCTGTGAGCTGTACATAGACGCCCTCCCGTATTTTGACGCCGCACTCTTTTGCCGCTTCCCGGATCACCTCCCGCAGGCGGTTGCTGTACACTTCGCTCATATCCGGGAAACGGACGCCAAGCTCCTCGATATTTTTTCCGATCAGAGGATTGGGAACCGCCGTCGTAATATGATCCGTGATCATCATCAATGTTCCCGGTTCAAAAGTCTCATTGATTCCTCCCGCCGCGTTGGTTAAAAACAGCTTCTTTGCGCCTAACATCCCCATCAGCCGGGTGGGAAGTACTACCTCCGACATGGGATATCCCTCATAATAATGCACTCTCCCCTGCATGATCACAACCGGAACGTCTTCCACATAGCCAAACACGAAACGCCCTTTGTGTCCCGTCACCGTTGATACCGGAAATCCTTCAATATCCGAATAGTCCACCGTCGCTTCCACTTTGATGCCATCCGCATAATCCCCCAGCCCGGATCCCAGAATCAATGCCACCTCCGGCTTGAAATTCGTTTTTTTCCTGATACTCTCCACACATGCCATCAGTTTTTTGTACATGCTGTAACCCTCCTTTAAATTTTCTGCACAGGGAAAGAGCCGGCTTCCCCTTTTTCCAGTATACCATTTTCTTCCGCCCCTGTATAGCGCTCTGCGATTTTTTCAAAAAGTCTGTGGCAAATCAGCCGGCTGGCAGGCTGATCTGTCGCGGAAGGTTTTAACTTCCGGTTATTTTTTTCTAAAATCTATCTAAAAATCATGCAAACTGAAAAAAGAAGTGATATACTGGGAATAAATACCGTCAAAAATCTTACAAAATCCATATATTGTATCTTTTTAGGGTAAAGCAGATCATTTAGGAAAGGACCGATCATATGAAAGACTTTATTATTTTTACGGACGGGGACGTCGATGTACCGAAACCTTACGACAGGGATGTTGTTATGTTGCCGCAGTACTACTATTTCGATCCCAACGTTGTCTACGGCGACGAGCAGATCCTGACACGCGAGGCGTTCTTTGAGCAGCTGAGCACCCAGAGAGCCTACACCTCGGGCGTCAACCCGGATCTTGTCCGCAACCGTTTTGAGACTGCCATAAAAGAAGGTAGCGATATTCTGTGCATTACCGTGTCCTCCGGACTCAGCGGTTCCTACAGCACGATCTGCATTACCGCCGATGAATTAAGGGAACAGTATCCCGACGCCACGATCAGAGTCATCGACTCCTTAAGCGCCACCCTCGCCTGCGGCTTTCTCTGTGTGGATGCCATTGAACTGAAAAATCAGGGAAAATCCCTGGAAGAGACCGCTGCGGATATCGAACGACGCGTCAAACTGTTGGATATCTATTTTGTGGTGGACGATTTCAAATATCTGGTACAGGGCGGCCGGGTTTCTCCTGCTGTCGGAAAGATCGGAGATATTCTGGACATCAAACCGATCCTCACCATGCGGGGCGGCCACATTGAGGCCTATAAGAAGACGCGAGGGTTCAACGCGGCGCTGCGCAATATCCAGGCCATCGCCGAGGGCAGAAAGGCGGCCAGACTCGGCAACATCTATGTCGGAAACCAGGAAATGTTTGAGAAATGCAAATCCCATATCCCTGGCAGCTATGAGGCCAGCCTGAATCTGATCATCTCCTCCCATGTGGGGCCCGATACCACCGGCATTGCGGTGGAGTGGGAAGCGTAAGAGATAATAAAAGGCGGTGATCCTTCCGGGCCACCGCCTGAATTATTTCTTTATTTCTGTGCCACATCCTTCATGGAGAAACTGATCCTGCCCATTTTATCCTTGCCGAGACATACCACTGTCACCACATCGCCCAATGTCAGCACATCCTCCACATGGTTGATCCGCTCCTTGGCGATCTTGGAAATGTGAACCATGCCCTCCTTGCCTGGTGCAAACTCGATGAATGCGCCGAACTCCTTGATGCTCACAACTTTGCCCTTGAATACCTGACCGGCCTCAAAGTCTGTGACAATGGTCTTGATCATCTCCACTGCCTTGTCCATCATCTCCGCATCTGTACCACATACGGAAACCTGTCCGTCATCCGTGATATCGATCTTCACGCCGGTGCGGGCAATGATCTCGTTGATGGTCTTGCCGCGCTGTCCCACCACATCGCCGATCTTCTCCGGATCGATCTGCAGGGAAATGATCTTCGGCGCATAAGGGCCCACTTCCGGTCTCGGTGCGGAAATAGCGGGTTTCATACAATTATCCATGATGAACAGTCTCGCTTCCAGACAGCGCGCAATAGCGCCCTCCACGATCGGTCTTGTCAGACCATGGATCTTGATATCCATCTGGATCGCCGTGATACCCTCTGTCGTACCGGTCACCTTGAAGTCCATGTCGCCAAAGAAATCTTCCAGCCCCTGGATATCGGTCAGCAGTACAAAATCATCGTCCGTATCGCCTGTCACCAAACCGCAGGAAATACCCGCCACCATCTTTTTAATCGGCACGCCCGCCGCCATCAGGGACATACAGGACGCGCAGGTGGAAGCCATGGAAGTGGAACCGTTGGACTCAAAGGTTTCCGATACGGTACGGATCGCGTAAGGGAACTCATCCACGGAAGGCAGTACCGGCAGAAGCGCTCTCTCGGCCAGCGCGCCATGCCCGATCTCTCTTCTTCCCGGTCCTCTGGACACCTTCGTCTCGCCCACCGAGTAGGAAGGGAAATTGTAGTGATGCATATATCTTTTTTCCGTAATATTTACGTCCAGCCCATCCACTTTCTGGGCTTCGGAAAGAGGCGCCAGAGTAGTCACATTGCAGATCTGCGTCTGTCCGCGGGTAAACATTGCGGAACCGTGCACTCTCGGGATAATGTCAACCTCAGCCGCCAGAGGACGGATCTGATTCAGTTCGCGGCCGTCAGGACGCTTGTGATCTTTTAAGATCATCTTCCGGACAGTCTTTTTCTGGTACTGATACACCGCTTCTCCAAGCACAGCCAGCCACTCTTCTTTCTCAGCGAAAGCCTCCTCCAATCTCTGTGTGATCTTTCTGATATTTTCTTCACGCACCTGCTTCTCGTCGGTGAAGACAGCTGTCTCCATCTCTTCGGGGGGCACGATCTTTTTGATCTCCTCGAACATTTCCTCCGGGATCGCGCAGCTCACATACTCATGTTTCGGCTTGCCGCACTCCGCAACAATGCCGTTGATAAACGCAATGATCGTCTGGTTGATCTCATGTGCCTTATAGATCGCGGAGATCATCTTAGCCTCCGGGATCTCATTCGCGCCGGCTTCAATCATGATCACCTTCTGTGCTGTGGAAGCAACCGTCAGCTTCAGATCTCCCTTATCCCACTGTTCCTGGCTGGGATTTACAATAAACTCCCCGTCCACCATACCGATCTGCGTCATCGCACAGGGGCCGGCAAAGGGAATATCGGAAATACAGGTTGCGATGGATGTGCCAATCATTGCCACCAGCTCCGGACGGCATGCGGGATCCACGGACATTACCATATTATTCAATGTCACATCGTTTCTGTAGTCTTTCGGGAACAGCGGACGCATCGGTCTGTCGATCACACGGCTTGTCAGCACTGCGTTCTCGGACGCCTTTCCCTCTCTCTTATTGAATCCTCCCGGGATCTTACCTACCGAGTAGAATTTCTCTTCATATTCCACGCTGCAGGGGAAGAAGTCGATTCCCTCTCTGGGCTTTTCGGAAGCCGTCGCTGTGGATAATACCGTTGTCTCGCCGTACTGCATAAAAGCACAGCCGTTTGCCTGTTTGCCGACTCTGCCGATATCTACCTTCAAGGTACGGCCGGCAAGTTCCATTGTGTAAGTCTTGTACATGTTTTTCTCCTTTTCTTTCCTTAATGAATCTTACAGAAAACGACTTTCATCGTTTCCTCCCGCGCTGCCCGCCTGCTGCAATGCAGCAAATGCTCCATGCGGACCTGCCAACGCTATTTCATCAGGTAGAAGAGGCCGAAACTACAGAAAATAACGCTTCTGAAAGAAATTAGTATTCCCCTGGCCTGGATAAAACCTGTGGGTAATATTTCTTCCGAAGTATCCTTTTCTGTGGTCTCGGAACATATCTCCTACCTGAACGAATATGATAAAAGAGTAAAAAGGCGCCCCCAAAAACAACGTCTCCGGTTACGCCTCCCACTACGTTCTCATATTACTTTCTGATACCCAGTTTTTCAATTAACGCACGATATCTCTCGATATCTTTCTTCTTTAAATAATCCAGAAGACCACGTCTCTGACCGATCATCATATACATACCACGGCGGGAATGATGATCCTTCTGGTTGTCTTTCAGATGCTCTGTCAGTTCCTGGATCCTTGCTGTCAGAATGGCAATCTGCACTTCCGGTGAACCTGTGTCGCCCGGTGTTCTCTCATACTCTTTGATGATCGCTGCTTTCTTTTCTTTGGAAATCATTGTTTCTTCCTCCTCTTTTTTTAACCGCCGGACACTAAGGGCAGGTCGGAGTTTCCTTGCTCTGAGTATCGGCTGAACTCATACCGTTCTACTATAGCACAAAGTATGATGGTTGTAAACAAATTTTTTTGCTGAAATTTACCAGGGAAATCTCCGTCATGCTTACCCCTTTTTGTCCCGCAAGCTCCGCCACCCGCGAAATAATCACGCTATCCTGCTTAGCCGTAGCATCATATTTGAATTTCGCATAGCTGTCCTCCTCCAGACGCCTGGAGGTTTCACCCGGCAGCTTTGACAGTCTTCCCCCTGCCAGCGCACTGTACGGTGTCATGGCGATATTGTCCTGCGTGCACAGCCCCGCCATCTCCCGTTCCTCTTCCCGGAAGATCAGGTTATAGTGCCCCTGCACCGATATGAATTTTGCAAAGCTTTCCTTCTCCGCCAGCGCATTTGCCTTCGCAAGCTGCCATGCAAAGCAGTTTGATATGCCGATATAGCGGGCTTTACCTGCCTTTACCACGTTATTCAAGCCCTCCATGATGTCATAATGCGGCGTCTGGTAATCCCACATATGATAAATATATAGATCCACATGGTCCATACCCAGATTTTTAAGGCTTTTGTTGATCATCCGCTCAATATGCTGCTGTCCTGTGATTCCTTTTTCGATATCCTCTTTCGTCCGCGGCAGGAATTTTGTCGCCACTACGACTTCCTCCCGTTTGGCATAGTCCCGCAGCGTCCTTCCAAGATACTGCTCGCTTGTGCCGCTCTGGTAGCCAATGGCCGTATCAAAAAAATTGATGCCAAGTGAAATCCCCTTCTTTATGATCTCACGGGAATGCTCTTCATCCACCGTCCATGAGTGCTGACCGTTTTTTGCATCGCCAAATCCCATACATCCCATACAGATGCGGGAAACATTTAATTCCGAATTTCCTAATTTTGTATACTGCATATATTCAGCTATCCTCCTATTTTTTATACCATATGTCAATCCAGATTTTCTCAGGCGACGTTCTTAGCATTTCAGAAAATCTTTTTGCCTTATACACTTTTCCCAGCTCATACGCCTGCTTTGGAAATTCTACTGTGCAAATGCTTTGTTCTCCTGCCCCAGTCCAAATACGTTCTGTCTGTCAAATTCTTCTTTGTTGTTAATCTTCATAGTCAATCTCGCCTTTTCCTTTTTTCAGATACTTTTCTGCATCTCATGCCGCAGGTAATCCATATGGGCTATCTGTTTTTCCTTAAAATGAATCTCATCCAGAGTCCTGTCCCTTCTCCTGTTTAACATCGCTATCCGTTCAGATCCTGTATGATCTCCTTCCAGAGTAAGGCGCATATAGGTTTCCACTTCACTGTTGTTAAATCCCATGCCATGCAGCGTCATGATCAGGCTGAGCCTCTCTATATCCTGATCATCATACTGCCATGCTCCCATCACTTTCTTTACCGCGCCGCACAGCTCCCATTTTTCATATTCTTTCAGTATCTTCATGGGAATTTTATACCGTTCGCTCGCTTCCTTCATTGTCATTTATATCATCTCTCCATTGCTTTCTATCACCTTCTGATACCAGTAAAAGCTGTCTTTTCTTCTGCGTTCCAAAGAGCCTTTCCCCTCATTGTCTTTATCCACATAGACAAGCCCATATCTTTTCGCCATTTCGCCGGTTCCGGCGCTCACCAGATCCGTACAGCCCCAGACCGTATATCCCATCAGTTCCACACCGTCTGCGACAGCTTCCGCCATCTCTTTGATATGCTCCCGCATATATGCGATACGGTATTCGTCATGGATGCTTCCGTCCTCTTCCACCATATCCTCCGCGCCGAGACCATTTTCCACAATCATCAATGGAGTCTGCCACCGTCCGTAAAACTCATTCAGCAGATACCTGAGTCCCTTCGAATCGATCGTCCATCCCCATTCACTCTGCTCCAGATAGGGATTTGCCGGACCACGCATCATATTTCCGTTAGCAACCGGCACTGCCTCGTCGTCTGTCGCCGTGCTGCTGGAATAATAGCTGAAGCTGACGAAATCCACACATCCTTCTTTCAAAGCTTCCCTGTCGCCTTCCGCAAACGGGATCGTAATCCCTTTTTCTCTCCAGAGCCGTCCCGCAAATGCCGGATATTCTCCCCGCACATGGACATCCCCGCAATAGTAATTTGCAATCTGCATCACCTGCTGCGCTTTCAGCACATCCTCCGGCCTGCAGGTATAAGGATAGGACACCCTGCTTAAGAGCATGCAGCCCACTTTATTGTCCGAATCGATCTCATGTGCCATTTTTACTGCCTTTGCACTGGCGACCAGCTGATGATGAAGCGCCGTATAACGTCTCTGCTCATCATCCCAGCTCACATCGAGCCCTGCTAACACCCCCACTGCAGTATCTCTGCCAGGAGGCAGAATGCCGCCACCCATCAGGTTTCCGTAAGGCCCCATCTGCAGGATATTGATCTCGTTAAACGTCAGCCAGTAATGCACCAGCCCCTGAAATTCCGTAAATAACACCCTGCAGTATTTCAAAAAGAAATCCATCACCCTGCGATTCGACCAGCCGCCGTATTCCTTTGCAAGATGGTACGGAAATTCATAATGGCTGATGGTCACAAGGGGTTCCATCCCATATTTCCTGCATTCATTAAATACGTTCCGGTAAAATGCAAGCCCTGCCTGATTCGGTTCCTGCTCATCCCCATACGGAAAGATCCTGGTCCAGTTCACGGACATCCGGAAACACTTGAACCCCATCTCTCCATACAAGGCGATGTCCTCTTTATAGCGATGGTAAAAATCCACTGCCTCATGGCTTGGGTAGTGGTATCCCGGCAGGATGCCATCCGTCACATGACGGGGGGGTTCCTTTGTCCCGCCCGTCATCACATCGGGAACAGAAAGCCCTTTCCCGCCTTCATTTATACCGCCTTCAAACTGATTAGCCGCTGTCGCGCCGCCCCATAGAAAATTTTCCGGAAATCTGTTCATATGCTGCTTTTCCCTTCTGTTTCGATCCCTGTATTATTCTGGTCTCCATTTATACAATTTTTCTGTCTCTCATAGTAATTTTCAAATATCTGCTACATTCATCTTATAAAAATTCCTATCTTATGTCTAATACCTGAATTGTATTTTAAGAAATGCCTGAATTGAATATTTATAAAATTAGCTTTGTTCTGGGACCGGCTCAGCAGTTTCGCATTCTCCCTGGAATGATCTATACTGCCGCAATTTCCTATATAAAAAAGTGTTGCAACAGGATCGACCGAAATCCTGACTGCAACACTAATGGCGTCCCAAATAACAGACTGTATTTTCACACATTCATATCTTTTTCTATTCCAGCTAAATATTCTTTCACATATTCAATAAACCGCTGCACCACCGGTGAAAGTGTCAGATTCTTTTTCCAGACCAGAACGCAGCCGCTTTCAATCTTCGGATCAAACGGCCGCAGACACAGCGTATCCTGATTGCAGGAGAATTCCATTACCAGCGCCACACCTATGCCGCTCTCTACCATAACAGACTGATTATAATGGGAAAGATTACAGGTCGATACGATCCGCAGCTTCTCTCTGTCATAGCCGAACCAGTTTTCCAGTTCGTTCCGCACAGACTGACGCTTTGCCATAATCAGTGGAACCCCTGTCAGGTCCTTTGGGGTAATTTTCTGTTTTTCTGCCAGTTGCGAATCCCGGCGCATCAGCACCTGCCATTTTTCCTTTAAGGGCATCCTCACATAATGATATTTGCTGATCTCCACCGGCTCCAGCAAAAGTCCCATATCCAAAATCCCATTTTCCAGACGCTCTTTCACATCATCTGCAATGGCCGTATAAATATTAAAGTTCACATCCGGATATTTCTGATGAAAGGAAGCCATCATCTCCGAAAGCGGCCTCATATTCTTTGTCTCTCCACAGCCGATGGAAATTTCTCCTGAAACCTCTTCCTCGCCATGCATTAGTTCTTTCGTCGTTTTTTCCGCCAGATCAACAATTTCCTGCGCCCGTCGTCTGAGTAACATTCCCTCCTCCGTCAACAGGATATTGTGTTTTCCTCTGCGGAACAGCTTAACGCCAAGTTCCTCCTCCATCTGCATCAGCTGACGGGACAGAGTTGGCTGTGTGATATGCATAAGGGAAGCTGCTCTTGTGATATTCCCCTCCCTTGCAACAGTCAGAAAATATTGTAAAACCCGTAGTTCCATGCGTTCCTGCCTTTCCGGACGTCCGCTTTACTTTTTCCTCAGGAATTGATGATCCTGACTACCTTCACCGGCGTCCTGTAATTGCAGTTGCTGATCCGGATGCCGGTCTTCGGAGAACTGGCGTGAATCACCTGGCCGCCGCCAATGTAGAGAGCTACATGGTTGATATAACCGCCTCTGCCTCCGTAGAAAAACAGATCTCCCGGCTTTGCCTCCGACGCGCTGATCTTTGTCCCCATATTCGCCTGAGCCCTCGAAGAATGGGGCAGGCTGATACCGAACTGCTGGTAAACCCGCATTGTGAAGCCGGAACAGTCCGTTCCCTTTGTCAGGCTGCTGCCGCCATACACATACCGGTTTCCCAGAAACTGTTTCGCATATTCACAGATGCTGACACGGACATCCGATACCCCTGCGCCGTAGAGCAGTTCCGTCATCGTGACCGCAGTAGTCAACTGTTCCTCCAGTTCCACATACTCCCCGGACACATATACAGTCTCATCGTCCAGCATGATCTCCACCCAGCCGTTATCCAACGTCTGCACATACTCTAACATCTCCCCCTGGGCCACCTGGGTATAGATTGAAGCTTCCGTGCTTGGTTCCTGCCTTACCCGTAACGCGTCCGCATGCACCACTGCATAGACTGACACCAGGTCCATAGCCTTCACCCTCGCCTCGGAACCGGTGAAAAGGAACTCCGTCTTTGCATAGCCCTCCACCTTGCCGGAAGTGATCTTCGACCACTCTCCTTCCTGGCTGATGATCTCACAGGCGGAATCCTTCGGCATTTTTCCAACAAGAGATGTGCTCTCATCCGCTCCGGCCCTGATATTCAGGTTGTTTTCCACATTGGCGATGCCGAGATTCCTGTAACCGAACATCTCGAAATTTTCCGCCTCCGACAGGATCTCCTCCTCGCTCTTATCCATCTCCATCAGCGTCTCGCACCCCACCGGCGGCGGCATCACTTCACTTCTTTTCACTTTTTCCGTGGCTTCCACCTGCATGCCAAACTGTAAAAACATTCCTGCGGTAAGTAGAATACCGCAGGAGCATATGATCTTTTTACTGATTTTTATTCTTCTCTTATACATTCTGATCCTTTATCTCTTTCGTCTCTCCGGAATGCGTTTCAGTCCTCCGTCTCGTCATTGTCACTGCCATAGATAGAAAATGCGATATTGGTGGCATGATCGGAAACTCTTTCCAGGCCGGATACAATATCCGAGAACAGCATCCCCGCCGCCGGCGTACACTCGTTCCTTGTCAGCCTGTCCACATGATGCTGCTGCAGTTCCCTTTCTTTTTCATCCACAGCCTCCTCCAGCTGCACGATATCGTTCAGGTGCTCTATCGTTCCATTTGCAAACATATCCACAGAATACCGGACAACCGTATTGACCATATCCAGCATCTCGCCCAACTCATGCTGTGCATCCTTGCTGATGGAAGTACCATCTTCTTTTCTCCTGACTGCACTGTCCGCAATATTCTCTGCATGATCGCCGATTCTCTCAATGTCGTTTACCACATGGAAGAGACCGCCGATCATCTTCGCATCCTCGATGGGCAGCGTAGTCTGGTTAATCTTAACCAGATAGCCGGTGATTGCGTGGTTTAAGAAGTTTATGTTTTCTTCCACCGAGTATACTTCCTGAATGTCCTCCTCATCCAACGTGATCAACGCATTCATGGCCCGGTTTAAGTTCTCGCTGGCAAGGGAAGCCATACGGTCGATCTCCTTAATGACCTCCACCACCGCCGTGGCCGGATTTAAAACGACTTTATCGCCGATATATTTGAGCTGGAAGCTGTCTCTGTAGCCCACCTTCTTATCGCTGCCCGGAATGATGACATAGGTCAGCTTTACGATACCGCCGATAAACGGTGTGAGCACGATCACCAGGAATATCTTGAAGAACATATGGGCGTAAGCCACAATACGTCCCGGATTATCACCGGCCATGGTAACGAACAGACCGAGTACCCAGTTCATGGCAAACTGTAAGATCACATACATGATGATCGTACCGAACACATTGAACAGCAGATGGATCATGGCCGCACGCTTTGCGTCCTTCTTTCCCGCCAGGGAAGCTAAAATAGCTGTCGTACAGGCGCCTATATTACAGCCCAGCGTTATGTACATACACATATCAAGTCCCAGTAATCCCTGATTTGCCATCAGCACCATGATACTGACCGTAACCGAGGAACTCTGAATGATCGCCGTCAGTACAAAACCCAGTATAATAGCGATCAAAGGACTCTTTAACGAGGAAAACATGTTCATGACAAAAGGAGATTCCTTCAGCCCCGCCATAGCCCCCGACATGGTAGAGAGACCCATAAACAGCACGCCGAATCCGATGATCACTTCCCCAAACTTCGACAGCTTCGGTTTTTTGCTGAACATCACCAAAAGCACGCCGGACAGCAAAATAATCGGCGCAAATTTTTCCAGTTTAAAAGATACTAAAAGTGCTGTTACCGTTGTTCCGATATTGGAACCGAAGATCACGCCCGCCGCCTGGTACAGTGTCATAAGCCCTGCGTTTACAAAGCTGACTACCATCGCAGTGCAGGCCGAAGAAGATTGAATCAGTGCCGTAAAGATAAATCCCACCAAAATACCGGTGAAGCGGTTTGTGGTGAACATCTCCAGAATCTTTCTGAGTTTTGCGCCCGCTACCTTCTCGATGCCGTCGCTCATGACACGCATGCCATACAGAAAGAGCCCCAGTCCTCCTGCCATTGATAATACTATGCCAACTTCCATATTTTCCTCCCCTGTATCCCTGTCCCGCAGTGTGCATATGCGGCTTCTTTCTCCTCTCACCTGCAGTTCTACCCCGCAGTGCAAGTTCGCAAAATCTTCGATTTTCCGAACTCGCGGGCTTCGCCCTATCAACAAAGCCAAATCTAAATTTTCTTACATGCAAGCATGACGAAAATTTAGATTCGTCTTTGTTGGCACTGCTCATTGCATACGCGTACATTATAACCTGTTTGTCGACTTCTTTCAACAAAAAAAGTCATACAGACTGAAAATCATCGGCAGATTTTCCCTGCGGCAGGGAAATCACAGGGATCTCATGCAGATGTCCGGCTCATGGCAAGCAGTTTCTGACGCATCTCATCCTCGATCCTCTTAAGCTCCGTTTCCGCGCTCCTTCTTTTGGCACGGCCTTCCTCCTGTATTTTGATCACCTCATCCAGCGTGCTGATCAACGTCTGATTCGTTGCGGTCAGCGTCTCAATATCCACGATGCCCCGCTCATTTTCTCTGGCTGTCTCAATGGTTGCCATCTTAAGCTTCTCCGCATTCTTCTTCAGCAGCTCGTTGGTCATGTCCGTCACTTCCCGCTGGGCTCTTGCCGCCTGGCCGGAATGCTCCGCCCCGATGGCGATCACCATCTGGCTTTTCCACAGGGGGATGGTATTCACCAACGTGGACTGTATCTTCTCCGACATGGCCGTATCGTTTCCCTGAATCAGACGGATCTGGGGCGCCATCTGCATGGACACCGCCCTGGTCAGTTCCAGATCATAGATCTTTTTCTCAAAGCGCTCGCACATGGCTGCATAATCCTTTGCCGCCTGGGTATCCTCCGGCAGACCGCTTCTCTCCGCTTTTTCAAGCAATTTCGGCAGTTCCGCGTTTCTCGCCTGTGTAAGCTTCCTCTTACCTGCCAGAATATACATGGACAGTTCCTTGAAATAGTTCAGGTTCAGTTCATACATCTTGTCAAGCATTGCCACATCTTTTAAAAGAGTCACCTGGTGATTTTCCAGCACTTTGACGATCTTATTGATATTAACTTCCGCTTTATCATACTTCGCTTTCATATTGCTCAGTCTGTTGCTGCTTTTTTTGAATATTCCGAGAAATCCCTTCTCCTCTTCCTCCTCAAAATTTTTCAGTTCCCCCACTACCTCCGTGAGCATCTGGCCGATCTCGCCCATATCCTTCGTACGCACATTATTCAGAGCATTTTCTGAAAAATCAGCGATCTTTTTCTGGCTGCCGGCCCCATAGCACAGCACCATCTGAGTGTTGGTGATATCGATCTGCGCCGCAAAATCATCCACCATCTTCTGCTCCTGCGGCGACAATACCACCTCGGGTTCTTTCTCTGAAACCTCATTACCGGACTGCGCCCCACTCTCCGCGGATACCTGTTTCTTTTCCGAAAAAATATCCGGTTCAAAGGTCAGTGTCGGCGCCTCCTTCAACATTTCATCCAAGTTGTTTTCCATCATAATAACCATGCCCTTTCTGCAGCCTGCAGATTTTCCTGCCTGCTTTTTTATTCATTGCACAGGCACATATCTGCAGGATATGTTTTTTTCATGTTCCCTTTTACGGCCTCTCTTCTCCTATATGTTGCGTCCTGCTCTGTCCTCTCACATTACTCCGTTCTCCCGTCCTGGTCAGTCCCCTTCCCGTCTCTCTTCTCTCCTGCTCCGGTCAGTTCCATCCTCATCTCTTCCCCGCCGGAAAGCTCCATCTCCTTCGTCAGCCCTTCCCGCGCCAGCATGCTCTTCAACACCTGGGCGTCCGTGGTCGCATCAAACACGGCGTCCTGAAACAGGTTGTTCAAAAGTTCCGCAAATGCCTCGTTAATCGTATCCAGAGTCTTTTCGATCTCCGCCTTCGCCTGCACAACCTCTTCCCCCGGCACGCTGATCCCGTCAAACTCCTCGTAGGCTTCCACCAGTTTCAGAGTGGTCGGCAGGTAGTAATCCATCAGTTTGTGCATCCGGTGCATCTGCTCCGGGTGCTCCCGCACGCTGTCGAAGATCTCTGTCAGCAGATCCTCCAGCCGGGAGAGTTTGTCCGAAATCACTTCGCCCTCAATGTGATCGTTCAGCTCTCTCAGCCTGTGGATACAATCCATTCCCTCTGATATCATGGCATTCAGTTCATTTTCTGAAACGCTATCTTTTGATTTGCTGTCTGCTTCCTGACCTGCGGATCCATGGTCGGGAGTGACTTCCTGTTTTTCCTCTTCCTCCCTGATCCGCCTGTTTTTTTCCACTTCCAGATACTGCCTGTAGACCGCATCACTCAACATGAAACAAGTCTTCTGCTCGTCCAAATGTCCCTCGGGGAATATTCCCGCCTTTAACATCCTTCGGATGTCTCTTCTCACATAGCCGCTGCTTCTGCCTGTCTCTTCTGCCAGCTTTTCAATATCCCCATACATTTTGGGACCACACAGACTGACATATCTGTCCGCCCGTTTTAATCGTTTCCGCTTCCTGACGCCTGCCTCGATCATACTGACAAAACCTGCCAAAAGCGCCAGATTGACAAGCCATCCTGACACAGTTCCCGATACGCCGAGCATAAAAAGAAACAGCCTCCCTAACATGGTCAGTCCCGCAATGCCTGCGCCGATGCCTCCAAACACCTGATACAGAACACCCGATACTTTTCCCACACTATTTTTCCTTACCACCGGAAGATTCGCAGAAGTCTGCTGTCCTGTAAACTGCGCCTTTTTCCGGCATTCTTTCTGCTTCCCGAACTGTTCCTGTTTCCGGAACGCTTCCTGCTGCCTGCGCTCCTCCTGACGCCTGCATTCTTCCTGATACCTGAACTGCTCCTGTTTCCTGCGCTCTTCCTGATGCCTGCGTCGCATCTCTTCCTGCAGTTCCTTCTGGTCCTTTTCCTGCTTTTTCCACTCCTCGGCCCTCTGCTTCCATCTGGAAATATCCTGAGAAGGAACAGCGCCTGCAATCTGCTTTCCCACTTCATTCAGAGTATCTGTCACCGTCTGGGTGACAAGGTCGTTCAGAATCTTAAAATCCCCGTTTTGCAGAGCGTCTGCCAGTGCGTCCTTTATTTGCTCCCCCATATTATTCTGATTCTGATTTCCATTCATGATAACGAAACCTCATCCTGCGTTGCCTGTTTGTGTACAAATATCACTTTCTATGGACATAGTATCGGCCCTGGGCAATATCTGAAGCCATCTGTTTCTTAAGAGCCTCCACGGAATCAAACTTTTTCTCCGGCCTGTGGAAGGAAAACAGTCTGACGGTAATCTCCCGCCCGTAGATATCCTGGGCAAAATCATAGAGATATGTCTCCACACCGGCCTGCATTTCGTCATTGACGGTAGGCTTGCATCCGATATTGGTGGTCCCTTTATAAACCCGTTCTCCTACGGACACTTCCGAAAAATAGACGCCGTAGGGCGGCAGCAGCTTTTCTTTTTCCGGCAGAAGATTCACCGTGGGCATCCCTAACCTCCTGCCCAGCTTTTTCCCGTGAGCCACGACGCCGCACACACTGTAGGCCTCTCCGATCAGGCGCTCCGCTTTCTCCATATCGCCGATCCTTATCACTTCCCTTACATAGCTGGAACTGATCTCCACACCCTCCAGACAGACTTTTTCGATAATCTCCGTCCGATAGCCGAACCTTCCCGCCATCCGCCGGAGTAACGCCGCATCGCCTCTTCCCTTTTTTCCGAAAGACAGATCCTCCCCGGCCGCAATATAGGCTGTTTTCATCTGCTCTGCCAGTATCTTTTCAACAAACTCTTCCGGCTCCGTGGCCGCTGTCGTAAAATTAAGGGGAAATTCAATCAGCACATCAATCCCCATATCTCCAAAAAGCTTTCTCTTCTCTCTTTTCGTCGTCAGCTCCGGTATATCTTCCCCGGAAAAAAGTGCTGCCGGCGAGGGGGCAAAGGTAAACACCACCGCCTGAAGTCCCTTCTCTTTCTGTTCCAAAACGCGCTGCAACAGACTCTGATGCCCCCTGTGGATCCCGTCAAACTTCCCGATCGCCACCGCGGAAGGCTTATCCAATTGAAACGCCGCATCGTTTTCAATAATCTGCATTTATACTCTCCACACAGTTCCTGTTCTTAATCACACCAGACGGCATACCACCCGGACTGACATCATAATTTTCCAGTACCCGGCCGTTCGAAAAATATCCCTGCTACGGCAGAAACATCTTCCAGGGCTTTAAAACGCCCTTCTTCTTCAACACCACATACACCCCGCAGAAACGCCCCTGCCTGTCATACACCCGGAAAGGATCTCCCTCCGCGGCCTCTCTCAGACTGACACCGTTTCCCTCCACCACAGAAAATTTCAATTCATTCCCGTTTCTTAAAAAGCGTTCTCCTGCCTGTGTAACCTGAAAAGCCGGATATGCCTGAAAGCAAAAGTCCACCGGAACCAGTATACTCTCGATCCCCGCCCCATCCCGTATCTTTTCGATCTCCGGCAGCGTATGAGCCTTTTTCAGCACAAAATTCCCCACCCTTGTCCGCATAAGAGAACTCATTACTGCACCACAGCCTAACCGTTCCCCGATATCCTGACAAAGTGTGCGGATATAAGTCCCTTTCGAGCACACCACCCTGATTCGCAGTCTGGGCTCCGTCAAAAAACATGCCGTCTGATGAGCCTTTTTTTCGGCAAAATCAGCAGACGGCATGATCTCTATCTCTTCTATCTCTATTTGCCGGGGCTTCCTCTCCACTTCCACGCCGGCCCTGGCCAGCTCATAAAGTCTCTTCCCGTTTATCTTCAACGCCGAATACATGGGCGGTATCTGCATCTGCTTTCCCTGAAAGGAAAGAATCGTCCTCTCGATCTCCTCCATCGGTATCTTCTGCCATTTATCGCCGCTGTCCGAAAGCACACGCCCCCAGATATCCTGTGTGTCAGAAGTAATGCCCAGTGTCATCTCCGCCACATATTCCTTGCTCCGGTCAGTCAGCATATCGCAGAGTTTTGTGGCATTTCCGAGACATACCGGCAGCACGCCCTCCGCATTAGGATCCAGGGTTCCCGTATGCCCGATCTTTTTCTGGCGGCAGATCCCTCTGAGTTTCGCCACCACATCATTGGAGGTAAAATCTTTCTCCTTTTTTACAATCAATATTCCGTTAAGCACCGGCTTCCTCCAGCTGTTCTTCCATATGTACCGACAGATTATTGATCACATCATGGAAGGTTCCGTTCATAGTACACCCCGCAGCCCGTTTATGGCCCCCGCCACCAAACAGCTCCGCCACTTTCGCCACATCCACTTTCTCTGATGAGCGCAGACTCACTTTATATTGCAGTGACCTGATCTCATACATAAACACCGCACACTCCACACCTTTTGTCAGTTTCAGCTGGCTGACAATCCCCTCCAGATCAGCCCCTGTCACTTTGTAAAACTCCATGGTTTTTCTGTCTATGTAACTGACGATGCACCTTCCGTTCATAATCATCATACTTTCAAGCAGTGCACGCCCCATGATCTGATTCTGTACATACGTTTTTTCATAAAAAGTCTCTTCGATCAATCCCGGAAAATCAAACCCAAAACTGATCAGCTTTGCCGCCGCCTGCATTGTTTTCGGCGATGTGCAGGAATACCGGAATACTCCTGTATCATGTGCGATCCCCATATACAGTGCTGCCGCAATATCCGCATCCAGCATATCCTCTTCTATCAGCTCATACACCAGTTCACTGGCAGAGCTGGCTTCCGGATCGATATAATTGCAGGTGCCAGTACCACCGGCGTTGCTGATATGATGATCAATATTAACTGTCACCTTTGCCTGCTTAAACAGCCTCTCCGCATCCCCTAATCTCTCACTGCCGCAGTCCACGGCAAAAAATACATCAAAATCAGGCTCTTCCCTCACGGCTCTCCCCAGTATCACAATGTCTTTAAATCCTTTGATACAGGAAAAATGATCTGACGGTTTTTCCAGAAAAACTTTTACTTCCTTTTCAGGAAACACTTTTTTTAAATACAGAGAAAGCCCCAGACAGGAACCCACGCAATCACCATCCGGTCTGATATGTCCACCGATCCCGATCCTTTTCGCATCTTTGCATATTTTTACAATATTCATGATACTTTCCTTTCTTCTGCGCATCTTTTCCAATTCACTCTTCAGCTGAATGGGTTCCCATCACCTCGTCGATCTTTCTGGACATATCGACGCCATAAGCAATGGACTGATCCATTACAAAGGTGATCTCCGGCGTGTTTCGCAGATTGATCTGTCTTGCCAGTTCTCTTCTGATATAACCGCCGGCACTCTTTAAGCCGGCCAGCGTATCCTCCACTGCCTTTTCATCTCCCAGCACGCTGATCCAGGCCTTGCAGGTCTTTAAATCAGGCGCCACAGAAACGGAGACCACCGAAGTCATCGGATGGATCCTCGGATCCTTAATATCGCTGCGGATGATCTCTGCAAGAACCCGCTGTACCTCACCGTTGATCCGGGTATTTTTCAAGCTGTTTTTTCTCATTCATATTACCTCCCAATGGGGCAGAGAGGATTTATCTTCCCTGCCCGCCGCGCGGGGTGCATGTTGCGAAGCAACTGATTTCCTTATGCGCCCCTGTGCATATAAGCCCCCTGCAAAGAATGTGCTCTGCACATTCTTCCGGAATGAGATCCGTTTTTTAATCTGTATACTTTGCAGGGTTAGAAAATCTTCTCATCACTCTCTCGGCACTTCCACCATAATATAAGCTTCCACGATATCCAGTTCCTTCATCTGGTCAAAGCCCTCGAACACAAGACCGCACTCGTAGCCCGCTCTCACTTCCTTCACGTCATCCTTAAACCGCTTTAACGAAGCAAGCTGTCCTTCGTAGATCTGCTCGCCCTCACGGGTGATACGGATCTTGCTGTCACGCTTAAATTCACCGTCCAGGACATAGGAGCCGGCGATATTCCCCACAGCCGAAGCCTTGAAGATCTGACGCACTTCCGCATGACCGATCACTTTCTCCTCATAGATCGGCGCCAGCATTCCCTTCATCGCGCGTTCCACATCCTCGATGGCCTTATAGATGACATCGTACAGTCTCACATCCACTTTCTCCCGCTCCGCAGTGGCTTTTGCCTGGGCATCCGGCTTCACATTAAAGCCGATGATGATAGCGTTGGATGCGGAGGCAAGCGTCACGTCGGACTCATTGATCGCGCCCACGCCGCCGTGGATGCACTTCACGATTACTTCCTCATTGCTGAGCTTCAACAGGCTCTGTTTCACCGCTTCCACAGATCCCTGTACGTCCGCCTTCACCACAAGATTCAGCTCTTTCAGATCGCCCTCCTTGATCTGGGAGAACAGATCATCCAGAGACATACGCACTCTGGTATCCGCCAGCATCTGCTCTTTATGCTGAGACAGATAGGTCTCCGCATAGCTCTTTGCCGTCTTATCACTCTCATGCGCAAGGAATACTTCGCCTGCCACAGGAACATCGGAAAGCCCGAGGATCTCCACCGGCATGGAAGGTCCGGCTTCTTTCACCCGCTTTCCCTTGTCGTCGATCATGGCTCTGACTTTACCGTAGCTTGCTCCGGCCGACACAAAATCGCCAATTTTCAGCGTTCCCTTCTGTACCAGAATCGTTGCCACAGGTCCTCTGCCCTTATCAAGCTCGGCTTCGATCACAAGACCTCTTGCCTTTCTCTTTTTATTTGCCTTTAATTCCAGAATCTCCGCCGTCAGCAGGATAGTCTCAAGCAGATCCTCAATACCTTCTCCGCTCTTGGCCGACACCGGCACAAACTCTGTGCTGCCGCCCCAGTCCGTTGGAACTAATTCATACTCCATCAGCTCCTGTTTCACTTTATCCACATTGGCTGCCGGCTTGTCGATCTTATTGACCGCCACGATGATCTCCACACCCGCCGCTTTCGCATGGTTGATCGCTTCCACGGTCTGAGGCATCACGCCGTCATCCGCCGCGATCACAAGAATCGCAATATCCGTCGCGTTGGCGCCGCGCATACGCATTGCTGTAAAGGCCTCATGGCCGGGCGTATCCAAAAAGGTGATCTTCGCGTTGTTAATGTTCACAGTATATGCACCGATGGCCTGAGTAATACCACCGGCTTCCTTATCCGTCACATTGGTTTTCCGGATCGCATCCAGAAGGGAAGTCTTACCATGGTCAACGTGTCCCATGACACAGACTACCGGAGGACGTTTCACCATCTTTGTTACATCTTCCTCTTCCTCTTTTAACAGCTCCTCGATCACATCCACCTGCACTTCTTTCTCGCACATGATCTCGTATTCGATGGCAATATTCTCCGCTTCCTCATAGGAAACTTCCGTGTTCAATGTCACGATCTGTCCTGCGAGAAACAGCTTTTTAATGATCACAGAGGGCTGCATCTTCATCTTGTCGGCAAGCTCTTTGATCGTCAGCTTCTCCGGCAGTGTAATGACTTTGATCTGCTCCTCCGCCACATTCTCTTTCTTCTCCGGTTTGATAAAGCGTCCCGCCTTATTTTTCAGAGCAGTCTTCTCCTCCTCCTCGTAGATCATATCCTTTCTGGAGCGTTTGTCTCTGTCCTGATTTCCGCGGCGCTTTTCATCCTGCGGTCTCTTTTCTGCCGGAGCCGGCTGTGTATCCATACCAAAGCCTTTCCCCTGCATGCCTCGTTTTCCGGGAGCCTGGTTTCTGCTATCCGGTCTAGTACCGCGCCCATTATTATTAAAAGGTTTATTACCAGTACCGCTGCCAGTCTGACCCTTCTGATTATTCTGATATCCCGGACGGCTGCCGCCTTCAGTCCTGCGGCCTTCATTTTTACCGCCCGAAGGCTGTCTGTTACCCTGCCTGTCTCTGTTGTCCCTGTTCTGGAACTCTTTTCTTTCATTGTTCCTGTAGTCACTGCGTCTCTCCCCACTATTCGTACGAGGTGTTTCGCCTTGCTGATTTTCCCTGGTTACAACCGGTTTATTCTCCGCTGCCGTTACTTTCATCTCCTCTTCCTTTACAGGAGTCTGCGGCTTCGGCGCAGGTTTATTGCCTGTCTGCATCCGATTGCGGTTCCCAAAATCATTTGTCACCGGTTTCGGTTTTACGCTGGGCTTGATCAGAGGTCTGAAAGGATTCGCCGCAGACACAGTCCTTCCCCCATTTCCCTGGGGGCGTCCCTGTCCCTGGGATGCGGGACGTTTGTTATCCCTGCCCTCCCTGTTGTCTCTTATGCCTCTGCCGGCAGCATTTCTGTCGTTACCTCTGTTCCCCTGCATCTTGCTGTTGCCGGAGTTATTGATAATAATGATCTTCTTTTTCTTTCTGACCGGTTCTTCTGCTTTCGTTCTTCCCTCAGCAGGTCTGTTTCCTGCCTGTCTCTCACCTGAAGCTTTTTTCTCCGGCACCGGCTTCTCCCCTGTTACATTTTCAGCCGACACTCTTTTTTCCACTCCGGCTTCCATTGTCTTTTCCGCTTTTTCCACTTGTTTTTGTCCTTTATCCTCTTTTTTAAACCGTCCCCGCACCAGGTCGATCGCTTCATCCTCAATGGAACTTTGTGCCGCTTTTACTTCCATACCCTTTTCTTTCAGGTATGTAATAATATCCTTGCTCTGTATCTCCAGCTCTTTGGCAAGTTCATGTACCTTCATTTTCGCCATATATTACTCTCCCTCCTATTCCCGTTCCGCATCTGTTTCTTCTATCCGCTTCCGAATTGAATCTGCAAGCCCTCTATCTGTAATGGCCAGATTTACCCGCATCTCTTTTCCAATAGCGTGCCCTAACGCTTCTCTCTTCCCATAGGTATATATTGGGATACCGCGATAGTGACACATATCCGAAAAGTGTTTCCTGGTATTCCCGGAAGCATCAGATGCCAGAATGACCAGACAGGCTTTCCCGCTTTTAATCGCTTTTTCTGTAGAAAATTCACCACTTATCACTTTCCCTGCTTTTTCCGCAATTCCTATCATTGCATATACTTTATCGGTCATCTGCTCCCTCCAGTTCCCTTTCCAGTCCTTCGTACACTTCCTGTGGGATCCTCATCTGAAAAGAACGTTCCAGCCCCTTTGTTTTAGCAGCCCTTTGCAGGCATTCCTTTGAAAAGCAAAGATATGCGCCTCTTCCATTCATTCTGCCGGTAAAATCGAAGGTGATCTCACCGTCCGCTGTTTTCAGAATGCGCAGCAGTTCCTTTTTACTTTTCATTTCGCCGCAGCCGACACACTGCCTCATGGGAATTTTCTTTGCCATCTCAAGCCTTTCTTTCCTGTTTCCTATTCTTCCATGCCAATCCGGACATTGTTCAGACCGACATTGTTTACCGGGATCATCGGCCTATTCCATCATCTCTTCAACTTCATTTTCAGGAAACTCCTCTGCCTCATTTTCTGAATTTTCTCCGTACTCCTCTATCGGCTCTTCATATGCTTCTCCATATTCGTCTTCCGCATACTCATCAGAAGCATATTCTTCTGAACCGTACTCCTCCCCGTAGTCTTCCTCATCATACTCGTCATCATCCAGATAATCTTCGTAACGGAAGCCGGGTGCATCCTTCGCCTGTGTCTCAGACTTGATATCGATCTTGTACCCTGTCAGTTTCGCGGCCAGCCTTGCGTTCTGTCCCGCCTTACCGATGGCAAGAGAAAGCTGATAATCCGGTACTACCACCTTCGCCGTCTTTTCCTCCGGATCCGCAAACACCGCCACGATCTTTGCCGGAGACAACGCATTCTGTATAAAGTTGCCGGGGTTTTCATCCCACTCCACAATATCTATCTTCTCATTTCGAAGTTCCGCCACCACGGCGTCCACACGGGAACCGCTCTGCCCTACGCAGGCCCCCACGGGATCCACGTCCGGCTCGTTGGAACGCACAGCCATTTTTGTTCTGCTGCCCGGCTCTCTGGCTACCCCCACGATCTCCACCGTGCCGTCCCTTATCTCGGTCACTTCCTCCTCAAACAATTTTCTGACCAGATTGGCGTGGGTTCTGCTGACTAAGATCTTAAACCCTTTCTTCGTCTCAGGCACGCCCAGAATATATACTTTCACACGCTCTGTCAGCCGCAGATTTTCCTCCGGTACGATCTCCTTTTCCGTGAGCTGCGCATCCGCCTTTCCCAGATTGATATTTATCGTACTGCCCACATAACGCTGTACAATACCGGTCACTACCTGCCCTATCTTATCCTTATACAGATTGTAGACAGAACTCTTCTCCTCTTCTCTTATTTTCTGCAAAATTACATTTTTTGCTCTCTGGGCGGCAATTCTTCCAAATTCCATGGAATCTATTTCCGTACTGATCACATCTCCAGGCACCGCAGAGGGCGTGATCTTTATCGCCTCATCCAGGGATATCTGCAGGCTGCCGTCTTCCACATCATCCTCCTGCTCTACAACTTCCCTCTCATAACTGCAGTGGAAATCCCCGGTCTCTCTGTCCATCTCCACCACAACATTCTCATACTTCCCGGGACATTCTTTATTAAGATGCTCCCTGCAGGCCGCCTTCAGAGAATCCTCGATAGCCGTAAACAGGATATCCTTGCTGATCTCCTTCTCCTTTTCCAGCATATCCAGTGCCTGTAACAATTCGCTGTTCATTACTCTTTCCTCCTGATTTAAAAATCTAACGCCAGTCTGATAAGCGCTATATCGCTTCTGGCAAATTTCATGTTCGTTCCCTCTTCCTGCCCGATCGTTATGCTTTCTTCATCATACTCTTTCAGGATGCCGGAAAATTCCTTCTGTTTTTCAATCGGCTTATAGGTTTTAATTTCCACCTCCGCACCGATGCTCTTTGCAAGATGTTTATCCTTTTTGAGTGCACGCCCAAGCCCCGGCGAACTCACCTCCAGAATATAGGCATCCGGAATAAAATCCTCTTTATCCATCACCTCGGAGACTGCTCTGCTCACCTTCTCGCAGTCCTCGATCGTCACGCCGCCCTCCTTATCTATGTAGGCGCGCAGATACCAGTCACTGCCTTCCTTCACATACTCCACATCATAGATCTCCAGATCATATTCCTCTGTGATCGGAAGCAGTATCTTCTCAAACCTTGCTTCATAGTCTTCTCGTTTCGACATAGTTTCTCCCTGTTCTGACCTTAAGTGCCGCACCGCAAAACGGTAAATATGCCCTGCCGCCTTTCATCGATGCCCACTCTCACACATGAAAAGAGTGGACTTGCAAGCCCACTCTTCATGCTGTAATCCTTATTAACACTACCAGTATAGCACTTTTTTTCAAAAATGCAAGGGGTTTGGGGGATTTTTTTCGTTATCGGCTTTGTTACAGGTCTGCTTTCGCCAGGCATCCATCCCCTTTATCATATGCACCGCAAAACCATAGGTCACTTCTTCCTCCGGCGCAAGGATCTTCAACGTTCCATCCTCCCGCATCTTCTTTCTGCCGTCAGGATGACAGTTCCCGGGCTCCAGGCCAAGCACATAGTCCCGCACCCCCATCATCTTCCATTCGGTAAAGTAGTTCAGATTTCTGCTGTCAAAAGTAATAACAAGTCCAAGTTCTTCTTCCGGCTCAAAGACACCGGCCTTCCCCTCACCACTGAATTTGTGGTAATAACACTGCTCTTCAAACCCTGCCTGTGGTTTTCCCATCCGGTTCCACTCCTCCATCCCTTCCGCTGCCCGTCTGTCTCGGGGCGTCACCTGATCAGAGGGAATATAGATAAGAGAATTTTCCGAAAGAAGCGGATAGCCCATATTCATATGATAAAGCACTTCCACCGGATATGCGCTGTCACCCTCATTTTTAATTCTGTCCTCAACGGAAAACACATTCTCCGCCAGAGAGCATCTGATCGTCCTGTTAAACGTCAGTTTATGAGAAAACAGCCTTGCATCCACCACTTTTGCACGGATTTGTATCTCCGCATCATCCTGTTCCCAATAAATATGCTCCGCCGGCGTGTTGCCGATGCTGCCGTGGAGAGGCAGTCTCTCCCCCGCATCCTCACAGGGACTTCCCGCATTGTTCAGACCGCAGGTCGTCAGAAAACCGGCAGTAAAAGATCTCAAAAACAGATCCTCCCTGTCGTCGTAATAAGCCGGCGCCACATAGCCGCAGGGAGAAAAATATCCCATACTCATACCGCAGAAGGTAAGCCTTGAGATATCTGCCGCCCGATCCGCCGACACCGTAAACTCCAGGCCCCTGCCGTTTCTGACCTGCAAAAGGCGCATTCCATCCCCCTTTCCTCCCACAAGTCTGTGCTCTTCCACGCCATAATACTGACTCTCATGCCCAATATACTGATTCATCCTGTCCCTCCTCCGTATTACTATTTTTTACAAATAATTTTCCGGACGCCAAACTTTGGCATCGCGCTCCATCTCTTCATCTTACGTCTACTGACAACCAGAGTCCGATTCAGACCCGTCCGCCCTTCATAAACGAATAGGATATCTGATGCTCCTCAAACTCCTGTTTTTCCTCATAAATTCCCTGACTTTCCATCTTTAATGTCCTTCTCGCCACCAACCAGGTATCAAGCGGATTCACCGACAACAGCACCAGCGCGATCCCCCGGTCCAGAAGCTGTTCCAGCATCTCCCAGATAAAACGGCGGTGAGGCATGTCCGCTCCCATAAAAGGCTGGATCAGAAACGCTACTCTTGGTTTTTGCAGCATGATCCTTGTATAGATCAGCCGATATTTCTGACGCTCCGATAGTTCCTCCACGGGCCGCTCAAACACCTCATCCCCCAGAATGGGCGCATATTCCTTCCGAATACTGGCTCTGACTCTATGCCCTCTCCAGACAGCCGGCATCCTTCTGGCCAACCCCATGCACAGGTTGTCCATGTAGCTCATCTCCGGGAAAATCATGGTACTCGTGGGCGCCGCCGAGACCACGGAGATCTCCCTGTCCGAAACAATCTTTCTTACCCTGCCGTCCAGCACGATCCGGCTCTCCTCACCGGTCAGAAAAGAGACGCAGTTTTGCAGGATCTGGTTGTCATGCATCTGCAGCGTCACACACTCCCCCTCCCTGATGCAGAACGAAAAATTCCGTTTCTCCCCGTCATGAAACATTTCCCACTCCAGCCCGATCTTCTGCCCGATCTTCGGAAGATGTCCGCTCTCCGGATACCCCCAGACATTTCTGTCGTATCCTTCCAGACACTCCTGCAGATTTTTCCGGCTCATATCCGGTTTCCGCAGGATCTTCTGCAGCCGTCCGTTGCACAGAAAGCCGGTCCTGTCGCAGATATGTTCGATCTCCTCAAAATGGGAATTGATATAGAGAAAGGAAAACCCCTGCTCCGTATAGTGCCGCATGATCTGATAGAGCTTTCTCAATTCCTTTTCGCTGACAAAGACGCTGATCTCGTCCAACACGATCAGCCGGTAACCGCCCACCACCGCCCGCAGCAGCTCCACCACCACCCGCTCAAAGGCCGACAGATTTTCCACTCTGGTGTTCGCGGAAATATCCATGCCGATATCCTGCATAAAGGGCGCAAGCTCCCTGTTTAAGAGAGACATCTGTAAAAAATACTGCCGGAAGCCCTGCCTGAGCACAAAGATATTGTCTGCCACCGTCATCCCGTTCACCAGCCGGTTTTTCGCCTGAATAATACTCACCCGGTTGCTTCTTTTCACGGCTCCCCGCCAGGAGTTCACCAGCTCTCCGCTGTAATAGATATACCCGTCAAAGAGCGCAAGATTATTCTGCAGCAGCTTTAATATGGCATTTTTCCCATGGGCATTCACCGGGATCAGCCCCATCACTTCCCCCACATAGATCTGTATATTGAAATTTTCCAGCTTCCTCACACCCTGCTCGGCGTAAGTGACGCGCTCCATGCGGAATATTTCCTGCCTCATCGTTCCCCCATTCTCTGCACCGGATATCCATGGCACATTCTACGCCGTTACCACAGGCAGTGTCACCTCCACATCCGTCCCTTTTCCCCGAATCGAATAAACATGCATGCCATATTCTTCTCCAAACAGCAGGTGGATCCGGTTATTTACATTGACAAGAGCGATACCGCCCTTTTTCTCCTCCTGACTGTCGGTGAGGGCTTTGCCGCCGCCGCCCAGCTGCCTGCTAAGCTTCGCCAAAGTCTGCTCATCCATCCCCACGCCGTCGTCCGAGATACGGATGATGAGTCTTTTGTCTGTCTGCTCAAACTGGATCGTCAGATTCCCTGTTCCGATCTTTAACTCCGTCCCGTGGATAATACTGTTTTCCAGGATCGGCTGCAGCGTCAGCTTGGGGATCTTACAGTTCATAATGCTCTCTCTGTTTTCCTCCTCATACAGAATATGAAGCTGCAGGCGGCTGCCGAACCGATATTTCTGGATCAGAAAATAGGTCTCACAGTTGTCAAGCTCCTCCTCCACAGACACCAGATTTTCCACCTTTGTGATCGTATAACGGAAAAATTTTGCCAGAGCCTCGGTCATATCCGCGATGTTGTCCATTCCTGCGATCAGCGCCTCGCCCCGTATGCTCTCCAGGGTGTTATAGAGAAAATGCGGGTTGATCTGATTCTGCAGCGCCAGATACTGGGCCTGCCGCTTATTCAGATCCATCATCTCCGGAGATTTCAGTATCTGCTCCAACCGTTTTATTTCCGTCTCCATTGTGGGGGTTAAAAGGGCTTCCTCAAAAAGACTGCTGTCCGGCAGAATATAGCCCTCCAGGATCCGCTCCATGGTCATCTGCACCCGCCTGTAAGGTCTTACGACAAAAAACCAGAATGCCAGAACGCAGACAGCTGTAAACACAGAAAAGAGCGCCACCTGAAAAAAGGGCGCCTCCTCTCTGAAAAACAGGATGCACTGGATCAACGTCTCTGACACCAGAAAACCGACCACCGCGGAAAACACAAGAGCGGTTCTGTTTGATATGTATTTCCAGCAATTTCTTCCTTTCATATTCTCCGCCATTCCTTTCCGGGGTACTTTTCTCATGTTATCCGTACAGTTTTCTGTAGGCCGACGGCTTTAGCCCGGTGGCCTTCTCGAAATTATGGGTAAAATGTTTCAGGTCGTTATATCCCACCCGTCTGCAGATCTCCGAAACAGAACAGTTGCTCTCTCTGAGCAGTATCTTTGCCTGCTCCATCCGTACGCCGGTCAGATATTTCGCAAACCCCTCGCCCTCTTCTTTTTTGAAAAGAGCGCTGAAATAGGTGCTGGACAGCCCTACGATACCGCTGACTTCCTCCTGGGTAATGGGTTCGCTGTAATGACTCCGAATATACTGTTTCGCCTGGCGGATGGGCCGCAGCATATCTCCTTCACGCTGCCTGACCAGCTCACTGATATAGGTTTTCTGTAAATCCCCCAGGGCCTGAAACAGCGCATCCTGACTGCTGCACTGTCTGCATCTGTTCAGAAAATGCTGCAGCACTTCCCTGCGCTCCTTAAATTCTACCTGACTCAGAAACAGCGCTCCGCAGGAGTTTATCAGTTCAAAAAGCTCATATCCTCTTACATCCTTCACTTCCAGGACGCTGTCCTTTAACTGCTTTAACGCCTTTTTTGCCTCCTCCTCACTTAAGATCTCCACGGCATGGGTTACAGTCCTCAGATATTTCTCCGGCAGACTCTTCTCATGTAACGCCGATGGTCCCTCCGGCATATAGTCCAAAAGCCTACCTGTCCCTCTGATCAGACGCTCCTCTATCATAACGCCGGCCTCCCGCAGAGATTCTCCCATCTCCGAAGGTTCTTTTACGATACTGCCCGCCGCCAGGGAAAAGAAGATCTCTCCGTACAGCTTTTTTGTGCTTTCCAGCTGATTCAGACAGTCTTTCATAATACGCCTGATCTCCCCCTGCCTGCTTTCCTCATAATTCAGAATTCCGATATAACCCCCCCAATCCTGTTCTTTACAAAGCATGGCAAAGCATTTATTCCGAAGGCTGCTCTCAAACAGTTTTCCGGACCGTTCCACCACGATGCGCTTCCCTTCCTCCCCCAGATGCTCCTCAAAGCTGTCGATCTTTAACCAGATCCCCTGAAAGCAGCCGGGCTGCATCTCCAGATAGTACGCCTCCCGCAGTATCTGAAAAGTAAGATCCTCTTCCCGTTTTGTCCGCAGTCTGTCAAGCAGCACCTCCCGCAGTCTTTCCACATTGTTTTTGCTTTTCAGTTCCAGCTGCTGCCTGTCCTCTTCCCCCTGTCTGCGGCTTTCGATCTTTTCTCTCAGCCTTTCCAGGGTTGTCGTCAGTTCCGTTTTGTTGATGGGTTTTAGCAGATATTCTCCCACGCCGAACTGAATAGCGCTCTTTGCATACTCAAAATGGGCATAGCCGCTGATAATGATGATCTCCAGCTCCGGCAGATATTTCTTGACTTTTTCGATCAGTTCCAGGCCGCTGCAGCCCGGCATCCTGATATCCGTGATCAGGATGTCCGGGCGCAGTTTCTTTACTGTCTCCGCGGCCTCCAACCCATTATGGGCAACCGCTGCCACTTCCATATCCAGAGCCTTCCAGTCTACTAACGCTTCGATCAGCTGACAGATTCTTTCCTCATCATCTGCGATCATTACTTTTTGCATGGATCTTCCCCTCTCTGATGCTGTGTGTCTGCACACGCGCTTCGCCGAACGTTTGCATAATACGCAGCGCTATGATTCCGTGCCCCATGACATGGCACGCTTCGCCGGACGTTTGCATGCCCCCTGTCCTACTTTGCGGCGGGATACTCGTTGCACAGCAGGCGGTAAGGCGCCTCATCCTCCTCGATCTTCGGAAAGCGCCCCATTTTTTCATAAAAACGGTTGTCCGTATTGTCGTCGTTGCACTGGCTCACCTCTCCGATCAGCACGGCGCCTGTGCCCCCCTCCACAAGGAAATCATGATACAGGTACGGCTGGATGCTGATACTTTCTCCCGGCATCAGTTTTACCCGGGTTCCCGCCGGCACGGTGATCTCCCTGCCATCTTTATGAATATGCACCTCGTTTACCCGGTCCAGATCTTCGTCCTCTGTGGAATTGTATACCGTGATCAGAAGGCTGCCGCCCCCTCTGTTGATGATATCCTCCATCTTGTTCCAGTGGAAATGCATCGGGGCATACTGTCCCTCTTTGATATATAACAGTTTTTCCGCGTAAGTCTTTTTATACTTATCCTGCATCTTCTGGTTGCCGTTGCGGATCGTGACCAGGGAAAAACCGGTTTTGTTAAAATCACCCAGACCATAGTCGGTGATATCCCACCCCAGCATATTTTCTCTGATCTCATCGTAATCGTGCCCCTTTTCCTGCCATTCTTCCGGTGTAAAATGGCAAAACGGCGGCAGAGAAAAACGGTACTCCTCTATCATCTGCTCCATCTCTTTCAACGCCGCATTTATTTCGCTTCTCTTCATTTTTCCCTCCTGTTCAGGCTGAACCATCCGGAAATAGCCGCACGCTGATCCGCCTGCGGCTATATCCCAGTATATACCATATTCTGTTTTTTGTCATTCTTTCAGGTTTTGCCAACCCTATTTTGTCAGAACGGAAACTCCCGTGTCTGTCACTTTTCCGCCGAGGGATTCGCCTTCCAGCGCTTTCACACAGGCTTCCACGCCCATGGAGCCCATCACGTCCGGATTCTGTGCCATGGTACAGAGCAGATGGCCGTCTCCGATCAGGTTCATGATCGCGTCGGACTTATCAAATCCTACGCCGATAATGCCAGAGTTATTCGACGCCTTGATGGCATTGCCTGTTCCCGTGGTGCTTCCCTCGTTACACCCGAAGATTCCCACTACGTTCTGCGTAATATAGTTCTCTGCGATGGACTGGGATTTTGCCGCGTCGCCCTCGCCGTACTGTGTCTCAAGCAGTTCAAAATCCGTTCCTTCAAAGGCTTTTCTGAATCCTTCTTCTCTGTCCACTGTGGACTGTGTCGCTGCATTGACATTGACGATACCGATCTTGCCGCTCTTTGTGCCTGCTGCTTCTAACGCTTTGATCATTTCTTCGCCTGCGGTTGTGCCCGCTGCAACGTTATCTGTGGAGAAAGTCGCCTCAGCGTCCACGTTTGCCGGAGAATCCACATATACAACCTTAATGCCTGCGGAGATCGCTTCGTTCAGTGCAGAAGAGATCGCATCGGGGCCGTTTGCCGCCACGATAATCGCATCGTACTTGCCTGCCACCGCGTTGTTCACACATTCGATCTGCTGCGCGTCGTCCTTTGTGTTGGGGGACATGAATGTCACTTCCACACCCAGTTCTTTCGCTTTCGCCTGTGCGCCCTCATTTAAGGTTACCCAGTGCTGGTCGATGGAGTCCATGGTGATCAGTGCGATCTTCCATGCCTTGCTCGCTTTCACCGCATCACCGGAAGCTGCTGCCGCGCTGCCGCCGAGTGCTGCCGCATCGATCACGGAAACGCCAGTATCCGTCACCTTTCCGCCAAGGGATTCGCCGCCCATAGCCGCCACTGCCGCTTTCACGCCCTCATAGCCCATCACGTCGGGATTCTGCGCCATGGTGCAGAGCAGATAACCGTCTTTGATCAGCCCCTGGATCGCATCGGATTTATCAAAGCCCACGCCCACGATATCGGAATTGCCGGAAGCTTTGATGGCATTGCCTGTTCCTGTGGTGCTTCCTTCGTTACAGCCGAAGATTCCGACTACGTTCTGGGTGATGTAGTTCTGTGCGATCTCCTGAGATTTCGCCGCGTCGCCTTCGCCGTACTGTGTCTCTAACAGATTGAACGCTGTTCCCTCAAAGGCTTTTCTGAAACCGTTTTCTCTGTCCACGGTAGACTGGGTTGCCGCATTGACATTGACAATACCGATGTCGCCGTCCGTGATGCCCTTTGCATCAAGGGCTTTGATCATCTCCTCGCCTGCTGTGGTTCCGGCAGCCACATTATCTGTGGAGAAGGTAGCTTCCGCGTCCACGTTTGCAGGAGAGTCCACATAGACCACCTTGATCCCTGCGTCGATAGCCTCTTTCAGTGCGGAAGAAATCGCATCGGGGCCGTTTGCCGCCACGATAATCGCTTTGTAGCCGCCTGCCACCGCATTGTTCACACACTCGATCTGCTGGGCGTCGTCTTTTGTATTGGGTGACATGAATGTCACTTCTACTCCCAGTTCTCCTGCTGCCTTCTGGGCGCCTTCATTTAAGCTGATCCAGTGCTGGTCGATGGAATCCATAGTGATCAGCGCGATCCTTCCACCCTCCGAAGATGCTGCAGGCGCTTCCGTGGTCTCCCCCTCCGAAGACGCAGGCGTATCCGCACTCTGATTACCGCAGCCGGTTAACGCCGCCGCCAGCATCGTTACACCGCAAAGTAAACTTAACAGTTTCTTTTTCATGTTTTTATTCCTCCTATATTTTAGTTCCGCAGATACACTTCCTGTACACCATTACCAGGCTTACCTTTGCGTCTGTCCGGACAACGCCATCCGCAAAGAAAGCTGTGCACTGTCCGTGTATCTGCTGTTAATGTAGAGTGAGCTTCGCTCACAATATACTAAACGCATCCCTGCGATTAGTTCCCTTTTTTCTTCTTGAACTGGCCGCCTCGCACCACCACGTCCAGAAGCACCGCTGCCACCACGATCACGCCGATCACTACCCGCTGAATCCCTACCTGGGCGCCGATCATGTTGAGGCCGTTCTCCAACGTCTGCCATACCGCCGCACCTGCGAAGGTACCGAGCAAAAGTCCGGTTCCGCCCAGAGGCGATACGCCGCCGATCACGCCTGCCGCAACGCCGTACATCTCGTACATGTTGCCGGCTTCCATGTTGCCCATGCCGGCCTGTGCACAGAGGATCAGCCCCACCACGCAGGAGCAGACTGCGCTGACCAGATAGGCTTTCGTGGTCGTCGCCACCACATTCACGCCGGAGAGCTTCGCCGCATCGATATTGGAACCGATGGCGTAAATGTGTCTTCCTGTCCTTGTCTTTGAAAGCAGGAAGAAGAAAATGACAAAGAACAGCAGCGCGATCCAGAACGTATTGTAGACGCCCAGAGTCGTTCCGTAATAGAACAGATTCTGGAAACTGTCTCCCGCCTCCTTGCCGATGCCGGTGGCGATGGCGTCGGTGTTGCGGTTGCTGTTTACCATGTAGGCCACGCCTCTTGTGATAAACATGGTTCCAAGCGTCGCGATAAAGGGCGGCAGTTTAAACTTGCCCACCAGAAACCCATTGATCACGCCGCACACCAGACAGCAGGCCAACGCAACGATGATCGCAAAAACCGGATGAACTCCTTTGCTCATCAACGTCGCCGCCACCATGGCGCTCATACCCACCATGGAACCGATGGACAGATCGATGTTACCGGTGATCAGGATGTAACTCTGGGCAATACCGATCAACAGATACTTTGACATGGAACGCAGCAGGTTCATGATATTCTGTCCGGAAAATACCGCCGGATTGATCAGGCCGAATGCCACATAGATCACGATCAGACCGATAAATGCCGTGATCGCGGCGCCCATGCCCCGGATCGCCATTATTTTTCTAAAAGAACTTTGCTTTTCCTTACTCATGCTGTTCGTTTCCTCCCTCACTCATTCCTATCTTTTTATCCTCAAAGGTTGTAGCTAACGTCAGAATCTCATTCTGCGTGGTTTCCCTGGCCATCACTTCCCCGGTGATCCGGCCGTCGCACATCACGATAATGCGGTCCGCGATCCCCATGACCTCCGGCATCTCCGAAGAGACAAAGACCACTGCGATGCCCTGCTTTTTCAGATCATTCATCAGATGGTAGATCTCCACCTTCGCCCCCACGTCAATTCCCCTCGTGGGCTCATCAAAGATCACCACTCTGGAATCCCTGGCTAGCCATTTGCCGACCACTACCTTCTGCTGGTTGCCGCCGGAGAGGTTGCCGGAATCGATCTCCACATTAGGCGTCTTGATCTTTAAGTTCTCCACCGCCTTCTCACAGAGTTCCTCTTCCGATTTACTGTTCACCACGCCCATTTTGTTGCAGACAATGTCCAGATTCGGCAGTGCCAGATTGTGACGGATAGACAGTTTTGTGCACAGGCCGTCTTTCTTCCGATCCTCCGGCGCCAGCACCACGCCGTTTTTTATGGCGTCCATGGGGCAGGTTATCTTCACCTCTTTCCCGTCCACATAGATCTCGCCGCTCTCCTTGGGATCCACACCGAAGATCGCCCTGGTGGTCTCCGTACGCCCGGCCCCCATCAGGCCGGCAAAACCCACGATCTCACCCTCGTAGGCGGAGAAATTGATATCCCGCACCATACGCCCGGCATTCAGATTTTTCACCTCAAAGATCTTCTTTCCTTTGTTACATTCCACCCGTGGGAACTTTTCCTTGATCTCACGTCCCACCATGTGGGCGATGATCTGATCCATCGTGGTATCTTTAAAGTTCATCGTCGTGATATATTGGCCGTCCCGCATGATCGTCACTCTGTCCACGATATGCTGCAGCTCCTCCAGACGATGAGATATGTACACGATCCCTTTCCCCTCGCTCTTTAACTTTCTGATGATCCGGAAGAGGTCTTCGATCTCTCTCGCCGTCAGGGAAGAGGTCGGTTCGTCCATGATCAGGATCTTCGCGTGGATCGAGAGGGCTTTTGCGATCTCCACCATCTGCTGTTTGGAGACCGGCAGCTCGCCCACGATCTGGTTCGGGCTGATATCGATCTTTAAATCGTCCAGTATCTCTTTTGCTTCCTTCTCCATGGAGCTGTTATCAAGGGCAACTCTGCCGCGTCTTTCCCTGCCTAAGAACATATTCTCCGTGACAGTCAGATGCTTACACATATTAAGCTCCTGGTGAATGATCGCAACGCCGGCCTCCTGAGCCTGCTTCGGCGTCAGATCGCCGTACTGCCTGCCGAAGATCTCCAGAGAACCCTCGTCTCTCGTGTAGACGCCGCTTAGCACCTTCATGAGCGTTGACTTGCCTGCGCCGTTTTCCCCAAGAAGCGCCATCACTTCGCCGGATCGCAGTTCAAAATCCACCTGATCGAGCGCCTTTACGCCGGGGAAAGACTTACAGATATTTTTCATCGAGACAATTATCTCACCCATTCCCTTTTCCTTCCTTTTGTATATTTTGCTTTATATTCACATTATAATAAAGTATTTTTTGTTAAAAAAGGGTGGAAGATTTTGGATTCCCGGGGGTTTTTTATGCAGTTTGCGAAAATGTATTGGGAAGAGTAAAAATGACGGGGAATTTCCCCGCCATTTCTGTTTTTCGTCTGATTATCTGCTAAAAAGATTCGCTATCTGCACGGTTTCTTCTTTCCGCTGCAGTACATCTGTCTTCATAAACACTCACTCATCAAACGTAATACTGTCCACGATATCCTGAAAAACGGGTTTCGCTTCCTCCATGAATTCCTCATAGGCAATAAAATCAAAATCTACAGAACCGAAATCCGTCTCAATGGACAGATAGCGCTGATAAAGCGTTACGCCGTCATCACTCTCGAAGACAACAACGCCGTCCACCGCCTCATGACCATCGATCAAAATTTTTTCTATACTGTACCCCTCTGCTTCCATATCTTCGGCAAGCTCCTGCAGACCGTATTCCTCATTTGCCGCATAGATATCTATCATAGCTACCGACAGATCCCAGGCATTTTCTTCCTCATAGCGGGAAATTAAATCCAGACCGTCCCTCTCCGTATTCTCTATGATCTCCCACAGATAAGGGCAGGAGAAAGTCATCCCCGCTTCCTCAATATACCGCTTCGTCATCACCGGCGCCGGAAACTTTGTCCTTCCTCTGTCCATCGCCTCATCAAGCTCTCCCCAGGTGATGTCGATATTCACTTCCTCGCCGGTATCCGCCAGAATCTTTTCCGCCACAACCTCTGTGGCCGGCGCCAGCACGGAAAAATGATCGGCTCCCTCCACCACAAAATAATGCAGTTTGTCGCTCTGATAAGCCTGCTCCATCTTCTCCAGATTTTCCGAATTACCGTCCCGTCCCTCGATCAGGAAGGTAGGGCTCTCGATATTATCCAACCAGTAGATCGGCGAACGCATAATGTACTCGTCCACATTCCCTCTGTCGAAGGTAAACTGGCTGTTGTTGTGACTTTTGATCTCGTCCACTGCCCCAAAGCAGAACACTGCCCGGAATTTGTCCGTGTACTCGGAGGCAAGCAACGCCCTTGTGCCGCCGGTACTGTGACCGCCGAGATAGATGCGTTCCGGATCCACATAGGGAAGAGAGGCCGCATACTCATAAGCGGATACGATATCGTCCACCTCCCCAAACAGCGCCTCATAATAACCCGGATTACCGTTGCCGCCCCGGAAGGAAGGATACATCGTCAGGATGCCGTTTTGCCAGAAAGCTGATCCCGTCTGATCGTTCTCCCATTCCGGATAGGTAAAGGGAAAATCATCGATGCCGTTGCCCCAGCCGCCGACTACCCAGATGATCAACGGATGTTTCTCCCCATCCCCGGGATCGCTCGACACATAGGCCGCCAGATCTCCCACTTTGGAAGGATAGGAGACCAGATCAAATACCCCCTCGGGCGGTTCCGGAATCGGATCATCATCATTCTCCTCTCTGGCTAACGTTGTAGCAAACGCATCATGGGCCTCTTTAAAACCGACGGAAACATCTATGTTCGATCCCTTCGGCAGCTCCACACCAAAAGTCGTTTCGCCTTCTTCCGCTTCTTTTCCATGGGGATTCTCCGATCCCTCCGCATCTCCCCCGGAGCCGCAGGCCGCAGCGGATACTGTCACAATAGCAGCAAGAATCAGCGCAAACATTCTTTTTACAACTTTTCTGTTCATTTACATTACCTCTTTTCTGTTCATCTTATTACTCCGGCAGTTCCCTGAAGCACGTTTCGTCCACCTTCCGTATCTGATTCAGTCCGACTTCCCGCACGCCCCGAAGCGCTGCTTCCCGTCACTGTTATCGGAAACTCCATAGACACAGTGTAGCATTCTTTTATGTGCAGGACAAGAAAGGGCAGAAAATAAATTGTTCATTTTTTTGATATAAACCGGGAAATATGATATAAACTATTACTGATTGATATACTTTCGAAAACAACTGATTTCCATAACTATAACCATGGAAACTTGAATTGTCAGATAAATGTTTGAACTGTTGCAAACAAAAAAATCTTTCATCCCAACTAATCGATATCGGAAACTATCAGATCTCTGGAATCAGGGATATACCCCCGATTCCGTCGGCCGATACACGTCAACACTCCAGATATCATGGCACCAGTCCAGCACCGCCCAGGGCTTTCTTTCATCCCCGTGATAAAAGTAAAACTCGTCGTGGCAGCCGGAAGTCACATAATAATAATTATGCACCATGCGCCCCTGCTCATCAAAATCTATAGTTCCGCTCTGATCTCCGGTGCCGTGAAAATATGAGGAATGCTCATACTCCATTTTTTTCAGTTTCCCGTCTTCGGAATACGTAAGCTCCATATCGCCATAATAGCCCTCCCGGTATTCCCGATCTTCCTCATAAAACTGATCCTCCGGTATCTCCTCCTGCACTTTTTTCAGTTTTCCGTCTCTGCGGCAGGTAAAATAGCAGGGATACCAGAAATAACTTTTTGCATCGGCATGCTCGTTCGTCACCGATAATACTCTCCCCTGCCTGTCAAATTCCGCATCTTCCTCATAAAACTAGGTTTTATATTCCCTGCAGAGACTGTCATATCCCTCATATTTCGTATTCCAGCTTTCCGTCAAAAACGGGAACGGAAAGCCGTCGTGATATGTACAGGATATTTCTGCCATCTTCACCCCCCAGATATCATACTGCGTCTCCTGCACGGTATTTCCCGCCTCATCACACAGATAGACCAGATACTCCGACTTATCCGCTTCCGATAAAGTTCTCGTCGCACAGCAGACTTTGTCATAGTCATATATCAGAAAACAGAATTTTTCCCGATCCTCATCCAAATACCCTTCGGCAAACACCTTTCCTCCTGCATCATATATAACGCTTTCAGGATCCTGACCGCCAAACCCTTCGCTCTCCAGATACTGCTTTACAAACTCTTCCATATTGTCGACACCGTCGTTATCCCCCTCCGACGGGTAAAAAACATCCTTTTCATCCTCATCGGAATCCCACCAGCCGTAAACAGTCTCCGCTTTCTCCTTCTCCGACTTTTTCTTCATGCGCAACGCAAAGTCTGACAATTTTTCCGAATCTTCGCCGCCATCCGCCGCATCTCCAAGCGCTTTATACTCTATTGCACTTACATAGCCTTCCCGATCTTCCACTGTCAACACCGCCTTATCAAAATACCAATCGGCTGTCAGAACATACTCTCCCCAAGCATTTTCCGACACTTCACAACGATCCGGTTCGCCGAAAGCTTTCACAAACAGGGATGCCGATGTCTTCCCAAGACTGATTCCCAGAAACGGTTCCTCGATGCGAGTAATCGAAAACCCGCTGAATCGATGCCCTTTTCCCTCAAACAAATACTCCGGAGTATATCCATACATCGGTTCCTTGGGGCGGCCACTGTTTTTTCCGCACTCCCTAAACTCATTATAATCGAACTGTTCTCCCAACTCCACGCCGATCAGAGAATCCGTATCCCCGCTCTTCATCGCAGTGACCACCCATTCCACAAGAGATTCCTCGCTCTCCATTCCTCTTCCAAAGACAGGCTCTTCCTCCTCTGTGGCTTCCTTCTCCTGAAACTCTTCCTCCTCCATTTCCCGTATATCCTGCTCTTCCATTTTCGGGGAGTCCTCTCCCGACTCTACCAGCGCCAAATCTGTTTCCGCTCCCGCCACTTCCATCCCCGACACCGCCATTTTTTCATCCGGCGCTTCTTTTCCCGATCTTCCGGCTGCGTAACATGACAGCGCTGTCACCAATACCAGCAGCATCACCGCCGACAAAATACGCTTTCCCCGATTCCCTCTTTCCATCTCTTTTCCCCTTTTCCTTTATCTTACGACAGCTTCGCGATACAAAAGTCTCAAAACAGATTGTCAATCAATTTTTATTTCCAGTGATGTCAGCAGGCTCGTAACCTCCGGAAAGGAAAATTTGGCCTGTTTCAGTTTATTGGAAGGAATATCTATGACATATCCTTTCGCTTCCCTGAAATCGGCTTTTCGAATATCACACCTGAAAAACTGTGTGGCTTCCAGTCTGCAATCCTCAAAGGAACAATTTTCAAAGGTGCAGTCAGTGAATATGTACTGCTCCATCGTCACATCCTGATACTTTTTGTCTTTTATCACCTGTTCTTCCCAATAATTTTCCTGCATGCGACTCTGCCTCCCCGGTCATATTTATATTCGTCTTCCAGATATTCCACATATATATGCCAGTTGCCATACATACGCTTTTGGGAATGTTGTTTTTTGACATAATTTAAATAATCATAACACAAACTGCTTTTGATTGATATATTTTTGAAAATAAATGATTTTCCAGAAAATAACTACAGAAAATTTGAGTATTGCTAAAAGACAGAAATTACGATTTTTAAGCGATACGCGCTTCCAGTTGATCTATTTTTTTGATCAACAGACTGACGCTGTCCCGCTCCAGTTTGCAGGCGTTTATCTCGTGCTGCATGGAATCCAGACGCTCTTCTATTCTCTCAAAACGTCGATCCATTCTTTTGTTGATCCGGTTTTCCATTCTCTCCATCTCTTCCAGAATGGTGTTTACCATCAGTTTCATTTCTTCAGTCATCCCTCGCACCTCCTTTCCGTACTCTCATTATATCATCTTAGCCGTCTTTTGCAAGATTTATTTTTTATATCTTTCATTCCAACTAATCGACGCCACAAAATATCAAATTTCTGGTATTGTCCGAAGTTTAATGATATAATGAGCGTTAGCGAAGCGAGCGGCGAATGTCGATCATGAATCGCAGATTCATGATATAATAGCCTCAAAAGAAACGGAAATCAGCACCCGCCCAAACGAAAGGAATAACCATGCGTGAAATGATAAGTCTGTTTGCCATCTGCACTCCCATCGATACCGATACTGTCTGGGCAGACTGGTATCGGTTCTGTATGGACCAGGAGCAAAAATACGGTTGTGCCTTCACCCATGTATCCTGTGAAACAGAGAGCCTTCACCCAAACGGCATAAGAACCCGGAACAGATATCTCAAAAAAGTCACAGCCTGTATAGAAAACAGGGAAGATATCTCTTTTATTGAATTTTATCTGCTGCCTGACGAATTCAGGCAGGCTGCTTTTGATTTCAAAATTTATATGGCGCTCTCTCTTGGAAAGCATACAAAACCTCACCTGGAAATTACGGTTGAAAATCATTTTCTGAAAAATTTTGAGTACCAGTACTGTCTGGATACCGTCAGAAAATTTTTAACCGTCACAAAGGCAGAGGTGAATCTTCTCCCATATAATCAGACCTTCAACTACAATATGAACTGTATTTTAAGCCCGGCGGATCCACCGGAAAAGTACAACGTTATCCGCAGGCTCTTTGCAGAATGATTTTTCCAAATATACCCTGCCCATTTTGGTTTTTATATTTTCATTTTTTCTCTTGACATATATAGGTATCCGATATATCATATAGATAATCGATATATCGAAAATCTACTCACTCCGGCTTCGTCCTGCGAAGACCGGCACATGGGAAAACGGCAGCGCCCGCTCTCCCGGTATAAAAGAAAGGACATGACTATGGCAATCGACAAAAGTCTTGTTTCCGGCAGCACCACCATGTTACTGCTGAAACTGTTATCTGAAAAAGATATGTACGGCTATGAAATGATCGAAGAACTGAAAAAACGTTCGGAAAATGTATTTGCTCTGAAAGCCGGCACTCTGTACCCGCTGCTTCACGGTCTGGAGGACAAAGGGCTTCTGACCTGTTACGAGCAGGAAGCACTGGGCAAAGTGCGCAAATACTACTCCATCACGAAAAAAGGCAGGAAAGAACTGGAGGAGCGGAAAAACTCCTGGCAGGAATATTCCCACGCTGTGGCAAGCGTGCTCTGTTGCGGAGCATAAAATTTTTTATACCCGGGGTTTGTATCTGCGCGCACCTGATACGAATCCGTTTATGCACAATTCTGATGAAAGCACGGACAAAATGTGCGCAGAAATGAGGATTTTATGAACAGAACAGAATATCTGGAAAGTCTGACCGAACAGATTCAAAATAAACATGCCAGACAGCTGGTGCTCGAAGAGATCACCGCCCACATTGAAGATCAGAAAGAAGCCTGCCTCCTGGAAGGGAAGACAGAGGCAGAAGCAGAGGAAACAGCCGTCAGGGAAATGGGAGATCCCATCGAAACGGGCTCAAAACTTGACAAAATACACCGTCCCAAAAAAGATATCTGGATGCTTGGCGCCATGGTTGTTTTAACCCTGGTCGGGATCATCATGCAGTCCATTATCTGCGCCGGATTTGGTAATGAATGGATCGCAGGCAGTTACTCCTCGCGGACGATCCTTTTTAATCTGGCCGGCTTCGGCCTGATGTTCGCCGTCTATTTTGCGGATTACAGACTTCTCGGAAAATATATCCTGCCGGTTTACGGCGTTTATCTTGTCCTGGCAGTATTGGTCCGCAACATGCCCCACTATGAATATGGAAATTATCTGCTTTTCTGCCAGACAGTCCATATACTGTTTGTCCCTCTGTTTGCGGCTTTCTGCTATGCTTTCAGAGGCGAAAAGGGAAAAGGGATTTTAAAAGCGCTCGGACTGCTTCTTTTCAATATATTGTTCCTCCTGTTTACCGGCTCCTACCTGTCCGCCACAATGTTTCTCTCCGTGGCAGCCTGCCTGATCACCCTCTGTGCAGCCGCCTGGAAGGGCGTCTTCGGCGGCAGAAGAAAACGGCAGACCGGGGTACTAATCGCTTTTACCGTCGGCGTTCCCTTGCTGCTTCTCGCCGATACCCTTCTTTTCCACGGACGCATCCTGCATCTGGCGGAATATCAGATCATGCGCATTCGGGTTTTGCTCAATCCCGATGCATACGGCGCCGGCTATCAGACATTGTTAGTGCGGGAGCAGCTTTCGAGCGCCTCTCTGTTCGGGGGTGGCAGCATCGGAAAAGCGGGGGAACTGTCCGGCGCATGGTGTGATTATGTATTGATCTGTCTGGCTTCTTATTTCGGCCTGCTAATCGCCATCGCCGTGGTGGCCGCCGTATGCGCCTTCCTTGTGCGATCTCTCCATATTGCCTTTTTGCAGAGCAACCGCCTGGGCTTTCTGCTGGGCGTCGCCTGCAGCAGCATTCTTATGTTAAAGACAATCATCTATGTGGCGATGAATTTTGGCATCGGTCCCATGATCGGCATCGATATGCCCTTTTTGACCTATGGACTGCACTGTACGTTACTCAATTTCCTGTTTATGGGAATCATTCTCTCGGTGTATCGGCATACAAATCTGCTGCCGGAACTGAAAAAAGAAGCGCCGCGGTATCGGCTGAAACTGGAAAAAGCAGGCAGATCCTGAGACAATCGCCAGATGGCCGTGCAGGCACGTCTGCCTGACTCGTTGTCCTCCGGAATAAAGGGCTGTCGCAAAAGCAACAGCCCTCCGCATTTTATGAAATATGTTCTATTCATAAGAAGCTTCGCCGGTCTTTCTGTAAAACGTCAGAAGATACAGCCCGCACAAACCTACCGCAGCGTAGATGATCCGGGCAAGCCAGCCGATTCCAAAGAGGGATTCTACCAGATTGAAATTGAAAAATCCGATCAGTCCCCAGTTTATAGCGCCGATTATGCCGATCGTCAGAGCAACTATATTCCATCCTTTCATAAAAGAACACCTCCTGTTTCCTGTTATTTTCTTTTCAAAATTCATTGGACATATTTCAGGAAGCAAAAAACACTTCCTGTCATTAGATTGCGGCACTAAGAACACGCCTTTTACGAGAATCTGATTCGCATCTTCTCATAATCTATAATAATATGTCATTTATAAATTTCCCTCATAAGCTGTTATTTATTCTTATCCTGAGAAGATGGTTAAAGGTACTTTCGATGGCAATTATTTCCGACTTATTACTGGACTGTCAATATTTTCCAGCTGTCTTATTTTTAATTTTCTAATTATCTTTCTGTCTGGCTGAGCTCACAGACTTGCGCATTTCCCGCTTTTTGCATGCATCGCCGGCTGAAATACAGCGCCTCCATTTCCAAATAATCCACACAAATGCCAACAGGCTGATCAACTCCGCCACACGCCAGTACCACATTCCCGCATACCAGACATGCAACGTGCCAGAATATCCCTCGGGAAGCAGCACCCTCACTACCTGATTCTCTCCGGCCTGTACCGCAAAACGCTCTCCGGTAGCAGCATCCTGGGCTCTGTATCCCTTGTACAGCAACATGGGAAGTTCCAGCCAGTACTCTCCTTCTCCGGAAATCGTATTCAGCCTGGTAACTGTATCAAGGTCCTTTTTTTCAAAGGATAATATTTCGACGCCATCAGAAGGAACAGCATTGTGGTAGCTGAAATTCTGTTCTGTCCCTTCCGGAAGATATTCTCCACCGTGGATGCCGGAATGCCCCATACCCTCTGCTGTGTATAATCTCAAAACGCCGCTCTTCTTCATCAAAATGTCATTAGTCTGGTATAGAGAAAACACCACCGCTGTTCCACACAATACCACAAAAAAAGTATTTTTCAAAAATCGATCTTTGCAATTTAACATAACTGCTGCTCCCGCACAGGCCACAAAAGTCATACAGACAGCAGGAATAAACGTCAGTCTTGTGGGAAACTGCAGCATGGAAACTATCATACCCGTCACTTTATTCCACGACTGAAGAGCATCCCAGGGAAAATAGCATGTACTGGCAATCAGTGCAAGAACGCCTGTGAAAAAAGCAATTTTTGCAGCCCGATCCTGTTTCCTGTCCTTTCCATCACACATTAAACTACGTACAAGCCAGAATCCTCCCGCTCCCAACAGAGCTGCCATTCCGATACCAATGGGTTCCGTCTCCAAAAGTCCCACTTCATGAAAGCGAGAGGTACTGCCTGCAGCCTGCATCGTATAAAAAATATGTGCCGGGAGAATTCCCCGATTCTGTATCATACTCTCTGAATTTTTTGAAAAAAAGTACCGGCCTGACAACATCATATCCAAAAAGGGAACAAGAAACCAGAGGTTTAACAAAACTGTGCCAGCCACCACCTTGAGCAGTTCGAAAAAGATCCGTCTGCGAAACACTTTCTTTATCAGAATCAGACACAGAAGAATCGCAAAGCCTCCCGCGATCTCACAGGACAGCACATGGGTCTGAATCAGTCCGCTGAAGCCGAGCACCAGAATAAGCCAGTTGTATCTGTACTCCTCCTTACCCGTATCATCTGTAAAGATTCGGTAAAAGCCATACACCAGAAGCGGCAGAAAAGTCATCGCCGTATATTCTCCCACCGCACATCTGTTATAAATATTGTAGATCCTGTAGGGTGCCAGCGTATAAAGCATACTGCCGAACATGCCGATGCGGCTATCCTGAAAACATCCTTTAAAACACAGATAAGCGATCAAAGCTGTCGCAAAATTCACTCCGAACACATATGTCCCATAGGATACGGTCATATCAAAGCCGATCAGGCGCATTAGCGCCGGAATGAACAGAAAAGTATCACAGTAAAAAATTGAATTCGCATACCCGTGGCCGTACAGCCACATTCCCTCAATTCTGGCAGGGATAATCCCATTGCTGATACTTTGTGCCAACGCCTCGATCCGCATCAGGTGAAAGAATGTTTCTTCACCTGCAATAATATAATCAACAAACAGCGGAACAGAGGCAAGCACTGTCACTCCCGGAATCCAGAGCCAGATCAGTTTCTGCTCAAAGGATATCGAATACCGTTTCCCATAACAATACAACATGATAAGCGTATTCACAAACAGAGACCCTGCAAGAACCACACATATAAATACCCTGCTGCCTGCATTGGTATATTCCACCTCGATCTCCTTTATGAGAAGAGGTTGTACACCATTATAAGTCACCGTAATCCTCGCACTATCCTCCGATCCGCACACATAAAACTGCCCCGTCTGTTCCTCAATACCGCCATAAATCTTCACTGAGTTGGATAACAGATTGCGAAATTTTCCGGACTCACTCTCAATTCCAAAGCCAGCCTCCACACCTGCCTCCGCCTCCAGCACAATCCGCAGACTGTACACTCCCGGACTCAGACTCCCGGGAGACGCCGTCAGGAAAACACCGTTATAATCATAAGATTCATCTATATAGTATCCCTGTCTTTCTGCCAGATACTCGCCTCCATTCACTTGTACCTCCATGTTGCTCTCATCTGCCACAATTCCTTCTTCGGAAAACAGCCCCATTATTCCCGCAGTCAGAAGAATAATCTCCAATATCAGCAACAGCCTGCATTTTTTATTATTCCATATTTCAGATTTTTTCCACACGCCTGCTACCCTCTCCTCATCTTCCTATATGCTCGTATTTCCCATAATCCCAAGGTGAAATATCGAGATTTTCCGGCTGGAATCTCTCATCTTTCTCCGGCTCCCCATATTCCACACCATACAGGCTTCTGGGCTCTCCCGTGCTCAAAATATCTCCTGTCAGGTACTGGACTGACAACAATGCGGTCAGGGCAATCACAATGGCGAAAGTGCGGCTCACATCAGAGTTCTCCCACTTCTTCACCTGCCACAGAGCCACACAGGTAAGCAACACAAAACACACCGTTACTACCTGCATCAGCCGCGCCGGCGACTGTAAACTGGCTACCAGACGGAAAAATATACCATTTCTCTTTTGAACATAGTCCCAGGGAAAGCAGTTAGTAGACAAAATTGCAAGAATCGCTCCGGTAATTCCTATACCCTTTCCAAAACAGGCGAGATCTTTTCCATCCTTTTGGTCCCGATATCTTCCCACAAAAACAAGCCACAAATACACCAAAACTCCCACAGTTACCGCAAAACCAGCTCCCAATGGCTGAATCTCTTCCATTCCTGTTCCCGCGGTCCGATAAGAACTCCCATTGATAAAAAACAGCTGCAAGAATATGGAAGGATAAACTCCCCCGCTCTGGATAAGCTCCCCTCGAAAAGCAGCCATGGAAAATGTGCCTTCACGAATCCGCAAAAAAATCAATATAAACAGCCATGCATTGCACACTAAAAACGCCGCCACAGTTTTTAACAGTACTATAAGTACCGGCCTCCGAAAAGTTTTCTTCCACATTACAAGACAAAATAAAACTGTAAAGCCAGCTGTTATCAGAAAACTCAGCAAATAGGCCTGAACGATCAGCGTATATCCCAGTGTCAGCACGATCCAGAGCCGCCTGTATCCCTGGGAATCCCCATCTTCCTGATACACCCGGTATAATCCGTATAAAATGACCGGCAGAAAACAAAGGGCGATTGCCTCGCCCAGATCTCCTCTGCAATACAGGTCATTGAGTCTGTAGGGCGTCCATGTATAGAGCATACTTCCCACAATCCCGATCATCCTGTCCTGAAAAATCCTTTGAAAACAGACATAAGCGATCCCCGCTGCAGCAAAGTTCAACCCTGACAGCAACAGCTTATATGCAGACTCTGTGGACATCCCCATTCTGATAAGAACAGACGGCAGCACCAGAAAGATATCCTCCATGCGGCCTCTTTCCAACTGCCTCAGATAAAAACTTACATCCACGCCATCGATACAGTAATTTGTCATTAACGGCACAGAAACAACTAACACGATAACTCCTAACGCCAGAATATGCAAATTTTTGATGAAAAATTTTTTTATTTCTATCTCCGTATCCTGTCTCATTGCTCTGCTACCCCCTCCTGCTTTCCGTTTCCTTTTTCCTCAGACAGCCAAACCCGATCAGAAGGCAGTATACGAAAGGATTTTCGCTTATGCAGATCCAACCTGCTGATCTTTTCCTTCAATTCCGATTTTCCCCCTCTCCGTTATCAGCCACACATGCCCATGAATAAAAAATACCGGGAAACCTGATATTATATCAATGTTTCCTGGCATCCTTAGGGTTGGGCTGTTAAAAACAGTCGCAGCTGATAGGGGAATCGAACCCCTGTTTCCGCCGTGAGAGGGCGGCGTCTTAACCGCTTGACCAATCAGCCATATACAATCTTTCCATTACACACATACATTGCAATTCTGCACTGCATATCTGTTCTGCACTTGATTATTCTATTACATATTCGGAAAGATTGCAAGTACTTTTTTTAAAAATTTACAATATTTGCAAAATCAAACAGACTGATCTGATTACTCTCCGGCAAATCCCCAAGAATCCCCAGATCCCCGAGCTGATCCGCCAGTGTCTTACCGACTTTCGCCCGCTCCTTAAAATCGTCTTTGGACAAAAACTGTCCCTGTTTCGCCGCTTCACAGATGGCGTAGGCCGCCTTTTCACCCAGTCCGTCGATACTGTTAAAGGATGGCAGAAGCTTTCCATCCACGATCTGAAACAGCCTTGCATCGGACTGGTAAAGATCGATAGGCAGAAATTCAAAGCCTCTGGCATACATCTCCTGCACAATCTTCATGTCCCGCATGGAGTCCTGTTCCTTTTTGGACAGCTGGTCCTTTCCCCTCTTTTTATACTCATTCAGAACGCTCTCCAGATGTTCTCTGCCCTGACACATGATCTCATAGGAAAAGGCGGAAGCCCGGATGCTGAAAAACGCCGCATAGTAGGCAAGGGGATGATACACCTTGCAGTAGGCAATGCGCCAGGCCATCATGACATAGGCCGCCGCATGGGCTTTCGGGAACATGTACTTGATCTTTTTGCAGGACCAGATATACCAGTCCGGCACACTGTGCGCCGTCATTTCCTCCTCCCACTCCGGCCGCAGTCCTTTCCCCTTTCGCACACTCTCCATGATCTTGAAGGAGAGCGCCGGATCTAATCCCATATGGATCAGGTAGATCATAATATCATCCCGGCAGCAGATCGCCGTGGAGATCGTGGCCTTGCCCTCCTCGATTAACGTCTGGGCATTCCCTAACCACACATCCGTCCCATGGCCCAGACCGGAGATCCTGATCAGGTCCGAAAAATGTTTTGGCTTCGTATCCAAAAGCATCTGGATGACAAACTCCGTCCCAAACTCCGGGATTCCCAAGGAACCCACCGGACAGCCGCCGATATCCTCCGGGGTGATCCCCAGCGCCTCCGTGGTAGTAAACAGACTCATCACGGCCTTGTCATCCAACGGGATTGTGGTGGGATCAAGCCCCGTCAGATCCTGCAGCATACGGATCATGGTGGGATCATCATGCCCCAGAATATCAAGCTTTAACAGGTTGTGGTCGATGGAGTGATAATCAAAATGAGTAGTGACGATATCCGTCGTCATATCGTTTGCCGGATGCTGAACCGGCGTGAAGGAATTGATGTCCTCCCCCACCGGCAGCACTACAATACCGCCCGGATGCTGGCCGGTACTTCTTCTGATACCTGTGCACCCCTGCACGATCCGGTCGATCTCGCAGTTCCGCTTATGGATCTCATGTTCATCATAATATTTCTTTACATAGCCAAACGCAGTCTTATCCGCCATGGTAGCGATGGTCCCCGCCCGGTAGGTCTGTCCGTTGCCAAAGATCACCTCCGTGTATTTATGGGCTTTACTCTGGTATTCCCCAGAAAAATTCAGATCGATATCCGGTTCCTTGTCCCCCATAAAACCGAGGAATGTCTCAAAGGGAATGTCAAAGCCGTCCTTCACCAACATCTCCCCGCACCGCGGGCATTTTTTATCCGGCATATCACAGCCCGCGCCGCCCACGAAGGCCTTCACTTCCTCGGAGTCAAAATCATAGTAAAAACAGTGAGGGCACCTGTAGTGGGGACTTAAGGAATTCACTTCCGTAATGCCGGCTAAAAAGGCCACAAAAGAAGAACCCACAGAACCTCTTGATCCCACCAGATACCCGTCCTCCACCGATTTCCATACCAGTTTCTGGGCGATGATATACATCACCGCAAAACCGTTGCTGATAATCGAGTTCAACTCCTTCTTCATCCGCGCTTCCACGATCTCCGGGAGATTCTCTCCGTATAATTCATGGGCCTTCTCATAGCAGATCCGGGTGAGCGTCTTATCCGAATCGGGAATCACCGGCGGACACTTGTCCGGCCGCACCGGCGACATGGTATCCACCATATCTGCGATCAGATTGGTATTCGTGATCACGATCTCCTCCGCCTTATCGCTCCCCAGATACTGGAATTCCTGAAGCATTTCCTCCGTGGTACGCAGATAAAGCGGCGCCTGATTGTCCGCATTCTCATATTTTCTCGCGGCCATGATGATCCGGCGGTATATCTCATCCTCCGGATCCAGAAAATGCACGTCGCAGGTGGCCACCACAGGTTTGTGGAAGGTCTCTCCGAGTTCCACTACTTTTCTGTTTAACGCTTTGATATCCTCGAAAGAATGTACATTTTCTATCCGTTCCGACTCTATCATAAACTCATTGTTGGACAGTGGCTGTATCTCCAGATAATCATAAAAATTCACGATCCGGGCAAGTTCCGACTCCTCCCTGCCGTCCAGCAGCGCTTTATACAACTCCCCGGCCTCGCAGGCGCTTCCAATGATCAGTCCCTCCCTGTACTTAAGCAGTTCGCTCTTCGGGATCCTTGGCCTTCTGCTGTAATAATCCAGATGGGATTTGCTGACCAACGTATACAGATTGGTCCTGCCCACATTGTTCTTTGCCAGAATGATCACATGATATGTGGTCATCTTCTTAATGATCTCGGGATTGGATTTTCCCGCTTCCTCAAGCTGCGCAAGGCTCTCGATCCCTTTTTCCGAGAGCATTTTTAAAAACGCTTGATACATTTCAGCCGTACATTCCGCATCATCCACAGCCCTGTGATGGTTTTCCAGGGAAAGGTGCAGCGTTTTTGCCACCGCATCCAGGGTATGCTTCGCCTGCCCCGGCAGAAGGAGCCTTGCAATGCCCATGGTGTCCAGGTATGTAAACTCTCTCTCTATCCCCAGTCTCCTGGCATTTTCTTTGATAAAACTCATGTCAAAGCCGGCATTGTGGGCGGCAAGCACCGCATTGCCGCAAAAGGCAAGAAATGCCGGCAGCACCGTTTCGATGCTGTCCGCATCCACCACCATACCGTCATGGATGCCGGTGAGCTGTTCTATTCTGAACGGTATCGGTTTTTCCGGGTTCACAAAAACCGAAAACCGATCCACGATCTTTCCCTCTTTTACCTTCACTGCCCCGATCTCTATGATCCGGTCATTTACCGGGGAAAATCCGGTGGTTTCAAGATCAAAGACAACGATCTCATCCGTCAGGAGCTGACCTTTATCATGGCTCACAACAGTGTTTAAGTCATCCACAAGATAGCCTTCCACACCGTAGATCACCTTGAAAAAATCAAATTTGTCAGGCTCCGCCTCCCCGGCCTCCTTCCGCTTTGCCTTCTCTGCCTTCCACAGATCCTCCCAGACATGATTGGCATCCGGAAAAGACTGCAGTACGCCGTGGTCGGTAATCGCAATGGCAGGCATCCCCCACTGGTAAGCCCGTTTCACGATATCCTTCACCTCGGACACGCCGTCCATATCGCTCATTTTTGTGTGACAGTGCAGTTCTACCCGCTTTCTGACGCTGTTGTCCATCCGTCTGACCGTAAAATCAGGGATCTTTTTTATCCCCGCAACGGAAGAAATGCCCAGCTCATGGTCAAACTTGTCCGTCATCGCGACGCCTTTGATCTTCAGGAAATTCCCTTTCTGCAGAAATTCTTTGATCTCTCCGGCCTGTTCTGTCTTCACAAAGATCTTCACGCCGATGGTATCCGTCAGATCCGTGATCGTAAAAATCAGAATGGTCTTTTCGATCTTTGCAATCTCACGCTCATCAAAATTCAACACTTTCCCGCGGATGATCACTTCGCCGATCTCATCGGTGATATTCTCGATGGGTAAAGGTTCTCCCTCAAAATCCCTGCCGAAAATAACATCCGGATTATCGGAACGTTTAAGCGGCCGGAAAGCGTCTCTGTCCTGCTTTCTGCCGCCACCTGCTCCCTGTGCACGCCTTTTGTCTCCTGCACCGCCTGTGAAACTGTCCATCGCTGTTCGTTTGGCGTTTCCCTCTCTCGTCACACCACCGTTTCCTGGCGCTCCGCCTGCACTCTCTGCAGCCCCGGACTGATTCATCTGGCCGGGAACCTCCTCCCCAGCAAAAGCGTCCTCAGCAGCGCCTTTTCCGTTCGCCATGGAGACAATCTCCGCCACTCTGTTTTCGATTTTCTGCTCCTGTTCCGCTCTGTGCTTTCTCTCTTTTTTCTCCCGATAGTCAGTCACAATCTGCACCGAAAGCCCGCAACGCTCCTGAAATATCTTTTCTAAAATCCGCACCAGTTCCGCCTCTTTCTCTCTGGCCAGAACGGAATCCTCCAGTACAATTCTTACAGTCTGCTCATCGGGATATGATATCTCCGCATTCTTAAACAGGCTGTACTCCATCGGCGATAATTCCCGCAGTTCCTGCATAATGCTCTTTTGGTAGACCTCCATCAGCTTCTGCGGTGTATACAGGGAAGAGAGATGAAACCTCTCATATATTTTTATGCTCGTCGCCGCCTGTGGAAACAGCTGGCTTTTAATCTCCCGCTCCAGCGCCCAGATCTTTTCCTTTTCTATTAAATGCTCACTGCCCAGATAAATACGCAGAATGCTCCTGTCCTTCGGCGCCGAGATCCGCTCTACCTGCACCTGCTCAAACATTGCTTTTGTGTCGCCCTTTAACTGCAGACTGGGAAATACTTCTTCGAATGGTTTCATCTTTTTATCTTTCCTGTTTAAAATTCAACTCTCTCAAAACTCCACCGGCTTATACTCACCCATTTCAGGAATAAACATACCATCATAAAAGTCAAGGAAAATACGATAACATTCTTCCTGAGTACACATCTTATAATACAGATGTGTTCCTTTTTCCTCAATGCCCAACTCAACCTCTATCTCTCCATCATGTGTACATGCCTGGACAAAGCGTACTTTGTTTTGTGCTCTCGGCGCTGATAAAACCACAAACTGATCTGGAGTGACAAACATATCCGCTAAATAATCTTCAACATCAATATCTCTAAAATCAGTAAGTTCACTCTCCTGGTTTCTCAATGTAAAATCCGGCTTTGGCTCTTCTGTTTTAAAAATCACTTCTTTATTTTTCTTAAATGGTAATTTCATATTCAATCTTCTCTCCTTCTTCTTGCTATTCCCAGGAAAGCAGTTCCTGCCGCAGTGTCTTAAGAAGCTCCTCCTCCGGTACTTTTTTCACGATCTCGCCCTTTTTTATTAAAAGTCCCTCTCCAACACCTCCAGCGATTCCGATATCAGCCTCCTTTGCCTCGCCCGGGCCATTGACCACACAACCCATCACAGCCACTTTGATATCTAACGGAATATCCGCCACCATCTTCTCCACCTCGCCTGCCAGTTTGATCAGATCGATCTTTGTCCGTCCACAGGTGGGACAGGAAACCACTTCGATGCCGCCCTTTCGCAGTCCCAACGTCCGCAGGATAAGCTTCGCAGACTTCACCTCCTCCACCGGATCGCCGGTCAGGGAAACTCTGACCGTGTCACCGATACCCTGATTTAAGATAAGCGAAAGGCCGATGGCTGACTTGATATTACCGCTGTTCACCGTGCCGGACTCTGTGATTCCCACATGCAGCGGGTAAGGCGTTTTATCCGCCAGCAGCTCATGAGCCATTACGCACATCATCACATCCGAGGATTTAATGCTGATGACAAGGTTGTCATAATCCATATCTTCTATCATATGTACCTTATCAAGGGCACTCTCCACGATCCCTGTGGCCGTAACACCGTGATATTTCTCCACCAGTTCCTTTTCCAGAGAACCGCTGTTTACTCCCACCCGGATCGGAATCTGCCGCTCCTTCGCCGTATCCACAACAGCCTTCACCTTTTCCCTGCTTCCGATGTTGCCGGGATTGATGCGGATCTTATCCGCTCCGTTTTCCATCGCGGCAATGGCCATTTTATAATCAAAATGAATATCCGCCACAAGGGGGATATGGATCTGTTTTTTGATCTCCTTCAAAGCCCCCGCCGCCTCTATCGTCGGCACCGTACAGCGGATGATTTCACAGCCCGCTGCCTCGAGTCGCTTAATCTGTGCCACCGTTGCTGCCACATCCTCCGTGGGCGTGTTCGTCATGGACTGTATGGCAATCGGATTTCCTCCGCCGATCACCTTCCCGCCTATCTTTATTTTTTTTGTTTTTTCTCTGTGTGTCATCGCTTCTTCATTGTATTGCCTCATCCTTTCACTCCTCCCATCTGCCTTCTCAGCTGTCTCTTCTGTCGCCAGCCATAACCGACAAGCATACAGAAAAAGAACACACTGATTCCTTCGGCAATCCGCCAATAGACCGGACTCACAAACGCAGTTCTTACAGTTCCGCTATATTCCCCCGGCAGGCATACCCTCACACAAAAATTTTCTCCGGCCTGTACCTTAAATCGTTCTCCTGTATCCATATCCCATGCCTGGTACCCTTTATAGAAAAGCAATGGAAGTTCCAACCCCCCCATATCGTCGACACTTGCACATTTTACATCCATTGTCAGTCCTCTTTTATCATACTCCTCCACTCGGACACTTCCCAATGCCTTCGGCGCCCCTGGAATAAACAGAGAAGCATCCGCACCATAAGGCAAATATTCTGCTCCGCTGATATAGCCCATCCCCATTCCACCCACATCATACAAATAGATACGTCCTGCGTGATAATTTATCTCCGTCAGAAGCCAGACATTACTCATAAGCACCATCACTGTTATAACAGCAGCAAAGGCAGTCCCACCCTGTCTCCCATAATTATTCAGGATACACTTTGCTGTTACACCTGCCAGCGTGGTCAGCATTATCGTAGCTATACCAAGCATTCTGCTGGGGAACTGTAAACTGGAGACCAAAGTAGCCGCCAGACTGTTTATATTCTGGATTCTGTCCCAGGGAAAAACAGAAAGACTCATGCACATAGATAAAATGGAAAACCACGCCGTGATTCTTCCCAGTACCCGTTCTTCTTTTCTGAGTACTTCTGTTTTTCCAGAAAACCGTAGTCCCCCCCACAGAAGCAGCGCCCCAAAAAGCACAAGCCCCAAATTCATCGGCTGACTGTCATACATACCCTCTGTATCAAAAAAAGTAGTACCGCCACCGATAGGAAATGCAAAAAACAAGTGTGCAGGAAATAGTCCCCTGAACTGTATCGTCCTGGCCGATACATTCTGGATTATAAAATTCCCTGTCAGCATATAATCCAGAAAAGGAACGAGAAACCATGCGCTGAGCAGACAGCTGTATAACACTGTTTTTAATAAAACTGTGAAGGTTTGCTGTCTGCACACTTTTTTTATAAGAATCAGGCATAGGAGAATTGTAAACAGTCCTGCCAGTTCTCCTGTCAGCAGATGTGTCTGAACCAGTCCACTGAAGCCGATCGACAAAGGAATCCAGTTTCTTTTATAATCTCTACTTTCCGTATCCTGAGAAAACACCCTGTAAAAGCCATACACCAACACCGGTAGAAACGTCATCACAATTCCCTCACCGAATCCACCAGTACAAAAGATTTTATAGATACGGTATACTGACAGCGAGTAGATTACAGAGCAAAAAAGACCTATATATTTCTCTGCAAAAATTTTCGTAAAGCAATAATAAGATACCAGCACTGTAACAACATTCCAAAGAAAAAAGAACATACGATAGCTGTTCAAAATAGTAAAACCAACCAGCCGGAATAAGGCCATAATGTATAAAATTGTTTCACCATAAAAAATGGGAGATGCATAGCCATATCCCTGCTGCCATTCCGGAGCGATCCTGTTGGGAAATTCCCCATACAGAATACTGTCTTTTATCCCCTCCACCCTCAACAAATGATAACTCAAATCTGCACTGCCTTTGATATAGTCTGTCATCAGCAACAGGGATGAAAAAAGAATGGTCAACGCCAAAATAAAATGTATGGTCTTATCCTTTACAGATATTCCAAACTGCCTGTCATACACAAAATAAAGATAACACAGGTTGACAATCATCCCACCAAAAAAAATGCAGAATATCCAGATCCGATTCAACACATTAGTCTCTCGCATGGTAAGTCCTGACACTGAAAAAGACCCCTGCCCTCCGTAGAGAGCGTGGATACTGATTCCTGCTGTATCTTCCAAAAGCCATATTTGAAAATTTGTCGCTTCAGTTCCTGGATAACAGTGCTCTCCATTTGTCAGAAGCCCTTTATAGCCTGCCGTCCCATGCTCCACATCAAAGCGGTTTTGTACAAAAGTATCCGTCTCATACTCTACTTCTACACAGTACACCCCTCTCGGAAGAGAAATATCTACAAAATCCACCATATCTCCCGTCTGTCCTGTTTCTTCCGTCACATAACAGGATCCATTCTCCTGATTCATTTTACCGAAATTTACACACATATTTTCTGTGCCGTATTCATAAACACGATTTTTTCCAAACAGACCGGGAATCCCTGCCAGAATCAGGATAATCTCTGCTGTAATCATAATACGAAAGGATTTTCTTTTATACAGATGCAACTTACCAATCTTCTCTCTCAATTCTTATTCTCCCCAAAAAACACGACTTTCCCTCTATTCATTTTCCCTTAAGTCATATTATCAAATATTGCTTCACATTTCAATGTGCTGACGTTCTATTTGCTTTTAAATCGCTTTTTCCCCAATACCGTTTTGATCTATTTTCTCTTAAATACCAATTTTACCACATGTGCCACCCTCTGCACCATACCGATTTTCTCTGTTCCCATTTTTCGGTCTGCTTACAATATATCCATTCCACTGCTTTCAATAATAGATATCCTTCTATAAACCGCCAGCCCAAAGGCAGAAACTCCACTCTGTACCACACAACATACACCGCTCCATAAAGAAATCCATAACGAAGCATGCTTTCTGCCTGCATCAGAAAGACTTTTCCACTGCCTTCCCGTTTATATCGTTTCCAATCTGCCAGAAAAGCCTCCGCCGTAGCATAGCGCCTCTCCGGCTCCCTCTGCAGACAGCGCCTTATCACCCGCATCATTCCAATTGGCCCTGAGCCATGCTCCATGATATTTTTCGATACCACAACGTTTCTCAGTTTTTCCTCCCCTTCTGTCACGGCATACAGTACAGCGCCCAACCCGTAAATATCCGCCCGCTCATCCACCACTTTTCCCTCCCACTGTTCCGGAGCAGCATATCCACAGGTACCCACTCTTTCATGCCCGCAAATTTCTGCCGTCTCAAGTCTTATTGCCGCTCCCACATCCACCAGCCGTAAAGTTTTATCCGGCTGCACTATAATATTTTCTGGTTTTAAATCACGATATAATATTTTAGGATTTTCACTGTGAAGTCTCACTAAAAAGATCCCTAACTGCAATCCCCACTTATAAATCTGCCTCTCCGGAGTCTGTCTGTGCATTGCCAGATATTCTTTCAAATTCTGTCCTTCCACATATTCCATTACAATAACACCCGTTTTATTTTCTTCTATCCAGGCATCATAAATTGCCGGCAGCATCCAAAGGCTCTGTTTTCTGAGCACCCCAATCTCTTCTTGAAACTGTTCTGTCACCTGTTCCAGAATTTTGATTGCCACAAAACGTTCCAACCTGATATCCCATGCCAGATATACCTTTCCCGTCCCTCCCACTCCCAGAATCTCTTTTATCTCATATCTTTCAGACCAGATGCAGGTCTGGCAGAATATTTCCTCCCACCCTCTTTTTCCGCAGTTTTCCTCTTTCATCCGCTTCCGCCTTCCTTTCCGCTTCTCTTAACTATTTATTGCACATGTCTTTTCTGTTTCCTTTCATCTGCCGCATATGCCTTTCCGCTGTGTACTATTCCTTCCATACCCACGATCACCGCCGCCTGATTATCTTTCTCTCCCCGCGCTCTCGCTGCATCCCCCAGCTTCCGCAACCTTTTCTTCATCTGCTCCTCCGATAGCCTTAAGCTCCGCCAGGTTCTTCCCCTGTTTCCCAGACTCTCCGCCATCTCCGTCTCTTCCAGCCGCCGCCAGAACCCATCACTGCACAATAAAATCCTTTCCCCCGGCCACAGATGTCCCTGCCTTTTCTGCACATCCTGCCAGGAGAAACTGCCGACACACCTGCATAACATATTGTCCCCGCAACTATCATCTTCTGTCAGCCTCTGACACCATTTCCCCAGGTGGTAAGCCCTGCTGTCTCCCATATGAAAGAGCTGATATTTCACAAACAATGGTGCCTTTGCCCAACTGAAAAAGCGCCTTCCCTGCAGCAATACCATCGTCATCGTTGTTCCAAGTCTGATCCCACGTTCTGCCCCATAACGTTGCAGATATTGGTTGCAGTCATACAGTATGCCGATACAATCCCTCTGTACCCGTCTCCATCCATACCCTCTTTTTCTGCATCTCAAATACACCTCATAAAACCAGCTTCGAAGTCGCATCGTGACGTAACTGCTGGCATACTCGCCCTCTCTCAGACCGCCTATTCCATCGCATACCACAAGAAGGGCAGCCTCTCTTCTTCCAAGGACAGCCACTTCCAGAACAAGGGCATCCTGCTGTGAGGGCGCAAAATTCCCTTTGTCATAATAGAATGATGAAACCATAAATCCTTCCTTTCCAGTTCTTATAAAAAATAAATATAAACTATCTGGATAAAAATTGCGGTAATACAATTTTAAGATCAAATGACTTTTACAGATAACTTTGAGATTAAAAAGATTTTCAGATAAACTGATTATAACATGAGATATAGAAATTGCAAGGAAAATGTTAATATGTTCGGAAAAGCACCCGATAAAACCAGTATCTGATACAGTTCTTTCATAACAACTGAAAACCCGGGGATTATCCTTGTCCATATACAGTACAGAGGGAAGAATACTTTAATGTATGTTTTGTATCCCTTTATTATCAGTTAAAGCAGAATTAATTTTTCCTCAAATTTTCAAGCAGTACAGTTCCCTCATAAGCGATATCAATAATTTTATTCAGTTCTTCCCTCTCGGCATGTTCCCCGCTGAAATGACTTGTATCTTCGGACCATTCATCCGGATAATACAAAATATTCTGGAAAAAATCCGGATAACAGGTACTCATCCAGGTTATATCATAGGCTTTTTCAAGCTCCTCTGTCTGCTCCCTGAAAGTCTCGGATACCGGCGAAGCATATACATGTAATTCCACACCGTTCTCCTCACATAAATCATATAAATTTCTGACATACTGGTCTGCTATTTCAAAAGGAGAACTCTGCACATAATCACTTTTGTTGATATTGATATAACTCAGGTACAGCTTTCGCATCATTGGCGAATTCTCTATCACATTCACAACCTCTTTTTTCATAAAAAAACGACCATACACATCTGCCATATCATCCAGAGTATTTTCATCCAGATAGCTGATTGTATCTGTTTCTGCATAAGTCATAACACCATAGCGATATCCCCACTCTGTATCAAAGGTCCTTGTAATTGCCACAGGATGCATTACCAAAAAGACATCTGTAGCCTCAGGATGTGCTTTCAGATACTCTTCTGCCAGTAAATACTGGCCAGTTATCATAAGCGCTGCATTTGTCGCCTGAATACTCATCTGAGGATTGTACTCACTTAATCCTGCAAACATCTGTCTGCAGATACTGTCGCCAATAACTAACTGTGTTGTTTGATCAGACGTTCTAACCTGCTCAAAATAAGGCAACATTCCACTTGCATCCATAAACTCTTCGCTGTCTGTCCATTTGGCTATAACCCCTCTGTATGGTTCCCGCATAGATAAAAACACAAATGCCACACAGAAAAAACAAACGATCCCAGAAAAAAGAAATCCTTTCCTAAAAAGTTTTTTCATACTATTCCTCCCATCCAGGCGCCACTCCTTCAAAATCTTTCATAAATAAAAGTTGACGCCGCCTGGCCATAACAACGAACAACCACAAACAGAAGAAGAAGTGTTAAAACAATATATAATATCCATCGAACACCAATAGACAATTTAGCCGCCAATTTTTCCACAGTCAATTTCTTTTCATGAATAAAATCCACTAAAAAGACGATTACTATTCCCATTAGCAACAGCAAAAGATTCAGCCGACTTCCACCCAGCAGATAATAACCATAGTAAGTCATCTCCTTAAAACCAAAACGGGAAAAAATACTCTGCACAATAAAAACACCCTGTTCAGCCGAATCCGCCCTGAAAAATATCCAGGCGAAATCCACCAGCACAAAAGTAACAAAACTACCCGCCATACGACATATTAACCCTCTCGTTTTTTCAACCTTTGAAAAAGACAACATATCTCCCATGATCTGATATATGCCATGCAAACCACCCCAGATCAGAAAACTGAATCCTGCACCATGCCATAACCCGCTGACCAGAAATGTTGCCATCAGATTCAGGTACTTTCTGATCTGTCCTTTTTTGTTTCCTCCAAGAGGAATATAGATATAATCCCGCAACCAGGTAGAAAGACTGATATGCCAGCGATTCCAAAACTCTTTGATGGAACCGGCAAAATACGGCTGTAAAAAATTCTCCTGCAAATCAAACCCAAGCAATCGTCCTGTACCAATCGCCAGAGCACTGTATCCCGCAAAGTCACAGTATAGCTGTATGGCATACAGCATCGTTGCCCACAGCATGACTGCCCCCGGCATCGTCTCATATCTGTCATAAGCAAAACTAACCAATGCTCCCAGTCTGTCTGACATAACAAGTTTCAACAGGTACCCCCACAGCAGATAATACAATCCTGAATGAGCTCTGTCATAATCAAAGTCCCTGCCTTCTCTTAATTGCTGCAGCAAACCCGTTCCCCGCTGAATAGGTCCGGACAGAATTATTGGAAAAAAGGACACAAACACAGCGTATCTCACAGGGTTTTTCTCTGCGGGGATCCGTCTTCTGTATACGTCGATCAAATATCCTAAAGATTGAATCATATAAAAAGAGAATCCTACAGGCACAAAACCCAGCCGGGCTGAGAAGTTTCTGAAAAGAAACAATACAAGAATATTAAGAAAAATGCACAATACAAGAATTGCTTTTTTTCTGACTTCCTTCCCACTTTCCGCCAACAGTCCTGCAACATAAGTCGTTACAGTACAGAAAAGCAAACCGACAGCATACCGTATATCATTGGAAAGATAGAAAAAATAGCCCGCCAAAAATAGCCAGATATACCTCTTCTGACGAGGAAGCAAAAAATTGATCAGTACTACCATTGGTAAAAAAATAATATAAGGAAATGAAATCAGTGACATCACATTACCTCTGACAGGCTTAACCGCAAGCAACATGAAACATTGTATCAAACAGAAAAAATGTTGTCAATCCATTGACACCCCATACCTAGTTCAAACACATTTAGGTGAAGTGAAAAGTTAAATTCCACTTCCAAACCGCTTTCAGTGGGAGTAGATTTTACCCTTACAGAAAGCGGTCTTTTTTATAAAAATGGTGCCAAAAAGAGAATTTGCTGTTACAATAGATATGCAGCAGGCATTTATTATGTTTTGAGGATACTATTTTCCGGCATACAAAAAAAGCGGGCGACAGGCGAACATTTAGTGGGTGTAGGACTGAAGTCCACTTGGGGAATAAAATTATGTAGTTGGAATATCCGGCAATGCCTGTTGCTTTTTATCTTTACTGTAGCTTCCGTTATTCGTTGTGCGCCTTCAATAAATAAGGTTTCAGAATAATGTTTTGTTTTTGAATCTGGCGGATCCCAAAGGCTTCCAGTTTTTCATATTAGTATTCGACATATCGGTCACCAGCCTTTCACGAAGGCAAAGCCGGATATGTCTATTAAAGCAAACTGTAAGGGTAATTTCCACAATAATTCAAGTGGAATTTAACTTTTCCCTTCACCTCCAAACACATTTATACGTTTATTGTGAGACATGCACCCGCCCCCTTGCCCCAAAGAAAAGAATATGTTACACTTTAACCTGTGGCATAAAAGATACAATCCCGATACAAACGCACTTCAAAATAGTATCAGGCGCTGTTGCCGGCTCCCGGATGAGAGGGCGGCACACAAGTACACAAGTTTATCAATTTATACACCAAGGAGATCTTATATGACAAGAAAGAAAAAATCACACTGTCTACTGAAAACAATGGTTTCATTGATGTTAGCCGCCGTTATTTCGCTGTCATCAGCTATTCCGGCAAACGCAGCCGCTCTCGGCATCGACGTTTCCAAATATCAGGGAGCCATCAACTGGGGCGCAGTCCCCTCCTCCGGCGTTTCCTACACCTTTATTAAAGTCGGCAGCACAAAGAGCGGCGTTGATCCCGCTTTTGCCGCCAATGTGGCAGGCGCTCAGGCCGCAGGACTTCGAACCGGCGTTTATATCTATTCCTATGCAAACAGCGTGGAAGCCGCCGTCAATGAGGCCAACCTGGTATTACAGTGGATCGAAGGATACCACATCAATTTTCCCGTGGCCTTCGATGTGGAGGACTCCGTCTACAAAAAACTGGATCCGGCTACGGTAACGGCTATGGCTAACGCCTTCTGCGATGTGATCGCCTCCGCAGGCTATCATCCCATTGTCTATACCGGCACCAATTTCTATCGCAAACATTTTGCGCCGGGACTTCGCTACGATATCTGGATCGCACAGTACGGCGACTCCTGTGATATTCCGGGACACGCCATCTGGCAGGCTTCCCAGACCGGCTCCGTGGCAGGCGTGGCAGGCCATGTGGATATCGATTATATGTACAAAGATTATCATAACCTGATCATTCCCGTAGGATTTGCCCAGCGCGGCGAAGGTACATATTTCTACAATGATTACCGCATCCAGTTCGGCTGGGTGGATTATAATAACGCTCGTTATCATATGGATGCCACGGGCCGCATGAACACCGGATGGTTTACCGATGAATCCGGCACATATTACCTGGCCGATGACGGACATGCCCTTGTGGGACAGAATCAGCTTGGGGAAGACCGCTTCTATTTCGATGAAGCCGGACGCATTCATGGTGGCTGGATCACGGTTGCCGACAACCAGTATTACTACGATGCAAACAACGGCTGCCGCATGGTAACCGGATGGTTCAATGATGAGACCGGCAGACACTACCTGTACCCTGCGGACGGACATCTCGTAAAAGGTGCTCTGACCATTGAAGGCAAAGACTATCTGTTCAATACCGCCGGCAGCATGCTGACCGACTGGCAGGAGGTAAACGGCCTCAGGTTCTACTATAATCCCGCTGACGGGGCCATGGTAAAGGGATGGCTCGGCGATATCGCCAACCGCTACTATCTGACGCCCGTAGACGGCCATATGGTGACAGGCTGGCAGAATATTGAAAATGCCAATTACTATTTTAATGAAAACGGATTGATGCAGATCGGTATGGTAAAAATCGGCGACGCCACCTTCTACTTCGATCCCAACACGGGAATGCAGCAGACAGGCTTCATCGGCGATATGACAAACCGCTATTACTTTAACACAGTGGACGGCCGCATGGTGACAGGTCTTCAGAATATTGACGGGCAGCTCTATCTCTTTGATCAGAATGGTAAAATGATGGTCGGCTGGCAGAATATTGATGGTACCACCTTCTACTTCTCCCCTGCCGACGGCTCCATGGTAAAAGGGCTGATCCCCCAGGCTGACGGCGTATACGGCACTTCCGAGACGGACGGACACAGGCTGGTCAATGAAGTTGCTGTGATCGGTGGTGTACCCAGATGCTTCGATGCAAACGGCAGAGTGGTCGCAAATGCCCCCTTCGCTATCGGTGACGCTGTGTATAGCTGTGATGCCAACGGTATCGCCACTCTTGTAACGCCGCCTGCTGCACCCGCAGCGGCACAATAAAACCGCAGAACTGCACAGTGTAAAAAAACGGGACAGTATCTATCCACTGTCCCGTTTGCTTTCCCGTCTTTCACCACATCCTTTTATCTCAAATTCTGAAAACCCATTATTCTTCCTGTAATATCCTGTTTCCTCTGTCAGTCCAGACCACCCTGTTCCTTCCGGAATTTTTCGCATCATACAGCATACTGTCCGCAATTTTCAGATAGAACTCATAAGATTTTCCTGCCTCAGGAATAATGGTAATCCCTCCGATGCTGACTGTGACCCACTCAGACACGTTCTCCGAATGCTTTATATGCAGATCTTCTATTGCCTTCCGAATCTTTACCAGATGGTTAAATGCCGCTTCAGGATCATCCCCCAGCATGAATGCCACAAATTCCTCTCCTCCGTATCGGGCAAAAAAATCCGTACTGCGCTGCAAAAGGGAAGATGCCGTTTTCGCCACAGCCGTGATAACCTTATCACCCGCAGGGTGTCCGAAAGTATCGTTAAACATCTTAAAATGATCAATGTCAAACATGCAGATAGAGAATGGAACCTGAAGACGTGCCGCTTCATTCCATTTGATCTCACTGTAATAATCATGCTGCCTTCTGTTCGCAACCCCGGTCAGCTGATCGATCCTTGACTGATACTCCACCTGCCTTCGGTAATTATACAGCTTGATATGTGTATTAACTCTGGCCTTTACAATCAACGGATGGAATGGTTTCGTGATATAGTCCACTGCCCCCAGTGTCAGTCCGTGCTGCTCATCCTCCACAGAGGAAAGACTCGTAATCAAAATAACCGGTATGTTCCGTGTGATAATTTCCTCCTGCAGTTTCTTTAACAGGGTAAAGCCATCCATCTCCGGCATGATCACATCTAACAGGATCAGAGAAAAATTCTCCTCCTTGACAAGATGAAGCCCCTCCTCCGCTGTGTATGCGATGGTTACCGCATAGTCATCCTCCAGGATAGTTTTTAATTGGATTACATGTAAACGGCTGTCGTCAATAATAAGTATTTTTTCCATACTACTCCTTATTCCGGCGGCTCATACGCCCTTTTTCTTTTGTATTTCAAATAGTAAGCATTTCCAGATCCTGTCCCAAAACAGAAATCTGTTACACCTCTCTACCTGATGATCCTCATAATATCATTGTACATCACAAATACCATCAGCAGGAAAAACAGAATCAGTCCCGCCATATGCACAAATCCTTCTTTCTCAGGCGGTACCGGTTTCCCCCTGATCACTTCCACAAACAGAAAGACAAGTCTGCCCCCGTCAAGCGCCGGCAGCGGCAGCAGATTCATAATGCCGATATTGATGGATAAGATCACTATCAGTTCCAGCATACTCATGAGCACCGTGATAAATCCATATTCCTTTGCAGTCTCATAAGTCTCTCCCACATAACTGGCCACACCCACAGGTCCTGACACATCGTCTTTCCCCAGCTTCCCGGTAACCAGCATCTGTAAACTTTTAATTGTATTTTTGACAACAAACTGTGATTCATAAAAACCATATTTAATAACAGAAAAACCCCTGCATGGCGCATATTCTCCAATGCCCATCAGGCCGATATAATAACGGTCATCCTCATCACTGTATCTGGGCGTCAGCACCACAGAATACTCCTTCCCATCCCGCACATACGAAATGGAAAAATCTTTTCCGTCACTGTTCAACATGGAATTCAGTCGTACTTCCCGATACACGTGAATACTTTCTCCGTTCATTCGGGTAATGACATCTCCGGCCATCAGACCCGCTTCCTGTGCTGCAGACCCTTCGGAAACCATCTGGATCACCGGCAGATCCGTCCCGCGATAGGCTACCAGAATCAACGCAATAAGAAAACCCAGAAGCAGATTGACAAAAGGCCCTGCAAAAATCGTGGCAATCCTGCTCCAGACAGAAGCCTTCAAAAAGGATCCTCCCACATCTCTTTGCCCCGGTAATATTTTTTCCCTGTCAGTCCGTATTTCTCTGCATACTCCCCCCTGTCTTTCATCTGAGGGCTGTTCCGCTTCACTTTCCAAAAGGTCTCCACCTTCCTCCCCCTCAAACATGCAGGCACCGCCAAAAGGAAACAGTTTGATCGAATATTTTGTGCCGCCTCTGTGGATATGAAACAATGTGGGGCCCATGCCGACCGCAAACTCCACCACATGAATACCGTTCTTTCTCCCTACAATAAAGTGCCCAAACTCGTGGGATAATACAATTATGCCGAATATGATAACGAATAAAATAATTGTCACTGATAATTCCTGTCTTTCTGTCCTATTTTACGGCAGCCGTCCTGATAACTCATACATAACACCCGTTATCACGGATACCCTGCCCTCTGATATCATCCTATGCATTTCGATACGGATTCATGCGCTTCAGCCTCCGCCTCCAGAATCTGTTCCACCGTCGGCTCTTCCATCACCCGATGTCGCTCCATAGCCATCTCAATCACTTCCGCGATCTGCAGAAAGCGAATTCGATTTTCCAGAAACAGAGCGACTGCCTTCTCGTTTGCCGCATTAAATACCGCAGGCATTGTACCACCTGTTTTTGCCGCTTCAAAGGCCAGTTTTAATCCTGTAAAAGTTTCCATATCCGGTTTTTCAAAAGTAAGCCTCCCTATTGAAAACAGATCGAGCGGCCTGCTGCCAGGCACCTCAAATCTGTCCGGATAAAGCAATGCATACTGAATTGGCAGTTTCATATCCGGCACGCCCAGCTGGCCGATCACTGCCCCGTCCTGATATTCCACCGCGGAATGCACTATACTCTCCGGATGGATCATCACCTGTATCTTTTCAAGCCCCACACCAAAAAGCCATCTCGCCTCCATTACTTCCAATCCCTTATTCACAAGTGTGGAAGAATCGATAGTCACTTTTTTCCCCATGGACCAGTTGGGATGTTTCAAGGCGTCCTCCGCCTTCATCTGCTCCAGATCCTTTCTTGTTTTTCCCCGGAAAGGTCCTCCTGATGCGGTCAGCAGTATTTTGCTCACCTGACTTTTCTTTTCCCCCTGCATGGATTGAAAGATCGCACTGTGTTCGCTGTCTACCGGCAGGATCGAAACCCCCATCTCTTTCGCTAAAGGCATAATAATATGTCCTGCCGTCACAAGAGTTTCCTTATTGGCAAGGGCAATATCCTTGTGCGCCCTGATCGCCTCGATGGTCGGCAAAATACCGATCATTCCGACAATGGCTGTCACCAGAATATCCATTTCCGGCAAGGCCGCCATCTGGAGAAGCCCATCCATCCCACAGATCACTGCCGTGTTCAGATCGGAAATTCTATCCCTTAAATCCTCTGCTGCTTTTGCAGTCCACATTACCGCAAGTCTGGGCTCAAATTCCCGCACCTGCTCCTCCAGAAGCTTTACATTACTTCCCGCTGCAAGGGCAGTCACCTGCAGTCTGTCCGGATATTTCCTCACAATTTCCAGTGTCTGTGTTCCGATCGAACCGGTAGAACCCATTATTCCAATCTTTTTCATGCCATTAACCATCTCTGTACCAGAAGCCTCCTGCTCTTTTGTATATCATTTATACGCGAAACAGGAGCCATATCATCAGAACAGACCTGTTCCTGCATGTAAAAGTGCTTCCCCTGTTAAAGGGAAGTTTCCGTCAATAGAAAAACTGCCATAAAATAAATCACAGGCGCCGTAAAAATCACACTGTCAAACCGATCCATCACACCACCGTGCCCTGGAATCAGCTTCCCATAATCCTTTATCTGGGCATTCCGTTTGATTGCAGAAGCGGCCAGGTCTCCCACCATGGAAATCAATGCCCCCACCCCACAGATCACAGCAAAAAACACAATAACTCTCTCATCCGCAATTTTTTCCTGAATAGCCACACCGTACAATGCCCCCAATGCCGCTGCACCCAAAACACCGCCTGCAGCTCCTTCCACGGACTTTTTCGGACTCAGGATCGGAGACATTTTATGCTTCCCGAGCAGCATTCCCACACAGTAGGCACAGGTATCGCATCCCCAGGAAGAAATCAGAATCAGCCATACGATAAATACCCCTATGGCCTTACCGCTCCCTGATGCATCCCGTCCCAGTTCCCTTGTCAGATAAATAAAAGACAGGCATACCGGTCCATAAAAAAAGCTGAAAAACGCCGCTATCACCTGAGATGCCTGAAATTTCGGGAATCCGAACACATAGACAAACATCCCTCCCATGAAAGCAAAAATGATCATCAGCAAAATTCCGGTCTGTACGGACAAAAGACCCGTTTCCATATTGATTTCCAGCAGCAGATAGTAGAAAATGATTCCTGCAATACCCACTATCTCCAACCCGTTTATCTCCCGCTTTTCCAGTGTTGCCTCCGTCAGTCCCTCTCTCTTTTCCTGCCTTCCGACGCCGGTTGCACCGGCCAGCTCCCGATAAGCGATAACGGACAGAAAGATCATCATTGCCAGCAGAATCTTTCCCCCTGCAAGCAGTGTGATCAATGCCAGAATAACCAAAATAATACTGCTTCTGAGTCTGATCCAAAACATCCGACTTTCCCTGCCTTTCTAAACCTTCCCGAACCTTCTCTCCCTCTGTCCGTACTCTTCCACCGCCTTCTGCAGCTCCTTCTCATCAAAATCCGGCCAGGGTACTTCCGTAAAATAAAATTCAGCATAGGCTAACTGCCACAGCAGATAATTACTGATGCGCAGCTCATAAGAAGTGCGGATCATGAGATCCGGATCCGGCAGACCTGCTGTATCAAGGGACTCCTCAATCATATTTTCCGTAATATCTTCCGGAGCTATTTCTCCGTCTTTCACTAATGCCGCAATTTTTCTGACCATTCTGGTCAATTCATCTCTGCCACCATAGTTCAAAGCGATCGTAAAATTCAGACCGTCATAATCTTCTGTTGCTTTCTCCAGTGCCGCAATGTCACGCTGAATCGCCTCGCTTAAACCGCTCTTATCTCCGATCACGCGTACTTTCATATTATTCTTTTTTGCGGTTCTCTGGCAGTTTTTCATATACTGATTAAGAAGCTTCATCAGCGCATCCACTTCTTCCTTTGGCCTGTTCCAGTTTTCCGTGGAAAAAGCATACACCGTCAGATATTTGATTCCCATATCCCAGGCGGCACGGCAAATTACTTCCACATTTTTAGCGCCCTGAACATGGCCGTAATTTCTCGGCATGCCACGCTTTTTTGCCCATCTGCCGTTTCCGTCCAATATAATCGCAACATGTTCCGGTATATTCTTATTCTTCTCTTCCATCATTCTACCCGTATATTTCGCGCAAAGAGCCGCGATATCTTCTCCCTCAGTCTCAAAAACTTTCTTCCGGCTTTTATTTATTATAGCCCATATTACATCACAGCACTGTCTCAATATGTCAGCAAGGCGGCAACCGGATTTTCCTGTGCCGCCCTCTATTTTTTGAATCTCTCTTCTATGAAATCTGCTTCATAATGTATATCTGCTTTTCCAGACACGTTATGCTGCACCCTCAGCTGCATTTCTCAGACTTTCATAATCTCTTTGGATTTTTCATCCATCAGCTTCTCAATGTCCCTGATATAATTATCCGTCATTTTCTGCAGTTTATCCTGAAGTTCTTTCACTTCGTCTTCCGATACATCCTGTTTTGTCAGCTTCTTAAATGCTTCATTACCGTCCCTCCTGATATTACGGACAGCAACCTTGCTCTCCTCCGCCTTTTTCTTAATATCCTTTACCAGATCTTTCCTGCGCTCCTCCGTCAGTTCCGGGAACACCAGCCTGATCACCGCGCCGTCATTGGAAGGCGTGATCCCCACGTCTGAAGCCATGATCGCTTTTTCTATTTCCCTGATCAGGGTTTTCTCCCATGGCGCAATCTGCAGCATTCTCGGCTCCGGCACCGTCACATTGCCCACCTGCTGGATCGGCGTAGGCGTCCCATAGTAGTTCACTTTCACCTTATCCAGTACATGAGGATTTGCACGTCCTGCCCGGATCGCCTGATAATCCCCCTCCAGATACCTGTACGCCTTCTGCATTTTATCGTCATACACTTTCAAACGTTCATCCATAATTGTTTCCCTCTCTTACCTTTCTGCCGCTTTTTTCCGGATAATTATACCAAAACTTTCGTCCCCTCAAAGCGCCCTTTCACCGTATTCACAATACTGTCCTTCCCACTCAGTCCGAACACCCACATCGGCATTTTATTATCTCTGGCCAGAATGGAAGCCGTCATATCCACCACCTGCAGATTCTTTTCTATCACTTCAGCAATGGTAACCTCATCATACTTTTTCGCATCGGGATTTTTCCGAGGATCATCGTCGTAGACACCATCCACGGCCTTTGCAAGCAGGATCACATCCGCCTCCACTTCAACCGCCCTGAGTACCACACCGGTATCCGTAGAAAAATAAGGATGACCTGTGCCTCCTGCAAAAAATACCACCTGCCCGTGAGCAAAATATTTATTTGCCCTGTCCTTGGAAAACAGTTTTGTGAAGGAACCACACTCAAAAGGAGTCAGAATATTGGTCATCATCCCCAGGCTTCGGAAAATTTCCGAAACATAAATACAGTTCATCACGGTGGCAAGCATTCCGATCTGGTCAGCCTTCGTCCGGTCGATACTTTCACTCGTACGCCCCCGCCAGAAATTGCCGCCGCCGATAACGATCCCCACTTCTATTCCGTCATCTACAAGTTGTTTCACCTGCGCCGCTACATTTTTTACCGTTACTTCGTCAAATCCGGTTTTCTTCTCTCCCGCCAGCGCCTCACCACTGAGTTTCAGCATGATTCTCTTCATGAAAATAGCCTCCGTTTACTTTCTGGCCTTTTTGATATCCTCAAAGAAGGAAGAAGGGCTGACATCCGCATAGCACTGGGAGCAAAGTCCCTCGATCACCGCACCGTTATTGATCTGGACGGATTTGGATTTGATATTGCCCATCACAATGGCAGAGGTATCCAGGATCACCGGGCCCTTCACATCAATATCTCCTTTTACCGCCCCTGCGATCACAGCGCTGCTGGCATAGATATTACCGATAATGATTGAATTCTGCCCGATCTTAATGCTTGCGGAACTATGTACATCACCGTTAATACGCGCTTTTTCCGCATAAACATCAGCTGCTTTGGACGCCCCGTCGATAGTTCCCGTAATATTCAGTTTTCCAAGAATATCAATATTCCCCTCTATTGCTCCGATCACATCTAAAGAGCCCTGTGAGGAAATATCTCCACGGATTTTCATACCGGCTGTAATCACCGCCGTCTCTTCCGCAACATCCCCCGATATTGCGGATTCTTCTGTTTCCATCCCCATATACTGTGTCTCTTCCACCTCTGCCTCCTCTTCCTGCACTTCTGCATTTTCCTCGTTTTCTGTTATTTCTTCCGGTTCTTCCATTTCCTCTTCTTCAAACTCTTCCGTTTCTTCCGCCATCTCAAAATCCATGTTGTCAAGCATCCGGCTTAAATCTTCTGCCGTCTCCGGTCTGATACTCTCTTCCTCCTCCGGCTCCAGAAGATTCTCCAACTCCGGCTGCTCCTCTTTCGCCGTTTCAATAACCGGCCCCTCCTCCGGCACAAGCTCATTTACAGCCTGTGACAGATCTTCCTTCAGTTCAGAAAAAAAACCCATTTCTATTTTCCTCCGTATTTTCTATATCTGTAATTGAAATTACTCTGCTCTGTTTCTGCATATTGCAGGGATGCCTGCAGTACCTCCTTCATCTGAATTTGAAAGGACCTGCCGGACTTACTCAACTGACACATGCTGAATCACCACAGTCTCTTCCGTAATCGGCAAAATCTCCGTACCGTCGCCCATCCCCTGAATCTCCTCGATCAGTTTCGGCAGCGCCTCCACCGTGGAGTGTTTGTCCGCCGCATCATGCATCAGCACCACAGCCGTCTGGTGGGAGGGCAGTTCACTCATAACACGGTTCACGATCTGTTCACTGCCTATGTAGGCGCCCGTCGCGTCTCCAGCGGAAATATTCCAGTCAAAATAGCTGATATCCATAGCATTCAGGTAAACCGCCAATTCACGAATATCCGTCCTGCTGACATTGTTGCTGCTGCCGCCCGGAAAACGATAAAATCTGCTGACCTCACCGGTTTCTCTGTAGAGATAATCCCGCAGCGTCTCCAGATCACTCTGAAAGTTCTCCAGAGAAGCATACATATTCGCATACTCATGACTGTAGGAATGCATACCTAATGTATGTCCCTCCTCTACAATCCTCCGGTAAGTATCTCCATACCTTTCCTTTCCCTTCCCTGTCACAAAAAAAGTGGCTTTCACATCATACTCTGCCAGAATATCAAGCAATTCCTCCGTATAAATGCTGGGACCATCATCAAAAGTGAGATATACCTTTCTGACTGTCTCCTTTGCCGAAGCATCATTTGACGAGACATCTTCTGCCATGATATCATTTCCTGAAACTTCTCCCGGATCTGCTAAAAACCCGACCGCCTCTTCTGCCTCCCTCTCCTGCCAGATCTCCCCGTTTACCCCGAGCAATGCCTCCAGCCGATCTTTTTCATCCACGGAATCCTGCAGCGCCCTCTCCAGAAAACCGATCCGCTCTGCCATGACTTCCATCGATTTATTTTTTTGGTACAGTTTTATACCCAGAAGTACGCAGCCTGTAAACGGGAGCAGGATCATCAGAAACACTGTCCACACGATCATCTTTTTCAGACGGTTAATTCTTTTTCGCCTCTCAGGCGTTATACCCGGAGCCTCATCCCTTTTGGTTTCATTATTTTGTTCCCTGCTCATATCCTATTTATTCTATCACATTTCTATCTGCTTGTAAAAAAGAATATTTGGTAATTTTCCGCAAAAATTTGACAGTTTCTCTTCAGGAGCGATAGTCCCCGTTAATTTTCACATAATCGCAGGTCAGATCACACCCAAAAGCTCTCGCTGCGGCATTTCCCTGTCCCAGATCCACCACAACTGTGATCTCGTCCGCAGACAATACCGCCTTTGCCTTTTCTTCCGAAAAGGCAATTCCTGCGCCATTTTTGCAGACTTCCACTACACCATTTCTGCTGGAAATACGGACACCTACCGAATCGATCTCAAAAACGGCATCCGCATAGCCGATGGCACACAACACTCTTCCCCAGTTTGCATCCTCCCCAAACATGGCACACTTAAACAATGGGGAGGAGATCACACTCTTCGCAACGATCCTTGCTGTCCTTACATCCGGCGCCCCGCTTACAGTACACTCCAAAAGCTTCGTAGCCCCCTCCCCATCCTTTGCCAGCATCTTTGCCAGATGCAGCATCACCAGATAGAGTGCCTTTTTAAATTTCCGGCATGCCGTACCCTCAGCGACGATCTCCTTATTTCCTGCCAGACCGTTGGCCAGCAGGAGTACCATATCGTTTGTGGAAGTATCCCCATCTATACTCAGGCAGTTACTGGTATCCTGCACAATCTCGGAGAGCGCCTGCTGCAGCATTTCAGTGGAAACCGCACAGTCTGTCGTGATAAAATTCAATGTAGTTGCCATATTGGGGCAGATCATCCCACTGCCCTTTGCCATACCGCCCACCCGGCAGATTTTCCCATCCAGTTCAAACTCCACGGCCACTTCCTTCTTCACGGTGTCTGTAGTCATGATCGCCTTTGCCGCTTCCGGATTTCCCGTGCTGCTCAAGCCTGCCACCAGTCTCTCCATATGGCTCTCGATGGGTTCTATCGGTAAAACCTGACCGATCACTCCGGTGGAAGCCACTAACACTTCTTCCGGCCTGATTCCCAGCGCCCCGGCTGCCAGTTCACACATTTTCTCTGCCTTTTCCACACCATCCGCATTGCAGGTATTGGCATTTTTGCTGTTGGCGATCACCGCTTGTGCCATATTCCCCGTCTTTTTCAGGTGTTCCCTGCAGACTAAAATAGGAGCGCCCTTTACTTTATTGGTCGTATAGACCGCCGCCGCACTGCAGGGAACTTCACTGACAAACAGCGCCAGATCATTTTTTTCTTTCACCGGATTCAAACCACAGTTTAATCCATTTGCCTGATACCCCTTCGCCGCGCAGATACCACCCTCCCTGTAGCGATACCCTTCCATCGGCTCAAAACTGACTTCTTTTGATACATCTTTATTCATACCGTTCCATCTCCTACCCGTTCAATACCAGGGAAAGATACAACTCCCTCCGGGTCTTCCCCTGTTCTACCATATAAAAAAGCTCCTGCTGCATCAGCTCTGTACACTCCAGCCTGTCCATCAGCTCCATCTTCACTTCCTCCAGAAGCTGTCCTGGAAGAGTCGTCTCTATCACCTGAAAACAGCTTTCTTTTCCGTTTTCTTTCCTGATACCGGCAAGCAGATATTTTCCATATTCACATTCTACCACATATGCCGCGCCCTGTGCCATAGAAATATCATAAAGGGCCCAGGAAATTTCATGTTCATCCCATATTACATAGTCTCTATCTGCCAGATTCGCATTGCGCAGACTGCAATACTCAAAAGCATCTATTATTTTTTTCAGCATCAATCCCTCTGACGCCGCCATAACCTCTGCTTTATCTCTCATTTCTCTCCTCAGCAAAAATCCGGGCAGCGCCCTTTGCCCGATAAAGCCAAGACTCTCATAATAGGGAATAATCCCTGGCTCAGGTACCAGAAATAAAATACACTCCTCACCAAAAATCTTCTTCAGTTCCGGCAGCATCTGACTCAGATATTTATTGCCGCGGTATTCCTTTTCAGTGGCAATTGCATAGAGATATCGGGCATTTTTTAATCTCCCCATCTCCTTTATCTTCGCCGGGATAGCAAACAGCATCGCTCTGCAGAGCCCATGTTCCTTCCATAAAAAAACTCTGTTCCCGTCTGCCTCTGTATTTCTGTGAGCATCCAGAAATTTTCTGATATATGTTTCGCTATCGTGAAAGGCCTCCTGCCAGAGTTTTATTATGAATGTTTCATCTTCCCCTATTGCCCGTTCCAGACATCCGTCCTTTTCATCTTCCGGGCTCCGGCCTTTCTTTCTATTCCGGATCTCCTTCATCCCCCGGATCTGAATGTCATATTTATCGATCATCTTTACCGGATGCCTTCTGCGCTTATATTCCCTTAAGCCCGGCAATCCCATATCCTCCTCAAAATTGACATACCGCAAATTTTTTAACGGCTGAAGAAATTCATACTCAAAATAATAAAACAATCCCTGAATTCTTCCCACACTCTTTTTAAAGTATAAATAACATGTGTCATTTATTATTTGAGCTATCGCAAACATCTCCGGTCTGTTCTCAATATATAAGACAGCCCCGTATAATTCATTTATCAAATCAGAATTTAATATCTTCTCTATGATTTTTCTTTCACAGCCATACTGACATAGATCACAGTCGTATCCCTCGCACCACTTATCCATCACATTCAGGATCGTCTCTTTTTCCATCTGAAAATCCTGTATTGTTTTCACGCAGATATTGTCATATTCACTTTTTATTTTATTCAGATCCCGCCGCTTCCTGGCGTTCTTTCCGCCTTCCAGGTCCAGATACTCGCCAATATCATACACATAATCGCTGCGCTCCTCCTGAAAACTGATTTTCTCCGTCAAAGGATGATGTTCCAGGAGTCTCATATACTGTTCACTCATGGTACCAAGCCGCATGGAAATACCCAGTCTCTGAAAAAGAGCCGCCATCTCTTCATAGATAAAAGGCAGTTCTTCCTGCTCCAACGGGATGATCACACAGAAAGCTTCAAATTTTGTGTCCACCCCTGTGATCACAAGTCCGTTTCTCACCTTTTTTACCAGATAAGGATATTCTTCATCATAAGCACAGAGCATAACATAAGTAAGATCCGAACACTCTATTTTCTCCTGATAGGGCAGATACGCTTCGTAACTCATCTCTGAAAAATACCGAAACCCTTCCTCCAGCAACAGATTATTTATTTTATTCTTCATACTTTCCAGCTTTCCAAATCTTTTATACTATTTTTTCCACTTTTTCCATTTTATATGAATGTTATATTTCTGTCAAATCACATAAAAAAGCAGGAAACGAACAGTTTCCCACTTTTTAATGTGATATCCTATTACAATTGTATTATATCATCTCCGTAAATGGACAAGGCACGTCTCACTGTTACGATACTTACACCGATGTATCCACACCAGCCCCTTCCGTTGCCGCTGCATTACCTCCCGACGCCAGAGAAACAGGAGCCGACGCATTTACCGCAGCAGCACCGCTCAGTTCCAGTATGGCAGCACTTGTCGTCTCCTGCTGTTCCTGCATCATCCTCTGAAACATTGCCTTCAGATATTTCATATCAGCTTCCACGATCTTGCGCATCTCATCGCAGCGGTGCTTTTTTCTCACCTGTTTCAGCTCTTCCTCACTCATTTTTCCGCCACCTAGGCATTCGTCCGTCAATTCATCCAGATCATTCTGCGCCGCCAGCTCCTGCAGTTCTCTCTCCATGCGCTGTATCATCTTCCGGAGCTCTTCTTCACTCATCTCTCCGCTCTCAGACTGCACTTCGTCTCTCTCCCCGGATTCCTTCTCCTTTTCCCCGCCTTCCCGTTCCTCTCTGATTTTTTCCGCCTCAAAAGTACGCCTGGCCAGCTCCTCCATCCTTAAATTTTTCAACTTCTTTTTGGCGATCCGTACCATCTTTTCCGCATGAACAATGGCGATCTCCAACTCTCTGTCATTATATTCTCCGCAGCCATACCTTCTGCGCAGCATCGCCACTACGGTTCGAGCATGAACTGCTGCCTGCCTTGCACTGATCGAAGTCTTCGCACGAAGGATTCTTCCGGATACCTCCCTGTAATTATAATTTAACTTTTTATATTTCTTTTTCTTATTTTTTGTTGTCTGTATTGATCTCGTATTTTTCTTCTGGGTTCCATACGGATCTGCCGTCCGTATGACAGCCCCATTCGCCCCGACCATCATGCCCATATTATGTCTATCCTCCATGACCTTTTTTGCCAAAATCCGTTTCAGCAGGTGTCCAGCATCCAGTTAAATAATGCTTTATTTATATATCGGCCGGAATCGCAAAGTAGTTAACATATGTTATCCATTTTATCTGTCATTTAATATAGAAAAGCTCATTTCTCATCCGTTTATTCCTTCAAAGCCAGTTTTCCATCCAGTATCTTCAAAAATAAGTCTCTTATTGCATCCTCCGGATAGCGCCCCAGCATCTCCATCTGCTCTCTGCGGATCAGGCCCCCAGCCATAAACGCATGTCCGCCACCGCTTCCTATCTCTTCCAGAGCATCATGTACCAGATTTCCCGCATGGATCCCGTCATCTTCCGAGCGGACGGAAAATTTCACTCCATCCTCCCTGTAAGAATATACGATTGCCACTTCCACTTCCACCAGTGCCAGAATAAAATCTGAAAGAATGGCAATCAGGGCATCCGGACAGGAAAAGGGGATACAGGAAAAACCGATATTATCATAGAGCTCAATATTCTCGATCGCAGCGCCATAGGCCTTCAGGTCATTAAATTCCATATTGTTTCTCTCAATATCCGAAAGTTTATCCTGATCGCTATGGGAAAACAGAAAACCAAACATCCTGATGTCCAACTCTGTCACGCCTCTCGTAAACTGCAGCGTATCCATCTTTAATCCATATAAAAGAGCTGTTGCCACATCCTTTTCCGGTTTCTGTCCCAACAATTCATAATACTCGGCAATCAAAGTGGCACATGCTCCGGTGATCCGTATATCCTGGTACTGATATTCCATCTCCACAAAAGTGGGATGATGATCGATACAGGCCACCTCATCCCCCACAAAGTCCGTTACATTGCCGCTGTGTTTCTGGGAATCCACACATATAATATAATCATCCTCCCTCAGCTTTGGCCGCAGATTGTCATAGGAATGCATTTGTATCTGAAACACATCAAGCATCTTTGAAGCGCTCAGCTTATCGATCCTGCCGTCATAGCAAAGTTCCGACTTTATTCCGTATAATTCCAGCAGCTTCTGAAGTCCAAACGCCGAAGCAATCGCATCCGGATCCGGAAAGTTGTGAGTCTGGATATAGATCCTGTGCCCTCTGCATAACTCTACTAATCTCATAAAATCACTCATTTTGTCTGCTCACCTTTGTCCTTTGTTCTGTGAAACTTATTTCTTACCTTATAATAAAGTTCCCTTTTGCATTTGTTGTAAGTCTGGCTGAATTTAATCGAATGGTTTCTTTTCGTTCTGTAAATTCTTCTTCCCACTCAAACCTCATTTTCAACTGTTTCTCCTGGATTATTCTATTTTAACAGTATATCATTATATAATCAGTCCATCAATTATATTTTACCTTTTCACTATCAAAATGTGAGACCCCCGCAAATGGCATTTACACACCATCTACAGGGGTTCTCATTCCTATCCCTATTAGCCTAATTTCGACAAATTTTTATGCATTCATCTGTTTTGCGAACTTTCCCTTTTTTGCATCCCGGTCGCATATCCCCGGAACTATGTATTTACTGGCTTTGCAGTGATTTTTGAATACTCTGAATCAATGGCTTTTCAGCTCCATTCCCCAAATTTTATTTTGGGGGAAAATTGATTTTGCTTTCTAAATCAAACAGCGTCTGTCTGTCAAATTGTAACTTTGCATATTCCCATCTCCCAAATCTTCCCCAAAAGGGTAATAGTGAATAAAAATGAAGAATATTATAAAATTCTATCATAAAATTATGAAGCTGTTGAAATTCTTTTTCCAAAAGAAATATGTTCTTATCAATAAAAAATGCATCTCACAATTTCTCATCCTATTTAGCAGTGATAAAGCACTTTTACAGATGTGTCACCATTTTGGTCATAGTATTCTGAAAATAACTCATTTGTTATATCAACGATTTTATGAAATTCTATCGAAAAAAATTTCTTCATTGTCTGCTCATCCAAACTACTGAAATAAGCATTTAAATCTTTGGAATTATAAAATCTCTTGCTGGCTGCCCATCCGGATTGCATCCCTTTTTCAATTGTGTTACCCGATAATCTGTATTATTTAACATTAACTGTTTTACAAATAATTCCACAGCATTATGAAGCACAGACACAAAGTGCTTACGATATTCCAAGGTTACCTTTCCCTCTAAAATATAATCACAATATCTAACTGCCATTGCCCATGCTGCAAGCGCATTATTCTGTAATACTTGATTTTTTATATAAGCCATTTATTCACATTACCTATTTTGTAATAAATATAATCTAACATCTCGTTCCCCATGCTCATACCGTTCTAAACGATTCCAATATACAATCTTACGGATTGTTCTTTCTGTCACTCTATATCCTGCTTTTTTTATGATACCAGAAACCCTTTGTTTCATTTCCCGGCCTCTTTCCAAAGCATCCAGGACTATCTTCTCTAAATATTCTGGCTTTCGTTTATCCCCAAGATCTGAAAACAAAGCATTTGCCGCAACTAAAGCAGTTCTCATATATTGCGCATTATCTTTGAATAAATCACTATCTATATAAAACCCTTTACTCTCTATAAACTGGCTGCAAAATGTAATTACCGTGCGCGTATTACCTTCTCGATAAGGATGCACTTTCCAAAGTTCAGCTAAATATTTTGAAAATATTTCTGCCACTTCTTCAATAAATGCCTTTTCCCAAGCGTAATGGTTCATTTTATCTAAGACAAATGTTGCGTCCTTTTCAATATCAAAACAATCAGAATACTCTATTGAAATGCCTCCTAAAGCCGGCTCTGATTTTTCAATGTTTATAATTCTAATTTTTCCCGCCCATTCGTATATATCCTGAAAAATATAATGATGCATATCACAAAGTGCTACAAAATCAAAACGGCTGACGGATTCTCCTATTACAAGTTCCGCAAGCCGTATACTCGTATATTCTGCCTCCATACACGACAACATTTCTCTGTCCCGTATATCAGCAAGATTCTTTAGAATATCTGTATGTGGATATAAATATGGATCATTCATAATATTTTTATCTATTCTTTCATCTTATATTTTTTGTCTAAAACCTTACGCATATCCTCCGTGGTCATTTCTCCACGACTTTCTTTTTCAATTAATTTTTTAAATTCTGGGGATGGTTCTAATCCATCTACTTTAATCATACCTAATGCATAATCCCATTTCTTATCTGTACTGACTAGCATAAAATCAACTCCCAATTTCTGTTTTTATTTATTTTACCACATTCTATAGACAATATCCATTATAACTTTTATAATACCGCATAATAAAAAACCCTGCAAACAGCGCGCCAACGCCACTTACAAGGGTTCTCATTCCTATCCCTATTCGCCTAATTTCGACAAATTTCTATGCGTTCATCTGTTTTGCGAACTTTCCCTTTTCCGTGTTCCGGTCATATATCCCCGGAACTATGTATTTTACTGGCTTATCAGTAATTTTTAACTGACCTATATCTATGCCTTTTCAACTGCATCCCCCAAATTATATTTTGGGGGAAAATCCATTTTGCTTTTTAAAATTTCTTGTTGCATATTTTTCAGATTTGGGGGATAGCCATTTTCCATTTGGAGGATATTGGGGGATAAAATTCTTCCCCAAAGTTTATAACCCTCAACACATACTTATTCACTATTTTTGTTTTATGCTCTTATCTGAAGATATTACAAATCATCTGACTTACATCTGATGCACTAACAACCAATGTAAAATATCTTCATATTGTTTCCTGTCCGCTGCTACATCTAAAATTTAATCTGATAATTCTTTCTGCGTGTATTCCATCTCATAACCATTTAATTCCAAAAATACTAACATGGCATGGCACCCTATTCCTTTATTGCCATCTATCATTGCATGATTTTTAACTAATCCATAGCAAAGTCTTGCTGCCTTTGCCTGTATGCTTGGATATAATTCTTCTCCACCATAGGATTGAAATGGACTTTCTAATGCAGATTCAAGCAGACCTAAATCCCTAATTCCATCACTTCCTCCAGTAGTCTCAATTAACTGAGTATGAAGTAATAGAATCTGTTCTTTTGTCAGCTTTATCACTTCGCAAGCATCTCATAAGATTCCTTATTCTTCTCAATCAATCGTTTTGATATACTCAGCACATCTTCATTTGATGCAGCAGCATCCTCATCTGCTTTGCTAAAATCTATAACAAGATATCTTGGTACATTATTTTTTAGAATAATGGCTGTTCCATGTTCATCCACTAATCTTGCTACTTTTGAAAAATTCTGATTTGCTTCTGTAATAGAAACCATTGTATTTGTATTTATTGTCATCGTCCATACCTCCTCGTATAATACTTATATTATATCCAATTTATAGGATGAATTCAACCTATTTCAACCCTAAAATACCTTTTTACATAGCTTGCTATAAATATAATAATTAACCTGAATTATTCATTTTCAAAAATATATAGCAAAATGAAATTTATCTTTTTCTTCTCCAATAAACATACATCTGTATATCCCTTTATATTTAGAAGATATTAAGTCAAGTGGTAACTCCATATAAGCTTTTTTATAACAATACTTTAAATCTTTCGTATACACTGGTACTTTATTTTCAAGATATAACAGAAATTTTTATCGCTATCTGATAGATAAAATTTGTAAAAATCAGTTTTCATTAAACTATCTCGCATCCTTGCCATTATTCTTCTTACTTAACGCTCTCTGGATTATCTCATCCACATTACTTTCCTTTACTTTTTCCCCTTCATATTTTTCAACTTGAAGCACTGCCTGTTTTGATAATGCTTCATCATATTCCTGTTCCATAAATAATTCTTTTAGGTTTTCTGAATCTAAAGCCGCTTTCAAAACCTGTATTGCATATTCGGAAATATTATCCCACCCGCCATACAGATTTTTTACTGCGCAATCAATCTGCTGGTAATTTAAAGACTTTCCTCTTCTTTCTTGTTCGCTTAAGATACCAATAATATCAGACAAATCCTTCTTGTAACGTCTCCCGGACATTAATTTCATGGCAACAAGATATTCCGCACTAATTGTTCTGATATTCAATACATTAGAATAGGTACGGTAATACTTAGAGTATTGCGACAATTTAGGACTATAAGAACTCGTATTCTTAAAGTCTGCATTCAGCCAGCCATTTGGCAAACTGAGACGGTCTCCTACTGCGTTCACCGCTTCCTTCATGGCTGATGATGCTGTTATGACTGCATCGATATCATAGGTCATTTCACGGAACCCATAATTTGCAAGGATTGCTGCGCCCCCAACTAACACAATCTCAGCAGGTGTATTTTTCCCATTTCTTTTCCGAAACTCTTTTGCCAATTCTTTCAAATAATAATCCAAATTTTCTTTGGTAAAACCTTTCTCAACAGACATTCCTTATCTCGCTTTCTATAATATTAAACCTCAGAAATTCGGGAATCGCTTCTTTTAAACATTGTTCTTTCCTATCAAGCGAACCATCCAATTTTGCAGCAAGAACAACATCCCACGGATATAACGGCTCCGACAGCTTACAGTTCCTTATATCTTCATAATCATTGCACAATGGAAGTCCATTTTCCCTGCTTAAATAATCTACCATAGCCAGAAGATAAAAACTTTCCCGATACCATTGCCGTTCCCAATAAGTCCTTATTTGATTCTCCTTTAAAGTATCAATAATAAAATCAATTTCTCCTTTATCTTTCACTAAATGACAGATATTACTTTTATATATTTCAAAATCTCTTAAATTGGGAGCGTTTTCATCTTCTTTAAAACATTCTGTTAAAAGTTCTTCCATTGTCAAATGAAGTGTCCTCGCTAATTTATATATTGTTTCTGCGGTACATTTTTCAATCCTAGTTTTCCCTTTCACAATATCTGATAATGTAGTATATGGTACATGGCTTTCTTTCGCACACTGATAAACAGAAAGCTGCTTTTCCTTTAACAAATTCATCAATTCCATTTCTCTATTCTCCATTTCATGGATTCTTTTTCTATTGATTATAACGGTATATCGTGACAGTGTCAAGAAATGAAAATTCAACATAAAACATTAAAAACCCCTGCAAATGGCGCATACACACCACTTACAAGGGTTCTCATTCTTATCTCCAATCGCCTAATTTCGACAAATTTCTATGCATTCATCTGTGCCGCAACCTCAGCCGCAAAATCCTCGTTCTTCTTTTCCAGACCTTCACCTGTCTCATAGCGAACAAATTTTGTAATTTTCAGATCCGTAGCATTTTCTTTCCCAACCTGTGCAAGATACTGGCCTACAGTCTGCTTTCCATCCTCTGCCTTCACATAGATCTGGTCAAGCAGGCATATCTCTTTCAATTCCTTATTGATACGGCCATTGATCATGCCGTCGATCACCTTCTGGGGTTTTGCAGATTCTTTCGGATCATTCATAATCTGCGCAAGCAGGATTTCTTTCTCATGGGCAATATAATCATCGCCAACTTCATCTCTGCTCACATATTTCGGTGTCAGCGCTGCAACCTGCATTGCCACATTTTTCACCGCTTCTCTTATTACATCGTTATCCGTACCTGCCTCCGCTGCAACAATAACGCCGATACGTCCACCGCCATGCAGGTAATCCACCACGATAGGCGCTTCAACCACCTCGAATCTTCTGATATTCAGATTCTCACCAATGGTTGCTACTTTTTCTACCAACGCATCCTTTACTGTCTTGGAAGCGTCCTCTTCCCAATTCTCTGCAAGGAATGCATCCATATCCGCTGCTGTCGTATGAAGTGCCTGTTTTGCAACTGCCTCTACGAAATTCTGGAACATTTCATTTTTCGCCACAAAATCAGTCTCTGAATTCACTTCAACGACCGCTGCCCTTCCTCCTTCTACCGCAATACGACAGATGCCTTCTGCTGCGATACGGCCTGCTTTCTTATCAGCCTTCGCCTGTCCATTCTTTCTTAAGAACTCAACAGCTTCTTCCATATTACCATTTGTCTCGGTCAGGGCTTTCTTGCAGTCCATCATGCCCGCGCCGGTCAACTCTCTTAACTCTTTTACCATTGCTGCTGTAATAGCCATTTTATTTTCCTCCAAATCTATTAAAATACTCGTATCACCGCTTACAAAACAGCTTGTCAACTCGCAAACGCTTTGCTCGCGCCTGCTCTGCTGGCGCTGTGCTCCTGTATCGCCGCTTGCAAAACAGCGGCTCTATTCTGCTGCTATCTCTTCAATGTCTGTTGCTTCGCTCGCTGATGCTTCCTCTGCCATCTCCTCGCCCAGATCAGCCGCCTCACCCTGCGATGCTTCGATTACAGCGTCAGCCATCTTGGAAACGATCAGTTTTACGGCTCTAATTGCGTCATCGTTACCTGGAATGATATAATCCAGTTCTTCGGGATCACAGTTTGTGTCACCGATACCGATCAGTGTAATCCCCAGTGCATGCGCTTCCTGCACACAGATCCTTTCTTTCTTGGGATCTACTACAAAAATACAATCCGGAATTCTGCTCATTTCCTTAATCCCACCAAGGTTTCTCTCCAATTTCTCCCATTCCTTCTTGATCTGGATGACTTCTTTCTTCGGCAGTACATCAAATGTGCCGTCCTCAGCCATCTCCTCGATTCTTTTCAGTCTGTCAATTCTGGACTGGATCGTTTTAAAGTTGGTCAGCATGCCACCCAGCCATCTCTCATTTACATAGTACATACCACAACGCTCTGCTTCCGTTTTGACTGCATCCTGAGCCTGCTTCTTTGTACCCACAAAGAGTATCGTACCTCCCTGGGAAACAATATCTGCAACAGCATTGTAAGCTTCATCAACTTTTCCTACGGATTTCTGCAGATCAATGATATGGATACCATTCCTCTCCGTGAAGATATAGGGCGCCATCTTGGGGTTCCATCTTCTTGTGTGATGTCCAAAATGAACACCTGCCTCCAGTAACTGTTTCATTGAAATTACGCTCATGTCTTTTCCTCCATTTGGTTTTTCTTCCATACGCTGTAGCGGTTACATGATTTCCATCTTTTCAGCCTACCTCCGCTTAACGGAAACACCAACTGAAAATCAGCATATGTGTTTTTTCACAACTTCTGTATTTTACCACAAATTTCCCACAGATGCAAGCACAAGATCACTATTCAGCCTTCTGTCCCTGCCTGAAAAGCCCATTATCTCATCCTGAAAACGGGCAGGGAAAATTTTCTTCCTCTGTGTGGGCCTGCGCATAAAAAACAGTTCAGCCATCCGGCAAACCGCCCCGAGGCTGAACTGTTGCTCATCTGCTCTTTGTGATGATCTCTGCAATTTCTTTCTCTGATGCGTCTACTGTGATCTCGTAGCTCCCTATGGAGATTCTCTTATCAAATCCGTTCTGACAGAGAAATACATCGAAATCTGCCGCAGACTGCACTAAACCAGCCTCCTGTGCTCTTCTAGCCACCGAGATGGAACTATCGCCGGTTCGCACCTCCAGCGTTACGGTTCTTCCGGATGGGGAATTTTCAGCTGCTTCTTCGGCCCTGTCCACCACTTCTTCCGCTCTCTGCTCGATCTCCTGTGCCAGAGCCTGCTCTTCGGCATCTGCCTCTTCAGCCTGCTGTGGTGACTCCGTTTCCGGCTTCGGTTCTCCGGTCTGCCCCTGTGTATCCCCTTCAGGTGTCCGGCCTTCGGCATCTTCCTCCTGTACTGCCTTACCGTCCTGCTCCGTTAACTCCACTGACGGTTCATTCTCCGGCAGCTCCATCGACGTCTCTGTCTCGTTCATTTCTCCGTCAGCTGCTTCGCCACCGATATCCCCCAGCACAGTTTTGTCTTTTTCCACCATGCCGAGCTCTGCCGCTCTGCGTTTCACCGCTTCATCGCTCATCCCGCCACCCGTATTTCCTGACAGAATAAGCACTAGGGCCGCCACTAACATGCCGATACCCAGTCCGCGCAGATAGTATTTCAGTTTCATTCTTATACCCCTTTATCAAAGTCCTTCATAAAGATCAATTACAAGTTTGACCTCACCGATACCCAATCCCAGTTCCCTTGCAATGGCCATATTGGATTTTCCGGCTTTATGAAGCCCCAGAATTCTTTCGTTACTGTTTTCGGCCCCACCGCTTCCTGGCCCATCCTGCAACAGGAATGTGACTTCCGCCTTTTCCACAGAAGAAACAGGCTCTGCCTCCGGTTTTTTCGCCGTCTTTGCTGTCCGCGCCTTCTTCTTTGGCGCTGTCTCTATCTTCTCCGGAACGAAAGGCTTAAAATCAGCCCCTGTCTGACCGGTCTGTTGCTCCTCTATTCTCTCCCTAACCTCTCTCTGCTCTTTTGTCTGCCTGCTTTTCTGTACAGCAGCCGAAGTTTGCTTTTCAAACGCCATACTGGAAGCAGCTTCTGCCTTTTCCTTCGCAAGTTCCTTTTGCTTCCTGGAAATCTCCTCCAGATTTTCCCGAACCGTAACCTCTGAATCCTTCACCTGCTGCAAAAGTTCCTTCAGATCCCGTTCCACCTTTTCATAAGATTCCGAAAGACCTGCCTTTTTATTCTTCAGCATATCGTAAAGAAAGACCACTTCCTCATGGTTTTTATGAATTTCCTCCAGAACAGTATCAGAATACTCATTGACAGCCATGATCTTCTCATTGGAAATCCGTTCCATGGAACGTTCTGACTTCTCGATCTGTTCTTTCATCTCCTCCTCGGAAAGCTCCTCCAACCGGCCCTTCACATTCTCAAGTTCCTCCGCCACCAGACTTTTTACTTCCTGTGCGGCCAGATTTTTCGTTTCCTCTTTCAGTTTTTCCTCTTTTACCGGAATACAGAAACTTACAATAAAAACAACCGCTCCTGCTGCCAGTAATATCATCTCAAATATTCCCATCTTTTCTCCAGACCTATTATCGTTCGGTTAAAATCCCCATATATTTTCCCATTTTTGTTTTCATTTTCTGAAGCGCTCTCGTATGAAGCTGAGATATTCTGGACTCTGAAACCTCCAGGACGGAACTGATCTCCTTTAAGGTCAATTCCTCATAATAATAAAACAAAATAACCTTTTTTTCCTTTTCCGTCAGAATATCCAATGACTCCATCAGCATCCTTTTCAGCTCATCTTTTTCGATAACTACTTCCGGAGAATCAAACTGCCCTGAATGAGATCCCGTCTCTACGGGTACTTCACTTCCCTGCTCCATAAACTCGTTCAGAGAAATGACGCCCGTGACTTTCATCTGTCCCTGCCAGTCCACATATTCGTCATCCGTAATCCCAAGCGCTGCAGCGATCTCCTCGTCCGTGGCAGGCCTTCCCTCTCTGTTTTCTATCTCTCGGATGGCAGATTCAATTTTCTTCTGTTTCTGTCTGATTGTTCTGGGAATCCAGTCCATCTTCCGGATCTGATCCAGTATAGCGCCTCTGATCCGCAGGCTGGCATAAGTCTCAAATTTTACTTCCTTACACAGATCATACTTATCGATGGCATCGATCAAACCAAATACACCGTAACCAACCAGATCATCATATTCCACATTATATCCAAGATACATGCTGAGTCTGCCGGCTACGACTTTTACAAGAGGTGCATATTCGATTATAATCTTTTCCTTCACTTCGGGACTTCTGGTCTTTCCATATTCATCCCAGAGCTTCTTTTTTTCCGCCTCACTCATAGCCTACCGCCTACTCTTCCGCAGTCTCCTCCTCCGCGCCTTCTTCTTCAGCGCTCTCTTCTTCCGGCTCCTTCTCTACCATTTCATCCTCTTCATCCTCATCAACCTCCGGCGGTGCATTCTGTTTGTCGATCATATCCAGAATGCCTTTCAACAGACCGCCCAACGCGTAAAAGATGATCAGAATAAGAAGTAATCTCGCCAGAAATTCATTCAGGCTGCACCCCTTCACTACCATCAGGATACTTGTTATCGCTCCTGCCGTCAGCATGACAAAAGGAGGTATCAACCTTCTTTTTGCCTCCTTACTGACACTGAAGATCCTTCCCCGGCGTTTCTCTTTTCCTTTTTTCTGTTCCTTATCTTTCTTTTTCGCCACGCCGCAGTGCCCCCTATATTTTCTTCTCCGGTTTTCCTACTGCTTTAATAACATATATTCCCGTTTCCGGATAATATATTACCGTGCGGCCATAATTTAATCCGGTATCTTCCGCAAGCAGTTTAATACGCATGGCACTCAGCTTCTTTCTTGCTGCTTCTGCATTTCTTGCTCCCACTTTTACCAAATCAGAATTTCTCTGAAATGCGAACATCTGAGCTCCCCCTGCCAGTTTTGCCTCCAGACGGCTTTTGTTCGCTCCGGCCCTTACCATCTGCTTCACCAGTTCTTCCAGGCCTGAATCAACAAATTTTTCAACACATGTGTTATTTTTAATAACCGTAGAATCCGGCAGCATTGCATGCAGCAATCCGCCCACTTTTGTAATCGGGTCCCTGAGCGCCACTCCCACACAGGAACCGAGCCCTAACGTTGTGAGACCGTCCGGGCTCTTACACACTTTGAGATCTGCCATTCCGACTTTAATTATATTACTCATTGCTGTTCACTTCCTATGCCATTCCTAAAGACTCCATGATTTTTTTATATGAATCCAAATCTGGCACGAGAATAAAAAACCCGTCAATCTCCACATCATCAGTAAATCTGGTTTGAATCATCAGGATTTTATCCCCAAGCACACCAAATTCTATAGCAGGTACACTCAAAATGGCCCCCGCCATATCAACCGCAATATCCGGTGCAGTGGGATAGATTTTAAGGCCGGTCAGATCTGACAGAGAATTCAGGTATGCCCCCGTCATAATATTCCCCATCTCCTTTAAAACAGATATCTCCATCTCATCAAACTCATCTGCACCTGCTGCCGAACTTCCATAGCCCCCGAGCATCTGATCGATCAAATGTTTGGAAGACTCTTTTTCTAACAGAAACATCATACTTCCCTGGATGTCTCCCTCCACGACCATATAAACGCCTGCCATGATCGTTTCCTCACCACCGATCACTTCCCCCAGGTCGCGGAACTCAAAAAGATCCGCCTTAGGCACTTTCATATCGACTTTGCGCTGTAACATCTGTGCCAGAGCCGTCATCGCATTGCCCGCACCAATATTACCTATCTCCCGTAACACATCCAAATGACTGCTGTCGATACTATCCAATTCGAAGTTATTATCCATAGCTTCTCTCCTTATCAAATTGCGCCGTCCCTGTCTTTTCGTTACTGCCTCTTACTCCGCCAGAACCTCATTCAAGTCGAGCAGAGAGATCAGCGCTCCCTGATGCTTTCCTACACCTGTGACAAACATATCTTTTCCGGTTCTGTCGTAAGACATTTTCTCGATACCATCCACTTCCAGCGTCACCACTTCTCTCACCGCATCGACGATCAGGCCTACAAACCCCTGCTGTTCGCTTTTCACGATGACGATTCTGGAGTCCTTCGTATACTCCGCCTCAGGCAGTCCCATTTTTGTACGAATATCCATAACCGGGATCACTTCGCCACGCACATTGATCACACCTTTGATGTAGGATGCGACCTTCGGTACCCGGGTAATACTGGACATGTGAATGATATTATCCACATATTTAATATCAATGCCATACTGTTCTTCACCGACTTTTATCACGATAAACTGTATCGTTCCACTGCTGTTTTTCAGTTCTTCCATGATGACCTCCTTTTACACCGCGCTCCCTGCTATATCAATACATTGGCATCCAGAATCAGTGCCACTTCACCGTCGCCAAGAATCGTCGCACCACTGATCAGCTTGCTCTTACCGATAAACTTGCCAAGAGATTTGATAACGATCTCCTGCTGTCCCATCAATTTATCCACCACAAGCCCCGCCTGCTTATCGCCTTTTTTCACAATGGCAACGACCATATTTTCATTTTCTTTTCTTGTGGACTCGATATCCAGCACCTCATTCAGGCGAACCAACGGGATAACGGAACCTCTCAGATGAATCACTTCCTCGGACTGAACAAGTTTTACATCGCTTGGTGCAATATTCTCAAGGGTCGTCACAGAATTTAAGGAGATGGCGTACTTTTCACCGCCCACTTCCACCATCAGTGCCTGTATAATAGCCAGTGTCAGAGGAAGTCTGATAGTCCAGGTGCTGCCTTCGCCAAGCCTTGTTTTTACTTCCACTTCGCCGCCAAGCATCTCGATCTTGGATTTTACAACGTCCAGACCCACGCCTCTTCCTGAAACATCCGTCACTTCCTTCGCTGTGGAAAAACTCGGCAGAAACAGCAGATCGATGATCTCCTTATCCGACATATTGACTGCCTGTTCCTGCGTCACAGTGCCCCTCTCAATGGCCTTGTTTCTCACCTTTTCCACGTCGATACCGTTACCGTCATCTCTCACCTCAATGACAACGTTATTGCCATCCTGATAAGCATCCAGATAGATGGATCCTACTTCCGGTTTTCCTCTTTCCGCACGGATCTCCGCACTTTCCAGACCATGGTCCGCAGAGTTACGCAACAGATGCATCAACGGATCACCGATCTCATCCACTACGGTTCGGTCAAGTTCCGTCTCCTCACCGCTCATATGCAGTTCCATCTTCTTATTTAACTTCTTGGTCAGATCGCGGATCATTCTCGGGAACTTATTGACTACGCTCTCAATGGGAACCATTCGCACCTTCATTACGGACTCATGCAGACTCGTAGTAACGTTCTCCAGATATTCAATCTGGCTGTCCACCGCGGCATTGCTCCCGCTGACATTCTGAGTCGAAGCTGAAACAAGAGAGTTCTTCGCAATAATGAGCTCACTGACCAGATTCATCAGCACATCTAACTTCTCGATATCCACTCTGACCGTACGATTGCCGACTGCCTTGCTGTTTCCTTTCTTCTCCGGTTTTGCCGCACCTGTCTGTGCCGGTTTTGCCGGCGCTTCTTTTTTCGTTGCAGGAGGAGTCTGTGGCTGTACTGCAATCTTTGGCTCCTTCGTCTCCTGTTCAGGCGTCTCCTCCGGTGCCTCCCCAATAACCATTTCCGCTCCCACAGCATCCTCGATCTCCGAAACGCTCTTAACAGAGGAAAGGATCTCCTCCAACGAACTTTCCGTAATTACAATGATCGTGAAATCCAGATCAAACTTTTCATCCTCAATATCCTGTACAGAAGGAGAAGAAATCGCAATCTCTCCCAGTTCTTCCACCGCCTTAAACACAAGGAAAGATCTGGCTGCTTTTAAAATGCAGGACTCCTGTACCTTTACAGTGACACCATATATCTTCTTTCCCTGTTTCTGAGCCTCGCCCAGTACATGCCTCTGGGCTTCATCCAGAGGGATATCATTCCACTTGCTGTCCGATGCGGAAGGCTGTACGGCGGTCTCCGGTTCTGTTGTCTTTCCCGCTTCCTCCTCCGCCGCCTCATCCCCATCAGGTTTCAGACAGTCATTTAACAGCTTGATCAAAGCCTCGTTTTCATTTGTACCCTCATCGGAACTCTCCTGAATATTGGTTGTATATTCCTCCAGTGCATCCAGACATTGGAACAGAATATCAATCATATGGGATTTGATCTTGATTGTGCCGTTTCTCACTTCCGAAAATACGTTTTCCATGTCATGGGTCAGCGTCTGCATCCGCTTATACCCCATTGTTCCCGCCATTCCTTTCAGGGAATGTGCCGCACGGAATATCTCGTTGATAGTATCTTCGTTTTCGGGATCCTGTTCCAGATTTAAAATCTCCGTATTCAGGCTCTGTAAATGTTCTCTTGTTTCATCCAGAAATATTTCCAGATATTGGCTTACATCCATATTACTTTACCCCCACATTCATGATGATTTCCTGTGCCACATTGTCCAATTCCACGATCTGGTTTACCAGTCCGGCCTTTACCACGCCTTTGGGCATACCATATACCGCACAGGTGTTTTCCTGTTGTGCTATCACAAAAGTCTGCTTTTTAGCTTTCAGATTTCGAATTCCTTCAGTGCCGTCAAGCCCCATTCCGGTGAGCACCACACATACTACCTGATCAAAAGGAGAGTTGATCAGGCTCTCATACATATAGTTCGCGCAGGGCTTCACACCCTCTCTGGAAGGCTCATCGCTGTAGTGGATACAACTCTTTCGCTGATCGGAAGACACATTCATGTGCATTCCGCCCCGTGAGAGATACACGTGTCCCTTTTGAAGTATTTCCCCTTCCCTGGCCTCAGTCACCGTCAGCTCACTCAGAGAATCAAGCCGCTCCGCCAGGGATTTGGTAAATCCCACCGGCATATGCTGTACTAAAACCACCGGTGCATTCAGCTCCTTTGGAAGTTTTGGGATCACCGCCTGCAAAGCTTTTGGCCCTCCCGTGGAACTGGCGATAGCCACGATTTTGTTTCCCACGATATTGTGTTTCCTCACCATGGAAACAAACTTCTTCTCGGTCTTGATCCTCCCTAGGTTAACGCTTCTGGCAAAAGTCGGTTCCCTGCTGGAAGCCACCGCATACAGAGTCTCTCTGAAGTTCTTCTGAAATTCCTCCGTTCGGTTATTCTTGATATTGCCGGACTTATGTACAAAATCGATCGCTCCCAGTTCCAGCGCATCAAGCGTCACCTTTGCACCCTCTCTGGTATCTGTGCTGGCCATCATGACTCTTGCCGGGATCTTCTGGATCTGAAGCTGCTTTAACAGTTCCAGTCCGCCCATCACCGGCATATTCACATCAAGCACCACGGCATCATACTTCTTCTTCGTCAGCAAATCAAGTGCTTCCTTACCGTTTTTGGCGATATCCGCCACATGGAATCTTGCATCTGCTTTCAGTATATCACACATGACCATTCTCATGAGTGCAGAGTCATCTACAACTAAAATATTTTTTCCCATTTTTATTCCATTCCTGCCATTTTATTTGTTGATTGCTTTATGGCGCTGCCTTCTTTCTTCCTCAAAAATATATCTGATGATTTCCTCTCTCTCATCCACATCCATATTGATGTACTGCACCCGATTCTCATAAATCCCGGGTCTGTCTTCGAGTTCCTCACTGCGCAGCACTCTTCCGGCCATATGGTACTGTTTTTCTCCATTTTTCATATTTAAAATATAGGTACAGTAGATCATGGTTCCCACATCAAAACCGTAATCTGCAATAAAACGCAGCCCACCGCCGCTGATATCCGCAATTGCCCCCTTTTTCATCGGAAGCCCTTCCTTTGGCCTGAACTGGTTCTGCTCAAGCGCAGCGATCTCTGTATCCTCTAACCTCCTGACCATCACACCCAGCGCACAGTCAAGCCGATAGTACTCTCTTCTCTGTCTTTTACGAAGATTACTGGTAAGCTCCACTACCACAATATAAATATTGTTGCTTTTATATCGATCAAGCACCCGCGCAAAACACTGGTAAAGCCCTTTCTCCGTATAAAAACACAGATCAAACTGTCCGTCTACTGCTAAAAGTATTACCTTTCCTTTCTCGATCGGCATCATGATCTCCAGCTGATCCTCGGAAAGCACATCAAACACCTTGGTCCGATATGTCTTTTTCATTTCCTGAATACCTTCCTCCGGATTATCATCAGCTTCCTTTACCGCCCCGATCTCCACGATCTGTCCCGCCACAATAATATCAGATAGCATACCTTATCTCCTCCCTGTCATAATATGTGAAAAAAACGCCATCATACCCTGTTTCGTTTTTTTATCCTCTTCCTCCTGATGCATGAGTTTCATCGCCGCACTCCGGAAAGCAAGCGCTGATTTCGCCGAGGGATTCTGAATCGAGACAGGCATCTGCTGCATGACCGCTCTGGCCAGCTGTTCATCCTGCGGAATATAACCCAGATACTCTATCGGCACTTTTAAATATCTGGAAACCACCGCATCCAGCTTGTGGTACAACATGTCTCCCTCTTCCTCATTCCGCACTTTATTGGCCAGCACATTGATACTGGTATAGTCCGGCGAGAATCTGCTGTGGCGGTTTAATGCCTTCATCAGGGAGTAGGAATCCGTGATGGAAGTCGGTTCCGGTGTGGTGACAAGCAAAATCTCATTACTCGCCACAAGAAACTCCAGAACTGCATCGGAAATACCTGCCCCGGTATCCACAATGATCACATCTGCCATACTGTCCAGCTCCACAAGATTCTGGACAATATAATTCAGATAATCTCTTGACAGATTAGCCATCCCCACAATACCTGAACCGCCGGAGATAAAGCCCACTTCCATAGGCCCCCAGGTAATAATATCCCGAATATTCTTTCCCTGATAAATCAGATCATACAGATTATACTTCGGCACTGTCCCAAACATAATTTCTATATTGGCAAGTCCAAAATCCGCATCCAGTATAATCACCTTCTGATCCATCTTACGGAACTGAATGGCCAGATTGATCGCCGTATTTGATTTCCCCACACCGCCTTTTCCACTGGTTACTGTAATGACCCTTGCTGCCTGATGTCTGGACTGGCTCTGGGCTTTGATGATATTTCTTAATTTTTCCGCCTGATCTGCCATCTAATTTTTCCCTCCAAGCAATTGTTTTACTGTTTTCTGAGGATTAAATATTTCTATGTCATCCGGCACATTCTGCCCACAGGTAATATAAGACAGGCCGGCACCGGTATGCAGTTTCAGATTCAGAAGATTCCCCAGAGTCATCGTCTCGTCCACTTTTGTAAAGATGATCCTGTAATCTTCAATGTCCTGATAGGATTCTACAATACTGAGCAAATCCTTATACTTTGTTGTGGCAGAAAGCACCAGATGAACTTCCTTCTCTATCCCTTCCTCCAGTCCATGAATAAAAGTATTCATATTTTCCCGCAGAGCCGGATTCTGGGGCGAATGTCCCGCCATATCCACCAGAATGAAATCGTAATTTTTAAAATCCTGTACTCCTCTGCGCAGTTCTTCCACAGAATAGATCACCCGAAAGGGTACTTCCAGTATATTGGCATAAGTCCGCAGCTGTTCCGCCGCCGCAATGCGATAGGTGTCTGCCGTAAAAAGTGCCACTTTACGTTTCTGTTCCAGCCGGAACTTGGAAGCGATCTTCGCGATGGTGGTCGTCTTTCCCACCCCTGTCGGCCCCACAAAGAATATCACTCTGAGTCCTTTATTATCCTTCTCAATGGGTACTGCTTTACCGAATTTTAAGATCATCTTCTGATACACATCCGCCAGAGCATGGTCAAAGGGCTGATTCTCTCTGACATTTTTCTCCATCTCATCGATGATCTGGTTCGCATATTTCTCGTTCACTTCATTGTCCAGCATCGTGTCGTAAAGCAGTTTGAGAAAACGCACCATCTCATTGTTTTCTTCTGTCTCTTCCATTGGAGTCTCAGAAGCTGCCTCTTCCTCCGACTGCAGCTTTTTCTCGATCATATTCTGCAGAGAATCAAGCTTTTCCACCAGAAGCTTATGGTTCTCATCAGCTGCCTCTTCCCTGCGCCGCGGAACCGCTCTGTCATCCGCTTTTATATCAATACCGCCTGCATGAGAAAACTTTTCCTTTTCTCCCAAAGGCTCCCTCACGCCTTTTTCCATCCCCGCAGCTTTTGCCACCTGACGAAAGGTCTCACGCAGATTTGCCTCCTCCGCAGCCTTGTTTTGCGCACCGCCGCCGGGGTATCTCTCATTCTCCTCTTCCTTCGCCACCGTCACTTCTGTCTGCGGCTTTTTCAGGAAACCGAAAAGTCCCTTTCCCGGAATAGTTTTCACATTCATGATGACGATATTCCCGCCCAATTCGGCCTTTGCCTGAACCACCGCTTCCTCTTCTGTTTTTGCACTGAATTTTTTAATGATCATTATGCCGTCACCATTCCTACTGACTGTAATTCTACATTAGAATCTACTTCGTTATAAGAAACCACGATCAGATCTCTGTAAGTATCCTCCGTCAGTTTTTTGAAATAGATCCTGACGATCGGAGAAGTTATCACGATCGGATTTTTACCCATCTGCTCCAGTTTTTCCGTCTCTTTCCCCACACTCCCCACGATCGCCTTGATCCGGATTGGATCCAGAGAAATATAGGCGCCTGTCTCAGTCTGTTTGACGCTGCCCATGATCTCCTGTTCGATCTTTGGATCTAACGTCACCACGCTGGTCGTCTCATTAGCTGGGAAATACCGGCTGGAAATAGCACGTTTCAAACTCTGTCTTACATATTCCGTCAAAATATCCGTATCTCTGGTGGAGGGCGCATAGTCTGCAAGCGTCTCCAGGATCGTCTGCAGATCTCTGATGGAAATACCTTCCCGCAGCAGATTCTGCAGTACCTTCTGAATTTCTCCAAGCCCCAGCATCTTCGGCACCAGTTCATCCACAAGAGCCTGATTGCTCTCTTTGATATTGTTGATCAGATTCTGTACATCCTGGCGGGTCAGCAGCTCATCAATATGTTCCCTGATCACTTCCGTCAGGTGCGTTGCAATAATGGAAGGCGGATCTACCACCGTGTAGCCCAGACTTTCCGCCCGCTCTCTCTGGCTCTCCGTGATCCAGAGCGCCGCCAGATGGAAGGAAGGCTCAAATGTGGGAATGCCCGAGATCTCCTCCTCCACATAACCCGGATTCATGGCCATATAGTGGTCAAACAGGATCTCGCCGTCACTGACCTGAATACCCTTTATCTTAATAATATACTGATTCGGGTTGAGCTGAATATTGTCACGCAGACGAATAATCGGCACTACCATACCCATTTCCAGTGCGATCTGCCGTCTGATCATCACCACACGGTCGAGCAGATCACCACCCTGGTTGACATCCGCAAGAGGAATGATACCATAACCAAATTCCAGTTCCACAGGATCCACCTGCAACAGCGAATTGACATTTTCCGGCTGCCTGATCTCCTCCGCCGCCACTTCCTCAGTATCCACTTCATGTTCAATGCCGGCCATCTCCAGAGTTCCCTGTACCATGCGTCCGGCCACAATAAATCCCATTCCAAGCGTCACAAAAACCACCGTCTGAAGCGGTGTGATAATCCCTAACACAGAGATCGTCGCCCCCACAATATAGAGCGCTCTTGGCACCCCGAAGAGCTGCCCTATGATCACATTGGCAAAATCCGCATCCTTCCCGCCCTTGGTCACCAGAATACCTGTTGCCAGAGAGATAAGCAATGACGGGATCTGGGATACCAGACCGTCACCAATGGTCAGAATACAATAAGTCTGGGCAGCGGTACTGAAATCCATTCCCTGCCGCAGCATTCCCATGGCAGCGCCGCCGATCAGGTTGACAAAAGTGATGATCAGACCTGCCGTTGCGTCTCCTTTTACGTACTTCACCGCACCATCCATGGACCCGAAGAAACTGGACTCCGCCTGGATCTTGTCACGCCGCTCCTTCGCCTCCGCATCGTTGATCGCACCGGTATTCAGATCCGCATCGATAGCCATCTGCTTACCGGGCATGGCATCCAATGTAAACCTCGCCGTCACTTCAGCCACACGCTCTGAACCTTTGTTGATGACCATAAACTGGATCAGGATCAGAATGATAAAGACGATCACACCCACCACCAGGTCACCTCCGCCCACATAGTCACCGAAGGTCTGCACCACATTACCGGGGTCACCGGTCAGCAGAATCAGCTTCGTGGAAGATACGTTCAGGGCGATTCTGAAGATCGTCGTAAAAAGAAGCATGGTCGGGAAAAAGGACATGTCTAACACTTCCTTCGTAAACATGACCGTAAACAAAATCAAAAAAGCAATTCCTATATTGATGGCAAGAAAAATATCCAAAAGCCATGAAGGAATCGATACAATGAGCATGATAAACGCGGCGAGTATATAAAGTGCTACACCTAAATCAGCTTTTCCGATCTTCATCCGCTCATCTCCTCTCCCGGGATCCACCCGTATGTCTCTCCCTCATAACTAATCACTATGATGATCCGCCGCCCTTCTGTTCTCTGATATGATATACATAAGCCAGTACTTCCGCCACAGCTGGGTATAATTCCGCCGGAATCTGTTCCCCCACTTCCACATTCGTATAAAGCATCCGTGCAAGCGGCTTGTTCTCATAGATCTCTATATTGTACTCTTTCGCCTCTTCCTTAATTCTCGCTGCCAGATAATCCGCGCCTTTTGCCAGCACGATGGGCGCTGCGTACAGTTCACTGTCATATTTCAGTGCCACCGCATAATGGGTGGGATTTGTGATCACCACATCCGCCTCCGGCAGCGCCTGCATCATTCTTCTTCTCGAGGCTTCCTGCATACGCTGCTTCTGTTTGCCCTTAATCTGGGGATCACCTTCCTGATCCTTATACTCATCCTTGACTTCCTGTTTTGTCATCTTCATGTCTTCACTGAATTTCCATTTTTGGTATATGAAATCAGCGAAAGCAATGATCATAAAGATGGAGGAGATCCGGATGCCCAGATCGATCACGATAGTTCCGATCTCCTGCACGGCAGCTAAAAGCGGCATATCCAACAGATAAAACAGTATCTCCAGCTTCCCCTTCATATACTGCCAGGCCACATACAGAATCATACCGATCTTGGCAACTGCCTTCACCAGTTCCACCAGGGAATTTGGTGATAAAATACGTTTGAATCCCTTGATCGGATTGATCTTGCTGAACTTCGGCTGCAGCGGTTTCGTGGTCGGCTTCCATTTCACCTGCGCCACATCGCTCCCGAAAGCCACCCCCACGCCTACCAGAAAGATCGGTATCATAATAACCAGAAGCCTCTGCATGCTCTGGCGAACAACAGCCTCAATATTCGCCATTGGCACTGTTCCATGGGGCATCCCCATCATTTCCGGAATCCTGTTGTATACCCCGCCAAAAAGTTCCAGAAAACTGATACTGATATTTCCTATCCAGATTTTTAACAGCAGAAAAAGGGACAGAAGCCCCAATCCGTTTGCAATTTCCTTACTTTTTGCCACCTGCCCGTCTCTTCTGGCATCTTCCAGCTTCTTCTGGGTGGCAGGCTCCGTCTTCTCACCGCCGGGACCTTCTTTTGCAAAAAACTGTAAATCATATTGCAGTATCACATCAACGCCTCCACAAAAGCAACGGTCATCCGCCTGGCCTCATCAAATATCATATCAGCCGCCGTGGGGAGCAAAAACAGCGTCAGAAAGATCACACCCAACCCCACGAAAATTTTCAGCTGCAGCCCCACGGCAAACATATTCATCTGAGGCGCCACCTTTGCCAGGATACCAAGCACTGCATTCAACATCAGAATCGCCGCAAAAATCGGCAGGCATATCTGAAACCCCACAAGGACATACCGACTCATAAACCGGATCGCCACATCCAGGAGTTTCGCCGCATCAAATTTTGCCCCATATACCGGAATCAATTCATAGGAATCCGCAAGCGCCCATATGATATACTCATACATACCGCTGATCACAAGAATCAGCATGATCAGATTCCGATAGAGCGTGCTGGTAATCGTCGTCTGCTGTCTCGTGGAAGGATCCATCAACGTCACCATGGAAAAACCGACTTCCATATCAGCGATGGTTCCGGTCAATGCCAAAATAGAGGCACAGAGATTGACGCCCATCCCGATCAGGGCACCTGTAATCAGTTCCTTCGCCACAAGCAGTGCATAATCGTACACCGTATCATATACTACCTCCTGTGCTGGCACCACACCATAGAGCACTACTGAAACCACCACACTGAGTACCACCCGGTATCTTCTGGGCACGGCATTCAGAGAAAAAAACGGTACCACATAAATAAACATGGAGACCCGCACAAGGATCAGAAGAAAATATTCCAAATCGGCAAAGTTTAAATCCACTGTAACCATACTGTTTTACTATCTCAGATAGACGCTGAAATCAGACCACATATTTGTCATCAGATTTGCCATCTCTGTCAACATCCAATGTCCGATCAGCATAATCATCAGAAAAATGGACAGCACTTTCGGAACAAATGTCAAAGTCTGTTCCTGAATGGAAGTAACTGTCTGAAAAATGCTGACAAGCAGTCCCACCGCCATGGAAACCAGTAAAACCGGCGCCGCAACCTTGATAATTGTAAACAACGCCTCGTTTGCAATTGTCACCACCTCATTAATCGTCATCTTTTACCTCCAGGAAAGATAATCTGCAGCAGTCCCGGTTTTACACGTCCGCCGCAACTTTTTGTTTCCGCTCAGTCATCCTATCATGTAAAAAGTCTTCACCAGATTTACAATAACAAGATTCCATCCGTCCGCCACCACAAAGAGCAGTATCTTAAATGGCATGGAGATCGTTGTGGGCGGCAGCATCATCATACCCATGCTCATCAACGTGGAAGCCACCACCATATCGATCACAATAAAGGGAATATAGATAATAAATCCTATCGTAAATGCCAGCCGCAGTTCGCTGATCATATAGGCAGGAACTAACACCGACGTTGGAATATCATCCAGAGTCTCCCCGTCCCACTCTAACCGCGCAATATCCATAAATACCTGCGCGTCCTCCGCCTGGGTAGAACGGTACATAAACCGCCTCAGCGGCTCTATTCCCCGTTCCAGAGCCTCATCCTGTTCGATCCGCCCCTCCTCAAAGGGAACAATGGCATCATTGTAAATTTCGGTTACCGTAGGCTCCATAATAAAAAATGTCAGAATCAGTGAAAGACCTATCAATATCTGATTCGGCGGTACAGTCTGGGTGCTGAGCGCCGCCCTCGTAAAGTGTAGCACAATAATGATCCTTGTAAAGGAAGTCATCATCAGGATAATCGTTGGCAGAACAGCTATGAATGTCAGTGTCAGCAGGATCCTCAGTGTTCCGGCTATCGTCCCGTTATTATTTGTCACAGTGACCGTCGCAGTGTTGGCAATATTCAGTTCTCCAAGTTCTTCTCCGGTTTCCGCTTCTCCCGGATCCCGCAGTGTCGTCCTGGTATCTGTCTCTCCTGTCACGCCCTCGTCGATATCAAGCGTCGTCGCATGGACTACCTGCGCATGACAAATACAGAATATGCCCGCCATTAACAGCAGGCACAACAGTTTCCTAATCCGTAGTCCGGAAAATCTTTTCATCATTCCTTTTTCTTTTCCCTGACCTTCTCCAATATTTCCTGAAAGTTCATCTTTACACCGACCGCACTTTCTCTCCATACCAATGCCGATTCATCCAGTTGCGCCAGAAAGGTAACGGTATCTTTCGCCACAGCCACAGCCAGATACTTATCTGCCACCCGTATTATCTGGACATACTTATCAGAGGCAATACGAAAGCTCTCCAGCATTTCGATATTGCCACCTGCCCCCTTCCCTTTCTGATAGCTGGCAGTCCATTTTGTCACTGCCCAGGTCACCCACAAAACAATGACAAAAAGAACAAGTACAGTAATAAACTGTGCTATCCCCCCCAGCGTTTCCATCGTCAAAAGCACCATTATCCGATGACCTTTTTCACGGCCTCTAATACACGGTCAGCCTGGAAAGGCTTTACAATAAAGTCCTTCGCCCCGGCCTGAATGGATTCAATTACCATTGCCTGCTGTCCCATCGCGGAACACATAATGATTTTGGCACCCGGATCGCCCTCTTTGATCTTCTTTAAGGCCTGAATACCATCCATCTCCGGCATCGTTATGTCCATCAGTACCAGATCAGGCTTTACTTCCGCATACTTCTCCACTGCCCTTGCGCCATTCTCCGCTTCTCCGGCCACATTGTACCCGTTTTTGGAGAGAATGTCCTTGATCATCATTCTCATGAACGCTGCGTCGTCACAAATTAACACGTTTTTAGCCATTTTTCCACTCCTATCGCTTTTTCTTTGCTGCTTATTATACTGTTTATTTGATAATTTCCGTTATTCTGACACCAAAACTTTCCTCAATTACAACAACTTCACCCCTGGCAACCATCTTTCCGTTTACAAAAACTTCTACCGGCTCCCCAGCTACCTTATCCAGTTCTATGATCGTCCCCGGCGCGAAATCCAGTACCTCGGAAATAGATTTTTTGGTACGTCCCAGTTCCACGGTAACTTCCAGCGCCACATCCATAATCAGATCGATGTTGGCCGGCGCTCCCGGTCCCGGTACTCCACCTGCAAAACTCTGGAACTGTGCCGGCTGGATATTCATCTGCTGCATGGGCGCCTGCGGTGCCTGCTGCATCGGCGGCATTCCATAAGCTGGCATTCCATATCCCTGGGGCGGCATTCCATATGGTGCGTACATACCTGCCATATTCATGTCCGGCTGAGCCGGCATACCAGGCATCGGTGCTCCCATTCCCATATTTTCCGCAGGTACAGAAGGCATTGGCGCGGGTTCCGGTGCTGCCTGAGACGGCTGTGGGGCAGGCGTACTCTCAGGCTTTGTCTCGGCTCCACCATTTATAAATGCATTACACAAAAACCTTGCAAAATCACAGGGATAAAGCTGCATGATCGTACTGTCTATCAGATCGCCTATCTGCATCCTGAAGCCGATCTTGACAAAAGTTCCGCCCAGGAACGGGGAAATATCCTGCCCTGCATCTATCGTTGCCAGATCCACCAGTGTTGCCTCCGGCGGGCTGATATCTATCATTTTTCCGAGCATCGTAGCGAGAGAAGTGGCGGAAGCCCCCATCATCTGATTCATCGCTTCGGAAATGGCACTCAAATGAATCTCCGAAAGCTCTCCCTCCGTATTTGTGCCATCGCCTCCCATCATCAGGTCGGTAATGATCTTTACGTCATGTTCCTTCAATATTAAAATATTATGACCGTCAAGCCCCGCCGTATACTTGATTTGAATAAATACACAGGGTCTCTCATACTCGCCGATCATCGTTTCCCACTGTGCCAGAGAAACCACCGGCGTCGTAATATTTACTTTCCGATTAACCAGCGAAAACAGGGTGGTTGCTGCAGACCCCATACTGATATTGCCGATCTCACCGATGGCATCTTTCTCCGTATCAGTGAGTAATGCCTCCTCCGCACTGACCGCTCCGGTATTCTCATAGGCAACCGACTCCGAATCCTGAGGCCCTGGCGCACTGACAGCGGCTTCTGTCTGCAGTCCGTCTGCCGCGTCGGCCGAACCGTCGGACATTCCGTTCAGCAAAGCACTTATCTCGTCCTGTGATAACATTCCACCATCCACTTATCTATTCCTCCTCTTCCAGAACCGATGTAACCTGTACAGCATATTTTTCTTTGCTGGAACCGGGTACTGCGGTAAATTTTTTGATATTTCCGACATAAACAGTCAGGTCTCCATTTATTTCGGAATCCAATCGGATGATATCTCCCAGCTGGAGATTCATAAAATCGTTCACAGATATACTGCTTGTTCCGAGCAGTGCCCGGATCGGCACACTCACCCTCTTCACCAGAGATTCCAGATGTTCCTCGTAATCTTCATCACTCGCCTCATGGATCGTCGAATACCAGAACTTGGTATTCAGATTATCCATAATATCTTCCAGGGTGAAATAGGGCAGACATACGTTCATCATACCTTCCACTTCACCAATTTTAATATTCAGCGTGATGATCGCTATCATATCGCTGGGGGCAATGATCTGGGCAAACTGTGGATTTGTCTCTATCCTGTCAAGCACCGGATTGATCTCCACCACATTTTTCCAGGGTTCTCTGAGCAACTGCATACAGACAACCAGTATCTTCTCCAGAATCGCCATCTCTATCTCGGAAAAATCCTTTGTCCGTTCCAGGGCAGTTCCCTGTCCGCCTAACATCCTGTCAATGATTACATATCCTATGTTCAAAGACAGTTCCATCAGAATATTTCCGGGCAGCGGGGCAAAGTTTACAATGGATAATATCACCGGGCTGGACAAAGCATTTGAAAATTCCGAAAAAGTCACGGTCTCCGAACTGTTCACCGTAACCTGCACATTCTTCCTTAAGTATACCTGAAGATTTGTGGCAAGTAGCCGGCCATAATGTTCAAAAATAATTTCAAGCGTACGCAGATGTTCTTTGGAGAACTTTACAGGGCGCTTGAAATCATAATCCTTGACCTGTTTTTCCTCTTTATCCTGTATGTCATTTGCATCCAGTTCACCGGTACTGAGAGCTGCCAGAAGATTATCTATCTCCTGTTGCGATAATACCTCACCCATCCGGGTCCACCTCCTTTACCCGGAATATTTAACATCTCTGAAATCCACCTTAAAAATAAAGTCAGATCCAAACATATTCTGAATTCTTTCCAGGATCGCCTGTCTCAGGCCTTCTTCATCTGCCTGTGCCTCTTCCAGGGTATACTCTCCAACCACACTGATGATCTCGCTCTTGATCAGACTCTCTCTCTCTTCGAGACCTGCGCCATATGTTTTATAGTCCTCGTGTTCCGTGTCCATGGAAAGCGTGATCGCGGCCATAATATAATGATCCGCACCATCCTCTCCCGGCTTCAGACGGATGGTCATAGTATCGGCTATATCATAAGATGCAATGTTCTCGATCGGAATCTGAGGCTTGAACGCAGATCCGTCCGCAGAGGACAGTTCCATGTCCATGGCACCTGAAATTCTCGCGATCACATCAGCCGTCGCCTTGTTTGTGCTCGTCACACTGAACAGCATTACCGCCGTCAGAGCGATATTTACAATCAGCAGAGCCAGTATAATAACCGACATTAAATTTTTCTTCATGCTCGTCTCCCACCTTCTTTATTCAAAACTGGATATTTCATTATATATTCTGATTTCTACCCGCCTGTTTTTTGCTCTTCCCTCTTCAGTCGAGTTGTCGGCAATCGGCACATACTCTCCTCTGCCGGAAGTTTTAATGCGTGCCGGATCCAGATTCGTAGTCTCCATCATATAATCAAAAACCGAGAGTGCTCTGGCCGCGCTCAGTTCGTTATTATTCTCATAACGCCTGCTGGACATTGGCACATTGTCCGTATGTCCCTCGATCTCAATCGTACCCGCCGCATACCGCTCCAGAATCAGTCCCACCTTATTCAGGATAGGCTTTGACTCATCCTTCAGTTCGGCACTGCCCGAATTAAATAACAGGGAACCTTTCATTGTAAGCTGCACATACTGAGCCGTTACCTGCATCTCAATATCTCCGGTCAGATTATTTTCCTGCACAGCCTCCTCGATCTTCTCAGACAATTCCTCTGACTGTTTCAGACCTTCCGCCTGCACTTCACTCTGCAGATCATCCATCTCTTCCATCTCCGGCGTGTTCTCCGCCATCTGCCCGACACTGTTTATAAAATCATCCAGTTCCGGCAGCTGACTGACACCGTTCCCTATCATCGTACCATCACCAATGGATGTAGAGCCCGCCGTAAAAATACTGAAGGTCTTGGAAAAGGAAGCCGCAACCAGTTCAAATTTCTGTGCATCCACAGAGGACATGGAGAACAACAGTACGAAGAAACATAGCAGCAGGTTCATCAGATCGGCAAAGGTACTTTGCCACTCCGGTGCGCCCTTTTTCGGCTCATCTGCCTTTCTCTTAGCCATCTGCCTCACCGCCTTCTGATGCTGTTCTGTCCTTAGGAGCTAAGAACGACTTCAGTTTTTCTTCGATAACACGGGGGTTTTCGCCCGCCTGGATCGATAAAAGTCCTTCCACCATAATTTCCTTCATACGGCATTCTTCATCATTATTCATTTTCAGTTTCATTGCAATCGGTGTGCAGATCCAGTTTGCAAGCAGGGAACCGTACAGCGTAGTGATCAGGGCCACGGCCATCTGCGGGCCAATGGAGTTTGGATCAGACATGTTATTCAACATGTTAACCAGCCCGACTAACGTTCCGATCATACCCCATGCAGGTCCCATGGAACCGACGTCTTCCCAGAAGGTAATTTTTTTCTTATGACGGTCTTCCATGCTCACCAGTTCGGTTTCCATGATCGCTCTCACTAACTCCGGATCCGTACCGTCAACCACCAGAAGAATTCCCTTTCTCAAAAATGCATCATCGATCTCTCCCGCTGCTTCCTCCAGAGACAGCAGTCCCTCTTTTCTGGCTACATTGGAAAGATCTATGACCTTCTGGATCATCTCCGGAATATTAAAATTGGGGCGTTTCAGAGCAAGCCCGAAACTTTTAAGTCCCCCTGTGAAACTTTCGATCGTATTCCCCGCCAGAATAGCGCAGAATGCACCACCAAAAGTGATCAGCGCGGACTGGAGATCCATGAAATCCCGATAGATCGCAGCAAAACCATTACCTACCACGATCGCCATAATGGTCAGTGAAATACATACCACTAATCCTATGATTGACGCTATATCCATTGCTCTTGCCTTCTTCCCGTTTTTACATCAATCTGCAAAAACACCCTTTCTATACGATTTTACTAAATTTTATCAGAAATGTCTACTTTGAATTACAATAATTTTTATACAATCTTTGCCAGGGTTCAACACAAAACAGGAGATTTGTCGTTTTATGAGCGACAAATCCCCTTTATTAACCATATTTTCTGAATTGCTCTGAAAAAAATACTAACGTTTCAGATTAACCAGTTCCTCCAACATCGTATCGGACACCGTAATAATACGGCTGTTCGCCTGGAAGCCACGCTGGGTTACGATCATACCGGTCAGCTCGCCGGAAAGATCCACGTTGGACATTTCCAGCTCGCCCGGCGTCATATAACCGCCGTCCGATGTGATATCTACGCCGATCCCGTCAAAGTCGCCGGAGTTCTGCGTCGCTATGTACAGGTTATCGCCCTCTTTCTGCAAACCGGACGGGTTTGCAAACCTCGCCGATGCGATCTGGCCGAGAAGCTTGCTCTGTCCGTTGTCATAGCTCGCATAGATCTTGCCGTCCTGCTGGATCTGCAGGCCAGACATCTTACCTACCATACGGCCGCCGCCCAGATTATCCAGACTGCCGTTGGTTGCGGAAGCGGTGGATACCTTTTCATTACCGACGTTTGACAGGGTGGAGAAGTCAATGGTAATGTTCCGGAAGCTGGCTGCGTCTAACGTTGCGCCTGCTGCATCTGCCACGCCCTGATCGCCGAAAGAAAGGATGGATGTTTTTGTTCCGGCACTGCCGTTTATCCCTACAAACGCACCACCGTCTTTATCAAAATCAATCACGCAGCCATCCACCACTTTACCGTTAAATGTAATATCCCTCTGGTCTCCTGCTCCGGGCGTCATAGCCGCGGTCACACCCTGGGCAGTCAGAATATCCGCCAGATTCTGGCCGACACTGAGTATCTGCCCCGCATACGGCGCTGCCGCCCCGGTTGCATCATCCGGAACAGCATAGGTCATATTCCGGAAGTCTTTACTGTCGTATCCCAATATCTGAGCCACCTCTTCCCAGGCTTCCGCTTCCGTAGGCTGCGTCGTTGCTTCCGTTGGTGGAGTATTATTATCAGAATATTTTTTAGCTGTAATATTGCCATTTGTGATCGTATATACGGTATGACTTCCGTCCGTGGCATCCGGCTGTGTTTCAAGAAGAAACGTGCCAGCAGTAGGCGATGTCAGCTGATATCCCGTCGGTATCGACTTCTTTTCAGCCTCCACCAAAGATGTCTGCATCGCTGTCATCTTCGCCCCCGCTGTAGCCGTCACATCCTTCCCTGTCGCATCCAACAGCTTCACGAGTTCGCAGGAGTAGGAGTTTACATTATCGTTGCTGCTTCCCACCCTCTTGATCGCCAGCTTCGCCGTATAACTGTAGCCCCTCGCATCATAGAAGTTGAGGTTCATCAGCTTACCGTCCGCAGAATTCACCTCCGGGCTCTCCGCGTCCACGATACCGGACACATAAGCCTGGGTGGTCGCCTCCGGCGGATAGGTCATATTCGCCGCGTTCATGATCTGCAGGGCGGATACGGTATCCGGTTTGATCGCTCCTGTCTCCGGATCCGGCTGCCAGCCCATCACCTTGTAACCGTTGGAGGACATTACCAGGTTGCCGGCTGCGTCCACCTTGAAGGAACCGTCCCTTGTAAACATATTGTCTCTGCCGTTGTTGACGATGAAAAAGGCATCGCCTGTGATACGGATATCGAACGGGTTGTTGGTGGTTTCCGCGGAACCGGGCAGTGTGATATTCGTGTTGATGGATGCCATCTTAACACCCAAACCTACCTGTTTCGGGTTAACACCGCCGATACCGGTGTTAGCATTCGGCCCCGACGCGTTGCTGGAATTCTGATATAATAATTCAGAAAACAGGGCTGCCTGCGCCTTATAGCCCACCGTATTTACGTTTGCGATATTGTTACCGATCACGTCCATTCTCGTCTGATGTGTTTTCAGTCCTGCTACGCCTGAATACATTGCTCTGTTCATAAATCAATTTACCTCCTGTGAAATTGTGAGTTTCGTCAGACGGCATTTTGCCGCAAACTGAAATCTGTGAAACTCTCTCAAACAGGGCTCCGTCTGTTCCCTCTGTCATTCAGGAACAACCATAGCTTCCACTAAGGTCCAGCTATATTATATGATCACGGCCCCGTCAATATTTGTAAAAATGTTTTCCTGTGCTTCACTCTGTTCCATGGCAGTCACCACAGTGCTGCTCGGTACGTTGACAATAAAAGCTAACGAATCTACTAACACCAGCGAATCTTTTATGCCTTTCGCCTGGGCTTTCTTCGTCCCCTCGTTCAGTCTCTCCATCTGCCCGTCAGTCAGTTCAATATTTCTCGTGTTCAACCTGTTGGACGCATGCTTGGAAAATCTGACTTCTTTTTCTGCCCCTGACGCCTGTTCTAAAATATCCTGAAAGGACAGGCTGCCCTCCTGCCTGACAGCAGGTGTTCTGAGGTTCTGATTTAAGTATTCGTTCTGTACCTGCTCCAGAGAGTGAAAACTGTTTCTCTGTATCTTCATATGATTCACCAGCTTCCCTGCTTCTTACGATTGCACTTCCCTGTTTTATTCTGTTTTTTCCGTTTCCTCCGGCTTTGTCTCCCCTTCGGTCTCTTCTTCCGTTTCGCCCTCGTGAATCTTTTTCAGTTCTTCGATCCGATCATGCAGTTTTTTGATCTTGTCAGCGTTTTCTTTCGCCACAAAAGTCTTCTCATAGTCAGACATCTTGTCATATTCATTATAAACGCTTTCCACATCCTCAGCATCATCGTATGTAAGATTCTCATATGCCGGAAGCCTGTTGAGTTTTACAGACCACTCATATACCTTGTCAAAAGCTTCCATATATTCCGTATCCACAATATCATGCAGATCGTCCATGGAATAGGTGGAACCGTTGATGGAAAGATATGCCTGGCCACCCTCGTAGGTAACATAATCGACCTTTCCCTGTATTGTAGTTGTCTTTCCTGATTCACTCGTTGTATTGAGTACCACTGTCTTGCCTACCAGTGCGGATGCTCTCGACAGGTCAAAGGAAGCACTCATATTGTTCATTGCTTCCAGTTCCGAGAAAGTCGCATACTGGGATATCCACTCTGTGTTGGATGTAGGCTCAAGCGGATCCTGATTCTGTACTTCCGCCACCAGCAGCTGCAAAAAGGTATCTTTACTGTATCCGGCTTTTTTTGCTTTTGATTTCGCCAGTGAAGACTGGGATTCTGTTTCCTGTATTTTACCGTCTTTTACCGGCGCCACTAAATTAGCAGCCATATTTTTTCTCCTTTCCTGTTTTGTTCGGTTCTCTCACGCTTTATGCAGTATCTTTGCCGTACTTTCTATCTTCTGCATGGATGCCATGTCTGGCGTTTCTATGCCATATAATTTACCGTACTGCCACTTGACTGCATCATCTGCGCTGTCAGTTTCTCCTCCTCGGTGAGATCTTCCTCTTCCTCAGGATTCAGATCATTCAGGTTCAAGTTTCTGTTTCCCTTTTTCCCCCGTTTTCCCTGATCTGTAGGGGTCTCATCTCCACTCGGATTTCTGTCCAGAGAATACTGTGCAATAGTTACTTCCACCGCTTCCACTTTGACGCCCTGCTGCTCTAGATTTTCCTTCAGTTCCATAACCTGACTTTCCAGCGCAGCCTTTACCGACTCATTCTGAGCAATAAACTGTGCCGTTACAGCGCCTTCTCTGTTCGTGATCTGGATATGTAAGGTTCCTAACGATTCCGGATGAAGCTGCATCTCCAGACTGGTCATCTCCGGTTTCACGGCCACTTTCATGTAATCCATGATCTGATCCATGATCTCCTGGGTATCTGCCATGGAAAAAGCACTTTTTGTCTCCGTCGCCTGTACTTCAGTACCTGCTTCCGCATTCTGTGTCTGATAGTTGTTGCCCATAAAGGGGCTCTCACTGTCTTTTCCGTCGCTCTCCTGCTTATGCATTTCCTTTGATGGTATATTTTCCGTTCTGGCATTTTCCGTCAGTTCCGGCTTCGGAACATTCACTTTTACAACATCCTCCGGCTTTTCATTCTCCGTAAGGTTCTGTCTGCCTGTCACTTCCACCTGTACCTCAGGCTCCTTTTCCAATGGATTCTGTGCAGCCGACAATGCTTCTCTCAATTCCTCCGGACTCATACCGGTCTCTTCCTGCAGCTGATCTGTAAGTTCTTCCAGTGCGGTAAGCGCCTCTGCCACAGAATTGTAAAAAGCTTCGTCTGTCAGAAGTGACATATCATCCGCACCTTCTGTGAGATGCACCATCAGATCTTTTACATTCTTCGGATCCAGCAATGACACATCTGTCATTCCGAGCTCATCCATGGCTTCCTTAAGCATCTCCTGGGATATTCCCATCTGTGCTGCCAGTATAGCCGCCATTTCGCCGCCGGCTCTCTCCAGAACTTCTGTGTCCTCCACCATATCCTCCGGGGAATCTTTTGTCTCTTCGGTTTCTTTCTGTGTTTCCGTCCTCTCCGTACCGGCTTTTTCTTCCGTTCTGCCGCTCTCCGCCGCCGGCTTATTCGAATCGGTTTCCTCCGTCTTCTTCTCTGCCGGCTTTACCGTCTCCGCTTTTTTTCCGGGATCGGTATCCTGTCTGCCCGCCTCCGTAGTCTGTTTTAAGACCGTATCAAAATTTCCTTTTGTGGAAGCCGACACCTGCTTTGTTCCTTTTGTTGATAAGATATTCTGTGCCGCCGAATTCTTATCAAGTACGGGCATGTTTGTCACATTTTCACCTCCTTCTTTGATTGTCAATGTTCTTTATTAAAATCACCTTCTCTCTTCGTCTTCACGCAGAGAGAAGATAATTTCCACATATTATATCGGATATTTCTGTCCTTTTCTTAATGGTATCAGGAATAAATCATCCCGGATCCATCATCTTGGTCAGTCTTGCCGCATTCTCCTCATTCATCTGTTCCAGAATCTTTGCCCTGTCATCCGCGGACATGGCGCCCAGTATTTTGGCCACAAGATCCAGATCGCTGGTCATCGTGTCAAACACCGCGGCCGCCTCCTTGGCTTTCATGGACGAATAGGTGGCCACATAATCAGAAAGTTCTTTATTCGCCGCTGTCTCCTGAATCGTCTGTTGATACAGATATTCCGCCATTGCGGGATCCATGGCCTCATAGTACTTCTGGTATTCTTCCACACCGGGACCCTTTTCCGCATAGACAACTTCTTCATAAAACTGATCTTTCAATCGTTCAAACTCCAGCTGATCATCCTCAAAATTTTTCAGCCGGCTGTTCTCCTCCTTCAGATCGCTGATTTCACTGGCATAAGCCAGATTCTGTTCCTGTGCGGCCTGCAGTTCCTGTTCTAACTGTTTGATCTGATCCACCGCATCCTTCACATCAGAGTAGGCACTGTATTCATCTTCTTCCTCCTCCGGACGGCGTTCACCGGGCAGGATCTTATTGACCACCGGCACATTCTTCAAAAGGGGCTTAAGCACATTACTGCCCACGCCGCCTACATCCAGCTTTATGAGAACACACAGGATCGCGATCCAGACTGCCACAATAAGAGCAGTCACCAAAAACACCGGGAGCCCACCCGGTTCACCATCCAGTTCTTCCTCCTGTTCGGAAATCTCCCTGGCCTTCTGTTTTGCCTCTTTTCTCTGCGCCTTCTGTTCTGCTTTCAGCCGCTTTTTCTCTTCCTTTAACCGCTGACGTTCCGACTCTCTGTCCTGCAACTCTTCTGTCAGCTGTTCTTCTTCCTTCTCTCTTCCTGCCATATACCAATCCTCACGCTCTGTTCGCTAGTCTCCATGTAAGACAACACAGATCATTTCAGGAGAAAACATTACACTCTCCCCATACAGCGCCATCCGTCGGTTCTGTTCCTTCCTCGCGCCCACGGCGACCGTAGACATAACTCACCAGCTCATCCACTTCCTTACTCTCTTCTTTTGCCAGTTCTTCCTTAAACTCTTCAAAAGCAGCTTCCTTCAACTGCTCATGGGTCCTGCGCTCTATCCTGTATTCCTGTAAAACCAGCCTGGCCCTCTCCAAAGCTTCCTCCGCCCGCTTCACACGTATTTTCTGGTCTCTGATCTCTTCCGCGATATAATGTAATGCCGCTTCGTTTTCCTGAAGCTTCAATGGATCAAGTATTGTCTGGCGCAGCAGAGCGCCTTCCGCCAGATACTGGATTCTGCGTTGATACAGACGCTGTAATCGTTCTTCCTCTGTCCGAAGGGCAGCGTTTGCCATGCTGAAGGCAGCTTTCGCCTGCTCCTCCATTTTTTCCTTGATATTCAGAACGCTCTGCATTTTATATACGAATTTGGCCATATTCCGCTCTCCATGGGACTGTGCAATTTCCTATGAAACAAAAATAGCACCGAGCGCCTCCACAGTCTCCTCAAAACCGGTTTTTGTTTCCACATCCTGCATTAAAAATTCGTTCACCTGTCCGATCTTGGAAATCGCATAGTCGATATCCGGATTACTGCCCGCCTTGTAGGCGCCGATATTGATCAGATCCTCGGCCTCCTGATAGGTAGCAAGCACATTTTTCAGTTTCCCCGCCATAGCCTTATGCTCTCTGGTGGCAATGGAACTCATACATCTGGAAATACTCTGCAGCACATCGATGGCAGGGTAATGATTTTTATGGGCAAGCTTCCTGTTTAACATGATATGTCCGTCCAGAATACTTCTGGCCGTATCAGTGATAGGCTCATTAAAATCATCCCCATCCACTAACACCGTATAAAGTCCTGTGATGGAACCTTTATCGTTGCGTCCTGCTCTCTCCAGCAATTTCGGCATCTCCGCATACACGCTGGGGGGATATCCTCTGGATACCGGCGGTTCCCCGCTGGCAAGCCCGATCTCCCGCTGGGCCATGGAAAAACGGGTCAGAGAATCCATCATCAGTAGCACATCCTTTCCCTGATCCCTGAAATATTCTGCGATAGCTGTTGCTGTCTTTGCCGCTTTGTTTCTCTCAAGCGCCGGCTTATCTGAGGTGGACACCACCACCACAGACCGTGCCATCCCCTCAGGTCCCAGGTCTCTCTCTATAAATTCGCGCACCTCTCTGCCACGCTCCCCGATCAGGGCAATGACATTGATCTGCGCTGTCGTATTCCTTGCAAACATTCCCATCAGTGTGGATTTTCCCACACCGGAACCGGCAAAAATCCCGATTCTCTGGCCTTTTCCCACTGTCAGAAGACCATCCACTGCCTTCACACCCAAGGGGAGCACTTCATCGATGATCTCCCTCGCAAGGGGATCCGGCGGGGCTGCCTCCACAGGATATCTGGCACCGACCTCGAAAACCGAACCATCCACCGGTCTTCCCAGTCCGTCCAACGTCCTTCCCAGGATATCATCAGTAATCTCCACCATCAACGGCATATCTGTGTTTTCCACAACACTGCCGGAACCGATGCCGTCTGTTACCTCATAGGGCATCAGCTGTGTCATCCCCCCTTTAAAACCCACCACTTCTGCCATAATGGGTTTTCCTGCATCCTGTCCTCCCGCAGGAAATATCCTGCAGATATCTCCAAGCTTCGCGTCCGGTCCTGCCGACTCAATCGTCAGCCCGATGACATTCACCACTTTCCCCATCTTTTTAAACAGTGGTTCCTCAATACATTTTTCATATTTTTTCAAGTGAGTGAGCATCGATCTCTCCAAATCTTCCTCCCGCTACTCTTTCTGATACGCAAGCATATGAATCCTGTTTTTTAATTCCTGCAGTTCCACATCGATACTACAGTCAAAAAGACCGCCGCCGGTCTCAATGATTCCCTCCCCCCGCTTCATCGTAACATCCGCCACAAGATCCATTCTGACCCCTGGCATTCCTGTGAGAAGTGCGTCCTTACGGGTATTGATATATTCATAATCTGTCTGAGAAACCCTGACAATAAACTCTCTGCCGCTGTCGATCCGGTGTAACGTTGTGTCCAGCAGATGAAAAATAATTTCTTTCTGATCTTTTAATCCCGCCTTGAAAACATGGTCATAGATCTCAGTCAGCTCCTCTATCACCATAGGTTCCATCTCCTGCAGTTTCTCTTCGTATTCAAGGCGAAGCTTATCCCGCACCGCCTCTGTTTCCTCTATCGCTTTGTTTGTTCTCTGTTCCGCTTTTTCCACTTCCAGAAGAGCCTCTTCATGTCCCCTGGCAAAGCCCTCAGTATAACCTGCCTGCCTGCCTTCTTCTGCCGCCTGTGCTCTGATCGCAGCCACCTCCTGCTCGGCAGCTGCCTTCATCTGCTCTATTTCCACTCTGGCAGCTTCTAACAGTTCCTCCGGAGAAGGACCTTCATACACAGGTTTTTCCCGGTAGATATTGCCGGACTCCTCCCCAAAAAGGGCCTTCCCCGTCTCCTCATCCATCTCTTCGAACTCCGCCGGCTGAAATCCTTCCGGTGAAGCCGCAAAAGACTGAGATGGAAGACTGTTTTCTGCAGGCCGCCATCCAAGGCGTTTCGCAGTATTTTCATTGGGGTCTATAATTTTTGCTTCTCCCTCCCGGAAGTTTACAAAGCCTGACTTTAATAAATTAGACAATGACCTCGTCCCCTCCGCCTCTGGAGATCACGATCTCTCCGGAGTCTTCCAATTTTCTGATAATATTTACGATCTTCTGCTGCGCTTCTTCCACGTCTTTCATTCTTACAGGTCCCATAAACTCCATGTCTTCCTGAATCATAGATGCCAGACGCTTGGAAAGGTTGTTGAAGATAGTATTCTTCACTTCCTCGTTGGAACTCTTTAAGGAAACTGCCAGATCGTTGTTGTCCACATCCCTGAGCACACGCTGGATCGATCTGTCGTCCAGCAGCAGAATATCCTCGAATACAAACATCTTCTTTCGGATCTCGTCCGCCAGCTCCGGCTCCTCGATCTCCAACGTCTCCATGATATGTTTCTCTGTTCCCCTGTCTACCGTATTCAAAATATCCACTACGGCGTCTACGCCGCCGACAATGGTGAAATCCTGATTGACAAGAGCTGCCAGCTTTGATTCCAGAATATTCTCCACCTCCTTGATAATATCCGGGCTGGTTCTGTCCATCACCGCAATACGCTTCGCCACATCCGCCTGTTTATCCGGTGGAAGGGCCGAAACGATCAAAGCCGCCTGCCCCGGTGACAGATAAGATAGAATAAGCGCTATCGTCTGAGGATGCTCATCCTGAATAAAGTTGAGCAGCTGAGAAGCATCTGTCTTTCTGACAAATTCAAAAGGTTTCACCTGCAAAGATGCCGTCAGTTTGCTGATTACATCCACCGCCTTATCCTCGCCAAGAGCTTTCTCCAGCACTTCCTTGGCATATCCGATACCTCCCTCAGCAATATACTGGGAAGCAAGACAGAGGCTGTAAAACTCGTTTGTGACATCCTCCTTGAGTTTGGCTGTAATACTTCTTGTGTTGGCTATCTCCAGTGTCAACTCTTCTATCTCTTCCTCTTTCAGATGTTTAAATATCTGGGAGGACATCTCAGGTCCAAGAGAAATCAGAAGAACCGCCGCCTTCTGTAACCCTCCCAGATCCTCAATGCTCATTTCCCCTACATTCGCCATGGTATATTACCCCCATTCTTCATTCAGCCAGTTACGCAGCAGATTTGCCGCCGCTTCCGGATTTTCCTGTATAAATTTCTCCAGGATAAGGCGTTCCTCCGATTTCGGCTCCACACCGAATTCCTCCACCACTTCATCCGGCGCAGACTGCAGCAGCTCATCCACAGGCAACGGTTCCTCCGGTTCCTCCGGCACTCTCTCCCGCATCATGCTCCGCAGAATCACAAACGCAAGCAATCCAAGGATCAGCAGGATCAGCACAAAGGCGATCACATCCGTACCTTTAACATCCAGTCCCTCTTTATCAATAAACCAGTTTTCCTCATAGGCGACAATGGAAATATTCTCCGTCGGAATACCGGTGGACATGGCAACGACACTGATCCAGTCCGCATCATTCTCGATCCTTCTTCTGCCGCTGTTCTGCGCCTTATATTCTTCCCAGCTGATACCGTCCAGAAGTCCCTGGCTTCTGACAATCTCCTCCTTCACGATCACATAATCTATGGCTGTGATACCCGCTGAAGAATTCTGATAATCGATGATGCCGCCTACGGTGTTGGACGTGGTGATCCGCTCGCTCGGTACGTATCTGTAGTCCTCCTCCGATGTGGATGTACTCTGGTTTCCATCCGTATCAAGCACATAGGTAGCAGGCTCATCATTGGAATCCGTTCCCGGAATATCACCGCCTCCTGCCGTGGAGTCCGTATTATAGATATGCGCCTCTGCAAGCAGTCCCTGGGTGGAATTTTCCGGCGCATAATAATTGTGATCCACAACGTTGGTGTCCGAAAAATCGATCATCAGATTAACTGCCGCTTCAATGGAATCAAAGTTGTTGGTTCCCTTCAGGGCATTCTTTATTTTCATACCCACCGCTTCCTCCGATTCCCGTTTGATCACCATCGGAGAATTGGAAGTCCCTGAAATATAGAAATTATCGTCACCAGAAAAAAGCATCATGCCGGTGCTGTCAATGATAGTAATATTGTCTGTCGTACTGTTTCCCAGTGCAGTCGCCACTGCCCTGGCCAGAAAAGCCGCATTATCAGTGGAAAACTCCCCGTCGATCGTCAGCACGATAGAAGCGGATGATTCCTGTTCCGCAGCGATCAGCCTGCCGTCTTCCTCCGGCACATGGAGCACTACCGTAGCCTCTTTAATTGCGCTGAACATGCCAATAAAATCATGCTCCAGTTCATCCTGCAGCATTTTGACATAGCGTTTCTGCTTATCCGCTTCGGTTACGCCAAGACCGCCCTCTGTCACATTATCAATGGTGTATCTGTCGGATACGATACTGTTGGAAGCCAGTAAAAGATTGGCATTCCCCAGCTGAGAAGTAGCCACCTCCACCCGGAGCCCGTCATCTGATATTCGATATGTATAACCACCCTCATCATCCAGGATCTGTTTGATCTGGGCGCCCTCGTTCGCCGTCTCACACTCTTTTAAAAGAGTATATTGTGGTTTGGAAAGAATGGATATCACAACCACCAAAACAAGGATAATAGCAGCAGCAATACATACGATCATGGTACGCTGCTTAATTTTCAGACTTTTCCACCAGTCCACAATCTTTTTTATTAATTCTTTTATTTTTTCCTGCATCTGGACATTTCTCCCACTTGTACTTTATCTTTCCTGCTGTCTGGACTTTCGGGCAGCAAAAAGGGGCAGTGCTCAAATCTGCATCTGCATAATCTCTCTGTAAGCCTCAAGCAGTCTGTCTCTGATGGCTGTGGTATAATTTAATGCCTGGGAAGCTTTGCTCAGCGCAATCGTCAGATCGTGTGGATTATCCACTTCTCCCATCGCCCATTTCAGTTCCATATCTTCCTTATCCGACTGATAGGCATTGGTAAGATTAAAATTCTTTATCGCCGTATCCAACAGGGAGTCAAATCCTCCCCTTTCTTCCTCTGTTTTGATCGGATTTGTGATCGTCGAAGTGGCTTTTTTTGCCACATCCACCAGATCAGCAGAGTTCACACTGAACAAAGATGTAATATCCATTTGCGTTGTCGCTTCCTTTCCTGCTCTTATCGGTCATTCAACTGTCAGGCCTGACCTATTGTAAGACCTCTCTGCGCCATGCTCTTGCTGGCTTCAAAAGCCGTAGCATTGACCTCATATCCACGGCTGGCATCGATCAGATTAACAAACTCCGTGACAGCATCCACATTCGGATACATCACGTAACCGTTCTCATCCGCATCGGGATGGGCCGGATCATAAACCATTTTCATTTCCGTCCATTCATCCTCATAGACTCCCGTCACCTTTACACCGGTACCGGAGTATTTATCCCGCTTGGCATCCAGAACATGGGCGAACGGTGTCTTATTGCTACGTTCTTCAAAAACCACCACTTTTCTGCGGTAAGGTGTCCCGTCCTCCGTTCTCGTCGTATTCATATTCGCCAGATTTTCCGAAATGATATCCATGCGGTAACGTTCCGCAGTCATCCCGGTGGCGCTGATATCAAAAGCCGTAAAAAGTCCCATAGTATACTCCTTATCTCTGCCTGGCAGTATATTTTATCTGCTTCTATTTTGTCACGGTCCTCAGATCATTAAATTCCGCTGTAATCGCCGTCGTCAAGCCATTATAATAAATCTGGTTTTCTGCCAGATACACATTTTCCACATCCACATCCACGTTATTTTCATCTTTCCGGTAAGAGTAGCCGGCATAATCTATGTAAGATTTCGGTTTCAGATCCTCATTTGTCAAAGAGGCAACCTTTTCATCCGTAGTCATATAGCGGAATTCATTTAACGCCTGCTTTAACTGGGCCTTAAAATCCACATCTTCCCGTTTATACTTCGGCGTATTTACATTTGCCAGGTTATTATTAATACAGTCATTTCTGATCCAGGCAGCATCCGCCGCCTTATCCAACACCTTCATGTAGTCGTAAATGTTGGTGTTTAACAGAGTGCTCATCGCATTCTCCTTCCTGTGTATAAAACTTCTCACTTTTTCACATATATTATTATACGGGAATCCCCGAAAAAAACAAGTGCTTTTTCAAATACAATACATTTTCCTGCCACGGTTTTTTATGGAAAAAAAAGCAAAAGGAATCTATCTCTGCCAATAAATTCCTTTTTTCTCTCCTGTCAATCCGTGACCATTTATCCTTTTTTCATGCGAGGCCTGCCTGTAAATCACCTGTTATCCATCCGGGCCTTCAAAGACGCTATCTCTTCATAGATCGCATCATTCAGCACTTTAATGGAAGTTCCTTTCATGCCGGAAGAACGTGACTCAATGACACCTGCACTCTCAAATTTCCGCAGGGCATTGACAATCACGGAACGGGTGATGCCCACTCTGTCAGCGATCTTGCTTGCTACAAGGATTCCCTCTCTGCCGTTTAATTCATCAAAAATGCAGATGATCGCCTCCATTTCCGAATAGGAAAGTGTACTGACGGCTGATTTTACAACAGCAAGCTTCCTGCTCTCTGCTGCCGTCTCCTCACTGACCGCCCGAAGCATCTCCAGTCCCACCACGGTGCTTCCATATTCACACAGAATAATGTCATCTATATCATATGTCTCATCCTCTTTGTAAATGAACAGCGTTCCCAGTCTTTCACCGGCTATCTCAATGGGGGAAATTAACGCTTCATACTTTTTGGCCGTCTGCTCTTCAAAGCCAAGAGTCTCCAGATTTACATTTTCCTTTGTGGAAAGAACTCCAAGCAGCCTCTCGTTTAACATACTGTCCACAAATTTCCCCACATTGTCGGAGAGCAGCACATCAAGGGGCCTTATCCCCGACAACTCCCCTACTCCCAGCACTTTCCCCTTTCTGCTGATCACGAGGACATTGGAATTCAAAATGTCCTTCATTACCCTGCAGATATCGTTGAAAACCACCTTGCTGGAATTATTGTTGTGCAATAATTTTCCTATTTTTCTCGTCTTATCCAATAACTGTACACTGCTGCCCACAAATTACCTCTACAATCCGTTTACCACATCACTATTTCAACAAAATATTCCTTATTTTATCATATTATTCTCTATAATGCAAATATTTTCCGACTTATTCCACAAATCCCCTCTGATTATTCCTCTGATTGCTGATGCGCCGGTTTATCTGCCACATTTCCACAGCCCTCCCCGGAGCAGACCAGTTTATTTCCCTTCTCTACCATCATACTGCCGCATTTTTCGCACAGTACTCCCGAAGGTTTCTGCCACACCATAAAGTCACACTCCGGATTATTGATGCAGCCATAATATTTTCGTCCTTTTCTGGTCTTTTTCATCACGATATCCCCACCGCACTCAGGGCAGGCGACACCGATCTTCTCAAAATAGGGCTTTGTATTTTTGCAGTCCGGAAAACCGGGACATGCAAGGAATCTGCCATGAGGGCCGTATTTGATGACCATCTGTCTGCCACATATATCACAGTATTCTTCCGACAGTTCGTCCTTTATTTCCACTTCCTCCAGCTGTTTCTCAGCCTTTTTCACCGCTTCGTCCAGATCCGGGTAGAAATTCCTGATAATAGTCTTCCAGTCCACATCTCCCAGCTCAACGCCATCAAGCAGCGTCTCCATATTAGCCGTGAAATTTACATCAACGATGGTCGGGAAGGCTTCCCGCATCATCTTATCCACCACTTCACCGATCTCCGTCACATAGATATTTTTGTTCTCCTTTACAATATATCTTCTGGCAAGCAGTGTTGTGAGTGTCGGCGCATAGGTACTGGGTCTGCCTATTCCCTGCTCCTCCAGCGCCCTGACCACCGAGGCTTCCGTATAATGTGCCGGCGGCTGAGTAAAGTGCTGTTTATACTGAAGTTCCTTTAAGGCAAGTTTGGTCCCCCTGTCCAGATTCCCGGAAATCACCGCAGTCTCTTCCCTGTCCTCCTCCCGGGTATACACGCTTAAGAATCCGTCAAACTTTAATTTGCTGGCCGAAACACTGAAACGTTCTCCGGCGGCATCGATCTTCACCGAAGTCGTCTCATATATGGCGCCATTCATACGGCTCGCTGTAAAACGTTTCCAGATCAGCTGATACAGACGGAACTGATCCCTGCTCAGAGAATCTTTCAGATCCGCAGGTGTTCTTGCAATATCCGTAGGGCGGATCGCCTCATGGGCATCCTGAATTTTGCGCCCGCTCTTTTTTTCCTGCACTTGCTTCGCCATATAGGCTGTACCATAATTCTCCTCAATGTATTTTGCCGCAGCTAACGAAGCCTCCTCTGAAACTCTCGTGGAGTCAGTACGCAGGTAAGTGATCACACCCACTGTACCGTTTCCTTTGATATCCACACCCTCGTACAACTGCTGCGCAATGCGCATGGTCTTCTGGGTGGAAAAATTTAACACTTTGCTGGCCTCCTGCTGTAATGTGGAGGTTGTAAAAGGAAGAGGCGCCTTCTTTGTCCTTTCTCCGGATTTTTTATCCGTGATCTTCCAGTCTGCATTTTCAAGATTTTTCAGAATATCCTGAAGCTGTTTCTCATTCTTTATAATGGCCTTTTTTTCTCCACAGCCATGATACTTTGCAAGGAGCGGTTTCTTTTCCCCGGCTATATCCAATACCGCATCCAGGCTCCAGTACTCTTCCGGTACAAAGGCATTGATTTCCTCTTCTCTCTCACAGATGATCCGAAGCGCCGCCGACTGTACCCTTCCAGCCGAAAGTCCTCTCTTTACTTTGGCCCAGAGCACCGGGGAAATGCGGTAACCCACCATACGGTCAAGCACACGCCTCACCTGCTGGGCATCCACCAAATTCATATCTATCTCTCGGGGATTCTTTATTGCTTCCTTCACCGCGGTTTTTGTGATCTCGTTAAAAGTGATACGGTATACCTTTTTTCCTTCCAGTTTCAACGCATAGTATAAATGCCAGGAAATGGCTTCTCCCTCTCTATCCGGGTCAGTTGCCAGATAGATCTTTTCCGCTTTCTTCACTTCTTTCCTCAGAGCTGCCAGGATATCTCCCTTTCCTCTGATCGTAATATATTTCAATTCAAAATCATTCTCCGGTGAAAAACCAAGCTGACTTTTGGGCAGATCACGCACATGCCCGTTGCTGGCCATCACCTCATAGTTTGCTCCTAAGAATTTTTTGATCGTCTTCACTTTCGCGGGAGATTCCACAATCACCAGATATTTCGCCATTTCTACCTCCGTGCGGCAATGTCTGTCCGCATCTTTTTCTGCGGAACGCTCTGCCTGCATTTTTATACGTCAACCGTCAAACACTATACACCACTTTTTTTTAAGTTGCAAGGACTTTTTGACAATATCCCTCCGCAGTCTGCCCTGCAAAACCCTTGATGCACAGTTCCACCAGAATACTCATGACCTCCTGAATCGTCAGGACTCTTCCCATTTGTTTCCAGAGTTCTTCCGCTGTTTTTGGTAAAACTTCCAGATATTGATACACCTGTTTTTCCTGTGGGGAAAGCATACATAACTTAGATACTTTTTTCTTTCCGGATTCACTTTTTGGATTTTTCATACCCGTTTCTTCTATATTATTATATCCCTCTATACCGTACAGCGCTTCCAGAATATCCACCGGGGAGACTGCAACCCCCGCTCCCTGTCTGAAAAGCTGATTGCAGCCCCTGCTCAGGGAATCCGTGATCCTTCCCGGCACAGCAAACACTTCCCGCCCCTGTTCAAGCGCCATATCCACAGTGATAAGAGTCCCGCTTTTCTCTCTCGCCTCCACCACGATCACCACATCAGAAAGGCCGCTGATGATCCGGTTTCTTGGCGGGAAAAGGCTGGCTGCCGGCTTTGTTCCCGGCGGATACTCCGAAAGAATCCCGCCCTGTATTTTGCATCTTTCATAGATGGCGCGGTTGCTCTTTGGATAACAGATATCCACCCCACAGCCCAACACTCCAAAGCTCTCCCCTCCTGCTGCCAGTGCCGCCTCCTGGCTGATTCCGTCGATCCCCATGGCCAGTCCACTGATAATCTGTATGCCCATCTGCGCCAGTTTAGAACCAAACTCCCCGGCCGCATAGGCGCCATACCCGGAACATGCGCGCGCACCGATCAGTGCCACCGCCGGTTTCTCATCTGAGGGCAGGCTTCCCCAATAGTACAGACAAAACGGTGCATCCGGAATCCCCTCAAGCCGTTTCGGATAATCTTTATCTCCCCAACAGGTAAACTTTATTTTCTGCCTGCACAGCATTTCATATTCTTCCAAAATATTCCAGACCTTTTTTGCAGCAAAGATTTTTTCTGCCGCCCCGTCCGCTGCCGCCCGAAGTACTCCCTCAGATGCCCTGTATATTTCTTCCGCACTGCCAAACTCCCGCAGCAGCTTCCGCTTTCTCTTTTTCCCCAGCCCTTTTATATTCATCAGCCAGTACTGATATGGTTTTTCCTGCTCTCTTCTTTCCTGTTCTTCCATCACTGCTTCTCCCTCACCTGTTCCTCCCCCAGTATTTACTGTCTGTCCTGCGGTAACAGGCCGCCTCCGCCAGATGGTGTCTCCTGATCAGTTCCTCTCCCTCCAGATCCGCTATGGTTCTGGCAACTTTTATGATCTTGTGGTATGCTCTTGCACTCAGATTCATGGAAGAAAACATATCCTCCATCATCTGTCGCTCCTCTGCCCCCAGCGGGCAATATTTTCGCACCTGGGCCGGCCCCATATCCGCATTAAAATGAAAACCAGTCCCGGCAAAGCGTCTTTTTTGCATATTCCGCGCTCTCATGATCCTCTTTAATATTTCCGCGCTGCTTTCTCCACCCTTTGCATCGTTCAATTTTGCGATATCCACCTTTTTTGTCTCCGTCACAATATCCATCCGGTCTAACACCGGCCCTGAGATCTTATACAGATAACGGCTCACTTCATGGGGTGAGCAGCTGCACTGGTTCCTGTCCGGATAATAGCCGCAGGGGCAGGGATTCATGGCCCCCACGACCAGGCAGGATGCAGGATAGGTGAAGGTGGCGCTGCTTCTGGCGATCTGCACTTCCTTATCCTCCATAGGCTGGCGCAGTATCTCCAGCGTTGCCCTTTTAAACTCTGTCAGTTCGTCCAGGAACAGAACTCCTCTGTGCGCCAGACTTAATACCCCCGGCCGCGGCACCCTGCCGCCCCCTGCCAGAGCATGTTCCGATATAGTATGGTGAGGGTTTAAAAAGGGGCGCCTGCACACCAGAGACTGCTTCTCCTTGAGCAGGCCTGCCACAGAGTAGATCGTGGACACTTCCAGGCTCTCCTCCATGCTCATAGGAGGTAAAATGGAAGGAATCCTCTTTGCGATCATTGTTTTGCCGCTGCCCGGCGGTCCGATCATCAACAGATGGTGAAAGCCTGCCGCCGCGATCTCCGCCGCCCGGCGCGCTCCTTCCTGTCCCTGAATATCTCCAAAATCCGGCTGATTATCCTGCTCACTCAAAAAAAGCTTCTCAAAATCTACCCTCGCCGGCGCGCAGGGCGGCGTCCTGTAATGCTGCAAAAACTCTGCGGCCTCCCGCAGGCAGGTAAGCCCATATACATCGATCCCCTTCACCACTGCCCCCTCGTTCCCGTTTTCTTTCGGCACGATACAGCTCGTAAAGCCTGCGGCTTTCGCCTTTCTCACAATAGGGAGCACCCCTCTCACCGGACGCAGTTCCCCGTTTAATCCCAATTCTCCTATCAGCAGGAAGTGTTCCAGCGCCTCCTTCGGTACGATCTCCATGGAACATAAAACTGCTATCGCCACCGGCAGATCATAGGCCGTCCCTTCCTTGGGAATATCTGCCGGGGAAATATTGACCGTAATCTTTCCTGCAGGCATCACATATCCCGCATTTTTCATGGCTACCCGTACCCGCTCCTTCGCCTCCTTGACCTCGCTGCCCAGATATCCCACCATCTCGAAGCCCGGAAGCCCCTGGGCCGTATCCACCTCCACCTGCACCAGATAGCTGTAGATTCCCCGGATACCTCCTGATATTACCGTACTGTACATATACTGCCTTTCCGCACTCTGTGCCTGTTATGTGCAGTTCTCCGGTATCAGGAAACACAGCATGGCAGCACTCTGTTCGGAATACGCCTCACCTTTCCGAAATATTCTGCGCTGTTTCCCTGTATCACAAATCTGGAAATATAAGAAAAACCCGGACCTCCCTGTGGATCCTCCACAGGGAAAGACTTTAAAACATAAAAAGAATTAACAGATAAACAGATTATAAAAGACAAACCTGGAATTTGCAAGCAAAAAATACTGTGCACTTATTTTTTTTCTAAAAGACCTGTTACCGGAAGGTGGAAAAATAATTCTCCAATTCCCCCAGCTTTTCACTGTACAGCATCAGCTCTTCCTTTATTTTCTCACTGTCTGTTTTCGGTGATGCCTTATAAAGGATCCTGTGCTCCATACTGGCCCAGAGATCCATCTCCATGGTGCGGAACTGCACTTCCACCGGAAATATCTCCATCGCATCCGCACAGTAAACGGGCACACCGATAATCAGATGGTAACTTCTGTAACCATTCTTCTTGGGCGATTTGATGTAGTCCTTCTCCTTGATAAAAACTAACTCTGACTGCCTTGTCAGCAGCTCGACCAGCGTATAGATATCCTCCAGAAACAGACAGATGATTCTGATTCCCGCAATGTCCCGCAGATAATCTTTTGCATTTTTTTCGGAAGCTTCCAGATTTTTCTTTTTTAATTTATTTTCTATACTGTCCTTTGTCTTGATTCTGCTCTGAATCGTATGATAAAGCTGCTCCTCTTCCTTATTATACAGAGAATGACCCAATACCCTGATTCTGATGAGCAGCATGCTCATTGCATCCTCATAAGGGCGGACCAGCCTATAGTATTCGGTATCGTTCATTGGTATTTCATCCTGCTTTTTTCTTTTTTCTCTGCTGCCGCTATGAGCGCAGGGAAAACTATTACTTTTTATTTTACTTCCAAAATATGTCTAAGCTGTGATGAAATTATTAAAAATACTTAAAAGATACCGGACTGACTTCTATAGTTCCGCTTTTTCCTCCAACGCCATGCGCAGTTTCTGCAGCGCACGTTTTTCTATACGGCTCACATAACTTCTGGAAATTCCCATCATCTCGCCCACTTCACGCTGGGTCACTTCCTCTCCGGTCCTCAACCCATAGCGGCATGCAATGATCTCTCTCTCCCGTCCATTTAAAACTTTACCAAGAACCCCCCGCAGCCTCTCTACACTTTCCTGATTTTCCAACTGTTCCAGTGCTCCCGGCTGTTCATATTCTATGAGGTCAAGAAGATTTACTTCATTTCCCTCTTTGTCCGTCCCCATGGATTCATAAAGCGATACCTCCCTGGATATTTTTTTATGACCTCTTAACAGCATCAGTATTTCATTTTCGATGCATCTTGCCGCGTAAGTAGCAAGTCTCGTGCCCTTCTCCGGCACATAAGTATTCACCGCTTTGATCAATCCAATAGTGCCGCAGGAAATCATGTCCTCCATATCCTCCGGCGCACCTGCATATTTTTTGAGCACATAAGCGACCAACCGCAGATTCCGCAGTGTCAGAACATCTTTTGCCTCCCGCTTTCCCTCCTCATTGCCGGAATGATACTCCTTTAAATAATATGCCTCCTCCTCTGGTGTTAATGGTTTACTGAATGTTTTCACAAAAAGCCTCCGGAACCGCTTTCTATATCTTATGATTCCATGCTTTTCCAGAGTGCCTGTTCCACGGAAAATCTCTTTGGGGATTTTGAGTTTGGGTTTGTCAGTCAGGTAACGGTACCGGACGCCATAAGGTGCTAACTGACATTGATTCAGCAACGCTCAATGTTTTACAGTAGAAACTCTTCAAATACAATATTGCTGACGTCTATCCCCCGCTTCGTCAGGTAAACTCTATCCTCTGAACAGATTAACAGCCCCTCCTCTTTCAGTTTCTTTAACTCAGCTCCATAAATATTCTCTATCGGCGTCAGAAAATATTCCTGAAATTCCCTTCGCGAGATCCCTGCTGTGAGCCGCAGCCCCAGAAACATGAATTCTTCCATCTGTTCCTGTCTGGTCAGTTCCTGGAAATCCTGATGCAGTGTTCTGTCCGAAGTTTCCTTTTTTTCTTCCGTCGTTATAATTATTTCCTGGCGCTTCTCTGTGGCTGCTTCTTCGTCCTGATCCCGCTGATCCTTCCGGTCTGCTTTATTTTCCCGATCCGCCTGATCTTCCCGACTTTCCGTTTCTTTCAGATCCCTCTGCAGCAGTTTCCGGTAATCCCGCAGATTATCCGGCTTCGCAAAACGGCAGTTTTCCATCAGAGAGGCTGCCCCAAGACCAAATCCCAGATAATCCCCCCGCTTCCAGTATGTGATATTATGACGGCATTCATAACCGGGTAGGGCATAGTTGGAGATCTCGTAGCGGCGGTATCCATTCTTTTCAAGGATCTCCTGCGTCAGTTCATACATCCGGCGCTCCTCTTCCTCTGTCGGCAGGAGATGTCTCCTGTCTGCCCCCTCCGCCCTCCTCCGGGCATCCGCCTCCCCGTACCGCTCATAAAAAAGCGTTCCCTCTTCAATGATAAGGCTGTAGGCGGAAATGTGTTCCGGATGCAGCGCTGTTACCCGCTCCAGCGAATTTACATAACTCTTCATCCTCTGTCCGGGCAATGCGGACATCAGATCCACATTGATATTCCCAAATCCTGCTTTTCTCGCAAATTCCCAGGTTTTCAGAAAATCTTCCCAAGTGTGGATCCGCCCCAGTCTTCGCAGCTCTGCATTCTGTGCGGACTGTAAACCGATACTGAGCCTGTTAAATCCGGCTTCCCTCAGTTTTTTCAGATCCTCTTCCGTGACAGTGCCGGGATTACACTCCAGCGTGATCTCCGCCTTTCTCTGTGCGTCATCCACAAAAAAATGCTTTTTTAGTTTACATAAAATTTTTTCAAGTTGTTCCGGCCGCAGCACTGTAGGAGTTCCACCGCCAAAAAAGACTGTCGTTGCCCGGTAATCCGGGTAACAGGCAGCCTCCTTTTCTATTTCCCTGCACAATAGGTTTACATAATCTTTCTTTTCCTGTTCCGAAGCCGGCGCCGAGAGGAAATCACAGTAGTCACATTTCTTCACACAAAACGGAATATGGACATACAGCGCGATAGGCTTTCTTTTTATTTCTCTCATGGTCAGAACCCTCAGTCCCTCGTATCCAACTTCAGTACACTCATAAAGGCGCTCTGTGGAATCTCCACATTGCCCACCTGGCGCATCCGCTTCTTACCCTCTTTCTGTTTCTCCAGCAGCTTTTTCTTTCTCGTGATATCGCCGCCGTAGCACTTTGCCAGCACGTCTTTACGCATGGCTTTCACGGTCTCCCTGGCGATCACCTTGCCGCCCACCGCCGCCTGGATCGGGATCTCGAACAGATGCCTGGGGATCTCCCCTTTTAATTTCTCGCACATCCGTCTTCCCCTCTCGTAAGCGCTGTCCGCATGCACGATAAAGGAAAGGGCGTCCACCTCTTCCTTGTTGATTAAAATATCCAGCTTCACAAGCTTCGATGTCTCATACCCCTTCAGATCATAGTCGAAGGAAGCATAACCCCTGGAACGGGATTTCAGCGCGTCAAAAAAGTCATAGATGATCTCATTTAAAGGCAGCTCATACTTTAACAGCGCCCTCGTCGTCTCGATATACTCCGTGGCCAGATACCGCCCTCTTCTCTCCTGGCAAAGCTGCATGATGGGGCCGATAAATTCCGTAGTCACCATGATCTCCGCGCTGACGACAGGCTCCTCCATATAATCGATCTCCGAGGGATCCGGCAGATTGGAAGGATTGGTCAGCTCGATCATTTCCCCGTTTGTCTTATAAACTTTATAGATAACGCCTGGCGCTGTTGTCACCAGATCCAGATTGTACTCCCGCTCCAAACGCTCCTGAATGATATCCAGATGCAAAAGCCCCAGGAAACCGCAGCGGAATCCAAATCCAAGAGCCAGGGACGTCTCCGGCTCATAGAACAGGGAAGCATCGTTTAACTGCAGTTTTTCCAGCGCGTCCCGCAGATCCGGATACTTGTTCGTATCCGCCGGATAGACACCGCAGTACACCATGGGATTTACCTTCTTGTAACCCGGCAGCGGTTCTACACAGGGGTTGTCCAGATCCGTGATCGTATCGCCTACCCGCGTATCCTTCACGTTTTTGATGGAAGCCGTCAGATAACCAACCATGCCTGCCTGCAGTTCCTCGCAGGGAATAAACTGCCCGGCGCCGAAATACCCTACTTCCACCACTTCCGCCGAAGCGCCGGTGGCCATCATTTTAATCCGGGTACCCTTTTTCACACTGCCCTCCCGCAGGCGGCAGAACACGATCACCCCCTTATAGGAATCATAGACAGAGTCAAAAATCAAAGCCTTCAACGGCGCATCCGGACTCCCCGCAGGTGCGGGCACTTTCGCCACCACCTGCTCTAACACATCCTCAATGCCTATGCCGTTTTTTGCAGAAATTAGCGGCGCATCCCGGGCTTCCAGCCCGATCACATCCTCGATCTCCTCAATCACATGCTCCGGATCGGCACTGGGCAGATCGATCTTATTGATCACCGGAAACACATCCAAGTCGTGGTCAAGGGCCAGGTACACATTTGCTAACGTCTGGGCCTCGATCCCCTGGGCCGCGTCCACCACCAGAATCGCCCCGTCACAGGCCGCAAGGGCTCTGCTCACCTCATAGTTAAAATCCACATGGCCCGGCGTATCGATCAGATTAAAAATATACTCGTTCCCGTCCTTCGCCCTGTAGACAAGCCGCACGGTCTGGGCCTTGATCGTGATGCCCCGCTCCCTCTCAAGCTCCATATTGTCAAGCACCTGATCCTGCATCTCTCTGTCCGTCAAAAGCCCGGTCTTTTCAATGATCCGGTCCGCCAACGTGGATTTGCCGTGATCGATGTGCGCGATTATACAAAAATTTCTGATTTTACTCTGGTCTGTCTGTGCCATTTTTCCCTCCCGGCCTGTGTCTTACATTCCAAAATACTGATACCATCTGGCAATGATCGTGTCCCTGTTTGCCTTCCTCCAATACACGATAAGTGCTCACGCATTAGTATAGCAAGCTTTTGCGGAATCGGCAAATATTTTTTGCAGATGCGCATAATCAAAAATTGAGGAAACAACATAATTTTAAAAAGGAAAATATACGAAAGACTGCTGGATTGGAAGGAAAAAAGCAACGGAAAAAAAGCAATTTTAATCGAAGGTGACAGACGGATCGGGAAATAAACCATCTGCGAAGCTTTTGGAAAAAATGAATTCAAGCACTTAGTTGCCGACGGCAGATATGAAGGCCATAAAATACACTATGGACTTCATAATGAAAAGACGTTAAACTTATAGCAGTAGATTTCAATATTACTGTATGCCATCATTCACCGGTTAAAACTAAAGGAGCCCCCATGTCCAACGAATACGAATCCTTTAAATTTACTTCCTTAAAACTTAATCTGGAAGACACCGAGCAGCTGTCGCTGATCGGCAGGGCCTTATCCTCGCCGGAGCGCATTCGGATCCTGAAATATCTGTACGACAGTCCGGCCATCATCTCCAAAATTGCCGACCATTTTCATCTCCCTTTGTCCAGCGCGGCACACCACGTGCATATGTTGGAAAAAGCAGGGCTTATTTCCATCTGTGATATTCCGACTTCCAGAGGTTCTCAGAAAAACTGTATTCTCGTCCTCAACTCCATTCTGCTAAACTTCTATACCGAAAATCCGGAGCGGGAGATCAGCCTTCTGTTTCAGCAGTCCATGCCCATCGGCAATTATTTTGACTATCAGGTGAGCGCCCCCTGCGGTATGATCTCCGGGGATGTCCATCTGGTTCCCACTGACGAGACCTCCGCTTTCTGTGTGCCAGGCCGCATTCATGCGCAGTTGATCTGGATATCTTCCGGGTATCTGGAATACCGTTTCTCCAATCAGTGTTTTATCGGCGGCAGCGTAAGCCATATTGTATTTTCTCTGGAATTATGCTCCGAATTTCCGGGCAACAGAAATGACTGGCCCTCCGATATCACCGTATGGCTCAACGACAAAGAGATCGGCACGATCCACAGCCCCGGGGACTATGGGGACAGGCACGGCCGCCTGACACCTCTCTGGTGGGACGACCTGAACACGCAGTACGGCGACCTCTGGTGGATCAAAGTGACGGAGGAAGGCTGTTTTATCAATGAAAAACAGGTGTCCGCCGAAAACATGGCTACGCTCCGGCTCTCCTGTACCGATTCCATCAAACTCAGGATCGGCGTAAAACCGGACGCACAGTACTGCGGCGGCCTGAATCTGTTCGGACACCAGTTCGGCGATTATCCCCAGGATATCATTATGAGTGTTTACGGCAGACAGCCGCTGAACTGAACATAGTGAAGATTGGTTATGCGGACGCCCGGACCGACAGGCGCATCTTTTCTGCAACTCGCTGCGTTTAGCAGGGTTGCATCAGAGATATGCCTGTCTATCCGGGCTGGTAACGGATCGGATCTAACTAACCTTCCGCCTCCTGTTCCTTATTGTTCCTTTAATTTTCCGTTTAATGCCGCCATCCTCTCTGCCGGAACCTTAAACAGTTTCCGGTCATACGTGATCAGTCCGTTCAATTCCAACTCCACATCTGTCAGCTGCGTATAGACAGAAGCCGCAAGGCCTTCACTTTTTGCAGTCAGAAGCCGTTCTCCAAAAATTTCTTCCATCCCTTTTTGCAGTTCTTCCGTGGTTTCATAGGCTGTATAGCCAAAGACCTTTCCATCAAACGTATGGTCTTTAATCTGACAGGTAAGCCCCCCGAACTCCGTCAGGATCACTGCCCGTCCCAGATCATCCTTCTCCATACAAAAGTCTTTTCTATAATCATGGCTACTCTTAAAGTCCCCAATTTTCTGGTCGTTCCATCCGCTGGCGTGGTCGATGGTCCGTGTGGTATCAAGCTGCCTGATCTTTTCCACCGCTTTCGCCGCATCAAACTGTCCCCATCCTTCATTGTATTCTCCCGGCAAAAGAAATATAATGAACTGCATAAGAAAACGCGAAAGAGTGGATCCCATGGCAAAGATTCTGATTGTGGAAGATGAAAAAATATGCGGGAGATCATCGCCGACTATATGCGGCAGGGCAGCCACAGCTGTTTTACGGCCGAAGATAGTGCGGAAGCGCTGATGGTACTAAAAACGATCCCGTGGATCTGATGATCCTGGACATCATGCTGCCTCACCTGGACGGTTTTTCTGTCTGCAAGGCGGCCAATATGCGCGGTCTGGTTTCTACTCTGGCTGTTCTGGTCCGGGCGCCGCAGAAAACGTGAGCGGGCTTTCTGATGCCGTCTGTTTAAAGCAACGGCTGTATCAGTTCTGTTCCCCGGCAAGCACCATATCAAGCATCCGCGCAAGCGGCCCGCAGGCATTCATGGCCTCCTGCACCGTGTTATTCTGGGCGCCCATCTCAATGAGAAGCGTCCGGGATTTCAGGTGCATGTTATAACGGTATCCTTTCAGATAGATCTTTCTGGTAAGCCCCGGATAGTACTCCTCACAAGCCTTCTGCATCTGAAACGAAAAGGCGAGATTCCCCTGTAAATTTTCATTAGGCAGATAACTGATCTCCCCCACCTCCCGCACTCTCGAAAGCCCGTTGAAAAACATAAACCTGGCGGTCTGCTTTCCCTCGATCTCCGTCACCAGTCTGGTTCCCTCGGCTACCGAATCCCTGTGCAGATCGATGACTACCTGTATCGTCGGATGATCCGTAAGGATCTGTTCCAGCGCAGGCAGTGCATTGGAATAGGCGTAATCCCTGTTATCGTCATACTGTTCCGTGTTGTGCAGCACCTGATAGCCGTACTCCTCCCGCAGGATCTTCGCTAACTGTTCCCCCACGCCCACGATTGTCGTATTCGGATCTCCCGCCACCGAATCCGCATAACCCTCATGGGCATGGGTATGATAGATCAGGATCTGAGGGCCCTCTGTATTCTTATCGATCCTCATGTCCGCCGCCATAAAATTCTTCGCATTGAGTTCCTCCTTCGTGGTATAGGTGCTGGCGTCCACCGTATAAAATTTCCCGGCAAGCGCTTCAAACTCCTGATAATCCTCAATGGAAATATTCTGTGCTTTCTCTGTATGTATCAGCTCCTGATAGCTGTCGGTATCGGGCAGGCTGCCGTCCGTGATCGTAAAATAAGAATCCTCGCCGTTTAAACGCTGCTCCTCATTTCCGGCGGTATTTTCATTCCCGCTGTTCTCCTGTTCTTCCTCCTGCTCAGTCCCGCCTGTCCCTTCATTGCCAGATACGCTGCCCTCTTTGCTTTCTGCCTGAGCACTGCCACCGACGCCGGGTTCCTGTCCGGACTCGCCGTTTTCTCCTCCCGCCTGGCTCTTTGCCGCATTTCCCTCCGTGCCTTCTTTGGCCTCCTGCATCAGGATCTCCACATATTCCTTATAATACTGGTTCATCAGGCCGTCTCCGAAATAGGAAATACTGTAGCTGTATAAGGGCAGCTCCTTTGCTATCATATCCATCATCCTGCCTTCTGCCGTGACGCTCTCCTCCCCGTAGGCCAGCGCGTCCATGCAGAAAGCAGCCGTAGGAAAGAACTGCCCGTACACTTTTTCCACCAGTTCCCCCTCCGGACATAAAAATATCAGAAATGCCGCCATGGCAAGCCCCATTAAAAGGATTCCCTTCTCTCTGCTCTCTCTATAGTTCCAACGCAATATTGATTGCCTCCGATATCGTATAGCTTAATCTGTTCACCACATCATCGATATCTTTTGTTGTCACATACATATTCTGCAGTTCCGCCATTTTTAAGGAATGCATATCCGAACAGAAAAGCATCTCCCGCTCTACCTGCTCCACCGCGTCGCCGACGATGGTTCCCGCATCCACAACTGTGGGGATCCCGATGCCGATCACCGGAATCCCTAACGACTCCTGTGTCAGCGCATGGCGATGGTTTCCCACACCGGAACCGGGCTGTACGCCGGTATCCGTGATCTGGATCGTCCGGTTTAAGCGCTTCGTGCTTCTTGCCGCCAGCGCGTCGATGGCAATGATCACATCCGGTTTCGTCTGTTCCACCACACCCCGGATGATCTCACAGGTCTCCATGCCTGTCTTAGCCATAACGCCCGGCACAATGGCGCTGATCATATGCATTTTATTCCTGTTGTAGGCAGCCTTCCCGAATTCTCTCACCACATGTCTCGTGATATGAAGCTGGTCCGCCACATTGGGCCCCAGGGCATCCGCCGTCACGTCCCGGTTGCCGAGCCCCACCACAAGCACCGAGAGCTCCTCTTTTTCATCCGGCAAAAGCTCTCTTATCTGACCGGCCACCTTCTCCGATATCTCCCGGTGGTAATCCTCATCCGGCGTCGCCATATTCGGCGCCTCCAATGTGATATAGGTTCCCATTGGCTTGCCCATGATCTTCGCACCATTTTTTGTTTCGATCATCACCCGGGTAATATATATCTCCTTTTCCCCGTCTTTTTCTTCCTCCACCCTGACGCCCCGGATCTCCTCGTCCGGTTTCTGCACCGTCTCCTTCGCCTCTAACGCCAGGTCTGTTCTTACCTGAAGTCCCATAAGTAACCCCGCCTTATCTTTCTCTTACATTTCTATTCAAATAAATGCCTGAATAGTAATATTTTTGGCAAATTATATAAAATTATGTATTGACAGAAATGACTTCTGACTTTAAAATAAAATGCGTATGTTTACGTTGGCTGCCCGTGTCTCGCCAAGGTAACGTCATCCCTACAGGAAAGGCTGCCAGGCACAGCTGATTACAGAAAAATTACGAACGAACAGTAGAAATCATTGGAGGTATCATCTTGGCTAACATTAAATCTGCAAAGAAGCGTATTCTGGTAAACCGGACGAAAGCTGCAAGAAATAAATCCATCAAGTCCGCTACCAAGACCGCGATCAAGAAAGTTTATGCTGCTATCGAGGCGAAGGACAGGGAAGCTGCAAAGGCTGCGTTGCTTGCTGCCACATCCACGATCGATAAAGCTGCCAGAAAAGGCGTCTATCATAAAAATACGGCATCCAGAAAGGTTTCCCGCCTGAATCTGGCTGTCAACAAGATGGAATAGCATTGAGAAACGTAAAAAAAGACATATACAACCGCGACGCGTGTTTACACGCAGGAGTGGTTGTATATGTCTTTTTTATGTGGCGATAGCCACACATCCGGGGAATGTCTTTTTATTCCCCGGATGGCAACGTTTCGTGCTTACACGCAGGAGCATTGTCCCATAGGATGCATCATGCAGACGGCGAAGCTGATATTTTTTCGTTTCAGCGGTAATCATCTCTACCTGCTTATCAAACGTAGTGTCCTGATTGATGTCTACGGTAACTAAACTACGCTCTCTCTTTTGTACAATGCTGATTTCCGATAAATCCATCGTCAATAATATTTGCATATTCTGACGGTGGTAAGATAGCATTTTCCGAACCGCCTTCAAATGTGCCATATTGTGGTCCAAATCATCAATTTTCTCCTGCAAAAGCCGTTTCATACTGGCAGCGGAACGGTTTTTCATAAATGCCTGGATTTCTTCAATCGGTACATCTAACTCCCGTAGCAGCAGAATTGTTTCCAGAATGGCACTCTGATAGTAGCTGTAATATCTGTATCCATTTTCGGGATGGATAAACGATGGATGAAAAAGGCCGATTTCATCGTACCACATCAGAGTTTTCTTATTGATGCCATGCAGTGCCGCAAATTGACCGATTGTGAGCAGTTTATTTTTTTCTCCATTTTTCAAAACACCTCTTGACTGTACAGTTACTGTACGGATTAGAATAGCACATATACTGGAGAAAAACAAGAAAAAAGGAGAATCATGATGCAAAAACAAAATGCTTATAACAAGCCAGTCACATTGAGGAATATCCTCAAATTTGCAGTCCCTACCATCGCAATGTCTGTCTTTATGTCTTTTTACACTATGGCTGACGGCCTGTTCGTATCAAATCTGATTGGCACAAGCGCACTGTCCGCCATCAATCTGACGGCCCCGGTGATCCAGGTGGTGACAGCTATCTCTACCATGCTGGCAACTGGTGGAAGTGCGGTTATCATGAAAAAGATGGGAGAGCAAAAGCCCCAGGAAGCCAAAGAGGATTTTACATTCCTGATTTTAGTAAACGTAGTGGTTGGACTGGTCATGACTATGCTCGGTTATTTCCTGATGGAAACCATCTTCGGGAGCATGGCGCTGTCCCAGGAGGTTGCCGGCTACTGTACTTCCTATCTCAGCCGCTATCTTGTCTTTACGATCCCGATCCTGCTGATGAACAATTTCACCCTCTATATGATTGCTTCCGAAAAAGCAACCTTATCACTGGTCTGTTCCGTATCAGGTGGTGTGCTGAACATTGTGCTTGACTATGTATTTATCGGCTTTCTGGATATGGGGATCAGCGGCGCGGCCATTGCCACGGGCCTGGGTTACTCTGTGACCGCTGTTGTCGGCCTGTCTGTGTTCAGCCGCAAAAAGAGCCTTCTGCACTTCACAAAGCCCGCTTTTCGCTTCAAGGTTCTTGCAAACGCGGCCACAAACGGATGCTCTGAAATGGCAACTGCGCTGGTCACAGGCATCATTACGATGATGTTCAACTGGACGATGCTCCATTATGTCGGTGAAGATGGCGTTGCCGCCGTGACCATCATCATGTATGTCCTGATGTTTGCAAGCTCCCTTTACACGGGGTATTCCTATGGTGTCGCTCCCATGCTCAGCTACTATTACGGTGAGAAGAACCACGAAAAGCTGAAGAAACTGGTTTCCACCAGCTTAAAAGTAATTGCCGTTATTTCCCTTGTGACGGTGACAGCGTCCTTCGCCGCGACAAAGCCCTTGGTGTCCATTTTTGCCCGACCGAATAATCCGGTTTATGATCTGGCAGTCACCGGAAATCGAATCTGCACCCTGGCGCTGTTCTTTATTGGCTTTAATATCTTTGCCAGCGGAATGTTCACCGCATTGTCCAACGGCATTGTCTCCGCAATTCTCGCCTTCTCCCGCTCATTCGTTTTCATGCTGATTACCATGCTGATCCTGCCCGCGATTTTGGGAGTAAATGGTATCTGGCTGGCTACGCCAGTAGCGGAGCTTATGGCCCTGGCCCTGTCTGCACTGATGTTCTTGAAATATCGGAAACAGTATCAATATTAAGGAGGTGCCGTTATGAACGCAGAAAGCAGCAGCGTGAGGAAAATCGAGGGACACCAGAATTTTATTATCGACTTTCTTTATCGGGCGATTATCGCGGTCTGTATTTTCATTGGTGGGAAGTATCTTATGCCGGTTCTTCTGCCCTTTATTCCGGCGTATGGAATCGCCTGTCTTCTGATCTGGTAATAACCGGTAACCTTGCTCCCATCCTGCACAACAGCTCATTACTGATACTGTCCGAATGATCCGCAACCGCAGGGGCAGACAATTCATCATAACCTTCCGCACCCACCAACGTCGCCGTATCCCCCACAGTTATGCCTTCTGCGTCCGTTATATCCACAGCGAGCTGATCCATACAGATACGTCCGACAACAGGCGCCACATATTGCCTTATCAATACCCTGCCTTTTCCTTCGGACAAACTTCTCGGAAAACCGTCACCATACCCGATCGGCAGGATGGCGATCCGTGCAGTGTGCCCGGCTGTAAAGCTCCTGCCATACCCCACACTCTCGCCCGCCCTCACTTCCCGGATGAGCACCACCCGGCTTTTCAGAGAAAGCACCGGACGCAGGTCGGGCTTTAATACCGTATCATCATTTGGAGCGCTGAGGACTCCGTACAGAGCAATGCCGACTCTTACATAATCGCAGACAAGATCGGGATAATTGAGCAGGCCGTAGCTGCTCTGAATATGTAATTTCGGCAGGATTATCCCGCTGTCCCGCAAAGCATCTGCCAGACTATAAAACTTCTCGATCTGCCCTCTGGTAAATGCCATGTCATCCGGCTGCCTGCTGTCCGAACAGCACAGATGCGTAAACATCCCGCATACCCTGATATTTTCCATAAAAAAGAGCTTCCGAACCGCAGACAGTTCCCCACATGCTATCCCAAGCCTGTGCATGCCTGTATCTATTTTTATGTGTGCCTTTACGGTAACGCCCTGCTGATTCAAAGCATCCGCATATTCATAGCTGATCAAAGTCTGCATCAGATCATACTCCTTCAATTCCTCTGCACGCCTCACGTCCGTATACCCAAGTATCAGTATTTCCCCACGGATGCCGGCTTCTCTCAAAGCGATGCCTTCCTCCACCGTGGCAACGGCAAATGCCGAAACTCCCATCTGATTAAGATAAGAAGCAGTCAGAACAGCTCCATGCCCGTAGGCCTGCGCCTTTACGACAGCCATCAGTTCACATCCCGGCTGCATGGCTTTTTTCAGAGTTTCTACATTATGACACAGATTCCCCGTATTTACCTCGATCCATGCCCGTTCTGTTTTCCTCTCCATTTCCTTCATGCTCTTTCTTTTCTCCTATGATACGTACCGGCTGCGAAACCACTGTGCAGCCCTCCGGAATGTCTGTACATACTACCGCGCCCGCACCCACTTTCACCCGACTGCCGATTTTTACGCCGCCAATGATAACTGCGCCTGCTCCGATCAGACAGTTGTCTCCTATGACGGGGGCTCTCCTGTCCACTTCGCCAATCGTCACATTCTGATAGATCCGGCAATTTTCTCCAATTTCCGCATACCTTGAAATAAAAATTCCATGCAGTCCATGGGGAAGCGTCAGATTACCTTTTATTACTGTATCCGGGCCGATATATCCTCCGTGCCGGTGGGCGCACCGGCTCATCATAAAGGTAAGTACATCATGCATGAACCCCTCGCCCGTCTTTTTCTGCAATCTGTACAGAAGCCAGAAACAGTGCAGATTATTTCCTCTCGAATAATCGATGATCCTTCTTCTGATACTCATCCTGATCTCCTTTCCGCCGCCTTTCCGTTGACGGTACAAATCGTAATGAAAGCCTGTTTTCTCACGCTACTCTTCCCCATCACAGGTACAGACCGATCAGCCTGTCCAGCATCTTCGGAAAAGACAGACCGATTCCCTTCATCATGCCCGGATAACGGCTATGCTCGGTAAAGCCGGGAATCGTGTTCACCTCGTTAAATACGATTTCTCCGGACGGGGTATAAAACATATCCACCCTTGCAAACCCCGAACACCCTAACGTCCTGTATATGTTCACGGCTGCATCCTGTATCCGTTTTTCCGCTTCCGCGTCCACCCTTGCAGGCATATGAATTTTTGAAGATTTCAGCGTATACTTCTCCGTGTAGTCAAAGAAACCTCCCGACAATTCGATTTCGTCAACTCTTCCGACCATCAGTGTATCGATGCCCAGCACGGCGCAGCCCACTTCAAATCCCTTTACTTCCTCCTCAACGATGACATTCCTGTCATGTTCAAACGCCTGCTCTATGGCGCCGTCCAGTTCCGCCTCTTCCGTTACCCTTGTGATCCCGAAGGACGAGCCCGCCCGGACAGGTTTTACAAAAAGGGGATAAGACAGTTTTTCATTGATCTCCTTCCACGCCTCTTTTCTGTCAGAATCGCTAAAGGTTACTGCCCTGGGAACAGATATCCCCGTAAGGCTGACCAGCTTATGTGCTCGATCTTTATCCATACAGATTGCCGATGAAAGCGTATCGCAGCCCACAACCGGGATTCCCGCCAGTTCAAACAGCCCCTGCAGCGTGCCGTCCTCCCCGTTCTTTCCATGCAGCACGGGAAATACCAGATCTGTTTTTATGATATGCCAGCCGTCCGTGCGAAACTCCAGAAACCCCTTTGCGGAAGGATTCTGCGAAACTGTAACCGGGAACAGGTTTCTTCTGTCCGCAAGCCATGTATTGCCACTTATTTTTCCATTCTCCCCTGTATAGTGATACCACGCTCCCTTTCTGGTGATCCCGACAGGAAAGACATCATATTTGTCAGTGTCAATATTTTCAAGAACGGAAAAAGCCGACTGCAGCGACACCTCATATTCCGTGGAATTCCCCCCAAAAATAACCGCTATTCTTTTTTTATCCATTTCATACACCGCCTTCCTCTATCCTTACCCCGTCCGGAAGTCTGTAAGCAATCTCACACTGGTTCACATACAACTCCTTTTCCTCTTTCCTTCCAGTATTTCTGTTTCTCTCCGCACGGCAGACAGAAGCCGTCTGATATATCCTTTCTCCCTTTCTTTGATAGGAAACAGAAGAATTAAACACGGAATATTCAGCATCCACCGGATTTTGTGACAGAATACGTCCATGTATATGGGTATCGTCAAAACGGATCTCAACCTGAAAGGTATTATCCGTGTCATTGCGGACTTTCAAATCAAGCCACCCTTCGCCCACAGTCGCATCCGTCCCGCAGGGAAGGTCTTCAGATGCACCCGGGAACGACTTAACTGCATGTCCATGCCGCTCCACAATCGTCAAAGGCGTATGCAGGAACATCCAAAAAAGCGTATCACTCAACATACACAATCCACCGCCATACGATGGTACAATTCTTCCATCCACAAGATTTAATCCATTTTTGTATTTTTCCTCCCGGTCCGCCCATCTTACGAGCTGCCAGAAGGAAAATGTTTCACCCGGTTCGATGAGAACCCGGTCGATCGTCCTGGCAGCAAGTTTCAGATTATGCACCTTGTTTATCTGGTATTGCATATCAAATCCGCTGTTTTCATTTAACATCGGTATCGAAGTTTCAAATACCACACAGGGCAGCAGACCGTCAGCTATCTTTTTTGCATAGCGGCGTCCGTCTTTTTGCATCCGATAATAAAATAATTTCTTTCTCTGCCATCTGCGGAGCGGAAGCAGAAAAGGAAATACCTGCGTCAGTCTTTTTCTTGACATGAGAACAGTCCCTCCTCTCCTCTTTTTACCGGACAACAGATACCGGCTTTTGCCAAATTTCCCTGTGCGGACCTGCGCATCATAAAAGCACTCCTGTTTCCGGCACTGTTATTGTACCAGTAACAGGAGTGCTGTTTATTCGTTTACACCCAAAGTATCCTTATGATTTGCTGCAGAATTTCTTACAATTTACCTACGAAATCGGCAAGGTGACTTTAAACTCAACCGTCTCATTTTCGCTTCTCGCCATAATCGATCCGTTGTGACGCTCAATGATCTGTTTTGCTATGGCCAGGCCCAGACCTGCCCCGCCGCTTCCTGTACTTCTGGAACTATCAAGCCTGTAGAACTGTTCAAATATCTGTTCCAGTTTTTCCTCCGGAATGGTATCGCCGCGGTTTGTAAACGTAATGACGATGTTTTCTCCCTGCCGGGCAGCCGCAACGTCTATAGCAGTCCCTTCAAAACTGTAAAGAATCGCATTTTTCAGAATATTATCAAATACACGTTCCATTTTATTCGCATCACATCTTAACATAATGTCCTCCGGAACCATAAGTTTACAGTCCAGATTCTTCTCCCGTAACATCGGCTGAAATTCATACAGAAGCATTTCAAGCAGCCTTGTCAGGCTTACCCACGTATACTGCAGCGTAATATCTGACAGGTTAAACTTTGCTATATCAAAAAATTCATTGATCAGGTCTTCCAACCGCTCGGCCTTATCCAAAGTTACAGAAAGGTATTTTTGTCTCAACTCCTCCGAAATCTGTTCCTCATCATGCAGCAGATTCAGATAGCCGATCACAGAGGCAAGAGGCGTTTTCAGATCATGGGCCAGATACATTACCATATCATTTTTCTGCTGCTCTGCCAGTTTCATATCAAGCTTCTGTTTTTCAAGGTTATGCTTTAATTCATTTATCTTCTTTTCCGCAGCAGAAAGTTCCGGCGGCAGGGACACCTCCCCACCGTTTTCATTTCCTATCTCTTCAATACCCCGATTGATCTCCTTAAAATATTTTGTAAACCAGTTTAAGTAAATGCGGAATGTAATAAAAAACGCAAACACCACTCCGACCGTAAATACCAGTCCTATCTGGTTACGCAATGTCCATTGATACAAAGTCCTTGCAGCAGTATAATCCAGCCTGAAAGCCTTCTGATTTAGCGCCACGATCCAGTCCGCAAACCTTCCTCTCAAAATCAGGGCGTACAGTAAAAAAATGCAGCCCGCCGCAAAAGCAGCCATCCCCATGGCGCTTAAAAAAAACTTCGTCTTAAGCTGTCTGAACTCATCTGTCCTGTGAAATGTTTTATTTTTCAATGGTATAGCCAACTCCCCATACATTTACAATAAATTTCGGTTTTTTCGCCGATTCATGTAACTTCTCCCGCAGTCTGGCTATGTGGGCCATGACCGTATTATTATTGTCCAGATACTTTTCACCCCATACTGCCTCGAACAGTTCCTCTGACGGCACCACCGTGCCCTGATGTTCGCAAAGATACCACAAAATTCCGAACTCAATCGGCGTAAGCTGCAACTCTTTTCCATACAGGCTGCACTTGTGCGTATCTCTGTTGATCAGCAAACCCCGGATATCATGTTCTTCCGTTTCCTCTGTCCTTTTCCCAGCCTGGTTATTATAACGCATATACCGCCTCAACTGGGTTTTTACCCTGGCTGCTACCTCCAACGGATTAAACGGCTTTGTGATATAGTCATCCGCCCCCATCGTCAGCCCCATAATCTTATCCTCATCCGCTATTTTCGCGGTAAGCATGATGATGGGAAAATAAAACTGCTCCCTTATCTTCTGGCAAAGCCGAAAGCCGTCGATATCGGGCAGCATCACATCTATCACCGCCAGATCCGGCGCTGTTTCTTCGATACATTTCAGGGCATCCCTGCCATTATAGAATTTATATACGGTATATCCGTCATTTTTCAGATAGATCTCGATTAAATCCGCTATTTCTTTTTCGTCATCCACGATTAAGACTTTTTCACTCATAAAAGTACCTGCATTTCGTTTCTGTCCAGTATTTTTATGTAAATATAGCAGAAAATATCCGGCGTTACAAGGGATATTTTCCGGTGCAGATGGTAAATTGCGTTATGCAGCGCCTCCACGATTGTTTCCAGATCCGGCTTTTTCAGCTATTTTTTGCCTCCTGCCAGATAATTTGGCGGTTTCCAAATGGGAAAACAGAGTTTCCCATAGTTAAAGATACCACACCAAATATGATGAACCCACGCTTAAACATAACTTCAAAACAAAACACCGGATGCAGCAATCAAATAATAGCTTGTATCCGGTGTTTTGCTGCATAAGAATTTAATTCTGACGCAATCTTTCAACAGTTGATTTCTTCATCATACGATTTACAAATGGTAAGGGAACCAACCAACAAAAAGCAGTCAGAACAACTATAATGATAAACAACATCCAAACCGGGTAACTGAAAACTGCGCAAAATTAAGAACGCCGATAAAAGCCAGAACGAAAGCAATTCCACCGCCTAATGTGTAGAGTGTGATTTTGGCGGAATGTAACCCCTCTGTCAATTCAGCTTTTGAAATTATAGAGATTTTGCCCGACTGATTGCAGAGTTCACGAATATCAGAAAGCACCATTTTTTCGTTTGAGGCAGTGATATCAATTCCAAGTGACGAAATATATGCTTCGGGAGCAAGTTTCTCCATACCGGCATCACTAACAAAGACATAAGGCGCATCAGAGCTTAATCCGCCGTAATAACTGCCGGGAAGAAAACCGCCAATAGGAATTTCCATTGTTTTATCATTTGGAATAACCTCATATTGGTTTAACTGACCAGTTTGAAAATGAAGTGTCATATTATCTGGAAACAGCCCTGGATTATCACAGGCTATCAGACCGTATTGACCTTGACAAAAGCCCTCATGGTCCATTCCCTTTTCTGTTATATAGTCTTTTATCTTGTCAACATCAATACTAACCAGTTGGATGTAGAAACGGGTTGGGTATTGTCCGTAAGAGTTACACCATCCTTTCTTGTGATGGCTTCATTATAAAGGGCAATCCTCACAGAAATGTCACAGCCAACATAGTAAATTACCCTGAAATGTCACAATCCTGTGATATTTCAAAAAACAGGTTATTCATGGGGAAGAAAAACCGAGAATGTTGAGCCTGTTCCTACTTGAGAAGTTACTTGTATATAACCACCCTGTAAGCTGATAATTTCCCTTGCAAGATACAGCCCAATGCCGATTCCCTCTATATCGTGGACATCTTCTTCCCGATAAAAGCGCCTAAAAATTGCTCCCTGCTGGTTTTCGGGAATACCTTTGCCGGTATCGGTAATGCTGACTTTCAGGTGCATTTCCCAGCTTTCAACAAAAACACAAACAGAACCGTACTCCGGCGTGTACTTAACTGCATTATCCAATATGTTAAATAAGGCTTCTGCTGTCCATTTGCGGTCATGGGAAACAGCCAATGTTTCAGGGCAGTTTACTTCAACTTGTATGTGCTTTCTTTCAGCGTTCAGAAAGATACCGCCCAGAGCCATAGCAAGAGTATCATAGATTGGCTGCTGTTTCTTTTCAAGTGAGATAACACCAGTTTCAAGCCGGGAAGTTTTTATCATAGCCTGCATTAAGAAATCCAGTTTATCAAGCTGTGTGCCACTGGCAAGCAGAAATTCCCGCTGTTTATCCTGTGTCACTTCTTGTTCTAATAAGGTGGCATTTACCATTTTTAAGTTTGCTATCGGTGTTTTTACCTGATGAGAAATATCGGAAATCAATTCCTGTAAGTCAGCTCGTTCACTGGCAACGCTGTTTTTGCTTTCCTGCATAACCTCATAAAGACGCACCAGCCGATGATTGATTTTGTAAAATAAGCTTTCTTCTTCGGCAACCTGCGATATATCTATTTTTCCATTCATCATTTCGTCTAAGGTACAGCAAAGCATTTCAGAAAACAAAGTCAGCTTTCGCCGTACCAGCATCACAAAAGCAGTAACACAAAGTAGAAAAAGCAGACAGAACACCATGCCGCAAAATACCACAGACATTTCTCTGGTCAGGATATATAGAACCGAAAACATGACAACGGATAAAAGTAAAATGGTGGTTGCCAGTACTATGCAGACCTTATTTAAGGAGAGTTTTTTTGAAATCATTTTTGCACTCCTCCAATCCACATATAGCCCATGCCGTAAACGGTTTTGATGTAGGAATGGCGGTTCGTTTCAATTTTACTGCGGATGCGGCTGATCGTTGTGGTAAGTGCGTGTTCATCCACATAATTTTCATCTGCATCCCACAGCTTTTCAAGCAATACCTGACGGGTCAGGACAGTTTGAGAATTTTTTGTCAGCACTTTTAACAAACGATATTCCAACGATGTAAGGGTAATCGGCTGTCCTGCAAGACATGCTGATAGTTCGGAAAAATTGATATATAAATTCCCGTCATCGTAGAAATCGCCGCCGGATTGTGCTGAAATGCGGTTCAGTAAAGCAGATACTTTCTTTTGGAACACGCTGACAGGAAAGGGCTTTGTTACATAATCATCTGCGCCCAACTCAAATCCTTTCAGCATATCGCTTTCCATATCATTGGCAGTTAGAAAAATCACGGCGGTATCGGGACGGTGTTCTTTTACCTCACGGCATATATCAAATCCGTTCCCATCCGGCAGATTAACATCCAAAACAATTAAATCATAATCCTGTTTTTCAAGAAATCTTATGGCAACTGCCTTTGACATAGCCCCATCCACGGAATATCCGACAGCCGACAGATTATAGCTTAATGTCTTATTCAAAAGCTGGTCATCTTCAACAACCAGTATTCGCATAGTATCACATCCTTTTTCTTTTTATAGTATCAACCAAATGTCACAGAAAACTTACAGCGAGAAAAAAATTTAGTATTCGGTCAGCGGCACAATAACATTACTCTGCTGATACAGCCAGTCCGTAAATTCTTTCGGGCTGGCTGTTCCTGTTTTTACAGCCTTTTTTCTCTGTAAGGCTTCTTTCTTAAAGTCAGTAAAGGCAGCCTGTATTTTTTACCCGGTTTATTTTGTTGCGCCAGTTCTGGCATTCATTTTTATAAAGCAGGTCATAGACTGCCGCCATCTCCAAAGGGGCATACAGAGGGAAAAAACCTTGAAAATGATACGCCGACCGCTTCCCAACATGAAACCGCCGGAACCATTCAATGTGATTTACCAGACCGCCGAAGACGGGCTGGACGATACGGTAAAACCCCGGCTTTTGGAAACAGGTGCAGACCTTGACATGGTCATGGTTATAGACGATGGGGATAAGCTGGTTTCCGAGCGCAGCGGCACACAATGGCTGCTGTCCCTGAAAACTGAATGAAGCGGTAAAGAAAATCCAAATGGCAGGATTTTATAGATTGCCAGCATTGCCGCTTCGCCACTTGAACCGAATACACAACGATTTTTCGTTCCGGCAGGTCTGCTCCCATCGTGTGGAAAATACCCACGAAGCCATCATTTCCGAAGAAGTGTTCCAAAAAGTTCAGGAGCTGATTGCAGGCAGACGCAGGAAGGATAATTCCGCTGACAGCTTCCCATTTGACAGCGCAGTGAATGTGGCGGAAGTAAAAATGTTCATCCCAGAAAAAAGAGAACTGAATGAGAATATCAAAAAATCCCTTCGCACAGTTTCAGATCGTTCTTTATCAGATCTTCCTTCAGTTGTATAATGAATAGCGGGGAAATTCCCCGCTGTTCGGTGGAACAGGGAATTTCGACCGCTAATTTACCGGTTTCATAATCCGATTCTGAATCCTGGTTTCCAGGAAAAAGGGTTGCTCAGTGCCTGTGGCCTCCGCCGCCGTGGGATACGCCGCCGCTGGAAACATGATGACCTCCGCCGCCGCTTCGGCCTCCACCGCCACTGTTTGTCTGAATCCTGTGCTGTACCACATTCTTTCTGATAAAGCGGTCCTCCCTGTGATTCATCTTCACCTTGCCGCCCTTCACATAAGTATTCGCTGACGTTGTCTTCCCGCCTGCCTCGGAGCCCGTGTTCGTCACCACAAACAATACCGCCATAACAAGAGAGACTGCCAACAGAATAGGCACTGAAAAATTGATACTGATCAGGCCAAACCCGTTCATATCGTGATAAAACTGGTTGATGCAGGCTTTGTATCCGTGATAGGGGCTGATCTTACTCCATCGGTAACTCTTCTCCAGCAGATGGTCGATCATGGCATTTGTGTACTTTTCCTCTGCCTTTCCCGTGGTACAAAACCAACTGTATGCATACCCGTCGTCCTCCCGGTACAGATTATCCAGAAAGAGCACACCGTTTCCTTTGGGTTTATCATACCCAAACAGATGCTCATCATAAAAATCGTCCGCATAGATCATGACATACTTTTCCGTGGCTGCATAATCCTGCCGCTCATAAGCGTAATCCCGCAGCGACTCATCAAGCGTCACCAGCACAATATCGCAGCCTGTCTGCTTCTCTCTCTTTGCAATCAGTTTCCGCAGTTTCTCCTCCTCCTCATCAGAGAGCACATCCGCCTGATCAAACACCCGCTCCTTCGTCGTACACTCTGTATTCTGCCTTTCCCCATTTCTCATACTGCCTGTGAGGCTGTGGATACCTGTCAGGATAAAGTAAAACGCCGCCAGCACCCCGAGAATCAACAGGCAGATTTTAAACCGTTTCAAAAATCTCTTCATCTCAGAGCACCTCCAGTATCATTTTGACAAGCAGCATCATGGTAAACAGGAAAGCCCAAAGCCCGCCGCCGTAAGCGAACATCTTTCCTTTGGATATGGGTGTCTTTCCCAGAATCTTTCCACTTTGTCCGTTAATATAATATGTATATCTCTGTCCGTGATAGTTGTAATAGTATACCCAGACCGGCAGAAGTGCATAGTTTGCCGTCTGTCTCTGTAAATTCAGATGCTTTCTGTCCGCCCGCAGCGTCGTATAGCCGGAGAGGCTCTCCCGCAGAAGTTCCTCCGAATCCCTTCTGGCCTTCTCCTGGGCTCTGGGCTCCAGCTCCATCAGCCCCTCACTGTATCTCTCCGCCTGAAACCCGGACATATATTTCTTCTGAAATGCTTCCAGTGCCTTCCCATCAAATGGCTCCAACAGATCCATTTTCTGGTCGTCCATATTGATGGAAGCATCCACCGGAATTTTATCAAAATCAATATCCATATTCCGCTCCACACGGAAATAGGAAGTTTCCACATATTCCGTGTTGCCGCTTCGCCAGCTTCTCACCTTCGTCCCTGTCCCCGCATAGTCAAATGTGGCCAGATAATCGTACAGGAAAAAGGGGACATAGATCCCCTCCATCCCCTCCAACGTGGCCGCTGAAAGAAAAGTCGCCGGTGTAAAAAATCTGTTTTGAAACTCCTTTTCCAGGAGCTTTACCGCTCCCTCTCTGGATATTTTGAAGGGCATGATCAAATGGGGGGCAAACTCTCCCCCCACCCTCTCCTCCACGATCGTATAGGAACCGCAGTGTTCACATTTACAGGCGGAGGTATAGGAGGAGAGCTCCATGGGCGCCCCGCAGCTTGCGCACTCCGTTACCACAGAGGATTTTACTTCTTCCTCGCTGTCTGTTCCGTCACAATGGGGACAGTACATCATTTTCTTATCTGGATGGTACACCACGTTACCGCCGCAATTTTTACATTTATAGATCAAAGCGCTCTTCTCCCCTTTCGTTCCGCTCTGCAATACCGCTTATCTTCGTATTATATGTTTTCTGTTTTATGACGATGCTTATCTGCATGTTTCATGGAGTGCCGCTTACCGAAATTTCACCTGCTTCCCGGCCTGGGCAACAGCTATATAGGTCTTCCCGGTGTTGAGCTGTATCTCATTGCCGTTGTCGTCATAATATCTGGTGGGCTCGTAATCGCTTGTCTTCTCCCATCTGATGTGGATCGCTTTGCCCTTTGTGAAGTAATAGCCATCGTGTGTATTGTCTATCATCTGGAAAGCCAGATAGCCTTTCTCATCCACATACGCCCAGTTGGTATTCTGCACGATCACATTTGCAAAAGCAAGCTGCGCGCCGGTCAGCGCGTCCGTCTGCGGTTTGCCGTGAAGACTTTTCAGATACAGTCCGGAATTCGGATCATACTGCAGCGAGCTTTTTGTATAGCTGAAAACTTCCGCCAGATCGATGACATTCGCCGTCGCCGCCTGTCCGCCGTACTGTTCTAACGTATTCACGCCTTCCGCAAAAGTGAAATGTTTATTGTTGTAGTATTGTTCTCTGATCGTCGTCTGATAGCCTAACTCCGCACAGGCCTTCTGAATGCCTTCCGCCGTGATATAAGCATTATGAGGCGCCTTGAGGTTGGTTGTCCGGAAAAAGTACCCTGAACCCGGTCTGTCGCCGCCCACACCATACTCGGAAGTACCGGAAAGATTGTTCATATCCGGGGCATCGATGGTTCCCTGCATATAAAACACGCCGCCAAAGTGGACTAAAATAGGATCCCACTCCTTCGCTACCGGAATATAGTAGAGTCTGCAGCTTCTGAGATTACCGATCTGGGGCAGGCTCTGCCAGCCGGGAATGATCGCCATCTGACGGGAAATATTTCCCTCCTCCATGATCTCATATAATACATCGGCACTTCCGATTCCGTAGGAAGGCTGTGCCTTTTTATCGGTGGGAATCATGGCCGCAATCGGACGAAGCGCCGCCTGTGCCTCCGTCACCGGTTCATTCGTGTAAACACTTCTCATCATCGGGACTTCCGGCGCCGGAACCTCCTGGGCCGGAATCTCATCCGCCCGCACATTCACAGCCGTTCCCATAAAGAAACCTGCCGCCGTCACAGCCGCTAAACCCAAGCTGCACAATCTTGTTTTGAAGCTCTTCATATTTCTGTCTCCTTTTCTTTCTCACTGTCTTTTTTACTTTTATGTACCTTCCTTTGTGTCATTTTTTATCTTACTACTTTTTTCCCCGATAATCTATTACTTTTTTTCCAAAATATATGTTAAAATATTCAGACAGGCAATAAACAGCGCCGGACGGGCAGACCGGAAATTTGCGTCATGCTTGCATGTAAGAAAATTTGCGATCTGTCTGTCCGACAGGGCGAAGCCCGTGATTCGGAAAATCTCCGATTTTCCGAATTTTCACTGCATCCCCTGAGAAAGGAAAAACATCATGACAAAAAAAGACACTCTTGAACTGAAGAAACGTCTGAACAAAACAGACTGCTCCATCACAAAACTGTGCGGCTGTTATGTGGACGGCAATAAAAACAAAGTACTGACTCTTTCAGAAACTTTTCTGAATCTGGATGACGAGGAATTTTACAAATATCTTGATCTGGCCAGAAAATGTCTCTCCGGCACGGTGGGCAACAACCTTTTACAGCTGGAATTTCCCACTGAGGAGGAGGAACCCGGCGGCAGGCAGCAGTTTTTCATGGGCATAAAGGAAAGCGCCCTGAAAAACGAGGACCTGCTTGACCGCTTCTACGATCTTATCATCGAACACTATGACTGTGCGGGAAATTATCTGATCCTCTTATTTAAAGACGCCTATGATATTATCACGAAAACAAACGACGGCTTAAAGTTAGACGAGTCCGAGGAAGTTTATGATTACATGCTCTGCGCCATCTGCCCCGTCACACTCTCCAAACCGGGGCTTGGCTACAGAGAGGAAGAAAACCGCATCGGCGCCCGGATCCGCGACTGGGTGGTGGGCGCTCCTGACACCGGCTTCATTTTCCCGGCTTTCTCGGACAGAAGCAGCGATATCCACTCTCTCATCTATTACATAAAGGATGCCAGGGATTCCCGCCCGGAATTTGTGGAAAATGTGCTCGGCTGCGGTACCAAACGCACCGCCGCAGAACAGCAGCAGGTCTTTTCCTCCATTGTAAAGCAGGCCTTTGTCACACAGGAGGCGGACAGTGAAGAGGTTCTTTTACAGCTGCAGGAAAGCTTTCAGGATATGATCTGCACCGACGGAGAAGAGGCGTACGAAGAGGCAGAACCCGTACTTCTGACAAAGGAACTTGTGGATGAAGTTCTCACGGAACACGAGATACAGGGAGACGCCGCAAGACAGATCAAAGAGGGCATTACCAGGGAGTTTGAAGCCGAGCCGCCTGTCCTTACCAATCTCATCGATGAAAAAGCGCTGGAAAAAAATGCCCGGAAAAAGGAGGAAGCGAACCTCAGACTGCAGGTACAGTCACTGCAGAAAGAACTGGCTGAAAAAGCTTTTCTGACCTCCGATGAAAATGCAGTGTCAGAGAACTTTCCTGACGAGGTCACCACGGATCTTTCCGGTCAGACCGCCTGTGACGTCATCCTGCGGGTAAGCCCGGAAAAAGCGCCCTACATTAAATCAGAGATCATCGACGGCCAGAAATGCCTGATCATCCCGGTGGAAGAAGATGAACAGATCAACTTAAATGGCGTCACTGCGGAAATTTAGCTTTTCCAAACGGTTCTGCCTGCGCAATCGAGCAGAGGAAACTTTCTCTGCTCGCCGCGCGGGGTGCATGCAGCGAAACTGCTAATTTCCTTACGTGCCCCTGCGCATAAAAAAAGAATCCAACGAACAGGATTCTTTTTTTTGTGCAGAAGAAGGGACAATTGAACAGGTACAAGTCCCTTGTTCACACGTTCTATATTCTACTGCAGAAGAAGGGACTTGAACCCTCACTGTATTGCTACAACAGGCACCTGAAGCCTGCGCGTCTGCCAATTCCGCCACTTCTGCGAACCGAACAAATGTTATTTTACATACTTATTGGTCAAATGTCAATACTCAATTTCATTTTTCTTGCTTTTTTTCCAGTTTTTTTCGCAAAAATTTTTCCTGCACGCTCTGAAGTCCCTCCTGGATCCTGCTCTGTATCTCTTTCTTTGTCATCTGCCCCGTGATCTCGAACAGCCCTCTCAGTATTTCCTCCATCTCCTCTTTCGTGGCATCATCCACCTCTTTGAGTTCCTGCAAAATCCCGGACAGGCTCTTTTTCCAATCCGCCCGGAAATCGATCAGATTATCGGTCTCGGACGCCGCCAGCACCCGGAACAGAACATCCGAAAACCGGCTCACCTGCTCGTCGTCCAGACTTAAGATCCAGTCTGTCACCGCGCTGTCCATCAGTTTTACACTGTTTTTGAGCTCTTCCATAGGCACAAAGCATCCCGCCTCCGGATCTGTCACCCAGGTATAGGGATTGTGCTGCATCAGGCCGTAGGAACTGCTCTCCACCACATGATAGGCGCTTCCGCGCTCCAAAAGCATTCCCACCATGGACGAACCGGGCAGAATCTTCTTTACTTTATCCGCGATCCTTCCATACTCATACCGCTCCATCACCTGAGGCTTGAAGCCCGGTCCATCATGACTGTAGACTGACAATATTCTCTCCTGCAGGGCCACGGAACTGCTCATTGCGGCAAAAACAGCCAGATTTCCCCCCTTGGAATGTCCACCCATATAAAAACTGTCCGGCAGATGCACAGCCGCCTTTCTCATATATCTCGCCGCGTAGAGCTGGCCCACCACAGGCTCCGAGAAAGCTAACGTCAGATCCTCTTTCCAGCCCACCATATTTTCATCGGTTCCCCGGTAAGCAATATAATAAAGCTGTTCTTTCCTCTCATTTTCTCCTAACAGATAAGTTACCGCAGAAAACTGTATTTCCATCTCCTTATCCAGAATATCAATATAATAGTTCACACGAAGATCCTGAAAACGTCTGCTGTTTAAAACCGCCTCCGTCAGCTTTCTGTTATCCTCTCTGTATCTTTCGTCCGCAAAAACCTGTTCTTCATGTTCCTTTCGCAGAACATCTCGAAACGGAATAAATTCCTGTCCGTCTTCCAGTCCGGGAATCAGGTTTTTCATTTTCAGATAGCTAAGTTGACATAACACAAGAGAGTCCACATCATTGAACTCCCGCTCTGCAAATGTATGTTGAAATCGGTTTACATAATCCACCATATTGCTCATTTACCGTCAAGCTCCTCCACTGTCTTTTTCAATACAATACACCGTCATAATACGTAAGCAGCTGCTCCACCACTTTCCCGTAACTGGCGGTTCCCTCCTCTATGCCGTTTATCTGCAAGTTTGTCTGAAGAAACGTATGGGACGCCTGCCGCACTGTCTCCGTATCAAGCACAGCTCTGCTTTCCACAGCCGCCCAGGCTTCCTTTGTCAGGAAAACATTATCCCGTTCCACCAGTGCGCTGCATTGTTCATAGGTCTGATAAGTTTCAAAGGACCTGTCCAGACTTTCGTACAGATCTCTGTTCAGATAATCCAGAACGCTCAGATAACCGCTGTACCTGAAAAAAGGATCCTCAGATGAAGTGCAGGCAAGATAGCCGATAAAATTTGCATCATCCTCATAGATAAAGCCTTTTACATGAGAAAGTTCATGACAGATCGTTACAGGCACATTGGCAATATACATCACATCGTTATAATTAGCTTCCATCGTAAAGGGAAAATAGTACCCCAGCATGTACTGCTGACTGAAAAATCCGGAAAAAGTGAATTTTTTCGGCATGGGATAATATCCCCCAAACAGCGGATACGTCTCTCCCATCCTTTTCATCTCCAGGATCCCGCGCCGGTTAAGATCTCCTTCATAGACAAGATAACCGTCTTCATCCCGTTTAAGTTCCTGTGCCAGCTCATTGCACTGCCTGACCACATAATCTCTTAGAATTGCCAGCTCTCCCACCGTATAGTCCCGTTTGACTGTGGGCATGTAATTATCCTGAAAGCTGCTGCAATGATACAGAACAAAGCAATTGACTGACATAACGACAGATACCACGCCGATGATCCAGGACAGACTGTAAAAATACCGTCTGCAAAATATCTCAAATCCTGACCTTTTGCTGTTTTCCGTTATGTCCCCACAGATTTTCCCGCGGCCTTTTTTGAATATAGCCGCTGTCTTTTTACACAAACCTGTCAGAAGTAACACAAAAGCACCTGTCAGCAAAATTACTGCAAACAGTAATAAGAACTCCCCCAGAGAAAAGGTAACGATACTACTTATATACCCCTGCACATATTGCGTTACCTGAAATACACTTTGACGCATCCTGTCGCCAAAGCACGGCATGTACCACGACAGTACATTTACAATAACCACCAATCCATAAATTCCAAGCAGAAACCAGTTCCTTCTCTTCATTTACACCGCCATGACACAGCTCCTCAGACCGCCTAATATTCATTCATCAAAAGCGCCAGCGTTTCCTCACCCCAGCTATAGTCAAACAAATATTCTCCCTGAAACAGCCTGCTGTTCTTTTCAGGTTCCATCAGATATGTGTAATAATCGCACTCTACATTCTCTTTTGTAATATAACAGCTTCCCCTTTTCTTCTGAAAAAATTCAGTGATTCCCTTTTCCTTTAACGTCCCCTGCAAATTCATAACTGCTTTTCGATACAATCTTTTCACTTTTTCATCATAAACTCTTTCCGGCCAAAGCTTATCGATCACTTCTTCCATGGATACGCTGCCGCCGCATCTGTCCATACATAAAGCTAACAGTTCTTTTGATTTTGCGTTGCGGAAATAAAGAAGCTCTCCATCGATAAATACGTTAAATCTTCCGAACATGTGCGCTGTCAGCTGCTTTTTCTGGCGTTTCGCCAGAAGCTTGGCCCGCTCTGCGGCTTCTCTGATATCCTCCCTGCCGCAGGGCTTCATAATGCAGTAATCTGCTTTCATTTTCATAATATCTTCAAGTCTGTCACTATTTTCTGTTATATAGATCAGGACAATGCCGGGATAGATCTCTTTCAGTTTCCTCCCCAGATCTAATCCGTCCATTTCCGGCATCTCCGTATCCAAAAGTGCAAATTCTACCGTATTTTCCTCTGCATATTCCAGTGCTTTTTCTGAATTTCCAAAACTCCCTACAACATCTACCTCCCTGATGTCTTTCATTACAGTTTCCAGCTTTTGCTGCATTAGTGGTTCATTATCCACTAATATTGTTTTCATTTACTACTGTTATCTCTACCCTCATTTTCTGCAAATAAAACTTTTCTCATACACCATTCACCCCCCTGTTGCTACATGGTATATTCCTCAAAAAATGCAAATTGTAACAGTAATAAAAAAATAACCATTCAGACTATCCTAATTTATTCCTCACCTTTTCTGGATCTTCTCTTCTCTTTCTCCGCTTTTTCCATCTCTTCCGGGTTTTTCAGTTCCGAAATACTGTCTATCATTTTTTCTATCATCATCTTTTTTAAATAGACATCAAAACACAACAGGCAGATAAAGGAGAACATTTTGAGAAATTCCTGCCCTTTTTCCGGCGCTTCCTCAAATGTCCCCTCCGCTTTCCGGAACTTTCTGATCACATCCTTTTTCAGACTGTCGATCTCTTCCTTCTCCATACTGAATACTTCTCTGTAAATATCCTCCAGTTTAAAATCTCTGTCCTCTCCGAAATACTGTTTTGTCAGCGGCTCCATCAGCGTCTGGATATCGCCGATGGACATAAACCCCTTAAAATAGTAAATAAAGATAAGCAACAGCATATGTTCCTTCGAATATTTTTTCTTATCCGGTGGCGGCATCAGATGATTTTTCACATAATTATTGATCATGGTTTTCGTCATGATCTTATCATCCTCGGGATTTCTGGTGGCCGGTTTCAGGCGCTGTTCCATAAAGGTGGTCACCTGATCCATATACAGCTCAATATCCGGCACATCCTCCGGCCTGACATATTCCGTCCTGTCCAGACTTTTCACAATACTGTTCAGCAAATCATGCATATCTATCGTCATTTATCGATTCCTCCCGCCGCCGAAGCACCCGCTTTCGCACTGTCCGCAGTGCTTATTCGGAAAATCTTCGATTTTCCTCATTAACGGGCGTGCGCCCTATGAAAAAATGCAGATTCTGTTTTTCTTACATGCAAGCATGACGAAAAACAGAATCTGCATTTTTTCGCACTGCTTACTAACATTATATAGTTTTCATTACTAGATGACAAGATATTTCCCTTAGAATTATAAAAAAATTTACTCTTTACGAAAAGGCCGCCCGTATGCTAAAATAGAATTGATTTAGAACTTTAAAATTTTATTGTGCGAAAGTGTGGTTGACCGATGAATAATAAACTGAAAAACGATGCTGTTGACAGTCTCTTTGAAGCGATCCTGCATCTGGAATCCAAAGAAGAATGCTATAATTTCTTTGAAGATTTGTGTACGGTGAACGAGCTATTATCGCTTTCCCAGCGCTTTGACGTTGCCACCATGCTGCGGGACAAAAAGACGTACCTGGAAATTGCCGAAAAAACCGGCGCTTCCACTGCCACCATCAGCAGAGTGAACCGCTCTCTGCACTACGGCAACGACGGCTATGAACTTATCTTCGAGCGAATGAAACATGGAAAATCATAAAAATCAAGCCCGCTATACCACAGCCCTGGCGGGCCGCCGCGCAGTGATTCTGTTCATCAGGAATTTTTCTCTCAGGCTCTGTTTTCTCCGTTACGGCCTGTTTCCCATACCTTTTCATCAAGCGGCACACTGCACCCCCACGATGCTGCCACCTTCTGAAGCATCTTTCTGGCAAGGGTTTTTTGCAGCAGTCCTATCATCAGGCGCACAGGAAGAGGGAAATATTCCGGACCGGTAAATTTTTTTGCTTCCTCACAGGAAAAGCCGTCTCCCGCTGCAAACAGTTTTCCCATCGCCCGATACGCTTTTGTGGCCTGTTCCTGTTTCTCTTCCTCCAAAACCCGGATGCCGAAATTACCTCCTTTTACCAGACAGCCGCCATAACGAACCCCCAGATATTCAGGCAATTTTTCCAGAAATGCCTCACCGCAGCGAAGCTGGCATCCCTCTGTAAAGCCGCTTTGTAAAAGAAAGGAAAGTCTTGTACGCTCATCCTTTTTGGGAAGAGTTTCCAAAAATTCCAAAAGAAGTCCGGGCACGCATTCCACATATAATGGCAGCGCAATGAGGATTTCATCGTTTTTTATGTAGGCATCCCGAATGATATTCCATGTTTTCCGGTTGGAAATTGCATATGTCTCAAAGGTGCTTTCTCCTTCTGCCAGTCCTTTTGCAAAGGCAGCAATGATTTTCTCCGTGTTGCTGTATTTCTGCACCCGCGGACTTCCATTGATTATAACAACATGCATGAAACCGCCTCCTTTCCGCTTCTTTCAGAAAAAACTCCCAGGGAACGGCTCCCCAAATTCAGCGCAGTACGCTGACACCACCGTTCAAGGTAATCCTGGTCGCCGTCTCCGGTATAGATAATCCCAATATCCGGCTGATGGTCATAGCGCATGACATGGCGCATCTGTCCATCCTTGAATTTCAGATACATGGTGACAAGCGGCATAATCCTGTCTACAATGTTTTTGGTCTGCCAGGAAACAAATCCGAAGTGCGTATCCGAAATAAGCCAAACCTGGTCAGCTTTACTCATTTTTCTCAAAATCGGCTCATAATCATCCTGAATGACACAAACTCCCGGCGTTTTCAACCAGCAGTAATTGCATCCGGCGCAGTGTGAAATATGCAGCCTGGTAGTGTCAATCAACTCAAACCCGGCTGCAGTTTCACCACTGCGCAGCAATTCCTCTGCTATTGCTTTTCCGGTATGTTTTGTTGTTGTATCAACCATTAAAACCATACTGTTTTCCTCCTCTGCAGATTCAATCTGTATTTTACGTTCTCCATGCTTTTCACAATGATTCTCCTTCTTTTATCAGACACATTATTCCAAAATAGGCATGAGACAATGTCCTGATGCAATATGCTTCATCATAAACTATTGCATTACCGGCAAGCAGACTGGCTATTCCATGTGTTACTAAAAAAATCTGAGAAAATATGCTATATGCCTGTCGATCATCTGCTTTTGCCTGTCTCTTCAAAATAGAAAATACAGAACCAAAATTTTCCTCTGTAAGCCAATCAGAAAGGGAAACGCTGGTATAATAGTTTGAATGAAATAAAAAGCGAAAGAGATTTTTTTCTTCTGCGGCAAACTGAATATGTCTCATACCCACTTCCAACATAGGCCGTTCGTATTTGCCGCTTATATTTGTTACATAGTTAATATGAAATTCGACTGCTTTTTTATGTGCTGCAATGCGGACATCTTCAATTCTTTTAAAATGATATAAAACCGGCTGCGTGGAACAGCTGAGTTTTTGCGAAACTGTCCGGGCGTTTATGTTTTCTGCTCCCATTTCCTTTGCTATTTCAAAGGCAGCGTCTATAATCATCTCTTTTGTGACTTTCGCGATTGCAGGCATGTTTGCACCCCTCATTTATAATTTGCATTATATATAGTTTCAATTATATATAATGCAAATTATACATCTGGATAATCCATCTGTCAACCCTCCTTGCCAGACTTTTACCCAGGTGATATACTTTTCATAAGCGGTGGGAATTTAAAGTAGATATGAAAACAGCGTATATAAGGAAAGCACAAGAAACAGACCGTAATAGCATAGCTTTATGTATTGCAGAAGAATTTGAAAGGCTGCTTGAGTATCCTGTTACGACTGGATACATAGAATTTGTTGCAGTACGAAAAAAATACCGCAAACAGGGTGTTACTACAACTATGCTTCAGGAAAATATGCGCCCCTTTCTTCTCGCATAGAGTACAATAACTTCGGCAGGAAATTCCCTGGATGCCCGCGTCCTCCTGCTCTTTTTACTGTACTCTACGCTTCCTGTTCCTGAAAGGAACACTTCGCTTTTTCACTGGAAACAGATTGGTGACAGAGCATTTTCATCCTTTTTCAAACAGCGTGATCCCATCCGCATCCTGTCTGAAACTGTGAAACATCACCCAGTCTATCCCGGATGCCCCGAACACAGAGACCGCCGCATCCAATACTGCCTTCAGATCCCAGGCGATAAAATCCAGATAACCGTAATAAATGCCGCAAGCGCCGCCGATAAAGGCAAAGCTGTCCGCTCCTGCCAGCTCTTCTATTTTCTCCGCCATCTCGTCCCGGTAATCCAGAATCTGCGCACTTCTGTCTTCCCCCTGAAAGCCATACAGCGGATAACAGAAGTACCCTGCCGCAATACCGTCATTGTGAAAAGTATCCATCATACGGCTCTCTCCCCGCCAGAACTCGTTCAGAAGAGGCAGGAAACCGCTGGAACCCACATACACATCCCGCCGCAGACCATCCTGCGCTTCCTCATCGGGCTTCATCTGATATCCTGTATATAAACCACAGTAACGCTCTGCATCGAGCAGCTCCTCCCTGCTCAGAGAAAGTTTTTCCATAAAATGGGAAAGAAGCTCTGAAAGCATCAGCGCCTTTTCCTCTCTCCGGACGCGCAATAGCTCCAGTCCGGCAATATACTTCATCTCCGCCAGCTCTCCCATCGCATAATCGAGCATCGTATAAACGATCCAGTATGCATTGCTCTCCCGCTCCGGCAGAAGGGGCAGAAGTTTTTCGCAGTAGATGGAAACTTTCGCCTCCTTTCCCTGCCACTCGGTCCAGATCTGAAAATCCTCCGCACTGACCAGGTCATTTCCTGTCTTCAACTGAAAATCTCCGTTCTTTTCATCTCTCGCCTGTCTTCCCACAAGAATATTCCAGAGTTCCAGCACCTCTTTCGGCGCCCGTTTCTTAAAATAGACTAACGGAAACAGTCTGGACCAGTCCCCTTCCAGATTCAGGATCAGATCATATTTCCCCTCATGGAATCCGACCTCCGCATACACCACCGTAAAAACAGGACATAACAGGATCTCCAGCTGCTCGCTGATCTCCTCGCTGTCCGCCCGCTCATCGATCAGCCTCCTGAGTTCCGCCTCCTCTTTTAAAAAATGTTTCCATCCTTCCTCCACTCGTCTGTCAAAGGGTAACTCAAACAGAGGAAGACTTCTATTTTCCTGATTGTTTTCGTTTGCCATATTGTTTCTCCTTATATCAGATCCTGCATTTTCCTGTTATCATGCAGCTTTCATATTATGAATCTGTGATTCATAAACAACCTTTACAGTTCGCCGAATAAGACAACTCATTCTTCCTGTTGATACTATCATAGCACAAACGGCAGCAGAAAACTGCTCAAATTTTTATTTCTCTACCATCTCTTCAGTCCTGACCATCACGTCCAGCATAAACCACCCATCCTCCGTATAACAAACCATATCTCCATCAAGCCGGTTCGCCGCCTCCTGTATGGCGGAAAGCCCGAAACCATGTCCTTTCTCCGTCTTGCTTGTGGGAACCGTCTCTCCCCGCTTCACATACAGATCTTCCTGACAACGATTTCTGATCCTGATCAGCAGATAATCTCTGTGATACCGCATATGCACCGAAACCTCCCGCCTGTCCTTCTCAAGTTTCTTTAAGGCATCGCAGACATTTTCCAGCCCGTCCGCCAGAATACGGCACAGCTCCATATATGGCAGCATCTCCTCCCCCACCTGTATATCCATCCTGCACTCTGCTGAAAGCTCCCCGAGTTTCCGACTGTAATAGGCCAGTGTGGCATTGATGTACGGATTGGCACAGAACTGCCCGGACAGGGTGTCCATTTTCTTCTCCACTCCCGCCAGATATTCCACCGCTTCCTGGATATTCCCCGCTGCCAGCAGACCGGAAAGTGTGGCTGTATAACCCTTCATATCATGCTTCATCTTCCTGATATTCAGCTGATTATCAAGCTGAGCCTCCAGCGTATTCTTCTGCTCCTGCAGGATCCGCTCACTCTGCCGTTTTCTGTGGAGTAAAAGCTGGCGGTACATAGCTGCAAAGATCGTTGCGTAAGTCATGGGCATCAGTAAAAGAATCAGCACAAAAACCGGGAATTCCTGCGGCCTTTTTGTTATCACTACAGGGAAATTGGCATGGACAGCAAGCAGAATATAATACAGCGCTGTCATCCCTGCAAAAAGTTTCCAGCCTTCAGCCACCGACTCCTGCAGCTCCATATATGGTTTCCTTAAATAGCGGATCGCCACCCATTCCGCCAATGGAAACAGAAGCAGCCTTCCGATGAACATCAGGACATACTGCTGTCCCCCAAGGTAAAAATCCGCAACATTTGTCACGGCTATGATCCAAAGTGCCACTGTGTCTGCCAGACAAAAGGTAAAGAAAAACCGTCCTTTCTTATCCTTCGACATGAACCAGAAAAATAAAAGACTTGGCAACGTGCAGGTTAACATAAAGACCTTGCCCATAAACTCGGTCCCATATATCTCTATTCCCATTATATTCAGCAGGATCAGCGGCCCCATACAGATTCCCGTAAAAACAAATGTTTTTCTGCGAGGATAGCGGGAACGATACAGCATCATGAACAGAATCAGTATATGGAACAACGACCACAGCACGGATAGATCCCTGAGTATTGTCATTTTACCATTCCACCTCCCCGAAAGAATTCCCCTGCCTATGCACAGACGGCGCTGTTTTACGGGTATACTGAATTATTTCCAGCCTTACAAGCGCTTTCCAGATCCCATCCTCCTCGATCCGGTCCGTCACATAACCCGCCCCCTCAAGCGGATGCTGTCCTGTAGATAAAATGCAGCTGATCCCCTTTTCTCTCAGTCTCCGCAACGCCTCCCTTGTGCTGTCCGGTATGATATGGCTCTTCACCGCCGCCAACGTTCCGTCAATATCAAAAAATGCCGCTTTTATCATATTACCTTGCATCATCCATTGTTCCTTCCTGAACAGAATATTTCAAAACACTAAACAACGCCCGCTTTGCAGGACCGCCGCCAGGACAGAGCAGCGCTTTGCAGCACACTCTAAGATTCGGCGGAATTTTCTATACAATAACATATTCTTACTATATCGGCAAGCAGACAGCCGACAAAACAAATTATAACCGTATCAGTTCAGGCTTCACCATCACTCCGATTCCTGTAAAATGCCCCGCCGGCACAGCAACAGAAAAGCAAAAAGTTCCTTTCAATAGCGATACTTCTTCCTCTTTGCCACCAGAAACATGACCGAGATCAGAGATGCTATCACCTCCGATACCGTGACCGCCCACCAGATACCGTCGATTCCGAACAGTAGGGGTAAAAGAATCACTGCCCCCGTCTGGAAAACAAGCGCCCTTAAAAAGGAAATGGCCGCCGATATCCCGCCGTTGTTAAGCGCCGTGAAGAAGGATGACGCATAGATATTCACCCCGGAAAGCAGGTAAGAACAGGCAAAAATCAAAAAAGCATGGATTGTGATCTCTAGCAGTTCTTCATCATATCCCACAAAGATTCCCGAAAGCACAGAGGCGCTGGCCTGGGCGGACAGCATCATCACAATCCCTGTCCCCGCCATCAGAAGCAGACTTTTTCGCAGAAGGCTTCTCATCTCTCCGTGATTTCCCGCCCCGTAGTGGTAACTCACAATGGGCGATGTGCCCACTGCATAGCCGATATAGATAGCAAAAAAGATCATCTGCGTATACATCACCACCCCGTAAGCTGCAATGCCGTTTTCCCCGGCATATTTCATCAGCTGAAAATTATACAGCATTCCCACCACGGAGGAGGAAATATTGGACATCAGCTCAGAGGAGCCGTTTGCGCAGGTCCGAACCAGAACGCCCGGCTCCATCTTTACCTTTGTCAGCTGCAGAAGGCTTGTATTTTTTAAGCAGCTGCTTACCTGCCGCCTGCCGCCGCGTGAAAGCTCCCTGTCTGCTTCGCCATTCTTCCCGGTATTTTCCGGAAGGTCCCTGTCCGCTTTATGCCCGCCTGCTTCCGCATCTTCCCGCCGCCTCCCGAAATAGAGAAGCGGCAGCACGCCGCCCACACACTGACCGATCACAGAGGCAATTGCGGCTCCGGCCACGCCCCAGTGAAATACCGCGATAAACAAAGCATCCAGCACAATATTCGTGATTCCTGCCGCCATGGTGATGCCAAATCCCAGATTCGGTTTTTCCGCCACCACAAAAAAACTCTGGAAGAAATACTGCAGCATAAAAGCCGCATTGAAGGCACTCATAATCACGCCGTAAATCATACATTCCCGCACCATCGCACCTTCTGCTCCCAGAAACAGGACAACGGGACGCATAATCAGAATGCTGACCACAGAGATCAGTACGCCTAATATCACAGTAAACCAGACTAACATCGTACAATACCTGTCCGCCGTCTCCCTTTTCCTCTCTCCCAGGGTTTTCGCAACCAGTGCGCCGCCGCCCGTACCGATCATAAATCCAAAACACCCCTGTATCATCAGATAAGGCATGATCAGATTCACCGCTGCAAAGGCCGTCTTTCCCACATAATTGGATACAAAAAAACCATCTACGATACCGTAAATGGAGGTGAAGATCATCATTGCAATGGTGGGAAGCGAAAAACGCAACAGTTTTTGATAGGTAAAATGTTCCGATAACTGTATTCTCATGTGATATTACCTCCTTTTTCAGCGACCTCCTGCCTATTCATATTGTCTGCCTGTGCAGGGATCGTCTGCATATTCTTTTTAAATTGTCCGGTATATTTTTCAAATAAATCCATAAAGATCTCCTGTTCCTTTTCCGATAAACTGCCTAGTGCCTCTTTCTCCGCTTTTACAATATGATCCACTGTTTTCCCGCAAAGTATCTCTCCCTGTTTTGTCAGCAGGATCCGCTTGCTTCTCTTATTTCCCCCGGCTGTCTGCATAATATAGCCGTCCGCCTCCAGCTTCTTAAGCGCAGAATGGATTGACTGCTTGGGCAGATAAAAACTGCTGCAGATCTCGCTCTGCATGGGTTTTGCATACTCCACACGCAGAAAATACAAGATCCAGAATTCACACACCGACAGCCCGAATTTTTTTGCCGCTTCTCTGTAAAGTTCGTCATTCTCCTTTGTGATGTCATTGTACTGCTTTAATCTTGCATCCAGTGTCTTTGAATCCATGTGCTCCCCCCGGCTTATATCAGGTAACATCCGCATATAAAACATGCGGCTTTATACCAGGTAACGTCCGCATTTAAAACATGCAGGCTTATGCAAATTAAAATGTCTGTAATCGGACTTTTTATAGTATAGTCCGATTACAGACAATTGTCAACAGAAACATAAAAATTATTCGCTTATTTCAGATTTCGTGCCATACTCAATTCAATTTCCGCTTAATACAGCCTCCCATACATCCCATTCATCCGCTCCCGCTTTTCCTCATAAGCCTGAAACAGCTCTTCCCTCGGTTCATAACAGCTCATCTCCGTGCCGCCTCTGACAGCGGCGAAGGCTTCCTCCATGGATCCGTATACTCCAAGTCCCGTCAAAGCCACCATCAGCGCGCCAAAAGCTGTGGATTCGCTGTCCTCCATGTGATACAACGGCATGCCGTACACATCCGCCTGCATCCGGTTGATGATCCCGCTGTTCGTCAGACCGCCGCTGATATAGGCTCTGTCGATCTTTGCATACTCCCCGAAAAGCAGGATATTGTTGCGGATCTCCATAAAAATCCCCTCAAGCAGTCCCTTCACCATATCGCCCCGGCCTGTGGCCAGAGAGATTTCCCCGAAATGTGCTTTCGCCTGAGGATTCCACTGCGGTGTGCTGCGCCCCTGGAAATAGGGAAGCGCCAGTACGCTGCCAACTTTTCCGTCCAGTCCTTCCAGTTCCTCGTTGATGGCGGCATAGTCTATCTTTCCCTCTTTTAAGGGATAGAAATTTTTCCCAAACCAGTCAAAAGCGGAACAGCAGGTCAGCACATTTGCCTCCACCATATAATGTCCCGCCACAGAGGAGCAGTTAAAAATCAACTGCGGATCCGGTTTTTCCGGTACCGCATCAAGGGCTGTCACTAAAAAGGCGCCAGTCCCCGCCACCAGGGAGAGGGTTCCCTCTTTATAGGCGCCCTGGCCGATGGCCGCACACTGCTGATCCCCTCCTGCGGTGATCACAGGCGTCCCCTCCCTCAGACCGGTCTTTGCCGCAAAAGCGGCCGTCACCGGGCCGCACACACTGCCCGGTTCCAGGATTTCACAGAGCTGTTCTTCCCTGATTCCAAATAACTTTAGCATCTCCGGATCCCATCTGCGGGTGCGCAGATTCATCAGATGGGAGCGGCTCCCGTAAGTCGCATCCGTCTTATATTCCCCGGTCATATGATGCATCACATACTCCGGAATATTGACAAACTTATACAGCTTCTCACACACATCCGGTCTGTTTTTACAGATCCACCCCATGCGGCTCCCGGAAAATACGGTATTGATCTTTGCCCCGCTTCGCTCAAAGATCAGATCGTTGTACTGTTCCAGCTCTTTACAGATGCCCGCATTTCTTCGATCCTGCCACATGATGGTATCCATCAAAGGCTGCCCTTCCCGATCCACCGGAATGATGGCGGAACGCTGGGCCGTCACAGCCAACGCGTCGATCTCCTGTGCTTGCTCTTTCGCTTTTTTCGCCACAGCGGAAACGATCTTCTCCAGAGATCCCGTCCAGTCTTCCGGTGACTGCTCGATCCGTCCGTCCTCATATTTCACCGGCGCATAAATGACCTGATGAAAGGCAAGCCTCTCCCCCGTCTCCGAAAAAAGGATCCCCCGCATACTGGATGTTCCGATATCGATAATTAAACTGTTCATCTTATTACCCCTTTCGTCTGTTTTTACAAATATCCCGCCACAGACCGCCATTGATTCATCAGATTCCGGCCCATCGCCTCGACAGAAATCAGCTTTACTCCTTCATCCTTCCGCCTTCCAGCACTCTGTGAATATGTAACGCCAGATACATCTCCTCCTGGTTCGTCACACTCACGCCAAACCGCTCCCGTACAAACCGGTTCACCCGTTCCACACAGGAGAACTCGGAAGTACAGACCTGTGCGATCTGATCGTACAGCAGCCTGGATTCATCCACCGGCAGCTGTTTTCCGGACACCAGCCGCTGTGCAAACAGTCTGATATGCGTCAGATATCTGGAATAAGCCACACTATCCTCATCATAGACAAGCTGATAATAGTATTTTACAATATCCAGTACGTCCTCTGTCAACTGTTTTATTTTCCGGTTCTTTTCATTGTAGGGATGATCCTCCTGGGCATTGATGAAATGGAACGCAATATTGCCGGCCTCATCCTCCGGAAGGAACACTCCCGTCTGTTCCTTTATGACCTGCAGCGCATACTGCCCTACCTGGTATTCATTGGGATTGAAATGCTGCATATCCTGCGTATAAAAATTCGGTACGATAATCTCCTTTTTTGTCCGTCTAACCGCAAAAGCCAGATGGTCCGTCAGAGAAAGATAGATATGATCAAGCAGCTTCATGTGATACGTATCGATGGCATAATCGATCACATTCTTGGCGATCTCAAAATACACGCTGTCTGTCTCGGCGGCCAGTCTGATAATACTTCTGGTAATGGACCTGTCCCGCAGCACAAACACTTTCTCCACCTCCTCCGGCCCGAACTCATAGCCGGAAGCCTTGTGAAAGCCGATCCCTTTTCCCATCAGTATGATTTCCCTGCCCTCTTCATCCAGTGCAAGCACCAGCGAATTATTCAGAACCTTCACTACCCGCATCTTCTCTCCCCCATTAACCATGTCATTTACTTAACACCTTAGCCCAGCCGTGAGCAGCATAAAATGCTACTCACGGCATCCGCTGACATTACCTAAATGACCTTGTTATCAGATCTCACCGTTTGTCCGTATCACATTCTGATACCAGTAAAAACTGTCCTTGCGAACACGTCCCAGATCCTTCAGATCCATATCCTCTCTGTTCACATACACAAAACCGTAGCGTTTTCTGAACCCCTGATGAGAACTTAACAAATCGATCACCGACCAGGGACAGTACCCCATCAGCTCCACGCCGTCCTCTATGGAAAGCGCCATGGCCTCCACATGGCCACGGATATAATCGATCCGGTAATCGTCATGAACTTTGCCGTCTTCCGTCAGCACATCCGGCGTCCCCAGCCCGTTTTCGGTGATGATAAGTGGCAGATGATAGCGCGCATAATAATCGTTCAATACAATCCGCAGTCCCATGGGATCGATCTGTGCGCCGTACTCGCTGGCTGCCAGGTTCGTATTTTTCTCATCCCTGCAGTAGCCGTACTGGTCAAAATCCACCTCATTGCCCCGGTATGCCCGCATCCCCACAGGATGTTCCTCATCTGCAGGAAGATAGCTTGCACAGAGGGTTCTGTAATAATTCAGGGCAATGAAATCCATCTTTGCGCTCTTGAGAAGCGCTCTGTCCCCCTCTTCCATCACCGGCACAATATTCCGTTCTTTCAGATACCGCATATAATACCCCGGATACTCTCCGTAGTAGTGCATATCCAGACAATAGTTGGTCTTGAACCAGTCGTTCATCTTTGCCGCCCAGACATCTTCCGGCCTGTTGGTCAGAGGATAGGTACAGGTAGAAGAGACCGCAGGCGCGATCTTTCCGCCCTCCACCATCTCGTGGCAGGCATTCACAGCCAGAGCGTGAGCCAGAAACATATGATAATCCATCTGTGCCCGCATTTTATCCGCTTTCCAGGGATCAGACTCCGTAATGTTCATCCGCTCATCCACCCGGATCATCAGATTCTGCTCATTGTGCACAAGCCACCATTTCACCCTGTCTCCAAAAGCCTCAAAACATACCTTTGCGTAACGCTCAAAGGCATAGGCACAACGTCTGTCCTCCCAGCCGTTATATTTTTCCACCAGCGCATAGGGCAGATCAAAATGATATAAGGTGACAAAAGGAACAATGTCATTTGCAATCAGCTCATCGATGACCCGACTGTAAAAATCGATTCCTTTCTGATTGATTGCCCCGTCGCCGTCCGGAATGATTCTGGCCCAGGAGATGGAAAAACGGTAGGTCTTTAACCCCAGCTCCTTCATCAGACCGATGTCCTCTTTCCAGTGATGGTAAAAATCGCTGGCGACTTTGCTGTCCGCCTGGCGGTCGGAACGCTTGAAGGAATTGAAATCCGCCACTGTCATTCCTTTGCCGTCCTCGTCCCATCCGCCCTCGATCTGGAACGCGGAAGAAGCCGCACCCCAGAGAAAATTTTTCGGAAATTTTGTTATCATAGAAATACCATACCCTTTCTGCTACCTGCACAATGTCTGTCCGAAGCTGTTTTTACCGCATCCTCACCATTGTACAGGCAGAAATCTTCCCATTTTAGAAATTCTTATTTCTTAATCAAAATCACGTTCTTCCCGCTGGAAACCCGCTCTCCCGGCACGCCGTCCACACCGGCAAACTGATCGGTGTTGGAGACTAAAACCATAACCGTGGGATCATATCCCTTCTCTCTGATCTTATCGATATCAAAGCTTACCAGGCGGTCGCCCTTCTTCACGCGCACTCCCTGTTCCACATGTTTCTCAAAGCATGCCCCGTTTAACTCCACCGTGTTGATACCGATATGTACTAAAAGTTCCACGCCGTTGTCCAAAACAAACCCAAGCGCATGAAGTGTCGGATACAAAACAGACAGCGTACCGTCCGCCGGCGCCACGATCTCACCCTTTGCGGGAACGATCGCAATGCCTTTTCCCAACGCCTCCGAAGCAAATACTTCATCGGCTGTCTCTTTTAAAGATACCGCTTTTCCCTCTACAGGGGAAGCAATTTCCAGATCCGCATTGTCTTTTGTCACTTTTACAGAAATTTTTTTGCCTTTTTCCGGAATGGCAGCCGCTGCCGCACCTGGAACTACCTCTTCAAATCCTGCGATATAAGTCAGGATCGCCGCGCCGAAGAAAGCCACCGCAATACCGATCAGATACGCCAGGAAGCGCGGGAAGCTGGTTCCCTCTCCATAATAGGACATGATCGTCAGAATACCATTATTCGCAAAACCGGTGTTTACCGCATTACCAATACCCATGATAGCGCCGCCCACAGCACCTGAGATCACCGCACAGACCATGGGCTTCTTTAACCGCAGGTTACAGCCGTAGATCGCCGGCTCCGTAATACCCACCAGAAAGGCGGACAGAGATGCCGCACCTGCCACCTGCTTTGTCTCAGCGCTCTTTGTCTTAAACATAACGCCTAACGCAGCCCCCGCCTGGGAGAAGTTTGCCGCGCCCGCGAAGCACATCAGTGTGTTTGTGCCGGAAATTGCCACATCGTTGAGACCAATCGGCAGCAGCGCACGGTGCGCACCAAAGATAACGCATACGCCCCAAAGACCGCCGACAATGGTGCCGCCAAGTAATGGACTGAACGAATAAAGCGCCTGATACAGCCACTGGATCGCATAACCCACATAGATTCCCACCGGACCTACCACCACTAACATCACCGGAATCATGATGATCAGGCTCAGTCCCGGCACCAGGATGATCTGCAGGATCTCCGGAATGATCTTTTTTAAGAACCGCTCCAGGAAACACAGCACGATCACTGCCAGAATGATCGGGATCACCGATTCGGTATAGCTGAACACTTTGGTGGATTCCCCTATTGTAAACGCTTTTTTGATCACAGGCAACCCGAAGATCGTAGACGCCGTCTCCACATCCTGGATCAGCGCATCGATCACCGGATGGCAGAGGAACGCCCCCAGCACCATGGCGATGACCTGATTACATTTAAGCGCCTTTGCAGCCGTATAAGCTAAAAATACAGGCATAAAATAGAAAATAATGTTACTGGCCGTGTTTAACAGCGTATAAGTGCTGGTGGCCGTGAAAGCCTCGAACATCGGAAGCCTCGAGCAGGCCGCCAGCAAACCCTTGATCAAACCTGCTGCAGCGATCGCCGGAACGATAGGGGTAAAGATCTCCGAGATCTTCTGTAAAACAAAGTTAAAGCCGCCTTTATTACCGCCCTCAGAAGCGCTCTCTTCCAGATCGCCGATTAAAGGCAGCACCGCGTCGTAAATTTTAGTCACTTTGGCGCCGCAGACCACCTGGAACTGTCCGCCCGCAACCACCACGGAAATAACGCCCTCCAGATGTTCCACTACATCCTTCTTTGCCTTACTCTCATCCTTTAACACAAAACGCAGTCTTGTAAAGCAATGTGTTACCGATTTCACATTTTCTTTTCCGCCGACATTTGTCAGAATGTCACTGGCTATTCTGCCATAATCCATAACTCTACTCTCCTTTTTTGAATATTTTGTTGTCCGGACTCCCAGTGCGTATTACCGAACGGCCTGCGGATCCTGATCGCACCGGGGCGGCCTTTTCCCCGGTACGCTGCGGGCCCCGCATGCTGCCCCTGCAGCAGTTTTCCGTATGCGAGCCTGCGCATAAAAAAAAGACCAAATCGAAAATATAAAGAAGCAACTGAGGCCTCCTTCCTCTTTCAATCTGATCTTGCCTGCCTTACCAGTAACACGTCATCATGGTTATTATTTATGTGTCCTTACTTTAACACATTTTTCAGAATTGTTCAATACTTTTTATGATTGATTTATAATTATTTTATGATTGTTTCTGTTTTTTGTATCAAATATGTTAATCTTAACGGAAATATACCTCACCGCTAATGATGCTCAGAAAAATTTTATAAATAACTTTGCGTACGTTTCTCTCTTTTCCCTTTCTTTCCCTCCCATACCCTTTTCCATACAGCTGTCTGGCCGGATGAATCCAGAAGGCGCTGACAGCAACGGAAGAAAATAGAATATTATATTCTTTATACAGGCAGGGAAGCAGATAACCGCGCCAACCGCCTTCCTCCAATCTACCGCCCAATAAAAGCTGCCCTGCAAAAGTAACCATAAATTCCTTTGCAGGAAACGAAACATTTTCGACTTTGAACAGATAAAAATTTCTCTCCGCTCAAATACTGCCTGAGAAGAACAATCGCACGGAGAAGCATTTTCCACAAAGTCCAGAAACGTAAAAAGAACGGTATGCGTATAATAATCCATTTTTGCCATCAATACGGCATAACTCCAGGTAATCAGAAAAGAACCCGGCCTGTAAATAATGTTATCGTTTTCTTTCTTTTTTCATTTGAATGCCTCCTTTGCAAAAATTGTATGGCCAATATTTATCTTTGCGTTTGTTTTTTTATTGTTTTGTATGTAGAATCCTTTCTTCTTTTCTGTATGAACCAATCGCGCTTTCCATGTTTTCGGTTCTTTCCAGAATCATTTTTTCTAAGCGGTTTAACATGTTGATGAGCTCTTCTTTGTTCAGGGTTTGCACTTCTCCTTTCCGATCTTTCTTTTTTGTTTTATAATAGATTTCTCTATAATCATCAATTTTTTTCTCATCAATAGGTTCTCCATCTATAATATTTAAAGGTATATAATCGTACCCTTTCTCACTTCCCTTTGCCATTACTTTCTGGCAAAACGGTTCCAGCATGAAATATTCGACATACCCCTGAAATGAATCAAAATGATCAAACCATTGTTTCATATGTGTGTTTACTTTTTGCCCCTGCCCATCTTTTTCATATTCGCCATATAGCCTTATATCTGATTTGCACTTTTCAAAATTATTATTTCTTCCATTTATCACATGTTTTATTTCCAGCAATGTCAGATCTACTCTGTCTTCCAGATAGCTCCCCACTCCGCGTATCTTATTATAAACAAAGTCGCGTTTTCCCTCCAACGGCACCGGCCATATAAATGAACCTCCTATCGTTCTTGTGTTTTTTATGTATTCGGTAATTCGGCTAATTATTTTATCCTGCTCCTCTTTTTCCTGTCTTTTATATTGATAAAGCAATCTGGAAAGCGGATGTTTATCGCTTTTATTCTTCTCATATATAGTTTCAGCAGCACTAAATCCAAATTGATCCGATTTCAAGAAGAACAATCTGCCTGTATCGTTTTTTTCCTCAACAGTAATAATCTTCTTATCTACCGAATTTTTCTTATCCTCATGCTTCTGCAGCCATTTCGGCGTTTGGGGCGCATACGCTGGCGGCAGAAAAAAATAACTGTTTTTCAGTTCTTTTTCCAGTTCTTTCTCCCGACCATTCAAAAAATCTGCCAGATCATTATAAAAATCCGTTTTGCTGACATCCTTCACACAATCCGGATCAATATAGGAACCATATTTTTTTGTTCCCCCTAACAGCCTGTCTTTCAAAAAACTGCTGTAATCCGTTTCAAAGCATGACAGTTCATAATATTCAGGCATAATCTCTATCCTCCTCTTTAGTCCTGAAATACTCCCCTCCTTTCCCCTTACACCTCGGCCATCTCCTCATACAGACAGAAAAACACATCCTTCACCTCCGTATCTTCATGGAAATGCCCGAAATGCCATGCCGTAAACTCCGTATTATCCGCCACGCGCTGTAAATACTACCGCGCCCTCTTTTCGTTCTCCATGAGAAGCTGTAAATCCTCGCGCAGCTGTTCTATGCTGTCTCTGTTCTCGTTCTCCGCATTCGAAAAAAAACAAACGCATCCTCAGAAACCTCCCGGATAACATTGTTGTCCTCATCGAGGTGAACGATATCAGTTAAAGCGATGCCATCCCTGCCGGTCATCCCGCTCCGGTCGATCTGAAAGATTGCCTCTGTCCAAATACAGCAGGGACTCCCGCCCCTGCCGTATTTATTCCACAATATATTTTTTATTTTCCACGTCTCGCGATCGTCGCAATATCCACCAGCGTCAGTTTATTTCCCTGTCTCTCCTTGTTTTCCAGACTGGTCACCAGCGCTCTGGCTGTGTCCATGGCCGTGATACAGTTGACGCCGGTCTCGATGGCATTGCGGCGGATTAAGAAACCGTCTCTGGATTTATCTCTGCCCTGCGTCGGCGTATCGATGACCAGATCGATCTTATGACCTAAGATCAGATCCATCACCGTAGGAGATTCCTGAGAAATCTTGTTGACTTTCCTGGCCTTCACGCCCGCCTCATTGAGTGCCGCCGCGGTACTTCTGGTCGCATAGATGATATAGCCAAGCTTTTCAAAGCGGCGGCCGATCTCGATGGCCTCCCCCTTGTCCGCATCTTTCACGGTGATGATCATCTGCTTGTATTTCGGCAGATCCACGCCCGCCCCCAGAAACGCCTTGTAGAGCGCCTCATCGAAGGTCTGCGCAATACCCAGGCACTCTCCGGTGGACTTCATCTCCGGCCCCAGAGAGATCTCCGCCCCTCTGATCTTCTCGAAGGAGAACACCGGCATCTTGATGGCCACATAGTCCGCTGCTTTCTGTAAACCGGGCTCGTAACCCAGATCTCTTATCCTTTTGCCCAAAATCACTTCCGTTGCCAGATCCACAATCGGAATGCCCGTCACTTTGCTGATGTAGGGCACGGTACGGGAGGATCTGGGGTTCACCTCGATCACATAGACTTCGTCCCCCACCGCGATAAACTGGATATTGATCAGGCCGATGACATGCAGGGCCTTCGCCAGACGTCTGGAATACTCGGCAATGGTTTCCTTCACCTTCTCACTGACTGTGAAAGCCGGGTAAACGGAGATGGAGTCGCCGGAATGCACGCCGGTGCGCTCGATATGCTCCATGATCCCCGGAATCAGAATATCCGTGCCGTCGCAGACCGCATCCACCTCCAGTTCCTTTCCCTGTAAGTATTTATCCACCAGGATCGGATGCTCCTGGGAATAGCGGTTGATGACCGCCATAAACTCTTCGATCTCCGCGTCGGAGATGGCGATCTGCATGCCCTGGCCGCCCAGCACATAGGAAGGCCTCACAAGCACCGGATAGCCCAGACGATTCGCCACTTCCCTGGCCTCCTCGGCGGTAAACACCGTACCACCCGCCGCTCTGGGGATCTCTGTCTCCTGTAAAATCCGATCGAACAGTTCCCTGTCCTCGGCGGCATCCACATCCTCCGCCTTTGTGCCTAAAATCGGCACGCCCATCTTCATCAGATCCTCGGTCAGCTTGATGGCCGTCTGGCCGCCGAACTGCACCACCGCGCCGTCGGGCTTCTCCAGCCTTACGATATTTTCCACATCCTCAGGCGTCAGCGGTTCGAAATACAGTTTATCCGCAATGTCAAAGTCCGTGGACACCGTCTCCGGATTGTTGTTGACAATGATCGTCTCATAGCCTGCCCTGGAAAATGCCCAGGTGGCATGAACGCTGCAGTAGTCGAACTCTATGCCCTGCCCGATCCGGATCGGCCCGGAACCAAGCACCAGCACTTTCTTTCTGTCCTTCGTCTCCACGGCTTCATTCTCGCCGCCGTAGACAGAGTAATAATAGGGCGTCTGAGCCTCAAACTCCGCAGCGCAGGTGTCCACCATCTTATAGGAAGCGGTGATGCCGTTTGCATCGCGCATCTGTTTCACCGCCTGCCCGGAAAGTCCGGTAAGTCTTCCGATCACATTGTCCGGAAACTCTAACCGCTTTGCCTCCCGCAGTGTCTCCACAGAAAGAGCGGCGCCTTCCTGTTCCAGCTTCTCCTCCATCTCCGTCAGAATAGCGATCTTATCGATAAACCACTTATCCACCATGGTGATATCGTAGATCGTATCATAATCGATTCCCTTTCTTACAGCCTCTGCGATCAGGAAGATCCGCTGATCATCCACCTTCTTCATACGCTCAAGCAGATCTTCTTTGGACAGCGCCGAAAAATCATAGCTGCGCAGACAGTCCACATGCTGTTCCAAAGACCGAAGCGCCTTCATCAACGCTCCCTCGAAGCTGTTGCAGATGCTCATCACCTCGCCGGTAGCCTTCATCTGGGTGGTCAGCGTCCGCTTGGCCGTCAGGAACTTGTCAAAAGGCAGCCTCGGAATCTTCACCACACAATAATCGATAGCCGGCTCAAAGCTGGCGTAAGTCTTTCCTGTGATCGCATTTTTAATTTCATCTAACGTATAGCCCAGAGCGATCTTTGACGCCACCTTGGCGATGGGATAGCCCGTAGCCTTGGAAGCAAGCGCCGAAGAACGGCTCACCCTCGGGTTTACCTCGATCACACAGTATTCAAAGCTGTCAGGATGCAGGGCAAACTGCACGTTGCAGCCGCCGGTGATCTCCAGCTCATTGACGATATTCAGGGCCGCGCTGCGAAGCATCTGGTATTCCTTATCCCCCAACGTCTGGGAAGGCGCCACCACGATGGAATCTCCAGTATGGACGCCCACCGGATCGATGTTCTCCATGCTGCAGATCGTGATACAGTTGCCTGCACTGTCACGCATCGCTTCATATTCTATCTCTTTCCAGCCCGCGATACAGCGTTCCACAAGCACCTGTCCCACTCTGGAAAGTCTCAGACCGTTTTCCAGAATCTCTTCCAGCTGCACCTGATTGTGGGCAATGCCGCCGCCGGAGCCTCCCAGCGTATAGGCGGGACGCAGCACCACCGGATAGCCGATCTTCGCCGCAAAATCCACACCATCCTGAATGTTCTCCACCACTAAAGAAGGGGCGCAGGGCTCCCCGCACTTCTCCATGGTCTTCTTAAATTCCAGACGATCCTCCGCCTTTTTGATGGTCTGTGCCGTTGTGCCGATGAGCCTCACATTGTGGGCCGCCAGGAAACCGGATTCCTCCAACTCCATGCCCAGGTTAAGCCCGGCCTGACCGCCCAGCGTGGGAAGCACGGAATCCGGCTTCTCCTTTTCGATGATCTGCTCAAGCACCTTCACCGTCAACGGTTCGATGTACACTCTGTCCGCAATATCTCCGTCCGTCATGATCGTAGCAGGGTTGGAGTTTACCAGCACTACCTCCATGCCCTCTTCCTTCAGGGAACGGCATGCCTGGGTGCCCGCATAGTCAAATTCCGCCGCCTGGCCGATCACAATAGGACCGGAACCGATCACAAGTACCTTTTTAATCTCCGGATTTCTAGGCATGTTCCATCCCTCCTTTTTTTTCATCGATCATTTCCATAAATCTGTCAAACAGGAATCCGCTGTCCAGGGGTCCCGAACAGGCCTCCGGATGGAACTGCACCGTAAAGATATTTTTCCCTGTGTAGGAAACTCCCTCACAGGTGCCGTCGTTGACATTCACAAAGGCGGGCTTTGCCACCGTCTCATCAAGCTTCTCCATATCCACCACATAGCCGTGATTCTGGGAAGAGATATACACCTGTCCTGTGGCAAGATCCTTCACCGGATGATTGCCGCCCCGATGCCCGTATTTCATCTTGAAGGTATCCGCTCCCGTAGCTAACGCCATCAGCTGATGTCCCAGACAGATCGCAAAGATCGGTACATCGCTCTGATACAATTTCTTCACTTCTTCTATGACAGATACACATTCCTTCGGATCACCCGGTCCATTGGACAGCATAATGCCGTCCGGTCCATCCGCCAAAATTTCCGCAGCCGCTGTCGGCGCAGGATAGACTGTCACCGTACAGTCTCTATTTACCAGGCAGCTGATGATATTGCTCTTTGTGCCGAAATCCACCAGCGCCACCTTCCGTCTGCCCTCGCCGACAGTGTATTTTTCCCTGGTACACACCTTCTCCACCACCTTGCCGGGGGTGTAGGCTCTAAGCTTCGGCAAAATCTCTTCCACCACAAAATCCTCTCTCGTGGTAATCATACCGTTCATGGTCCCTTTTTCCCGCAAAAGCTTTACAAGCGCCCTGGTATCGATCCCCGCGATGCCAGGAACCTCATACTTGTCCAGAAATTCCTGAATGCTCATATCGCTCCGGAAATTACTGGGCATTCTCGACAACTCCCTGACGATAAACCCGTCCAGACAGGGGTGGGAAGACTCCATATCCTGCAGGCAGACGCCGTAATTTCCAATGAGCGGATAGGTCATGCAGACAGCCTGTCCCGCATAGGAGGGATCCGTCAGCACTTCCAGATACCCCGCCATGGATGTGTTAAAAACAATTTCACTGATGATTTCTTTTTCCGCACCGATATGCGTCCCCTCAAATACGGTGCCGTCCTCTAAAATCAGAAAAGCTTTCATGCAGTATGCTCCTTCTTCAATAAGCCGCGTTTTCTGTTCCTCGCGGTATTATATCACAACTCGTTTCGTTTGTCAGCGGAAAGAAGAAAAAAACCGTGAAACTATATAACTGTCACGAAACTCTACAGAATTTCTTTTACTGTTCATTGTGCAGTGATTACTGTGACTTTGTCACAGAACAATATGTTTTTTCTCTGTATAATGAACAAAAACACAAAAGGAGTTTACCCATGATAAAAAGAAAAGCAGTTGTCAATGTGCAGGAATGCGTGGCCTGCGGATGCTGTATCAAAGTCTGCCCCCGAAATGCCATCACTGTCCCAAACGGCATCCATGCCTCTATTGACAGGGATCTGTGCGTCGGATGCGGCATGTGTGCAAAAGAATGTCCGGCAAGTATTATTACACTGGAGGTGACAGAGGAATGAATAAAAAAAAGAAATGGTATGATTACCTCTGGATCGTATCGCTTACTTACCTGATCCTTGGACTTTTCAATATCCTTTTTGCCTGGCTGGGACTTTTATGCTTTTTCATACCGCTTTTGATCGCCATCATAAAAGGCAATAAGGCCTACTGCAACAAATACTGCGGCAGGGGACAGCTCTTTTCTCTGATCGGCGGCCGGTTTGGTCTCTCCCGCAGAAAAGATATCCCCGGATGGATGAGATCAAAATACTTCCGATACGGATTTTTAATCTTTTTCTTTGCGATGTTCTTCCTCATGCTGTGGAACACCTGGCTGGTCTTTTCCGGCGCAAAGGATCTGAGAACTGTGGTGACGCTGCTGTGGACCTTTAAGCTGCCCTGGCACTGGGCCTATCACGGCACTCTGTTCTCTGACGGCGTCGCACAGTTTGCCTTCGGTTTTTACAGCGTGATGCTTACCTCCACTGTGCTTGGGTTTATTACGATGGTTTTATTTAAACCCCGTTCCTGGTGCGTCTACTGCCCCATGGGAACCATGACGCAGCTCATATGTAAACTGCAGGCAACACACTGAGCGAACCGGCCGTCAAATTATTTAACAATACATACCCTGCCCGGAAAAACTGCTGAACATATGGCCCCGTCAATATAACAATATCTATGTGACTGCGTCACAGAAACAGGAAAGAAAACACGATATACTGTTATCAGAAAAAAGAAAGGAAGGTAATAAACATGTCAGTACTTACCGTAAACAAATATAACTTTGAAACTGTAACAGCCAGCGATAAAACCGTGCTTTTAGATTTCTATGCCGACTGGTGCGGCCCCTGCCGCATGGTATCTCCCCTGGTGGATGAAATCGCGGAGGAAAATCCGCAGTACCTGATAGGAAAGGTCAATGTAGACATGGAGCCTGAACTGGCCCAAAAATTCCGGGTTTTAAGCATCCCCACACTGGTCGTGCTCAAAAACGGAAAACCTGTCAGCCAGTCAGTGGGGGCAAAGCCGAAGGAGCAAATACTCGCCATGCTAAAGGGTTAGTTTCCGCAGGCGGTTTTTATCCAGAATCCGGATACCGCCTCTGGAAGATTCCACGATTCCCTCACCGGCAAAATATTTTAACATCCTGGATACCACCTCACGGGCAGAACCCATATACCGGGCAATCTGCCCGTGCGTCAGCGCAATGGTATCCGATCCGGTCCTCGCCGCCTCATCAAAAAGAAAGATCGCCAGCCGCCTGTCCATACTCATAAACAGGATCTGCTGCATCACCCACATCACATCCGAAAAACGGCTGACTGCAGTTTCCAGCGCAAAGATCCGTATGTCCGGATTTCGTTCCGAAACCGACGCAAAAGCCGCCCCGCCAACCACCAGGCATTCGCTGTCCTCCTCTGCATCCACAAACACATCAAAAGTGACGGCATTTAACACGCAGGAAGCCGACAGCATACACAGATCCCCCCTGTGCAGACGATAAAGCGTGATATCCTTTCCCTCCTCCGACATCATATAAAGTCTGAGACTTCCGGAACGAACTAAGATCACACCGGAGCATTCACTGCCGTCATGTATATTCTTCCCTTTCGGATAAACCACATTGGAAGAATTCTGACAGATATACTCCCTGTCCTTTTCCGATATTTTCTCCCAGAAGGGAAATATTTCCCGATATACGGAATCAAACGTTGTCTCCGACATATTCGCTTCTCCTCTTTCATTCTTCCATGTTTATATCGACAAAAGCTACCGTATTACCCTACCAGTACAACGCCACCTTTTCCATCGCGTTCTCCCTGCTGAGGCTGTATTCCTTTATAAGCGCAGAAATACCCTGTTCCCTGGATCCACTGAATTCTTTTATGATGTTGAGCGCGCTTCGGATGCCGTTCTCTCTTTCTTCCGCCTTTCCTTCTGCTCTTCCCTCTATTTTTCCTTCCGCTCTTCCTTCAATCTTACCCTCTTCCTTCATATCTTCAAATGCCTTACACATATCAAACTCTCCTCTCTCAAATTCTTCCTTCTCCACACCTGGTATCTTTTTTATATTCGTCAGCTTCGACAACAGTATCTTCGCCTCTCTGCTTAAATCTTCATATCTATCCCTGTGCTCCTCCATTTTTTCTTTCTTCACTACCTGTTCTCCATTATACAGGACTCCGTTTACCAGATCCGCAAAAATCTCTTCATTTTCCAGATAATCACTCTCATAAACATCCGCTTTACCCATTCCTTTTCCTCCCTTTATGCTGTTTTCATATAAGGGAGCCTTTTCTCACGAATGTGATAAGATAGTCAAGAAATCTCAGAAGTTCCCAGATATGTATTTTTATACTACTTCAAGTGGTTTCGGTTTGCAATATCTGAATCTGTTTTTTATAAAATTTTTATTTTTTAGTATATAACAAATTCAATACCTTTGCGTATTATGCAAATCACTGACGACAAAGCAACAAACTTCATTCTCTCCGCTAAAAAACAGGCGCCGCAGATTACTCCCCGGCGCCTGTTTTATTACGTTTACCCATTCTTTTTGCGAAGTTTCCGCATTGGCTTATGCCCGAACTTCCTGCTCCTCATCCTTTACCTCTTTACGGGACAGCCAAACTACAACTGTCTGTACGATGGCAATGATTGCCATTAAGATCGTATAGCGGTCTACGAATGCGGTGGGAAGTGTAATGTCTTCTGTCAGAATAAATGCGATGACAGAAATGACAGCTACCAGCAGACTGATAATACGCATAATGCCTTTTTTCTTTAACTTCTTCTTTTCTTCATCATCCTCTTCCTCGGATGAGCCTTTCGTTTTAATAAAGTAACCGATCAGCAGCATCAGGGATTCAAAAACTGCCAGATTCATCAGCGCAAAGTTGATGAGTGCCCATGCTCCTCCTTTTCCTGCTGCCAAAGGTACAGCTTCCTCACCCAGTTCCTCTGTCCCGGTAATGGTCTCTTTTTCTCCTGCTGCCAACGGTACTTCCTCATCCATAAGTTCTGTCACTTCAGGCGTCGGACCTGCAAGCGCCGCTGTCTGTGCGGGCTCTGTCTGTGCAGGCACTACAGGCGTTACTGTCGCCGCCACCTCTGCAGGTCCCACTGCGGGAACAGGCTCCGGTATGATCGTTGTCGGTTCCGGTACGGGTGGTGTCGGTGTCGAGTCAGGAGTTGGTGTCGGTTCCGGTTCAGGCGTCGGCGTCGGTTCCGGTGCAGGCGTCGGTGTCGGTTCCGGCGTTGGCGTCGGTTCCGGTGCAGGCGTCGGTGTCGGTTCCGGTGTTGGCATCGGTTCCGGTTCCGGTGTTGGCGTCGGTTCCGGTTCCGGTGTTGGCGTCGGTTCCGGTTCCGGTGTTGGCGTCGGTTCCGTACCATTTCCTTCAACCTTAATTGTCACTTCACCTCTCGGTTCCTCTCCTTCTGGCTTTCCTTCATAATCTCCTGTCGCCACATTAACGATTTCTGTTCCCTCTTCGGTTCCTTCCTTTACAGTCGCTTTGATGGTCAGCGTTGCACTTGCTCCTGCTGCCAAATCTCCTATCATATACACATCATTCGCAGGTTTTTCCCCGCTCTCCACACCATTCAATTCCCAGCTCACGAATTCCAGCTTCTCATTCAGCGGATCTTTCACTGTTACTCCTGTTGCATCAGCATCTCCGGTATTTTCTACCTCGATAGTATAAATTACAGTTTCTCCGGCTTTCGGACTTGCATTATCTACTGTTTTTATAACTTCCAGCTTCGCTGCTTTCTCATCATTATTATCAATCTCCGTACCGTCGTCCGTGTCCTCAGGATTTTCTCTCTCACCTTCTCCGCCAGTTGTTCCAGATACCGTGTTGTACAGTTTTCCTTCCTTAAGCTCCTCATCGCCTGTTACAGTGTATGTCGCAGTAACAGTTTCAGATTTGCCCGGCTCAAGAGTAACTTCCGACTTGCTGAGTGTCGCTCCCGCAAGCTGCTCAGTTAATTTAACTGTCTTCCTTACATTGGAGTTATTTGTTACTCTGATGTTCCAGACGATCGTATCACCTTTTTCAGCTGTAGTCTTATTCGGATCATCATTTATGGAAAAACGGGTCTTTGTAATCGATACACCATTGTTATCATCTACAGGCGGAGCAGTTTTACTATAAGTGTTGGTGATAGTGCGGGTAACGCCGCTGGCCATCGAACTAACTATACAGGTAATCGTTCCGTCAGCATTTTTGGTCATATAAGCTCCGCGCACACCGGACTCATAAGTATATCCCTCAACATCACAATCTTCTGTAATAGTAAGCACATTTGTCGCATTGTTATCAGGATTGCCTGCCAGCTTCTGCCCGTAGAAATACGGTACCTGCCACGTTACAGTCATTGCGTCCTCATCAACTGTTCCATTCTGGCCGGTCAACGTTCCGCTGGATGTAAGTGTCCCATTAGTGGTATCTGCACAAACAAGATTATAGCTGATCGTGAAATCTTCAGGAACATCATTTAAACCCTTGAATTCTTTTACCAGCCTGAATGTTCTGTCAGGAATAACAGGGGCATTTTGCTCCCATACAGCTGTCAACGTTCCTGACACAGTACTGTCAGCAATACCCGTCATATTAATCTGGCCAGTTGAAACAGTATAATTGCCATTTCCACTATAAGTCCAGCCTTTAAACGTATAGCCATCTCTTATCGGTCTCGGCGATCCATACCCATCAGCATCTTCATAGAAAATATGTGTACTGCTCCCGCTAGTCTCTGTCTTTGTCTTGCTGCTTCCATTGTAATTTTCTACTTTGCCGCCATTGTAATTCCAGGTCAGATTATAGGTATATGTCTCCTGTCTCATCGTACGATCATACCGCAGTGTAAACGTGCCCCGATTACCAGTTGCTCCTTTACTGACATAAATCGAACCCGGGCTTGCTGAGGAAAAGGTATAAGTATTCCCATTATAACCCGTCTTCTTTGGAATGGAATTAGAAGCATACACAGAACCATTATAACCGAGCGGCGCCATTTCAAACGTCTCACTTACCTGGCCATCATACCCGCCATTTGTATAATACTGGTGAATTACTGTAAAGGACAGCTTATTGCTGCTATCTCCACCACCAGTGCCGGTAGATTTCAAGTTGCTGTAAGTAGCAATCCCTCCCGTATATATAATATGACCATTGGCTCCAACGCTGGGCTTATTAAAAAATGCACTTCCGGAACATACCGTGTCATATGAATGAGTCACCCCTTCCCAAATAGTAGAGGGGGCCGGTATTTGAAAGCTGTTATTATGTTCACCGTATGGAGAGCCGAATTTAACACTGGAAGTACTTATCGATTCCACGTACCAATGTCCATTGATACAATCGCCCACCTTTAATTTTGTACCGGTAGGCGCAGCTCCACTGGGGTATAAAGTAATATGTGATGTATAGGTTGTATAGACCAGTTCCTCAATCCCCTCATCCGAATTCCCCGCCGCCACCTGTTCACGGCAGCCTGCAATATACGCATACGCCTCACTCTGCGCCTCTTTATCCTCCGGTGAAAGTCTGCCATACATTTCCAGACAGATATCGATCGCCATCAGCAGATCCTCCGCCTCGTCGACCTCTCCGACTGCCGCTACAGCTGCCAGAAATTCTTCCAGCGCCGCATATGTCTTTTCGGTTTTAAGCTCTGCGGGTGCTTCCATACTATCCTCCGTCGCCTGGTCAGTGTTCGTTTCACTGTCCGAAGGAGCAACAGCATCCGTTTCTTCCGTATCCGCATCAGACGCCCCGGAAATTACCTCCCCATTTTCTGCATCTGCCGCATCGGGTTTTGTGCTGTCATCGTCGGTTCCCGGAAGTATATTACCTTCCGTCACCTCCGGCTCTTCCTCTACGTCGGACGTACCCGCTCCTTCTGAGGTTTGCAGATCTTCTTCCATATCGGGCGCTCCGGCCTCCTGTGTCGGCGGCTCCTGTGTTTCCACAATGTCTGTCCCGGGCGTCTCTACAGTGATTTCTTCACCCTCCACAGTCTTCTCTGAAACCGCTTCCTCCACAGTAATCTTTTCATCCGGGCTGTCTGACGCCGCAAAGCTGGACATGCCTGCATTGCCTATCAACATGCTTACGACCAACACGGCTGACAAGAACTTCGCCCAGAACGGTTTCTTTTTCTTTGTTGCCATTTTTCTGTTTCCTCCTCTCAATATTTACGCAATGTATAGGCGTTTGCGAAACGCCAAAACCCGCATAATTACGGGATTCTTTTTGTTATAAATTAAAATAACTCCTCACCGGATATG
>CAJTPM010000002.1 GCA_910578085.1 uncultured Lachnospiraceae bacterium | reverse complement strand
TAACGCAAGAACTTCTGCTGAACGCTCGAATAAGCGTGAGAAAATAGACTTTAAATTAGAAGACGGCAGGCACCGTTCAACTAAGATGTGGTACTGCCGCCTCTATCACATCCTGATGCTACAACATCTGGATGCATGGGATATGCCATTCGAATCCACCCTGAGAAAGTTGATTTGTAATGCAGCATAATCCTATAAATAGTATACCTTATTTTCCGGCATAGCAACAGTACTATGTCTATTTTCTGTACCCATTTTTTCAATTTTGAATAATATCCACTTGTCAAAGTCCAATGCCAGAGTTTCGCTGGCAGGATCAATCAGAATTCCGAGAGATCATATTACTTATCCTCATCAAAATTATATTTCGCCTTTACGATATACTGTGGCTCCTTATTAATGTGCATATACGTTCGCCCAATGTATTCGCCAATCATTCCTATAAAGAACAGTTCCACTCCAAGTGAAAAAAATATCGCCACCATAATAGATGACCAGCCGGGATCAATAGATGGATGCACTAACTTTCTGATAAATATCCCTAATGCAAATATGACTGATATAGTAGAGATAAGCATTCCTCCCTGCATAGCCAGTCTGAGTGGTTTTACCGTAAATCCAATAATATTACTCCATAGCCTTAATAACGTTCTCAAAGTATATCCCGATGCCCCGATTTCTCTTTCAAAGTGCTCTACTTCTACCTGTGTGATACTTGAGGTAGAACGTAATATCAGCCCTAACAGATAGGAATGGGCTCCCTCATAGGATATAATGCTGTCCCTCACATACTTTCTGATTATCCAAAAACTTGATGTCTTAAGCTCTTTTGGCCTGCCAAGAAATACAACCGCACACATCTTGTTCACCCAGGACCCGAACCTGCGGAACATACTCTCCTTTTTCTCCGGATATGCCCCATATACCACATCGTATCCTTCATCAAATGCCCTGAACATCTTGTGAAGCTCCGACGGTCTTGTCTGCATATCGTCATCCATGCTGATAAATACCTCTCCCGAAGCAGCTCGAAGCCCCGCCATCATAGCATTATGCTGTCCCGAGTTTCTGGCAAGGTCCACGACACGTACATAGTTCCTCTCTGTGGCAATCTCCCGCAGTTTTTTTATTGTTGCTCCCCCATCCGGCGAACAGTCATTTACAAGGATAAACTCATACTCATGCCGCCCCATATTATCCATTTCTTTCGCCGTTTCACTTACAACAGTTTCTATTGTCCCTGCAGATTTATAGCAGGGGATTACTATTGAATACATTCATTCTTCCTCAGTTTTCCAATTTTCAGTATATACCTGTCAATCATTGACAGTCCTCATCACCTGCTCTGTTATGTTGATATTTTACGCTTTTTCTTCTGTATCAACATTTCAGCAATCATTAAATCTAATTCATCATCAATATCTATCGAATCTACTCTACTCATAATATAGGCATAGGCTTTTTGTGCATATATATCTTTCTCCTCAAGAAAAAACTCTGTTTTACTAAGATAAATTGCACCATTAAGCCTATAGTAAACTCTCATATCCTGCCGTCGTTTTCTGCTGTTTTCGTTATTTATGAATCCATTTAATGAACAATCATCTGGCAGCACATTATACTGTTCAGGCGAATGATCCGCTTCACAAACAGATACGATCGTATTAGCCATTTTCTCTTTAAACTCTTTATATGCCCCAATAATATGGTCTTCTGTTCGCAACGGCGATGTTGGCTGCAACAACATAAAAGTATCATATTTTTTTCCAATATTGGCATAGCCCAGCAGAACCTCTTCAACTACATCCCAGGATGAAGATGTATCATGGGATGCCCTGCTACTCCTCATAAAGGGAACTTCTGCTCCGCTTTTTTTTGAAATCTCCGCATATATATCACTGTCTGTCGAAACCATTATCGTATCAAATATTTTAGATTTTAAAGCTGCTTCTATTGTATATTCAATCAGTGGTTTTCCACAGATGCTCCGTATATTTTTATCCTTAATTCCTTTTGATCCGCTGCGTGCGGGAATAATTGCCAGATTCTTCATATCCCTTTTAATCTCCCCGATTTTTTTATTCTCCGCTATTCATTATCATATTACCATAGTCAGTTTCGGACATACTGAACTTTATGTTACTCAACATTTGATACCCACATCATAAAATCCTTTTTTCAGGTCTATCTTTTGCTTAAATAAAAAATCTTTAATAATCTCTGTTATCGTTTTGCTGGTTTCTTCTTTCTCATACGGATTTACCATATTTGAAATACCACTCACAAACTCTTTTGACATAGCTTTTTCTATTGCTGCAATAATGCTTTGTTTTTCCGGTTCGCAATGGATAACACTTTTCGATTTTATCCGTCCTCTCTGTCTGACTCCAATATTTACGGTGGGCACTCCCAGTGACGGCACTTCAATTATCCCACTGGAACTGTTGCCGAGAACAAATGACGCATACTTAACAATACTCAGATATCGCTGCATACCAAAACTATATATAAATTTGGCATTCTTGTGACTTTCAGCATATTCCCTGAGCAATCTATTTACTTCATCTCCCCCCTCATCCGCATTTGCTGCCGTAATAAAGAAAAAAATATCATCCCTTATTTCCATCGCAGCACATACTTCTGTCACCTGGTCTACTGCTGTATTCTTCTCCAGCGTAACCGGATGAAAAGTCACCACAGCATAAGCTCTATCTAATGAAACGCCTGTAAATTTTTCCAATTCTTCCCTGCCCATTAATTGCACATTTCTGATATTCTCCACACCAAGAGCCCCTACATTAAATACTCTATCCTGCGCCTCTCCCAGCTGTATCACACGATTCCGATACGCCTCTGTCGACGTAAAATGTAAATAACTCATCTTGGTAAGCGCATGTCTGATGCAGTCATCCACTGCACCTTCAGTTACTTCTCCCCCATGAATATGCGCAATAGGAATTCTCTCATTCATTGCTGCTACAGCCACCCCCAGCATCTCTGTCCGATCTCCAAGTATCACTACCATATCAGGATGATCCTGCTCAAAACAGTGCGCAAATTCTCGTAAGGCATTAGCTATGGTAATTGACACCCCGCAGGACGTATTGTCTTTCTCAAGGATGGGAATCCTGTGGGCAATCAAGAAGCCATCCTTCTGAATAGCATTAGCCGTATATCCATACTTATCAGATAAATGCATCCCTGTGACAATCAGATCTAATTCCAGTGCTTCATCCTCATCGATCCTCCTGATCAAAGGTGTCAATAATCCATACTCTGCTCTTGTTGCAGTAACCACAGCTATTTTCTTCATATCTTGATCAGCTCGTCCTCCATAAAATCACGCCTCGCCTCCGTTCCAAGTATCTCATTCCACATCATCGGACAAATGCCTGTTCCTGGTCGTTTAGTAGTCAAATTTTCCTCCGTAAATATTTCTCCTTTTCTAATATCCCTAGCCGCAATTATGCTCTTTCTTGCGACTTCAATATTCATTTTTTCCGATTCTGAAGGGACTTTCAGACCATTTCCCAAAGCCCGCTCTATATTTCTTACAGCTTTTACCATAGCTCTCAGTTCATTCGGCTCAAGGCTGGCCTTGTGATCCGGGCCTTCCATCGTTTTATCCAACGTGAAATGCTTCTCAATTACTTCCGCTCCCAGTGCTACAGCCGCAACCGATACTTCGATTCCCTGTGTATGGTCAGAATATCCTACCGGACAGCCACAATGCTCTTTCATTGTCAGCATTGCCCTCAGGTTCACATCCTCTGGTGAAGCCGGATAATCTGTTGTACAGTGAAGAAGCGTGATTTTTCCCGCACCATTGACTTTCAATACCTCTAACGCGGCATCCACTTCATCCAGTGTACTCATCCCTGTGGAGAGAATAATATCTTTCCCGGTCTTCGCGATCTCTACCAGATATGGATAATTTGTAATTTCCCCTGACGGGATCTTCCATATATCCTGCAAACTATTCAAAAAGTGAATACTGTCAATATCAAACGGCGTAGATAGAAATTTTATTCCTACATTCCGACAGTATTCTGAAAGTCCCAGAAAGTCCTCAAAGGAAAGAAGCAATCTGCTCAGCATATTTTTCTGTGATTCTTCTATCCCAGTATTCTCTTTCTGATATGCAGCCATAGGTGCGAATTTCGTCACCAGAGAACCCAGCTTGGCTGTCTGAAACTTCACAATATCCGCTCCGCATTCTTTCGCCCTGTCAACCAGTCTCTTTGCCAGATCCAGCGAACCGTTATGGTTTACTCCTGCTTCCGCTATAATCAATGTTCTGCTCATTTATTGTCCTTCCAGTGCCACTCGGGGTACAAGCGTTACAACATACATTTCTTTCTTCAGTCAAATTCTCTTTATCACTTTTGCCGGAACGCCAACAACCTCCAAATTTTGAGGCACATCATCAAGCACAACGCTTCCGGCTCCTATAACGCTTTTCATTCCGATCCTCACTCCCTGAATAACAGTAGCATTAGCACCCACAAATACATCCTTTCCTATATCAACTCCTCCACAGACCACCGCTCCTACTGCAATATGTGTGAATTCTCCAACTTTGCAATCATGTTCAATGACCGCTCCTGTGTTGATAATAGCCATTTTTTCGATTACTGCATCCGCATTTACTACTGCATTTTTTCCGATAAACACTCCCGGTGCTATTAATGCCGTGCGGGCTACTGCTGCCCCCGGATCAATAACCACTGGAAATCTGAAACCCGTCTTTTTCGCTCTTGAAAACATATCCCGCCGTTTATCTGTGGACTGAATGCTTCCTATCGTGATAAATGCGTTTTTGAATCCATCTGCAAATAATTTCGGAAGTACCTCATCATTCCCCACTACATGACATCCAAATATCATTGTACCAACAGGTAGGCTGTGATCTGTTATCACTATCTCCGAAAAATCATCTGACCGGGTCACAACATCTAAAACTGACTTGCAGTGTCCGCCCCCTCCTATTAAAACAAGTTTCTCCTTTTCTTTCATGATCTGCCCGCCAAACTAATTCATATCCCCGCTATTTATCCGTTCTTCCATTTTTTTCATCTCTTCAAACTCCCCCATATCCAGAAACGAATTCTCACTGATAGGATACATACCTACTCTCTTCTCCTGCTCTAACAGACATGCAATCAAATCCGTCATATGGAATACCTTTCCTTCAGGAATTAACTTTAAATATATCGGATCCACAATATACATCCCCGTATTTATCATATACGATAACTGTGGTTTCTCTTCCATCGAAGCAACTATGCCATTCTTCTGTGCATGCAAAACTCCATACGGAACTACAATATTTTTCAGTGCAGAAATAACCGTTATACTGTTCCCGGAAGCTGCATGATATTCTAAAATTTTACCAAAATCAGCTTCTACCAGCGTATCGCAGTTGGTAATGATAACCGGGCTCTCAAAATTCCTGTCAATCAGTCGTATGCTTCCTGCTGTACCTAACGGTATCTCCTCATCAACATAATGTATTTTGTAAGGAGGTCTCAGTTCAAAAAAATATGATTTAATAATTTCTTTTTTATAATTGACTGTCAGAAAAAACTCTTTCGCACCAAATTTATAAAACCTGTTAAAAATCCTTTCCAGAATAGGAATTTCACCTATCGGTATCAGAGGCTTAGGGAGTATCTTTGTATAAGGATACAGGCGTGTTCCCTTCCCGCCAGCCATAATAATAACCGGCACTCCCTCCAGGGCGGCGCTGTCTGTTGTTATACCGCATGCCGCAACACGTTCCTCTCTGAAGACAATATCCACAATTTCCCTGTCGGCATTAATAATCGGCATAGAATAGATCCCCTTCTCCTCCAGCCCTTTCTTTTCCTTATGTAGTTCTGTCGTCAGCAAATATCTTGGATTTCTATTCATCATCTGGAGCGCTCTGCCCCTCAGATCTCCCGTTCTGATGATCCATCTGCGTATATCACCATCTGTCAGACATCCTGACAGTTTCCGCTTTTCATCAACGATATAGAGAAGCCCCGCCGTATTGGCATCTATCTTCTGCATTGCCTCAATAACAGTAAGTTCCTCTGTTCCTATATATTTCTGCAACTCTTCTTTATTCATTCGCCAGCCCTTTTAGTATCCTTCTGATCTCATCAGCTACATATACGATGTCTTCCTTAGTCAGATTAGTGCTTGCCGGAATATTTAAGATACATTTGCTGTAATAGATCGCCCTGACTATCCGATAGGCCGATGCTTCCTGATAAGGACGCTGCTGGTGAATGAGCCCCCAGACGGCTCTGGTCTGTATGTTGCTGTTTTCCAGCTTTTCAATAATCTCTTTCATTGATGCATGTATCTTTTTATCATTTATTTGTAATGAGTAAAACCATTTATTGGAGTTTGTCCCTTCTTTGAAAGAAAGCAGCCTGCACTCTCCACAGTCAGAAAACAATTTCTGATACAGATCGTAATTAACCTGTTTTTTTTCTATAAATCCCGGAAGCTGCTCCATTTGAGCAACACCAAGCGCTGCCTGCACATTTGTCATCCGATAGTTATATCCTATTTCATGATGAATATAATAGTGTGGATCATCCTTTGCCTGTGTTGACAAATATCGCATATGTTTAACCGCTTCCGGATCTTTTGCTGTAACAGCTCCGCCGCCGCCCGTAGTGATAATCTTATTTCCATTAAAAGAATAGGCACCATAGTCTCCTATCGTGCCTGCATACATTCCTCTGTATCTGCCCTGTGTATAATAAGATCCTAATGCCTCTGTGGCATCCTCAATTACTTTGATGTGGTATTTGTCAGCAATATCCATGATAGCTTCCATATCTGCCATATTTCCAAAAACATGGACTACCACCAGAGCCTTTACATGTTTCCTCCCATATCTCAATTTTCCATCCTGATATTCACATTCTTTCTCACAGAATTCCCTGAGTTTTTCCGAGTCCATGCAAAGACTGTCATCACAATCCATAAAAACAGGTTCTGCTGCCTGATATACGACCGGATTTACAGCCGCAATAAATGTCAATGTCGGAACAATGACCACATCACCTCTCTGCACTCCACAATCCTGCAAGGCAAGATGAAGTGCTGCTGTTCCGCTCTGGCAGGCTGCCACACTCCCTGTTTCCAAAAAAGCGGCCAGTTTACTTTCGAATTCCGTGATATAAGCTCCCCCGGTAGATACCCATGTTTTTTCAATTGCATCTAAAACATATTTCTTTTCATTTCCGCTCATGTTAGGAACAGACAATGGAATATATTTTTTCATCTTTACCTCATCTCCACTCCACATTATCAGTTTAATATCACTGATAATTTGCATGTTATAAACCGTTACATCTTATTATCTAAAGATTTTCCTGTTTCAATATGCTCAAAATTAGGAAGGTATGATTTTATTATCTTCACAATATCTTCCTTCTTCACATCGTTTTGATCAAATGCAGCTGTCAATTTTTTCAGAACGATTTCCAATCCTTTTCTGTCCGGTATACGCTTGCCCGTTATCACTCCAAGCGCCGAAAACCTGTCCTGATCAAGCTCCTCTTCCTCTGTATAAAACTCCTCAAAAGATTTTTCTCCTGATGTATCTGATGCAGAAAAATATACCGGATACTGCCGACTTCCCACTTTCAGCTTTTCCGCCTCATCGACAGCCTCCTCTTCCGATCCGCATTCCAGTACAGTATACCCCTGGCCCTTTAACAGTTCTATGGCAATCCGGTCAAAGGACATCATCTGCTTTTCCTCCAACTTTGGAAAAAATATTTCCCGGCTCTTTCCCAGCATGCAGGCAAGCATACAGATCTGACCGCTTTCCTCCAGGGAAACAAAATAACGCCTGACATCTTTCGGCGCACTCAACGGCTGCTGTTTCTGCATCCGTTCCAAAAATCCTGCTGGAAGAGAACCATTTGAAAAAGCAACATTGGCAAATCTCGCCGTCTTTACCGGGAACTTATCGGAATAGCTGAAAATCAAATCTTCCATAATCCTTTTGCTTGCCCCCATGATATTTACCGGATTAGCTGCCTTATCTGTAGACACACAAAAATATTCTTCCGGCGGATATTGTTCCAGTAAATCCAGGAGCTTCTTTGCATGCAATACATTATTCATCAGAAGCGCTTCTATGGAATAAATATCTTTCTCGGAACGAACATGCTTATGGGCTGAGAAATTGGCAACAATATCAAAACCGCCTCTGTCTATAAACATCCTGCTGAAGGCTCTCGACGCATAGTCCATCGGATAAGTAATATAGCTCTCCGGTATAAATAATCCCTTTGTTGAACGCAAATCTCTTGTAAGCTCTGTCAATGCATTTTCATTCACGTCCACCACCACAAGACTTTCCGGTTTATAGGGTAAAACGGCTCTGATAAAAGAAGAGCCTATACTTCCGGCTCCCCCAATGACCAATATACTTTTAGCTTTAATCTTCATTTTTAAAGAATTTTCATTTTTCATTATATCCTGGTCAAACATACTCCCAGGTCTTTTTGTTACATGCTCCGCTACAAACTTATCCAGACTATACATACTCCTACCTCAACACACTTTCCCACTTCTCATTTTTACCACCTCTTCTATACACTCTTCCACCTGGCTCCACAAGGATTTAATTTCCGTATTTTCATCGACGTAATCTCGATAATAGTATCTTTTTATACACTCATCGAGAAATGCGCTGTCTGTTTTGAGAAAATCCTGCAGCCTTAAGTTCTTATAATCTTCACTGGAAATATTAACTTGATGCATATGGAACTGCTTCTCTATCATATCCATTATATAAATCATATGCGAGGTCTTCTTTATCATTGTCGTTCTAATCATGAAACAGGGTTTATGGAACAGAACTGCATAAGCAATTGCATCGGAATAATGCGTCATGGCAAACTCACAATCCTTTACAAGCTCCACGGTTTTGAAACGTATTGTCCTGAATCCTTTATAGCATTCAGGGTGATTACTATAATCCGCTCTTGGATGAAGTGCCACTATCACCTTTAATCCCATACTCTTTTCCAAATAGCAAAAAAAGTTTCTCAGCTCTGCATAATACAGATCAATCTCATCCTGCGTATATACTATGCCAATTTCCTTTATATCCGGATGATAGCCTATATATTCATCGATAAAAACACAATATTTTTCCTGAATCAGTCTTCCTTTTTTATTCTTTGTCTGAAGATACTGCTCAAAATTACTTCCAGGAACATATTTAATTATTGTGTTTTTGTTTTTATATGCTAATTCCTTAAGTCTTTCATGCTCCTCTCCCATACTCATAATTATAAATCCCGCCGGCGGAATTTTCTGTATCACATGAGGAAGTCTTATATATATAGAATTCAGTATTCTTTTCATATCAAATTTTCTTATTTTATTTGAATAGTTTTCAGCTGTCGTTGTAGGAGAATCCAGCCAGAAAAAACCATGCAGATGTTCTTTCCTTAAATTATGGAATAAGAATTGTGTAGACAATCTGTTAAAGTCAGGACAAATAAATACTGCTTCCCCTTTCATATTTTTTATATATTCTTTATATTCCCTTTTCGAGTAAAATAATCGTATATCATTTCCGATATATACCCCTGTTTTTATTCTCTCGTACGCTACAGGTGTAATAATCGGAGACATATCGCATATCTCTATTTCCCACCCTCTATTTCGAAAGTGCGAAATACCATACTCTTTCTCATATGATGCTATTACTCGCGTTGTAAAAATATAGATTAATTTCATCCTGCTTTTCCACCTTTAAGCAATCATTTAAATCTCCACCCGGCAAAATTCTCTCTGAATCCTTCATAGACATAGTTATCTATTGTATGCCAGTCACAGGATTTATCCGGTTTATTCCACCCTGGCCCATACATCTCAACAACTCTCTTTTCTGCCTCAACCGGAATATTACATTTGGTTCCATTTTTAAAAGCGCCCTTTTTTATGTCCACCGGAGAAAAATCATATCTATATATTTCCATTCCTGTCATCTTTTCCTGATTTTTACTTTGTAATATTTTTGTCTTTTCCGACACCTCAAACATATACCAGCTAATACAATTACCATTCCTGAAATAATAATCTACATCTATCAGGATTCCCTTATATTCAAATGCCTCTGCTACAAGCAATTCTCCATCTCTAAACTCTCTTACACGTCGAAATCCTTCTTCGTTCATTTCTGTTAAAAAGTTTTCATGTACATCTGCTTCCATACAATATGTACCTATATCTAAATCGTCATCATGCAAAATAAGTCTTCCTTCCCGCACATATCCCAATAACGTTCCCCAATCGATCCACAATGGCAGTTTCCCTTTTTGACTGATTTGAAAAATTTTTTCCAAAGCTTCATAACCATACTTTTGTACTTTTTTAACAGTATTCTGTTTTTGAACTTGAAAATATATTTTTTTAATTTGACATAGCATTCTGCTTTGTTGTGTTATTTTTAGCAGCCACCTGCTTTTACGTATTATATATGATATCCTGGTCTGCAAAGGCAGCATATTACTTCCTCCTCAAAAATCATTTCAAATAAACGATATATTTTATCAATCTTTATTGATTTTTCTAATCATTCTCCTCAAATTTTCTTTTGTAACTCCCAGCAGCTCCGGTTTCATCCATACTATAATCCCTATTACTGCAGTATATAGAATCCCTGCAATTAATAATTTCCCAATTAATACTATGGTAGAATTTCCATTCCATAAATGATCAATTGCACATTTCAGTAAAATAGCAGTAATACTGCATAGAGATATCGGTAAAATCTGTATAGAATAGTTATTCCAGAATACTGTTTTTAATATTTTAGAATTAACATATAATGAAATACTGACACTTAATATATTAGATACAAGATAAGTTAATGCAATACCCAGAGCACCCAGTCCGGCAGGCCAGATAAAATTAGGAATCTGAAATACAAACACCAGGCCAAATGTAATAAGCTGCCCCATTACAGCCAAAGCCGCACTTATTTTTGTTCTTTCTGTTGCAAGCAAAAAAGCCCCCGATATTTGTCCCCAAGCCTGATAAACAGTATAAAACATAATTAATATTGTAACCAGTGTTGCACCGGCATATTTGTCTCCGTATACCACTGGCAATAACCACTCTGAAACAAACCCAATAAAAATTGCAAAATATGATATGATCCACATCATAAGTTTTAAGGATTGTATATATCGGTATTTCAGTTCTCCTATATCATTGCAGATAACTGCAAACTCCCTTTTGGACAATTCAGCATATGGAGAAAAAATGTACGAAACTAACGCATTAAGCTGCCAGGCCGCCCCAAATATAGCCTGCTCAACAACTCCTGCCCAATTCATCAGAGACCAGTTCATCAATATTACTATCATCTGCGAAACTACATTTGATAAAACGAGCGGTTTGCAAAATTTCCAAAACTCTTTAATATATATCCTGTTCCCTCGATCGACCCTGGTTGAATATTTTCTCTTTTGATCTTTTATAATTTCATAGAGCATGCTGAATGTAATTATAAATGTCATCAGGATTTGAATAATATAAAAACATGCAAGATTAAGCTGTCCCACCAGATAGCTTATCAGCACGGCAAGGCAGATGCCTGCTTTCAGTATTATCTGCATCACCGCAGGAAATCTTGAAACCGCCAGAGCATCAAAAATGCCAATACTGTCAGTCTGCAATCTCAATATAATTGCTGCTTCCAGACCTAATAATATAATAAATAATGTTTGCCCAACGAACGTATTCTGCAGAAAACCGCTGATATATAATCCAATAACCGCCAGATTCAATACTAATGCCATAATCAGGTAGAATTTTAAATAAAACAATATCAACCCAATTTCTTCATTTCTTTTTGACAATTTTGAAACCAGTGCACTTTGAGTTGATAAAGTCGCTATGTTGACAACTGACATAAATACATTCAGATTATATGTATAATACCCATACTCTTCAACACTAAATGCCCTTGGTAAAATCAGCTGAATAAACGCATTTAATATAACCAGCAGGACTGAACTCGCCAGTTTTATTACATATCGCTCTTTAAATTCATCTCTTTTCATTTTCCCACTATATCGTTGTACTCTTTAAATGACATCAACTCTTTATCTTTTTCACTGATAATCAGATTTTCTTTCCCTCCGATCAATTCAAAAGGCCACACTATTCCTATATCAGGATCATCATATGCTATACCAGAATCCCCTTCTCCATAAAATAATTCAGCGCACTTATAACTTACAATGGAGTCTTCAATCACCAGATATCCATGCCCGAAATATTCAGGGACAAGCAACATATTTGTATTATTTCCCGTCAAATGGAAGCCTTTCCACTTACCATAAGTTGACGATGCCGGTCTTAAATCAACAATAACATCATAAACATGTCCGGTAATACAGCGAACTAATTTTGCCTGTTGCTTCACAAGCTGAAAATGGCTTGCACGTATGACACCTTTTTTAGAAATTGTATAAAATGTCTCTTTTAAGTTATGACTTATTCCATTTTCCCTGAATGTCTCTTCATTGTAATCTTTTATCAGACTGCCTCTAAAATCCTCCGCATAAAAAGGCTTTATGATATACGCTCCCTGGAATTCTAATTCCTTAAATTCAAACCGTTGCATCTTGCGCTATCCCCTCTTCTTTTAGCCAGTTTATTGTTTTAGTAATTCCATCCTCAAAACTTATTTCTGCGCAAAATCCTGTATCATCCATCAGTTTGGATGCATCATAACTTTCTTCCGACAATGTTATCCCCCGGAATGGAATCGCACCAAAATATAACGGAATATCCGGATCAACGGCATCTCTAATTATACGAACATACTCTTTCAGCTTTCTTTGTTTTCCACTCCCCAGATAGTATGCTGTATTAGTATTACCTTTTTCCGCAGCTGCATATATCGCTTTGGCTGTATCCGTAATATACATAAAATCATATATCTGCTCTCCAGGAGTAAATTCAGCTTTCTTCCCCTCCAGCATCATTCTGACAGCCATATTTACGAAATTATTCGTCGTATTTCCCACACCAAAAGTATTTGATAAATAACACCAAATATGCTCTACCCCCAGCTTGGTACATTCCGCTTTTGTCATAAAATGTGTGGCTATTTTCGCTGTCCCATATATACTTACCACATTTGGTGCCGCTCCGTCCGTAGGATGGTAATTCAGAACATCCTTCTCTGCTAATGTCCCGGCACCCACAAATCTTTTAGTTCTCATTTGTGCCATTACCTCTACCATTCTCATAGAATATTCGATATTTCTGAGCTGTAACAAATAATCCGCCCGCGAATCTCCAAACGAGCCTGCCCATGCCAAATGGAAACACACATCTATATCTCTGTCTTTTATCATCTCCGGCAACATCTCTATGTGTTCCATCTCACAATACACAATTGAAATATTGGGTAGTTTTCTTATCTTCTCTATATTTTCCTCCCTGTCTCTAATAATCGCATATACCTTTATGCCCCTATCACTTAATATTCGAAGGAGTTCCCTTCCTACAAAACCATTTGCTCCGGTCACTATTACTTTTTTCATTTTCCCTGTTCCTTTGATAATAATTGTGTCTTTCATCTATATTGCAAAAATTCTTTTATCTGTTTATCCATGCAGACCGTAATATCCTCTCCCCGCATCCAGCTTTTTGTCCACTCTACTACCTTTTCAACGGCCATTTCCAGATTCCATTTTGGTTTCCATCCAAAAACATTTTTCACTTTTGAGCACTCAAGCTTCAAAAAATTAGCTTCCGGGGGCCCACCATCGCACTGACTTTTCCATTTTATTCCTTCTCCCCATTTATCTACGAACAGATCTACTAACATACCAGTTTCAAAACAATCGGCCTCATCCGGTCCGACATTATAGCAATCGGCATATCTTCCATCCATATACTGTTCTCCGGCTATCATCAAATAAACATATAGTGGTTCTAATACATGCTGATAAGGTCGAACTGAATATGGATTCCTGACTATAATTTCCTTTTTTTTCATTGCTGTGCGAATACAATCCGGAATAATCCTGTCATTTGCAAAATCTCCACCCCCAATAACGTTACCTGCTCTGGCCGTAGAAATTGCCACTTTCCCGTCACCAAAAAAACTGTTTTTATATGAACTTGTCACCAGCTCAGAACAGGACTTTGAATTAGAATATGGATCATAACCATTTAATTCCTCATTTTCCCTATATCCCCATTCCCATTCTCTATTTTTATATACTTTATCAGTGGTCACATTTAAAAAAGATCTGACATGTGTGCTGTTTCGCACACATTCCAGAATATTAACTGTACCCATTACATTTGTCTCGTAAGTATATAAGGGATTTTTATAGCTGTCTCGAACAATCGGCTGCGCCGCCAGATGTATTACTATTTCCGGTTTTGCTTCATCAAAGATTTTTTTTAATAATGCGTAATCTCGAATATCTCCAATAACAGAATGCATTTGTTTATCAAGCTTGGCAATTTCAAATAATGCAGGATCTGTAGGTGGACGCAATGCATAACCAGTTACATCTGCTCCTGTGTTCACTAATAGTCTGCAAAGCCACGAACCTTTAAAACCTGTATGCCCTGTTATAAATACTTTCTTTCCCCTGTAAAACTCCACATCAAACATATTTAATCTCTCCAAACTTTCCACGGGGCATTTCCCGCCGCCCACAATTTCTCAAGTCTCTGTTTTTCTCTTAATGTATCCATACACTGCCAAAATCCTTTATGTATATATGATTGGAGTTGTTTTTCTTTGATAAGCCATTGCATGGGTTCTTTCTCAAATACGGTCTGGTCTCCATCTATATAATTGAATATTTGTGGTTCCATCACCATAAACCCAATATTTATCAGATCACTGTCCAGCTCCGATTTTTCTCGAAATGCGTTTACCTCCCCGTTATTCCCGATTTCAAGAATACCTTTATTCTGACTGAAATTACATACCGAAATCGTTCCTGTTTTCCTATTTTTTTTATGATACGTCAACAGCTCTTCCATGTTCACATTCCCTACGGCATCTCCATAGGTAATCATAAAAGTCTCTTCACCAACATATTCTTTTACCTGCTTAATCCGTCCCCCAGTCATTGTATTTAGCCCTGTATCGACAACCGTTACTTTCCATGGCTCCACATGTTTATTATGCACAATAACTTTATCATCTGCGGTAAAGTCAAAAGTTATATCCGATGTATGCAAAAAATAGTCAGAAAACCATTCTTTAATCATATGTTGTTTATACCCGGCACAGATAATAAATTCATTAAAACCATAAAAGGAATACCCTTTCATAATATGCCATAAGATCGGCATCTCTCCTATTTCTATCATAGGCTTTGGTTTTAAATGAGATTCCTCAGATATTCTGGTTCCATAACCTCCAGCTAAAATTACAACTTTCATTTGTCCCCCTGTGATTTTCGCTTTGATTCAAATCAGTTTTTCATTCTACAAATGTAACAGATTAAGAAGCAAGCCCACATATGATTTCCAATATGCCTTATCATATTTTAAAGATTTAACATAAACTTTTTTCGCTAATTTTCGCTCCTTATCGAGGGATAACATTCGTGCGCATCCACAATAATTTCTCGCCAAAATTTGCTTTCTTTTTTTCATAATTTCCGCTTTTTCCGGTGACGTCTCAAGTAAATAGTCAAAATGTGTATCCAACATAGCAACTACTGCATCCGTATGAATTATATGTTTTGCTGATATACTATTTCCTCGAATCAGCCACACCCCTAACGGTTTTTCAATCATAAAAAATTTTGCTCCGTTTCTTGCGATCCTTAACCAGCAATCAAAATCCTCCTCCCCTGCTTGTAAAGATAAATCAAATCCTTTAACAGCTTTTATACATTCTTCTTTAATAACTATCGCAGAAGTAGATAAGCAGTTTCCATTAAAAAGAAGATCTTCATATGGAGCAGAATTATTAATCTGCCTGTATTTTCCCAAGGTCGTCCTGTCACCCCTTATATGATCTTCCCAGTGACAGAATACCGAATAATCCGGATTCTTTTGAATTGCCCCTTTTATTTCCTCCAGTTTGTTCTCATACCAGTAATCATCCGCATCCAGAAAACAAATATATTTTCCCTTTGAACGTTCTATGCCTGCATTTCTGCCCCCGCTAATTCCCAGATTTTCTTTAAAGTGATATAATTTAATATCCATTTGAGAATTTTGCTCTGCAAATCTTTTTATAATAGCAAACGTGTCATCTTCTGAACCGTTATCTATAATGATATATTCATAGTCTTTTTCTGTCTGATTTTTTACAGATTCTAATGCACGCAATATAAACGCCTGCGCATTATACGCAGACGTTACTACAGAAAACAAATGTGGCATTTCATTTACCTCTTAGCTTAAATTTATGTTTATATCTTATATGAGTTTCAGGCTTAAAATCAAATTTGAACCTTGTTTTTAAAAATGGGTAGGCGATAAAATAAGTAAATACAAAAGTATATACAATAGCCCTGAACCTGTCAATCACAAATCCCCAGTCAAAATACTCAAAAAGCTCTAGCAGAATATAAATCGCACATATTCGGCTTATGGCATATTTTTCAAAAAGTGCCAGTAAAATATATAACCCCACAACAAGCATCACTGAAACAATTACAGCTAAAGCTTTGTCATATTTTAATTGCAGATAAACCGGTAGTATTAAAAAATTTGAGCAATATACACTTCTGCACTGCTCTATACTTTCTCCCAAAAAAATTGCTCTATAGTACAAATTAGGCCATATATCCTGTTCAAATACAGATCCCGGCATTAAAGAATTTACAATACATTTAAATTGATTAACAAGACTGTATTTCTCATAAAACAAACTTTCATTCCAGCTCCCGCAATCTGCTTTCCATAAAGCCACTCCTCCGTCTTCCAAGAGAGATACCCTTGAAACAATCTGATTAATCATATATTCAAACCCATAGTTTTCATACCCTCGCAGAGACGAGCTCACAACATATAAAAAAGGCATTAACAATATTCCTATTAAAATATAGGGGATATATTTCTTTAAGTTAATTTTCAACACATTGTTTTCTACACAGAACAACATCCCGATCAATATAACAAGTGCCCACATCATTCCACTTCTTGATCCACTGACCACTGTATAAAATACGTAAACTATGATAAAAGGTATAATCTTAAAATTCTTTTTATATGCCAATAAATACATTGCCATAAGGACGCCTAAATCCGTAAAAATGCTTAGATATCCCATAAGACGTCCCGAAGGCCCTCCCTGAATAGTCCACTCAAAAACAGTAAGACCGCTTTTATGTGAATTCCATAAATTATCTATTAACTTTATTAGAAAAAACACATAAAAAACACCTACATTTGTTTTTGTATTTCTTTCTAATCGCTGCCCCAGCAGTGACTTTTCGGTTCGCTTTCTTAAATCAGGCATGAAAACTATAATGATAATACTCAGTGCTATGACCACCGTAATCAGTTTTGCCACCTGCCATAAATATTCGTCTGGCGTTCCCCATATTTTTGCATGGTGTCCGGTAAGTATATACCACGTTGCAGGCACTACAACCCCCGACCCCCATAAAAACAGTAACATATATATATATAATCTTTTCATGCCCTATCCTTCAGTTATTAAGCCACCTGTAATATAAATTTTTCACCTGACAAATTCCCCCATCAGTTGGTATTTCTCAGGCCGCATCCCATCTTTAAATCTAGCAACATCTTCTGTATGGATATACTCAATCCCTCCCAGATCAAATTGTTTTATTCCTTTTTGCTTCAAAGAAATTACCACATTAAACAACAACAAATTATTCAAATACAATTTTCTTCCTTCATTGCTGTTCCATCCAACAAGATAATGTGCTGTTTTGCATTGGCAATATATTATGTCAAACGCCATAACCTTCCCCGCTTCATCTTCCACATAATATGATTCCAGCGGAGAATCTTCTAAATCAAATAAATAATTGAGTATAGCCTCAGGAATTCCCACGTATCCCTTTTCTTTCTGGTCCGTACGATAAATCTTTAAAAACTCCTTATATCCCGCATTATCATTTCTTACTGTCAGTTTCTTTTTTTCTGCCGCAGTCAGCTGATTTCGCCATTTACTGTCCAGCTTTTTACGAAGCGCTTCCTCCGATTCCTCGAGATTCATAGTTCCTGATGGAAAGCCAAATCTATTCCAGCATTTCCACCCGTAGGAACATGCCAGATGCATATGATATGGTGTAAACTCTAAATTAGGTGCATAAAAAAAGGGCAATGGTCTCATCATCTTTCTAAACTGATCCATTACCTGAAATATAATTTCTGCAACATTATACTTTTTTATCATTATCGGTCCACGGTTAACTCTTACCGCATATTTTATCCCATGCCGCTTTTCTATCAATGCCTGTATCATCCCAATACAATCACCGCTGAAATTATAGATTCTATATCTACATAAATCCTTTTTTTCTATTTCGCTCTTCGTTACTCCATACACCCAGTCCTGCGGAATATTATTCCTCACAATATCTTTCATGTTTTCCCATATTTCTCTCTCCCCCATACTGCCGCTCAGCTTTTCAAACCTGTACTTTGTCTTCTCCTTCTTAATTCCAGGTAAGTACCTGTTCAACATATACTGAGGTGTCATTCCCTGATGGATCGGTATAACGAGCAGATTTTCCGACATATCCGCTGCTATACTCTTATCTTTCATCTGCTTTATCCCGCCAGGGAGTGTCGGCCAGAAAGTCACCAACAGGCCTGCCCTTTCCAGTTTCTTTACAGCACCTTGTTTATCCTTTATTTTTTCGATAGAGTACAACGCCGCATAGGGGCATACCACATCATCTGTCATCACCGGTTCTGCCTCCGGTAACAGCCAGTCAACAATATAGTTCATTGTATCAAGGTTCATTTTTCTGGTAAAAGCAATTTTTTTAATTTCCGTATATGAGTATCCGGAGAGTGTATTATAAGACCATCTGCTTATCCCCAGCCTCACCTCATTCTCAGTTACTGCCTTTTCATCTGAAAAATGAGGCCCTACTTTAAAAACTGTTGATCTTCTGACTTTAATTATTTTTTGCAGAGCTTTTTTTACCCGCCAACTTACACAATTTCCAGCTCTCACTTCCTCTTCCAGCTGCTTCTTTATACCATCTACTACTTTCTGTATTCTTTCATCTTTTTCATTATATCTGATGATTCCCCCATCACATACCGGCAGTATCTTATGCGGACTGTAAACAGTAAAATCTCCTTTTACTCCAAATTTTCCTGAGTTATAAAGAACATGGGCACAGTCCTCTATCAACAGCATATCATTTCTTTTGCAAAATTCTTTTGCAATATTTATGTCATGATATACTCCAAAATAATGTACAAAGACAAATATATCTCCCACAGACTCAGCCGCCATTTTCTTTAAAATTTTCCAGTCAGGCTCAAATTTCTCAGTTATCGGATAATAATCAATCTGTATTTTGTCTTTCTTAAATAATTGTTCCGTTTCTGCACAAAAAAAATCCGGAAGCCAAAGCCTGATTACATCCCTCTCCATTACCAACTGATAATTTTCAATAATAAGTCTTACAGAAATGGCCGTTTGAGATGTCCATATCAGATCATCGCTATTTCCGCAAAAATGCCCCCTCTCTTTTTTATTATATTTATTTGTAAATATTTGTCTCCATGATGGCAACTCAGAACCAAACATTATAATCCCGTTTCTCCTCGTTTCTGTTCCATTTCGCAGATATTGTTTACTATATCCATTGTCTTACTTACCTGCAGCATTTTTTTCTCTTCCATTTCCTTTAGGAAGACACATAATCTACGGAACTGTTCATAATCCCAACTCCATAGATCTCTGTAAAAATCTTCTCCTTCTTTTAATATACTATGAAACATCAAAATACAGGATTTATCTGTTTCGACCGCGTCGTTAATTATCTTTTTTACTTCGTCTAATGTATTATAATGAAGAACCGGAATACTGTTTAAAATATAATTGTCTTCTTTTGACAGTAAAGATTCTCTACATACCCAACTTGAAATTTTCCCGGAATGAATCTGTTTATTTATCTTTCTTAAACATCTTTTTATAAATGTTCTATGAAGACACCTGACACCGGTCCTTACATAACAAATCTCATTCTTTTTATATCTGCCTCTCTCTCTTTGCAGCTCCTTTTCAGATAACTGGGAATTTGGACTGGCTATGCCCATTTTATCCAGTCCACACCACTCTTTTAATTCCTTTACTCCATCCATTAAATTAACAAATCCATTATGGTGGCTTTTTCCATGTCCTGCTATTTCGATCAAAGCATTCCTGGAAAGATTCACTACTTCCTCTTTATTCATAGCTTGATTAGCGCAGGGTATCCCCCGCGCTTCTTTTCCTGAAACATAGTCGGTTGTTATGTTGAATGTCGCCGGAAGCTGCATAGGTGCTAATATTTCATTGGCCACTCTGTAGTTATCTTTTCTTCCGTCATCAAAAGATAGTGTTACTTTTATCATGTCTTCTCTTTAAACACTCACTCTCCTAATTTTCAAATACGTACTCTTTCTGGCTAATCCGAAAACCCTTGAGCTCAAATCAATCAGTGCAATATTTTGTGTTTTAATAATATAATACAAAACGCTCTCCACACACCCATGCGGCTTACACTCATCAATAGCTTCCCGAACTTCTCCCCGGCTTAAGTTGTTTTTTATTATTCTGTATCTTTCTCTTCTGTTTTTTCCGTTTTCTATCTCCTGCATTGCAGACGCAAATACCAGCTTAATATATAAATAATATATTTTATCTCGCTTCAATCCATTTCTATTCAAAAAATCATCCAAAACCTCAATTGCTCTCCTGCGCATTTCAAACAAATTTTTTTTATACTTTTTTGTCAAATAACTGTTATTTAAATAATACTTATATAATAGTTCCGGTATAAATACCATACTCTCGATATTCTCCAAATAATGTAAGTTAAAGCACAGATCCTCAGATACTTCCAGACGTTCATCAAACAAAATATTATTTTCACAAATAATACCTTTCTTATATAATTTTCCGACCGGGCTATTCAATTCATTCTCCAGTATTTCAAAAAAATTTCTTCTTATTTCTTTTCTGTTTTTATATTCATGAATTATTTTATCTGAAAGGATCTGTTTATCTTTTTTACCACTGATTCGTAAAATAGCACTCTGGACTAAATCAACATTACATCTTTTCTGTTTATCTACAAGCGTCTCCACCATATTTGACATAATCGTATCATCTGCATCTACAAATATAATAAATTCACCTGTCGCTTCCTGAATCCCCCTGTTTCTTGCCGAACTGGCCCCCTTATTTTTTTGTCTGACTACTCTGATTCGTTCATCTTTTCCAGCAAGCCTTCCAGCAATACCATAAGTATTATCACTCGAACCATCATCCACAATAATTATTTCAATCATTTCATATGTCTGGGAAGAGATTGATTTTATGCAATTTTCTATCGTTTTTTCCACATTGTAAGCGGGAACAATAATTGTAACCAGATATCCACTCTTTATTTTCATTACACTATTTTGAAAAAATTCTCTGTCCATCTTTTTTTTCATAAAAACTGCTGTAAATGTCACGCATTCTTTTATTTACTTTTTCACAATCAAACCTCTGTATTTTCCGATAATTGTATTCGCCAAAATCGCAACGTTTTCCGGCAGACATTTTAATCAATCTGTTAAGCTTGTCCACTAAATCGTTTTGTTCCCCAGACGCAAAAAGATATCCCCCTTTTCCTTCAATTACCAAATCAATATTTCCTCTGATCTTACTGCATATTACCGGGCATTTGCACGCCATAGCCTCCATCAAACTTACATTCAGGCCTTCACGGATGGATGGCAAAATAAATATATCCGTTGCTTTCAAAAGCTCCAAAACATCATTACGGAATCCCAGAAGATGCAGATTGACTCCGTCTCTGTCTGCTAATTCTATTAGCTTATCTTCCAGTTCGCCTTTTCCCGCAATAAAATAGTGCAGATAATCTGCACTATTTTTATTAACCCCTATTATTTTTCCTAACGCCTCTATTACTGCTCTGTGGTTTTTATTCTCATTTAATTCTCCAACAGAAAGCAGCATAATATCATCTGGTCCGATTCCCAGTTCTTTTCTTTTCTCTTTCAAATCAGTCCGGTCATTCTCATATTTTTTAACATCAATGCCAATTCCCGGGATATACACTGTTTCTTTTGCATGAAACTTATTCTCTGCTCGTTTATAATCTTCCCTGTTAATAGTGATCAATATATCTGTCCATCGACTCAACAACTTTTCAACCGGATAATAAATCAACCAGTTTTTTAAAGGCGCTCCCTGATAAAAATGGAATCCATGCGCTGTATAAATAACTTTAATACTATTTTTATGACAGAGTAAGCGGCTGATTGCTCCAGCCATCGGAGTATGGCAATGTACAAATTCAAATGTTTCTTTCTCCATCAAATTATCCATCTGGTACACAGCTTTTCGAATCTGACCTATGGATTTCGGTGATCTGCTGAAATCAATTTGATGAAATTCCACCTTAATATTCTTCAACAATTTAACAAACTCTTTTACTCGTTCTTCCGGCCATATACTTTTATCCCGAAAATTGCAGGCCACATGGATTTCGTATCCCATCTCCTTAAGTAGCTGGATATTATTCATGTTAAATTGCCCTATCATAGATGGTACTGTTGCAACCAATAAAACTTTTTTCATAATTGATCTTTGAAACCGGTCTCCTGTTTTTGTCTAGCTGGTACTCCCAAATATGTTGCGGCCTCTTCTATATCCTTTACTACCACAGCCCCTGCTCCAATCATACATCTTCCGCAAATCTCGATATTGTTGCTCACCGTAGCTCCTGCTCCGATCCAAGTCTCATCCCCTACCTCAACGCTTCCTGCCAGATGTGCCCCCACTGCCACATGGACATAATCCCCCAGTTTACAGTCATGGTCAACTGAAGCACAGGTATTGATAATGCATCCTCTGCCTATCATACTCCCGGGATTGATGACCGTCCCCGCCATGACCACAGTGCCGCTCCCTATCGTAACATCCTCCGCCACCACAGCATCCGGATGGATCAGAACCGCCAGCCTTTCTTCCTCTATGCTTTCCTGAATTCTCCTTCGCGCAGCAGAATTGCCTATTGCTACGATCACATCGCCATTTATATCTTCCACTCTGTCATTGCTTCCCACAACAGAATGTCTGCCGCAGTTTTTGATACTTATATTGTCATCAAGAAAGACTATATCTGTATATCCACATTTTAAAGCAATATCCGCTGCCACTTTACCGTGCCCGCTTGCACCAATGATCACTATTTTTTTCATACAACTCCTTACCTGAGTATGCTTATTTTAATCTCCTCCTCTGAACTTCTCCATCGTAACAGCCGTCTCCGAGTTAATTCCTTCCCGCTTTAGTACCGCTGCCACTGTCTCAAAAATAATTTTCACATCTCCTGCAAAGCTGATCCTGTCCACATACTCCACATCTATCTCAAACTTTTCTTCCCAGGAGATCGCGTTCCTCCCGTGCACCTGGGCCAGTCCCGTAAGTCCCGGTCTCACCTCATGCCGTCTCGCCTGCCTTTCATTATAAAGAGACAGATACTCTGTTAACAGCGGCCTCGGCCCCACAAGCGACATATCTCCCTTTATGATATTGAACAGTTCCGGCAGCTCATCCAGACTGGTGGAGCGCAGTTTCTTTCCAGGTCCTGTCAGCCTCACTTCATCCGGAAGCAGCTCCCCTTTTCCGTCCCGCTCATCTGTCATCGTCCGGAACTTGTACAATTTAAAGGCCTTTCCATCCTTCCCCGGCCTCTCCTGTTCGAAAAGCACAGGTTTCCCCAGCTTCACCCGGACAAGCACTGCAAGGATCAGATAAACCGGGCATAAAAAAACAAGCGCCAGAAGCGCTATGGTAAAATCAATTGGTCTTTTCAGATACTGCTCATAAGGGCCATACGCCCGATGCTTTTCTGCTTTACTCTCCGCCTGTTCCCTGCACGCCTTTACTGCTTCATCTCCTGTACAGGCGCCTTTCTTTTCCCTTATATTTTCTATTCCACTGACAACAAATCCAAGTAACAGAGTACCTGCCCCTACACCCATCAGAAATCTCATCCACTTTTTCATGCAAAGCACCTGCAGATCACATCTATGATCCTCTCCTGTTCCCCCTCCGTCATCTTCACATCACTTGGCAGACACAGCCCCCTCTCAAAAATATCCATCCCCATATCCAGAGGCTTCCCGTCCTTCCCGACAGTGCCGCCCCCGAGATACGCATTGCTCTCCGCCCTGCCATTTCCTTCCCTCATCACAAATCCGTTCATCTGGATGAATTTATTCATCCTGTAGACCGGCTGCATATGCATCGGCTTCCATATGGGACGCCCCTCTGCATTGATACTCTGTAACGCCTCCAGGATCTCATCCGGACACGATTTTCCCTTTTCACTCCTGTAACCAAATCCCTTCTCCGACCTGACGCTCTCACATAACGCTTCCCGGTCAACCAGCAGACAGGATAACCAGAAATTCGGTGCACTGTTCTCCGCATCATAAGGATTCATCCGCACCGGCAGGCCTTTTAACCCTTCCCTGTATCTCTCATAAATCTCTTTCTTCCTCTCGATATGCTCCCACAGATGCCCCCACTGTCCTCTCACCACTCCTGCAATCACATTGCTCATCCGGTAGTTATATCCCAGCTCTTCATGCTGGTACCAGGGCGCGTCCTCCCTGCTCTGGGTGCTCCACTTCCTCGCCTTATCTGCTTCTTCCTTCGTATGGCATAAGATCATCCCCCCGGAAGAACCTGTAATGATCTTATTCCCGTTAAAACTGATAATGCTGTAATCCCCGAAAGTCCCTGTCTGCCGCATCACTCCTGCCGCATCACTGCAGGCCGCCCCCAGGGACTCCGCCGCATCCTCGATCAGCAGTGCCCCATGGACATCGCAGATCTCCCGGATTTCCTGAATCCTCCCCGGCGTCCCGTAAAGATGGGCCATCACCACCAGCTTCACATCCGGATAGATCCCAAAGGCCCTCTCCAAAGCCTCCGGCGACATGTTCCAGGTCTCCTCCTCCGTATCGATAAAGACCGGTTCTCCCCCCTCATACACCACCGGATTTACCGTGGCATCAAAGGTCATATCCGTACAGAACACCCGCCTGCCATAGAGGCTCCCGCCTCTGCCCAGCCCATCCGGCGTGGAAATACCGGAGCTGCTGCCATAAAGTTTCCCGGCCGCCAGTTTTACCGCCAGATGCAGGGCTGCCGTACCACAGCTCAAAGCTACGGCATGCATGCCCCCCATATGGTCCTCTGCCAGCCGCTCCAGCTCATTGATGTTCTCCCCAACCGTACTCATCCAGTTGGTATCATAGGCCGCTTTCATATATTCGAGCTCTTCCCCATGCATTGTGGGGGAAGAAAGCCATACTTTATTTTCAAAGGGTACTATTTTCTCACTGTTCTCAAACAACTTTTTACCTTTCTTTTCTAAGTCAGTCAAAGCAAATACTCTCCTGTTCTCGCTGCCTTCTCTTTTTGCCACTAAAATGACATATTTTTATTCCTTAATACAAAAATCTTTCTAAATAGAACAAGCGCCTTTCGGCGCTCAAAATTCTTCTCTACATTTTTTCTATATTCTATCTTTTATTATCCGTTCACCATTTCTTCTCTACTATCTCAATCCCCAGATGAAGTACTATCTTTCTTCCCATAAACACTACCTCGACCTCAGCGATCCGCTTATGCATATTGATTTTCCTTACCATTCCCACCATATCCTTAAGTGGTCCGGAAAGAATCTTCACTTCATCATTTTCTCCCACCTCTACCAGGGAAAGATTTACTTCCCCGGTAATCTTCCCATCTCTGTCCACAGATGCAATTTTTTCGAGCCAATCTGCCTCCTGCTCAGTTAGCGCTGTAATGAACTCCCCTTCCCATCCCAAGAGCTTCGTCATCATTGGAATATTCTTCAGATCCATATACAGTTCTCTCGCATTTTCGCTTTCTATAAACACATAGCCAGGTAATAGTTTCTCCTGCCTGTCCTTCCACATCCCACGGAATTTCTTTCTCACATGACGTACTGGATGAAAACAGGAAAAATACCACTCCTGTGATACTCTTTCACCAATAAACCTCTCTGTCTCCTCCTCTTTTCCCGGTGCCACCTGTATCACATAGTACACTGCCATATCCCCCACGATAATGTCTATCATGCATAAATTGCATTAAATATGGGCACATGACTGTTTTTGGGTAAGCTTCGCCATTTATACCAGGCAGATATACTGTCCCATGGCATAATAATAAGTGACGCTAACCTCCGTTTTCAGGTATAATACTTCTGCATCCGTATATGTGATATCCCCAAAAGTTCAAGTGCCCACGCTTCAAGAACTTCCAAAATGATATTTTGTATCAAAGTGATTTTAACACTCTATCACGAAAAAAGCAACCGTCAAAATCCTTTTCTGTTGCTCACCTTATATTTATTAGGATTTTGCATGATCTGTATTACGCCAAAAACGCCAAAAACCTGTGATTTTTTACAGCAATTAACAGTATAAACATATCTTTTCATTGTATTTTTCACCCGTCTGATGTAGAATAAAAAAGAATATAAATAAGTATTTAAGAAAATGAGGAGTAATTGTGAAAACAAAATTTAACATCTGGCATATTCCTGTCAGCAGAATAATAATTTTAATTATATTGGACATGCTTGCTGTTGTGGTTGCATCTTATGGTGCATTGTATTGGCGTTTTGATTTTAGTTTTGACGGCCAATGCATGCTATATATGGAACCGGCAACTCTTCTGCTTCCCTTCGATCTGTTCCTTACTTTAATCGTATTCTGGCTACTTAAGCTTTATAAAAGCGTGTGGAGATATGCCAGCACAAATGAACTGATCAATATTACTGCTGCCTGCATTCTGTGCTTTTTTCTGCAAATTATTCTGGTGGCTGTTTTACCAATTCAAATGCCCAGAAGCTATTACCCGATGTATGCTTTTCTGCTGATGATAATGGTATGTGCTACGCGTTTCAGCTACAGGATTATCCGTCTGTTTAATAGCAGACGGCGTACTGCCTCCAAAGATCCAGAAAAGAAAAATACAATGGTCATCGGCGCGGGTGCAGCTGGTAATGCCATTATAAAGGAAATAGAATCCAGTACTTATGTGAATCTGAGAGTGATGTGTGTAATCGACGATGACCCGGGGTGTCATAAAAAGCTGTTGCGTGGTGTTCCAATTGTCGGCGATCGTACATGCATTCAGGATGCAGTAGATGCTTATCACATTGAGGAAATCATCATAGCCATTCCTTCCGCTTCCAAATCCAAAATCCGGGAAATTCTGGAAATATGTAAGGAAACCGGTTGCAAGCTGCAGCTTGTCCCTGGTATCTACCAGCTTATAAACGGAGATGTCAGTGTTTCCTCTCTGCGCCAGGTGCAGATCGAGGATCTGTTAGGTCGGGATCCTATCGAAGTGAATGTGGACGAGATCCTGGGCTATGTCAAAAATAAAGTAGTAATGGTCACCGGTGGTGGCGGGTCTATCGGCAGCGAACTGTGCAGACAGATCGCCGGTCACGGCGCTAAGCAGTTAATTATCGTTGATATTTATGAAAATAACGCCTACGATATCCAGCAGGAGATCAAAGTAAAACATCCTGATCTGGATTTGGTCGTTTTGATTGCTTCTGTGAGGAATACTGCCCGTATGCAGACGATCTTTAAAACATACCGCCCGGAGATCGTTTATCATGCAGCTGCCCATAAGCACGTTCCCCTGATGGAGGACAGCCCCATCGAAGCCATCAAAAATAATGTATTCGGTACGTTGAAAACAGCCAGCGCTGCCGGAAAATACGGCACGAAAAAGTTTGTCCTGATTTCTACTGACAAGGCTGTAAATCCCACTAATATCATGGGAGCTTCAAAGAGAATCTGTGAGATGATTATCCAACAGCTCAACCAGAAATATGCCACAGAATTCGTAGCCGTCAGATTTGGCAACGTCCTTGGCAGCAACGGCAGCGTTATTCCTCTGTTCAAAAAGCAGATCGAGCAGGGTGGCCCCGTCACTGTTACCCACAAGGATATCATCCGATACTTTATGACGATCCCGGAAGCGGTTTCTCTGGTGCTGCAGGCAGGTGCTTATGCTAAAGGTGGCGAGATTTTTATTCTTGACATGGGGGAGCCTGTCAGAATTTATGATCTGGCTGAAAATCTGATCAAGCTCTCCGGATATACTCCCGGAGAGGATATTGAGATTAAAATCACAGGACTGCGTCCCGGCGAAAAACTGTACGAAGAACTTTTGATGAGTGAAGAAGGTATGAAGGATACTGCCAATCACCTGATCCATATCGGGAGACCTATTGAAGTAGATGAAGAGGAGTTCCAGTCAGGGCTTGACGCATTGGCAGGCGTCGTTGCTGATGAGGGGAAGAAACCCGAAGATGTTCGCGCCGTGGTAAAAAGGATCGTGCCCACTTATGCATACAATAAATCATAGCATACTCTTTTGTTATTTTTGCTAATATTTGTTGAATATATTCAATTATAATGCGAAATCTTGAGTACTTCTTGACAAAAATAATCATAAAGGCTATAATACAAAAATACAAATATTATAAATTAATTTATATTGTCTTGGAAAAACGTGGAGGAAAACCTAATGATACTTAGCGACAAGGATATCAGAAAGTACATCCAAGATACTAATATACCTCTGATTGAGCCCTTTTCAGATGACCATCTTCAGGCGGCTTCTTATGATGTCAGTATGTCTGGTAATATCTCAATATTGAAACGTCTCGGGAAACTTATTGATCCAGCGGATGAATTTGATTTAGGAGATACGTTTGAAAATGTCAGAATTGGAGCAAATGGTTATCTGTTTTCTCCTGGTGAGTATTTGTTAGCTGAACTCACTGAAAAAGTGAAAATACCCAATAATCTTATTGCTCATATTCGTCCTCGAACCCGCTTTACCAGAGCTGGTATTTTAGTTGCTGATCAGCATTGTAATCCTACTTATGAAGGACGTCTCCATATTGGTTTGTATAATATTGGTCTCAATACTATTTTGCTTTGGCCTGGGCTCAAAATTGCGCAGATTCTCTTTGAAGAACTTTCTTCTGTTCCAAGTGAAGAATTATGGTATCAAAATAAAAAGGATGCCGCTTTTCATCAGGAAGATTCTTTCCGTGGATCAATATTTCATGAAACTAAATGGACGGAAGATGAAAAAAAATTATACGAAAAAATGGTATCTTCATTTGATAAGGAGGCAAAATAGTGGCTACATCACGGCTGGATCAGGTAATAGAAGTATTTGCAGAGCATGAACAGTTATATAATCCGGCCACTGTTGCCCCAAAAGAAAAATCATTTATTCTCAGCAATTACAAAGATCTTATCTTATCAGATGTAAGAGATGAAGAGATAAGGCAAATGAAAAAAGAGATACAGAAAGAAGCGGCCGCCTACAAACATTCACTGTTTAAAAAAGTTCGTACCAGCATTATTGTTGAAACGATTTTTGTGGCTTTTTTAATCGGGCTTATTGTAAACCAGGTTACTTATCTGATACCGCAAAGCTATTTCTGGGCTGGCAGTATTATAGTTGTATCTCTTTTGTTATGTGTTCTTTTTATCAGTTTAGAATCTGCGAAAGACTGATTCAACCAGATAATTCGAAAATATGCGAAGTTATCTGGCTGATTTTTATCTCTGATGTGTAATCCTTTCTTTTTATCAGACTAATTCGCCTGTACTTTCTGTCTTCTCCCCATGTTCCTCCGTCTCCCACAAAAACTTCGGTGTAAAAAATGTCAGAAACAGAATCATCTGCCCCGGATACCAAACGCTTTCTGCCAACCCATACATGGCCCAGAATACGATATACAGTAAGCAGATCAGTGCTTCATCCTGCCCCTGTAATATTTTTTTAATACTTTTGATAACAAGCATCACCACCACTACCACAAATAGAATTGCAGATGGCACACCATAATAGTACCAGAATTGTACAAACGTGTTCTGAGCATGCCAGATATAGCGTCCCGGAAAGTCCGGCAGCTCATGTCCCTCATCGTTCAGATGCCCTTCCAGATTTCCATCCTGCATATAAAATTTCCAGAAGTCAATACGAACCTGGATGGAACTGTCAACTGTACGGTTTCTCTCTTCTGCCACAGAAGATTCTGCCTCTTCCGCCGCCCGTACCACGCTTAACTCCTCCTGTTTTTCTCCAAAAATCATATTCCATATGGGCTTTAGTCTTCCTGCTATCATATCAAAATAATCTTCCCAGGAAACATACTTTTCAGAATCCCATGGATCAAAAGAATGTACTCTGCTTACTGTATATTCCCCATCATACCAGATCGGGTGATGAAATATTGGTGGCAGATAACGAGCTGCTGCAAAAGTAATGGGAATGGTGATACACGCCACAATTGCATATATGGCCAGTTTCCTTAAAAATCTGCCTGCCCTATACTTCAACAGGTAAAAATCTGCAAACACAACATAAAAGAATCCCGTCGCTATCATAGCCAGCAGCAGCGTTCTGCACCCTGTCATAAGTGCAAATGCCATCATCGCGCCAGCAAATAAAAAACACAGTATTTCTTTCCATTTTTGTGCTTCAGTTTTGCGAATATTATATAATCTGATCAGAAAAGCCACCCATACAATACCATAAAACAGAGCATTCATATTACAATTATTATAAATTCCACTATACCGAACACTGTCATATGGTCGAAATACATATGCCGCCCCTTGTAGCAGGAAAAAGGATGTGATTATACCATCCAGCATCCCTTCTTTCAATGCGTCCCTTTCCTCCCTTTTATATTCCGTATGATAAAACAATCCAAACATTAACAGATACCAACCGGGCCAGATATCCTCGTTTACCGAAAACAACATCCACAGAAGCATAAGGGCCGCTATGGCCTCAGTCATACAAACGCGTATTTTCCTGGTCCTGTAAACAATAACATCCAAAAACATTTTTATTACAAAAATACCCAGCAGCCACAAATTCAATACCACTGTCAAAAGCTGGCCCACAAAAATTGCTGCCTGGTGCAGGTTCCACCAATAATACGCCGCCAGCAGCGCTGCAATCCCAACTGCAGAATAAATCAGATACACTGGTTTAAAAAATTCCTTGGGCGAATAAGCACTGAGCAGGATCACTGCCATCACTACACCTGTCAGATTGATCGTTGTCGCCCAGATAGCCCCTGCCTGAGATCCCCTTGTCCAATCTATGACAAACAATACAATAAAACACACCGTATATAAAAATCTTCTACTAATTATATGATTTTTTATAGTTTTCACGATTTTTCCCTGTCCTTTCCATGAACCCTCATCTCAAATCAGTATCCGCAATTCTCTGTCCTCGCAGATCAGCTCTGCTGTCTGTTCTACCGATTCCCTTTTCTCTTCTGCGTCCACATCCTGCGCCGTGATTCCCTTAAAGCTTATCTTTTCGGCACTTCCATAGGCAGCCATCAGAAAATTCTTCACTGCATTCTTCTCCAGAATACCCTGCTGAAACATCATATGACACAGATATACCGAAGAATAATACTGTACTTCTTTTCTCTGATAATGCTCTTTGATATAACCCGCCGTCCGGCAAAACCTGTCAAATGCGGACTTATCGTCGCTAAGCACCATCATCGGAAGAAACAGAGACGATAACATGATCATACAGTAAAAAATCATATCCTCTCCCATACTGTCCCCCTGCTGTTTCTTCCCCCGGATCTCTCTTATCCCATGCTCCCCTAATTCCTCCTGCACAGGATTGCCGCTTAACATCCGCTTTTTCTCCGCCGCCTGCAGAACGTCAAGCGCCTTCCCAATTCCACTGTTTCCTCCTCTCAGATGTCTAATGGCATAGGTAAATCGCTCATTTCTCTCCGCCCGGGTCATCTGCATTACCTCCTGCAGAATTTCACAGCACTTCTCCTCCGCCAAAAAAACGACTGGTATGTCATGATCTGTCAGCTTCCTGATATACTGCTGATGCTCCTGCAAAATAGTATTACCGTTATTCCCGGAACTCAGTTCCATCACGATCGTCTGTAACAGGATCACAGTTCCCTGGTTTGCTTTGATATACTCTATCAGCGCATCACTGCATTCTCCATGTGCATGATGCATCAATGCACAGGTATCATAAAAATACCATCTCTTTGCCCTGAGAAGCACAAGGGCTGCATCGCGTCCCGAAAGAATCATTCCCTGAGAAATCTCCGGCCAATTCTCCGGTGGAAATACATATTGTTTTATCATGGTTCCTCTCCAATTTCCCGGTACAGTCGTTCCAGTTTTCTCAAAATGTACTTTGCGTCCTTATCAGATAATAATCCCTCTTTCTCCAGTTCCTCCGCCTGTGTTTCCATCAGGTTCTTAAGCGCAGCAAACTGATTACTTCCCGCAGGCTTTAGATACTCCGTGTTCAGCCAATGGTGCTCATACAGTTTATATACCTCTTCTTTCTGCATATTCAGCAGTTTTTCCAATTCTCCCGCATCATTGTAAAGCCCCAATTCAAAGATTCGAATCGCCGCAGCAACAAAGGGGGCACCAAAACATTCTGCTGTTTTTGCCGTAGTTTCCGGTATGGATTTGCTTTCCTGCTGAAATGCCGCACAGGCTGCCCTTATTTTCTCCTCAGGCATCAGAAGGCAGCCGGCAAAGGCATTCGCCATCTTTTCATCCTCACTGTCCTGATAGTCCATATCCAGATACATCTCCAGACCGTGTTTTAACAGCATTTTCCCCGGATTTATCGCATGATAGAGCTCATGACAATAAGCAAAATTTCTATTTGCCTGAGGAATCGCTGAATTTATCAGCATATAGGAAATCTCTTTCGTATGATACAGAAGCGCTCCCAGCTCTTTATCTTTCATAGGCAGAAACACAGACAACACCAGAAATTTGGAGGCTGTCATTTTAACATAGTCCCAACTGTCAAACTTCAAAGTACTCCCGTACGGAATCCCGCTTCTGGCATAAAAACATTCCAGTTGTCTGCCGATCTTCTCCTTCTGTTCCCTGTTAAAATCTATGATTTTCTTCGCCTTGGAAATATCCATGCTTACTCTCCCTTATAGGCATTCCTTCGAGGCCGTATTCCAAGAATCGCATCCACACATTCCACAAACTCGATCAGTTTATCTGTGTACTCTTTCATTCTTCCTGCCGCCTCTCCCAGATAAAACTCTGCTGCGGAAGTTTCCGGTGTAAATATTTTTTCATCAAAACCCTCCTGCATAAAAAAAACAGGAAATTTCATAAATGCCTTCGACAGAAGTTCCATATCCTGTTCATTTGCCTCCTGTTCCCCCTTAAACAGTCTGGAAACTTTTGCCTCCGACATCCCGGTCTTCAACGCCACAAATTTTTGCTTATAGCCATTCTCCTTACAATATTTTTTATAGTTTTCCATAAATATCGCCATAATCTCTCCTTCAGGGGTGGCTCCACTCTTCCTCTTTTGTAAACGCAGCCTTTTCGACTGCACATCTTTCGTTTTATCCTCTCTTTTTACAATATCATTTTTTACAATTTTTTGCAACATTGCAATTGTTGTTTCAAAATTTTCCTCTTTTTAATCGTTTAATATTTCACTATTTGATATTTCCAATCCCATACACCCAGATCCTGTAATAACTCTCCTCCGTCTCAAATGCATCAAACAGTTCTATCCCCAGCCTTTCTGCATTCTCTTTTTCTATCTCCGCCGCCGAAAACAGGTATCTGCATCCCATCTCCCGCATCTTCTCCGTATTTAATTCCAGATCTTCATAGCGAAAGCTGTCATACTTTGACCGATAATAGTAATTCCGGCTCTCCGATGTAAACAGATAGCAGCGGCTCCCCCAGGTATCAAAATAGACCTGCATCTCCGGGCATTTCTCCAGCTCTTTCTCTATGATCTCACGGAATTCATGTTTATATTCCAGGCTATAGTTATTGGAATATCCGTCAATACAGTAAAACCCTGCCTCCAGAGCAGGCGCAGGACACATCCCAAGGCTGGCCACCCTGTACTGCTCTTTTGTCAGTCCTGTTTTTTCATAGATGGCAGCGTCTATTTCCCTCATCAGATCTTCCGCAAAATAATCCGCCCAGCTCATCAGCCCCACACTGCGGTTATTCTTATACTGGCTCTTATTAAGCAGCCAGATACTGTTCTGCCTGACCTCCCAGGCTGCGGGCGCAAGCATCACACAGACCGCTATTCCGGCAAAAAGATACCCTGGCAGTCTCCTTTTTATCATAAAGTCATGATCCTGCCAGACTAACCCCGCTGACAGTCCCGCTGCCACATACCAACTGGTCGGATAGATCCAGTACACCCTATGTGGTGAGAAATAGTGGAAAAACCCACTCACGCTGTTCCGAAAATCCACAACGAACTGCGACTGACAAAGTGCATAGAAAAACGCCACCAGTACATTGACCATCATGATCCGTATAAGCCATCTGTACATATTCCGGCATAATTTCATCTTTCCGTCCTGATCCGCCAGAAGCTTCCAGGTTTTACGCCGAAACCCATATAACATAAGTACGATAACAATGGGCCAGATCAGCTTTTCATGAAAACTCGGCGCATGCTGTCCGCTGTTTAAAAAGACATCCTTTACGCATCCCCAGAAATCATTGTTTCCGGAAACCACCATCTCCTCCCGATGGCTGACATAACCGCCGTTTCCAAGCAAAAGCTCCGAAAACAAAGAAAAATTCACCACAATATAAGCGGCAAGAAGTTCCAGACTCCCAGACAAAAAGCCCTTATTTCTTCTCACAACCGCTCGTTTCTCTACACCATCCTGCAGGTATCTGTCCTTTCTAAGCCACTTCACCCCGATCAGAGTATTCACCAGAAAGACAAATACCAAAACCACATATCCTGACAGGACCAGATTTGCCCCCAGCGCAAAGTATAAAATCAGTAACAACGGCACTATAATATTCCGAACACCCGCCTCCTGTCGAATCTTATCCTGACCGTACAATCGAAGAAATGCATAAAAAACCAGCGGCAGCCCCACAAGGGACAACCCGTAAACCGGCTGATAGGGCAGAAACATAAACATGCCGCCACACAAAAATCCTATAAAGCAGCTGCCCGTCAGTTCCTTTACGCATAAGTACATCCCCACATAAGCAGTGGCAGCAACAACAATAAACTGTATCATAAAAGCCTGAAATGCCGGAAGAAATTTATAGAGCGGCACAAAAATGCAGGCCGATACACTCATACCCCCCCGAGGGACACCACATAGCATCTCCGGATAATTTTTCACACCTGAGAATAAATATTTCCCATTCAGCACATAGGTGAACAGCGTCTCATCCAGCTGATCATGGATCTCAAAAACACTGCACTTCCCCAGCAGAAAAAAGTAAGAAAAAAAAATCACCAGAAGCGGTATTACCATCCAGAGCAGGGAAAGTCCCTCTTTCATCCACCTGTGCCCTTTCCGAAGCGTCACCGGTATAAAAGAAAACAGCATCAGGTAAAGTTTCTGCTTCTTCGTCAGTTCTTCATTTTTCCGGATCTCACGTCTGTTTTCTTTCAGATGATGGACGATCACGCCATACTGTTCATTTGACTTTCTCATATCCTGAATCGGAATATGAAGCAGATAATCCAGTCTCTGATACAGGCCAAAGCGCAATGCTGTCTTTTCCAGTTCCGGATAGTGCTCCCTGACGATCTGCACCACCATATCCGCATTGTCCACATTGTCCCCGTAAACAGGGGACAATTCCCCCCCGGAAAACTTCCCTGCGGAATCCGTTCTGGTATTGCTGCCGCTCTTATAAAAAACCGTATAAACCCTCTCCGGTACACTGACGATACCCGCGATCTCCGGCAGCATCTGTACCAGCACATGGAAATCCTCGTTTAATTTTCCTTCCGGGAATTTCCACTTCTCAAAGAGCGATGCATCCACCAGTTTCGTACAGAAAGAACAGTCTCCTCTGTGCAGCAACAGTTCCCTCATAAAAGTCTGACTATCATATATCGTCTCCTTTTCCGGCGGCACACAGATATCCGGCAGTCCGTTCCCCTGCTCATCCATCTCCCATCTTCCGCCCTGGGCGATTGGCATCCCAGTCTCCTGTACTGCCTGATACAGCCGTTCGTACATAAACGGCTCGATATAATCATCACTGTCCACAAAGCCGAGATATCTTCCTTTTGCCTCGCAGATCCCCAGATTTCTCGCTGAGGAAGAGCCTCCATTCTCCTTATGAAAAACGCGGATTCTGCCATCTCTTTTTTGCAGTTCATCCACCAGCTTTTCTGTGCCGTCCGTGGAACCGTCATCCACAAGCAGCACTTCCAGATTCTCCCAAGTCTGGGCTAAAATGGATTCCACACAGCGTTCCAGATATTCCCTTATATTATAGACGGGTACAATAACACTGATCAGCTCTCTTTGCCCTTCCATACCATTTATTCTCCTGTTTCAACGAAATAACGCACTTATATCTCATCAAGTAAGTTAACAATTTGAATCGCTATTTCAAAACGACCGTTCTCATTTGGATGTACTCCATCATCAACAATATAATTCATCTTATTTTCGGCAGTGATCACTGAATTATGGTAATTATCAATAAAATAAAGATCCATTTCTTCCGCAACTTCCTTTGCCGCTTCAATATATGTCTCAAGATCATTTCCATCCTCATTTGTGATCTCTGTCCCGTTCTGAAAGGCCCCAATGCGTGTCGGTGACATAATAATATATTCCGCCTCCGGAAACTTCTCCTGCAAACCGGAAATTCCGCTCCGCAGACTGCCCTTGTAAGTCTCCGGATTATACGGATCAGAAGGATCCTCAATGGGCATTCCCTCAAAATAATCATTCAGACCATAATTGACCAGAAAGCAAAGCTTCCTGTTCTCCGGTAACTCCTGTCTGGCATTTAGAAACGTATCTGATGCCGCCAAAAATCCACCCACCGCACTGCTCCCGCCAACCGCATAATTGTCAAACGAAATATGTGATACGCCTGCCATACACCCCGGAATAGAGGAACTCCCGGAATAATTTGCCAGTACACTGTCTCCGAAAAACACCATATGCCACTTTGACAAATCCGGATAAACGCCCGGCATACTTTTTTCGCTCTCAATCAGTTTACGAAACGAAGTCCAGATATCCACCTCATTTTCCGGCGTGATCTGATAACATTTTCCACTCCAGGTATTTAAAATAACCGATCGTGTAATCATTTCACCTGTATCCAGCAGAGAATCCTCATAATTACCCGGATTCTTTATGATCCAGGGCTCATATCCCGGAAAATAAGCTTTGACATTCGGATAAACAGCAAGCTGATTGATCAACGTTTGATAGACAGTAAGCAAAGTATCCAGCTTATCCTCTTCCAATCCCGTCCAATAATCAATATATGGATTGGGAAGAGATATCTCAAAGGAAATGTCCGGATTCTGCGCCACATAAAAATAAAGATTCTTTTCAAGTTTCTCATTCCATCTGTCTTTTTTTTGCCCTGCGTCGATCCAGAGAAGTTCCGGATCAAGTCCTAAACAGATCGTCGTCACCTGATTCCCGGAATTTATGATCTCATCCAAATACTGTGAAAGTTCCTTTGTATTCAGTATGGTGTGTGATGCAATAAACGCCTCCATCGCCCGATAATAGGAAAAGTCTTCCTCACTGATTCCTTTCGTAGAGCGCATGGAGATCATCACACTGTTATAATGTTCATCCGCAATTCGAGCCAGATCGGATTCCATCAGGCCATCATCATTTTGTGGGTTGACACCTGAAAATGTTCGTTCCTTTCCATAAACAAAATATAAAAGTGCCGTCACTATCAGCACAGTTATACAAACTCCCACCAATATCCCTGTTTTTCTTTTATGCTTTTTTCCCGCCTTCATATATCCTCTTAACGCTACCTCTTTACCCTTCCTGCTGCTCTCCTTCATGCATCAGATGCCGATACATCTTCCCCGGCGCAATTACTTCCACTGCAGACAGAGGGCCGCTTTTAAAAGCCAGCCTCCCGGTCTCCTTCACGTTTCTGCCGGCCAGCAATTTCTCTGCGATCTCCACCAGCCTGTCTGCCGCTTTCTCCGCATTCCACTCCTTAAGGATTGTATCATAAGCTGCCTCGCCAAGTTTTCTTCTTTCCGCCGCATTCCTGGCAAGCCGCTCCGCTTTCTCACACAGATCCTTCACATTGCCGCTCTCAAAAACCATTCCATTACTTCCATGCCGTAACAGAAAAGGCGCCGCTCCAATCGCGTGACTTGCCAGTACGGCACAGGCGCTGTTCATTGCCTCATTCAGCACAGCCCCCCATCCTTCTTTATAATCACTGGTAAAAAGATATATCTCCGCCTGTTCCATTCTCTCCCGCACCTGTGCAGGCTTCAGATAACCACAGAGCGTCACCTCCTGATCCAGCTTTCTCTCCGCTATCAAACCTCTGATTTCTTCCTCCATCTCCCCACCGCCTATCATGGAAAGATGAAACGCATATCCCCTTTGTTTCAGATACTCCGCCACAAGCACCGGCAGCTCCGGATGCTTCCAGTCGATAAACCGCCCTGCCCACAAAAGGCTTACCACGCCCTCTCTGTGCTTTTCCAGAAGACTCTCTTTGTCCAAATGCCTTGTCTCCGGAAAATAACCCCATTTGAACATCTTCCCGGGATAAGCCCGCACAAGGTGAAAATCCGATGCTACATAACCACCGGCGCACAGCAGATACACCGATTTCTTTCGATAACGGATGTGATCTTCATACTTTTTTTTCAATCCCCGCGGCGAAACAGCTTTCCACTGCCCGGATTTATAGATTCTTTCGCTGTAGCGCAGAACAATCTTTCCTGCTTCCAGCCTGGGTTTTATATAACTCTCCTCATCCGTTCCCCCAAAAATTACCATATCACTCTCCATAATCAGTCTTTTACATTCTACCGGCTGCTCATAAAACAGCTTCAGATAAGGCCGGGATGCGCTTTCATCCTGCCAGCCCATCTGCAAACGTTCTTCCTCCACCGGTTCCGTCTGAATAAAATGATACCCTTCCCCCAATAACCGGTAAAGTTCATTGGAGACCGGGATCTGATGATGGTTAATGTAATTGGAGACAAATGTCAGCTTCATATTGTATAACGCTTCTTTCTATCAGTTTCTCGTCCTTAATCTCTTAAATGACACATCATGATCTCTGTATAAATCTCCACCAGCCTCTCATAATTCCTCTGCGGATCATGGGTCTTTTTCGCGTGAAGCCTTGCCGCCTCCCGCCAGGTTCCCACCTGCTCTCCCCCGGCAAACATCACTTTCACCGCCTCCGCAAGCTTCCTTACATCCCCCGCCGGATACAGCAGTCCTTCCACTCCATCCTCCAGAAGGTCAGCAACGCCTCCCACATCCGCGCTCACCACAGGCACCCCCAGCAACATCGCTTCTCCAACCGAATTAGGGGAATTTTCAATGGAAGAGGGGCAGACAAACACATGACTCCTCAAATACTGTTTTTTCATCTGATCTGCATTTAACTTCCCCAGAAAATGTACTTTTTTGAGAGCCCCCGTCTCTCTCATCAACTGCAAAATATATTTTCCGTAAGATTCTAACTTCAGCCTGCCCTTTAAACCGTTTATCCCCTTTTCCGTGGCCGATTTAATAATACTGTTTCCCGCCACATAAATTTCCGTTTCCGGATATTCCCTTAAAATCTCCGGCATCGCTTTAAGCATATAGTGCAGTCCTTTGATGGGATAATCCCCCTGGCTTAAAAAAACAGAATATTTCCGACAGGATTCCTCCTTCCAGCAGCCCTCATAAAAATTGGAGCGCAGTGTCTCATTCATAAAGTGGTACACCGCAGCCGGATTCCACTCCCCGGTATACTTTCTATCCCATTTTGTCCGCCCTGTCACATGCCCTGTCCGCTGCAGCGCCTCTATCTCAAAAACCCCCCGCTGCACATATTTTTCATGCTGTCTCCTGAGATCATCCTTTTTTATCCGGTCACGAAATGTGATGCGTTTCCACACCTGATCCGGCAGATCCGCCCGAAAATGTCCCGCATAAATACTGCAAAGCCCCTGAATGCCGATCAAAGTCCGATCTTTTCTTCCAAAAGCTTTTACTGCCGCCAACGTATGAGGATACTCCGTCCCAAAGCAGTGAATCAGATCCGGCCTGAAACATTCCATTATTTCTTCCAGGCGCCTCTCTGTTTTATCCTCATAGACTTCCGCCCGCTTCACATCCTCATAAAATCCGAAGGCATAAAGCATTCCTTCCTGCTCTTTTCGACCGGACACATCCTTCCCCTTAAGATCGGATGCCGTCGAGACCTGCAGCGCCCCTCCAAATTCAGCCAGTTCCCCTGTTGCTGGAAAACATACGCCAAGCTCTACATGATTATCCTTCTGATGCTCCAAAATCATGCCTGACAGCCCTGTAAGCCAGCCCTCTTTATTGCTTGCCTCCATCCCGAGATGTTCTGCCACCACTGGCAGCATAATGTTACAGATCCATAATACACGCATTTTTCACCCCATTTTCACCCTGGTCTCAGTCTTGTCTTCACTGAAAAATCCAGTTCCTGTAAGGCAGCAGCCTGATATCCGTACTGTAAGCACTGCGCAGAAACAGTACAAAATAGGCCAGATACGCGGCAGCTACCAGCACTGTCCACAAAACTCTCTGCTTTTTATCCGGTATCTTTACAATAACACCCGGTATCAGAAAAATATTCGTAATATTCAGATAGTAGCCGATCCTGGACACCTCCGGAATAAAAGACCCAAACACATACAGCGCCAGCGCCCCCAGATTACAGTAAAAATAAAATCTGTTCCTCTTATCTTCCTTCACTGCCTGCTTATAATAAATCATTGCCAGAACAAGTACAGCCGCACATTTCCCGATATTGCTGAAAGACATCTCTCCGGTGTCAAACATGGACCCCTCGTAGAAAGGGTAAAAATAAAAAATAATTTTCCTGTACAGATCCTGAAATATGATCAGACTCCCACACCCCACACCCAGAAGAAGCATATGCCATTTTTTCCAGTTACGTGAAGCGAGAAAATAAAAAGGGATAACGATCAGCACTGACTTGTGAAAAGCAGCCGCCACCAGGATACAGAATATAAACTTCCCCCATTCATCACGCAGCACATACTTTATACTGTACAATGCAATCGATAAAACCAGATAATACCGTACCGAATTCAGGCTGGAAAAATAGTAGCCTCCCGTCATCAGCAGAAATACCGTAAAGCAAAACTGCTCACTTAAGTCCGCCATTCCCCTCACGAAAAATAACACTGTAAAAAAGGAAAACACTGCAAAAATCGGCAGATACTGATCATGGTTCAACATGGACTGCAAAAAGCGCACCACCCAGATAAAGCCAAATTCAAACGACACATGCCTGTTCTGCTCGATCAGCAGAAAATCCTGTCTGTACACCCAATAGTCATTCCCCACCGCGATCCTGCCCGCAGATACCGTAAACAGCAGCAAAAATACCGCAGTCACTAAAATACGGTTTACCGCCTGCTGACGCGTCAAACCGCAGTACTGTCTATCTCCCCTGCCATAGCGCTGCACTTCCATTCGCCCTGCCGGCAGATTCACAAACCACCCCAGTGCCACCACCAGTGCTGTTAATATCAGATAAATAAAAATGCTGTAGTCCATTCAATAACCACGCCCTTTTCTTACTTCTTTTTCAGTAACAGTTTTGCCATTCGACATCGCCATTACACTGATGCACACTTCACATCTTCCTACCGACTGCCGATACCCTTCTTCATAATGCGGTAGGCCTCTCTCAGTGATATCTCCTGACACATTTTCTCCCGATGCACAAAAAGGAACCGAAATCCCCAGAGTTTCGCAAGCGGCCCATACAGAAAATGATACAGTACCCCCCTGTCAAAAAAGAATTTCTCATGATAACCGGAAAACCAGGTGGAATCTCCTTCTCTCTCTCTGCCGATCACTACGGGCGAAGTGTACACCTGATATCCCTTATCCATAAATTCTTTTAAAAACAGACTGTCCTCCCCGGCACTGTATTTAGCGCCGCCGCCAAACAGCAGGGAAAAAGTCACCCCCGATTCAAGCAGCTTTTCTCTCTTTACTGCAAAACTCACAGCTCCATACCGACCGCAGTTATACCAGCGTACTCTCTTCACCGTCCCGTTATGGTAAGTTCTTCTCGCTTCCCCAACTTCAATATTAAAGACGATCATATCCGCCTTTGGGCACGCCTCAAAGGCCTGCAGTATCTTTTGCTCGTATCCCTTCTCATAGACGATATCCTGATCCGAAAAGAGGCAGATATCCCCATCCGCCCTCATCAACGCAGTATTTCTGCTCAAGCCAACGCCACGCTCCGCCATATGAAAAATCCGAACATTCCTGCCTTTATGTTCAAATGTCTCCACACCGTAATGGCCACACTGGTTTACAATGACCGCATCCGTCTCAATATGCATATCTTCCGTCAGCTTATGGGGATCCTTCTCCACCACAGAGGCTAAAACTTCTACCCTCATACCCTGTTTCCGTTCTCCGTCTGAATCTCCTGATCCTTCCGGCCTCTCTGTCCATGCCACGCCAAAAATACATGCTCCGGCAGTTCATAGGCCCTGATCAGCTCCTCATCCGCCTCCCACAGCAGTGCCGCTTCAATAGTTATCCCACATTTTCCCAAAAAATCCAATGTTTTTTCTATCAGCTTCCCGTTGTGGGCGCCGGCCTTTACAACAAGTAAAAATTCCCCTTTTTCCGGCATCTTAAACAACTCTTCCAGTCTGCGGCCCACCCTGATCTCTATTCCCATTTCTGCCAGTGCTGCCATAACCTGCTGCGGGCTTACCCCTTTATCTGCTGTTAAAAGCGCAGATCTTTCCGACAATAATTTCCCCGCCAGCACCTTCAACTCCTTTGAATGGATCGTCCCTAACATCGGTATCCCGTACCGCCGCTCAAAAGTCTCCGGGATATGGATTCCCTCATCCAGCGCATAATACAGACACAGATATAGCACCGTCGCAAAAACAAAAGACACTACGCCCACCATGCAGGCTCTGAATGTACGCACATCCAGCGTCACAAGCGATGCCTCCGCAGGCTCCTGTAAGATCCGCACTTCTGCGATCTCTCTCTGTTCCTCTGCAAAATCAAACATCGCAGGGATAAGTGCCTTTTCGATTTTCATCGTCAGTCCTGGATCATTGGTGGTCACAGTTGTAGTAACGATCCTTGTATCGGAAAGCACCGTCGCATGGAGATAACCGCACAGTTCTTCCTTTGTGATCCCTGCCGCTTTCTCCAGCTCAGGCAGCGCCGTTTTCTCATCAGCAGCTATTCTTTCTCCTGCCATATACAGCAATATTTTATCCGTAAAAACATCATCCTTTAACAGCTGGTCCCAGGTTGCAAAATTGATATAGGTATGCTGCGTGCCGTCCTCTTTTATCGCGTAATCAATATAAAAATCTGTTACCGCCTCATACTCTTTCGCCGGTCCGAAAGTCACCTTTGTCAGAAAATAAGGTCCTCCGATGCAGACTGCTCCCAGCACCGCCGCCGCCAGGATCACCGGGATTTTTTTTATAAGCTGCAATACAAACAGCCTGGTATTAAGGGGTTCCTTTCCGTATCTGCATTCCCACATGATAATTATCCGCCTTTTTACACTGTCTCTGTTTTTATTTGCATCTGGTCGTTTTGCTGCTGCTCTTCCAGACGTTTCCTCCCTCTTCCGTCTTCTACTGCTCTTTTGAAGCTTCCGCTTCTTCCTGCTGTTTCTTCTGTCTCTCCAGAACTTCCGCCTCATGGGCCGCCCGTTCCTGATGTGCTCTCTCCACGCGCTCTCTGGCCTCCTTATCCAGCCTTGCCCGCCGCTCGAGAAGTTCCGCGTTGGACTGTTTCATCGCCGTAATCTGCGTTGTTTCTATGCCCTCTGTGCTGTCCGGCATCAGAAGAACTTTCAAAGTCAGGAACATCAGCTTAATGTCCATCCATATGGAATAATTTTCAATATAGTACAGATCCAGTTTTAATTTGTCATAAGGCGTCGTGTTATATTTTCCATAAACCTGTGCGTAACCGGCAAGTCCTGCTTTTACCCGCATGCGGAACTTAAACTCCGGCATAATCTCCATATACTGCTCAATAATCTCCGGCCGCTCCGGTCTCGGACCGATGAAGGACATCTCTCCCCTTAAAATATTAAAAAGCTGGGGCAGCTCGTCCAATCTGCATACCCTGATGCATTTCCCCACAGGTGTGATGCGCGAATCATTTTTAGATGCCAATCTTGCCTTTCCGTCCTTCTCCGCGTCCACACTCATGCTGCGGAACTTCATGATCTTAAACTCTTTTCCCCCGAGCGTACAGCGCACCTGTTTATACAGAACCGGACCGCCATCATAAAGTTTAACCACCAGCGCCGTAAGCAGCATAAGCGGTGACGTTATGACAATAAGAATTAAAGAACACGTAATATCAATAAGACGCTTCCAGAACCGCTGGTCGATCGTCATCTTATACTCCCTGGTAAACAGAATCGGTGTATCAAACAGACTGAGCTGCTCCGCCCCCTTTAATATAACATCCGTTATCTTAGGCATAATATAGACACGAATTGAATGCCCATAGCAGAACTTCAGAATTTTATTCCGCACATCTACCGGAATATCCCAGATTACAATCGCATCATAGCGCTCCAGAATTTCCATAAAAATATCATCATAACCCGCCCTGTAGCTGATACATTTACAGATATTGTATTTATCCTTCCTCGTTCCAAACTTCGCCAGAATATCATCGTAGGGCCTGTCCCCATGAATCAGCAGCATCTGTCTTGGCGCAAAAATATGCTGGTATATAAAATTCGCAATGTTGATCCACACCACAGCCCAGGCGATCTGCATCACCAACATGTTAAAAAATGGCCTTATCTGAAAAAGAGCCGTAATCATAATAGATATCTGCCCATACGTCACAATATTGGCCAGAAAGGTCGCAAATATCTGCGAAAAAATCACTTCTCCGTTCTTCAGATAACCGATCCGCATTCCTCCGTACATATTTGAAAAGAAGAAAATAAGCACCGCATATATGGCGATAAACAATGCCTCTCCCTTCTCAAAAAACTGAAGATTCCGTTTGATCGGTTCAAAAAAATACATATATAGAAAACGGATATATATCAAAACCTGCCCTGCCAGGCATACGCCCGAGAGCATAAGCCTCACGAGTCTCTTAAACGCCTCTTTTTCCTGCATTATCTGTTCCTTTACTGACTTCCTGATTAAATTTATCTATAATCTATCGATGTTTCGAAGTATAAAAAAGTTTTTACATTCTTCTCCTTACCGCCCGATATGCCCATGGCACAAAGTGACAGGCACTGGAAAAAACAGAAAGCCCTGCCGCCTGCCGATACAGATTCCAGATACGCCGAAGCGCCTCTATTTTATTGGAAGACAACGACTTTCCGGCTCTTCTGTAAACAACAAGATTTTCATCAAGCCCATAGGCAGTCACACCCGTTTTTAATATCTTCCACCAGCTTGCGGTATCCTCGCTTTTTATACAGGGCATCTCTATCAGGGACTTTTCAATCTTTTCCGTATCAAACATCACTGTAGACGTAAAGATCGTCGTGTTCGCCAACGCCTGCTCATAGTTCAGCGTCTCCGGCACATGTACGACCTTTCCGGTTCCCCTGGCATTCTCATCCCCGAATTCATATCCCGTAAACACAAATCCCGCCTGCTTTTCCTGTAAAAAAGCAAGCTCCTTTTCCAGCTTGTCCGCCCGCCAGTAATCGTCCGCATCAAGATAAGCAATATATCTGCCCTGAGCCATCGAAATACCCAAATTGCGTGCTCTTGCCGCCCCAAAGCTTCTCTCCTCAGGCGATCTGATCTCCCGCTTCATCAGTCGTATCCGATCATCCTGAATCTTTTCCAGATAATCTGTCGTCACATTCATAGTATGATCCGTAGAACCGTCTTCAATCAATAATAATTCCCAGTTCCGACAGGTTTGCGCCCGAACACAGTCTATCGTATCCCTTATAAACTTTTCCGCATTGTGAACCGGTATGATAATACTCACAAATCCGCTGTCAGCTGCAGAAATAACTGCCATAACTTAAAACTCCTGTTCCTCTGTCAGGATATCCGCCTGAAACAATACATAAAAATCATTACTATCTTACCACAGAACTTCCCATTCGTCATCTTTTATTCACAATTATTCCCAATTTCTGATTTTTCTCCTGAAAAAATGCGATAACTTACACTTTTCAAAACGCGACAAATATTATACTATATTGATAGCAGGAAACATTTTCCTACAGAAAATGCGTAACATATTAACTACAGCCATAATTTGAAAGGGGAATTTGAATCATGGACATTGCAAACATGAATGAGGTCGATCTGGAGCGCTACGTCACCAGGATCATGCTGGATATGGGAATTCCGGCTCATCTGAAAGGGTATCATTACTTAAGAGAGGCTATCATCCTCTCCGGTAAGGATATGGAAGCTGTCAGCAGCGTCACAAAACTATTATATCCTACCGTAGCAAAGAGATTTAAAACAACAGACCAGAAAGTCGAACGTGCCATTCGAAACGCCATTGAAGTATCATGGACAAGGGGAAATGTCGATACCTTTGAGGAACTGTTCGGTTATTCCGTCGGGACAGGCAAGGGCCGTCCCACAAACAGTGAGTATATTGCAAGAATTGCTGATAAGATCAGGTTGGATCTGAGAGATCTGTAAGCAGATGAAGCGGATACCGGGGCAGAGACAAAATCTTTCAGGATCTCCTGAAAATCTTATCTCTGTCCCGGCTGACTGAACTGTAATCAACGTAACAATTGCAGTTGTTATACTTTTCTCATTAGTAAAACTTCCTGCTGCAAAACCGTGGAATTAAGGAAACACTTATTAAAACTCTTCCCTGCAAATATAAATCGGACGTTCTTTCACTTCCATATAGGCTTTTGACAGATACTGTCCTATAATGCCCATACAAAACAGCTGCACGCCGCTGATCAGGCATAGAATACAGATCATGGAAGGCCAGCCGGATGTCGGATCTCCAAAGACCAGCGTCTTTACGATGATTACTATGATCATAAAAAACGCAAGAACACAGAACAGGATGCCCAGAATAGAAGCGAACGCAAGGGGCGCCGTGGAAAATGCCATGATCCCTTCCAGCGAATAGGCAAATAATTTCCAGAAAGACCACTTTGTCTCTCCCTTTTTCCTCTCAATATTTTCAAACTCCAGCCACTTCGTCTGAAATCCCACCCAGCCATATATTCCTTTTGTAAAACGGTTATATTCTTTTATGGATAAAATGGCATTCACTACCTGTCTTGTCATCAGGCGGTAATCCCTGGCTCCGTCCACAATTTCCGTTTTGGATATCCTGCGCATCAGTCGATAAAATAGCCTGGCAAAAAAAGAACGGACCGGCGGCTCTCCCTTTCTGCTCACCCGCCTTGTAGCCACAGAATCATAGCCTTTCTCAATATAGGAAAACATCTCCGGCAACAGGGACGGCGGATCCTGTAAATCCGCATCCATCGTCACCACATAGTCTCCCTTTGCATGTTTAAATCCGGCGTACATGGCCGCTTCTTTTCCGAAATTTCTGGAAAAGGAAACCATGTGGACACGCCCATCCGCTTTATGGAGCCTTTTGATCTGCTCAACTGTTTTATCCTTTGATCCATCATCTATATAAATGATCTCAAAGTCCAGATCTTTTTCTTTGAAAAACAACTCATTTTTTAAAATTTCCGTATAAAAATCAGCAACTGTCTCCTCTTCATTATAGCAGGGCACGACAACACTCAATAATTTCATAAATTTCCTCCATGCAGCAAGCCTTATCCATTTTCTCTGAATAAAATGTCCTCTCCCGTCCGATAGCTCTCCCAGGCCAGGACTTTCACACTAATCATCTGCCGGTCTCATATCATATACAACAAGAGTCCTGCATCTGCCAATCTCTGCCCCTCCTGCTTCCATGCAGCGCTCCTCAAGACCTCCGCCTGGAATTACGCCAATAAAGCGGCTCTTCAGTTTTTCCAGATTTTCATTCAGATATGATTCCTCGCAGAGATTGATGCCGAATCCCACCGGAACAGCATAGTAAGCTCCAAAGTCTGTCACTTCCGCCGTACCCCCTATCGTTTCGCTGAAAGTCCATATGACAGTATTGTCATAATTTGGTGTTTCACCGGTCAGATCCATATATTCCGAAAGCTGCTCCGCCATCCGCCCCAGATCTTCCCGCTTTCCCTCTGTGTCAAAGGGAACTGCAAACTCATAGGGAATATCGCTTCGCGTCAAAAAAAGAACAGCCAGAAACACAGCGACACCAGATGACAAAACAGGCCGCCTTTTTTTCTTCACATCCACAAGTGGCAGCCAAACCAGAAATCCTGCAATATAAACAAGAGTATGCCTGCCCCCTTCCTGTATCCTGTACATCAGAAGATCCGCCACAAAAAATCCCGACATACATAATATCATCTGTCCTTCCAGGAGAAACCCCTTCCAGTCCTTATACAGAACTCTTCGGACAACTCCCGCCAGGAGTAACGTAAATAACATAAGAAAAATCAGATAATACAGACCAGCCGCCGAAATCAGCCCGCTTTTCACAGTCAGATTCGCCCGGATCAGCTCGGCCACAGTTCCAAACGATGTTCCCAGTTTCCATAGTGTATAGTGCAGGCCGGCCAGTATCCCCTGCTCAAAATATACTTTGATCCATTCCGTATAAAAAAGATCTACCAGATAGGGCGCACTGAAATAATGACTGATCATTGCATAAACCGCCATGGTTACTACCGCTATCCCTCCGGTCCATACAAACGCTTTTTTTCCTCTCCTGCCGGCCAGCAGCACCCCGGGCGTCAATAACAGCAAAATCAGATAGGGACGCATCCACGTCATCAGCATAACAAATGCAAACATTCCCCCCGTCATCCACCCCCTATATTTTCTCTGGCAGGCCACCGCTAATCCCAGAAATAAAATAAAAAGTGCAAACAGTTCCGCCTCCGGAATGCAGGAAAGCGCAAATCTTGTAACCGGTATGAACGTCCCATACAAAAGTCCGATCAAAAGAGCCTGTTTTTTATCCGGCTTAACCAGTATGCCAAACAGCAGTAAGGAAACAGATAGTAACGCAATATTGCAGAGCATGGGCGACAGCAGGTTCCATCCGAATAAAAATCCCCAAACGACCCAGAACAGCAAAAGTACAGGGCTCCACGCCGCAAAGGAAAGATACAGACCATGGCTTTCATTAAATCCAAAATATCCCTGAGGATAGCCATGCGCCAATACGCTTTCCGTCATTTTATAGTAGAACAGCTCATCATTCCAGGCAGATGCAGGCAGATAGATACCGGAAAAATACTGCCTCTCCATCAGGCAGTACAGCCACGCACAGATAATAGGCACAAGCGCCAGAAAGAAGGCCACAACCACCTCATTCCATTTTCTCTTATTCCAATGAACGGTCTGTTTAATCTGACTCATCTCCCCTTCCTCTTTCTTCCCGGGAAACTTTCCATACTCTCTATCCTAGCAATCCGTTTACCGACAGTTCAATATGCCAGCACTTTTCAAAAAGCGTCTCTCATATATTCCGCTATCGCTTCCTGCCAGGGCGCAAACGTAAAATCTGTTGTCAGCCGCAGCATATAATTATCGAGAATGGAATAGGCCGGCCTCTTTGTGGGCGACGCAAACTCCTCCGTCGTAATATAATTCACTTTCGTATACTTCTTCGCAAGCCGGAAGATCTCCGCCGCAAAATCTGCCCAGCTGCAGCTCCCCTCACAGGTTCCGTGAAACAGACCGTAATTTTCCGTGGGCAGCAGATATCTGATCGCTTTCGCCAGTTCCAGAGCGCTGGTGGGCGTCCCGAACTGATCCTTCACAACGCTCACTTCGTCATGATCCTGCGCCAGACGCAGCATGGTCTTCACAAAATTTTTACCGTCGCCGTAGAGCCATGCTGTCCGAATAATAAAATGCTTTTCGCTGAACTCCTTTACAAAGTTCTCCCCTGCCAGTTTCGTCTTTCCGTACATGCTCACAGGCCCCACCGCATCGAACTCCGTCAGCGCTCTGCTTTCTGTCCCCGGAAATACATAGTCCGTGGAAATATGCATGAGTTTCGCCCCAGTTTCCGTTGCCGCCAGGCTCAGGTTTCTCGGCCCTACCGCATTGATCTTATAGGCATTATCGATATCCGTCTCGCATTTGTCCACATTGGTGTGCGCAGCACAGTTAATGATGGCATCCGGTTTTCTCTCCTTTACAAAAGAAAGCACCGCATCGACATCTGTAATATCCAACGGGGTAATATGATCTCCCGGAAATACGTCCGTATTGATGATCTCAATATTCTGCTCCTTCTCATATAAACTGTTTAATGCCCTGCCAAGCTGTCCATTGCAGCCTGTGATCATGATTTTTTTCATTGCTCTCTCCTTATCTTTGTTCTTTATCTGTTGGTGGAAATGTTGTCTCCTCCTCTGACAATAGTTTCCAGTTAGACGCATCCCGCATATCGCTATGCACAGAATACCATTTTGATGGCAAAAACTGGGTACCGTTATTCTCTAATGCACTAAATTCTTCTGACACAATAATATATTGTGCATTTACTGCTTTATCGCCATATCCTATTTCTTTTCCGGTAAATGGATTTATCGGATCATTTATCGTATCTTTCACAGCAAGAGCCGGAACATCCGCATTCGTCATAAATTCTTCCGATGTCGTAAACTCTTTACTGTCAAAATCCTTCATCATAAGTAAAGGATAATAGCGTACAATATCATCAAGTCCCTGAAGCCGATGCTCATCCGATTCATAAATAGTGGTTCTCCCATGATCCGCAACCAGAATGATTCTTGTATTATCATAAACTCCTTCCTCGCGCATATAATCAAACCACCTTCCCAACTGCATCAGCGTTGCCATATTCACCTGATACGAAGCCGCCTGTATATTTGACGTCATGACCAGTGTATGTCCATTGTACGTATATCTTTCCTGGTGGCACTTCTCAAATTCTTCATTATCTACTTCCATTGCCGGTACATAGTCTGGTTCCTGCAATAAAATTGGGTCATGTGTCGCATCATTTGTCATCATCAGAAATGTATTGATATTCTCCTCTACAGTTACTGTAATATCAGGGAATGCATCCAAAACATAATAACTGTCCATAAAAACCTGATCTACTCCATTTGAATGGTACAGGTCTCTTGCCACCTGCTTCCTCTCAAGAGTAAGTGAAGTATTTGCCTGGTTATAAAGTCCATAATTATATATTGTTTTCTGCAGACACAGAGGTGCAATTTTTAGAATACCAAAGCAAAAAAAGTTCCTGTGCCGATTCTCTATCATCTGCTCATTGTCTAAATCTTCAGTAAATTTCCCCTTCAGTATATAGCTCTCAATCCCCGGGTACCCCTCATAAATTGATAGATCAGGTATTTCTTCATATCCCGCATAAGGCGGATCACAAACGGTCACCTGGTAACCATTTTGTGCAAATAATACTGGCATCACCTTTAATGCCTCATTGTGTTTATCAACCAGCAATTCTGTATCCCGCATATTCATTTCTACAGGCGTATATTCATACCCTCCAAAAAGTACCGGTGCTCCAAGCTTTGTTCGTGATCCAAAAGATATCGTATTAGCATAATACGTAAATCCTGAAAACTGTTCTTCAAGTTCCGGTTTTTCCTGAAATAAATACGGAATATATTCCCCTACTGCCCGATCTAACATAAGAACTATCACATTTTTACCGGTCTTGCTAAGAGTTAGTTCGGGAATTGCCGTATAACGTTGCAGATCCCGTTCTTTCACTTTATTCATAGCAGTATTGATACCTGTTATATTCACAGCTGTCATACAAAAGATCGCCAGTGAACCCGCAATCAATATATCTGCTGCAAATTTTTCCTTATATTTGTACACCAAATATAATACAACAATCACCGCTATTATTACAGCAATATTTTTCAGCTGATCTTCTCCGGCAAATTGCAGATCCTTTTCATACGTCAGTTCAGCACTCAACAAACCCAAATCTTTTCCAAAAAACATATAATTCGTCACAGCCATACCAGCCAAAAGCCATACAAACCTGTCAAAATACGCTCTTGCAGAAGGTTTTACCAGAAAGTAAAATACCCCCGCCCATATCACAAATATTCCAACTGCAAGACAGATAGAACTCGCAATATACCATATGGGATTATAATAGTCTGTGAGCTTTACAAACTCTAATGGCGATGCTTTAATCACTGCTGACGGAATTAAAGCGCCTGTCAGGATCGCCAGAAAAACCGTCCCACAAAAGAATACTTTACTGTTTCCTTTTATTTGTACCTTTTTCTCCTTTGCCTTTCCCTTCAAAATATTCCATACAAGCGGCACCTGCATCAGCACAGCAATTCCTGCAATAAACATTGCTTTCCGCATTGTCGCTGGCCGACGCACAAGAAGCCCTAAAACAGCTATAGCAATACCACCGCCAGTAAATATAAGCCCCAAAATTTTCCCCGGTTTCTTCAGCTTATAAAAACAAGTCTTCACCAGTGAAAACACATTATTCAATGTCCAGTAAAAGACAAGCCCCGCTGGGGAAGTATACAAAAATATCAGGAAAAACAGCGCCATAGCATAAAGCTGTATCTTTGCTTTTACCGGGCTTCCTTTTGTAAAGATGACACAGGATACCAGATTCACCGCAGTCATGATAATTGGTAAAACGTTAACAGAAACCCCCGCGACCTGCAGCAATCCATCTTGTCTGCTCAGATCCTCAATCGGCCCGAAAGAAACTCCATGCAAAAGAGACAATTCAGACAAAAATCGATATGCGGCAATAAAAAATGGGATCTGCAGAAACAGCGAGACCGCACTTCGCAACACATAGACAGGCTTATAATGATTCTGTCTGTAATAAGTCTGCAACAGCATCATCCGCTCATCGCCAGTAAATGTCTTCTTAATATGTTCTACTCCTTTTTGCAATTTCCTTTCCAGGGCATGTTCTTCCTCCTGAATGGTATCCGCACGCATATACAGAGGAAGTACCATGAAATTCATAAACAGACTCAGTACAATTATGGATAATCCTGGATTACCAATCAGTCTATACGCCAACATATAAACCGTTTCAAATATAAGTTCCAATGATTTTAGCAGTATCGTATCTAAAATCTCCCAAAAAGGCATAATACACTCCTTTCTCAATATTTATCAACTCATCGTATTTATGCTCCGCACATTCCGCTTATTTTATTTTCTCCTCCTCCACAGTCGGCAACACGGTTTCTTCTTCCGACACAAGCTTCCAATTAGACACATCCCGCATATCATCATGTACCGAATACCATTTGGACGGCAAAAAAGTATTGCCATTATTTATCAGGACATCTGCCTCCTCCGAACCAATAATATACTGATCATGACAAATCTTCTTTGAAGAATCTATCATCTTTCCGGTAAAAGGATTGATTGGATCATTCAGAATCCCTGCCAATGCCAGCGTCGGTACATCTCCGTTTGTCATAAATTCTTCGGAAATCGTAAATTCTGTGTTGCCAAAATCCTTGACCATCAACAAAGGGTAAAAATTCTCTATATCCCTTTCCCCCAGCCGACGCTCATCCCCGTCACGCAGTGTACTTCTCCCGTGATCTGCTACCAGTATGATTCTGGTATTATCATAGACATCATTCTCACGCATATAGTCAAACCACTTTCCCAACTGAATCAAAACAGCCATATTGGTCTGATAATACACTGCATGCACCGGTGTTGTCATCAACAAAGTTTCTCCGTTTAATGTATATCTGTCCTGATGAGTACTCTCATACTCTGTATTATCAACTTCCGCCATGGGAACATAATCCGGTTCCTGCAACATCGTTGCCTCATGCGTAGCCTGATTTGACATCATGATAAAAGTATTAATGCTTTCTTCTACTGGATCCGTGAGTTCAGGATATGCTGCCAGCTCGCGATAACTGTTCATAAACCCGGCCTGCAGTCCGTGTGCAGTGTACATACTGTCAGCCTTCTGGTAATATGCCGCTACTGCATCCTCACTCTGATGATATCCTCCTTCATCATACAGCAGTTTCTGAAGAAATAATGGAGAGGTTTTCATAACAGCATAGCAAAAAAAGTTTCTCTTGTCATATTCTATCCACCGCTTTTCTAAAGACTCATCCAAATATTTTCCGGATAAATTATAACATTTTATTTTCGGATACTCATCATAGATAGATAAATCGGGTATCCATTGATAACCTGCAAAGGGCGGGTCACAGACCGTAACCTGATAACCGTTCTGGTCAAACAGAACCGGCATTACCTTGAGTGCTTCATTATGTTTCGATGCCAGAGTTTGTCCGCTCTTTCTATTCATTTCAACAGGTGTATATTCATATCCGCCAAAAAGAGCCGGAGTCCCAAAATTGGTATGCGCACCGAAAGAAACCGTATTAGCATAATAAGTAAACCCTGCAAACTGCTCTTCCAACTCTGGCTTTTCCGCAAACAAATAAGGGACATATTTGCCAATTGCCTGATCCAACATAAGTACTATCACATTCTTTCCGGTTTTGCTCAGTGTAATCCTCGGAAGTTCTTCCTCCTTTTCAACATTTCTATCCTTCAGGTTACTCACTGCTCCATGAATATCTGCTATATTGACTGCCACCATACACAAAAGAGCCATCCCGCCTGCCAGTAATATTTCCAATGCCAACTTATCCCTGAAACGGTATATCACATAAAATATCGATACCACTGCTATGACTGCCAACACATTCTTCAGCTGCCCCTCCACAGTAAATTGCAGTTCATTCTGAAACGCCAGTTCTCTGGTAAGCTGGCCAAGATCTTTTCCAAAAAACATATAATCTACTGTAAACACCCCCGCCAGAATCCATACCACCCTGTCAAAATATGCCCTGGTGTCAGGTTTCACCAGAAAATAAAACACGCTTGTCCACATTACAAACAATCCAAACGCCAAGCAAAAGGAACTGGCAACAAACCACAATGGATGATAAAAACCAGAGGTATCCAAAAACTCCAATGGAGAAGTTTTAATCACTGAAGAAGGAATCAAAGCGCCTGTCAGAAGGGCCAGAAATACTCCCCCCGCAAAAAACAATCTTCTGTTTTCCGGTTTCTTCCTTCTGCGTCTTTCTCCCGAATTCCTTCTTTTCCAACTCCTGTAAATCAAAGGCAGCTGCAAAAACACCGCACTTCCCGCAAAGAATACCGCCTTTTTTATAGTAGATGTCGGATACAGGAAAAATCCGTAAATTCCCAACAAAATGCCAGCAATAGAAAAAAGTCTGACCAGTATCCTTCCTGGCTCCTTCAGTTTATAAAAAATCGTCTTAATCAGCGAAAACACATTATTAAGCGTCCAATAAAACACAAGCCCTGCTGGAGAGTTGTATAGAAACACCAGGAAAAACAGTGCCATCACATAGAGCTGCATTTTCGATTTGAAGGAGCCCCCTTTTGTGAAAATAACACACGATATCAAGTTCACTACAGTCATTATGATTGGCAGAATATTGGCCGATAATCCCCCAAACTGCAGCATTCCATCCTGCCTTCCAAGATCCTGTATCGGCCCAAAGGAGGCGCCATATAAAAGTTGCAGGCAGGAAAGAAAACGATACGCAGCAATAAAAAATGGTATCTGCAAAAATAGTGATACCGCACTGCGCAGTACATACATCGGCTTATAATGATTCTGCCGATAATACGTCTGCAGCAACATCATCCTTTCATCACCTGCAAACGTCTTTTTAATATGGTCCATGCCGCTTTGCAGCCGCTTTTCTATGGCATGCTCCTCTTCCTGAATTGCATCAGCCCGCATATATAACGGGAGTACCAGAAAATTCATAAACAGACTAAGCGCAATGATCGACAGCCCTGGATTTCCGGTCACTTTATAAGCCAGCATATAAACCACTTCAAAGACAAGTTCCAGTGGTTTGAGCAATAAGGTATTTACTATCTCAAAAATTGACATTTTCTCCCTGCTTTCTGTATCAATCTTCCAAAGGCAAAACCGCGTCTTCCGCAACCAGTCTCCAGTTTTCCGGCTTTCTCATATCATTTTTCACAGCATACCATTTTGCTGGTAAAAATTGAGTTCCATTGTTTACATATATATCGTGGTCTATTGATATAATCACATATTGCTCATCTGCTATTTTATTTTCATTTCCCAACCTTTTTCCGGTAAATGGATTCATTGGTTCCTTTATCACATTTTCCGTTGCAAGAATCGGGACATCTGCACAGGTCATAAACTCCTCCGATGTCTCGAATCCTACACTATTAAAATCCTTCACCATCAATAATGCATAATTACGTTCTATATCAAATCCATCTTCCAGTATAAGATCGTCCCGCTGGTAAGTATCCGTTCCATGATCCGAAACAATAATTATTCTCGTATTATCATAAACGTCATTTTCCCGCATATAGTCAAACCACTCTCCCAATTGGAGCATAGCTGCCATATTGATATGATAATGGATCAATTGCATATCTTCCTCTACCCTCAAAGTCTTTCCATCAACTGTGAATCTCTCCGTGTATTCCTTTCCATATTCCGTATTATTCACTCTCATCTGTGGTACATAATCTGGCTCCTGCAGCAACATTGGTTCATGTGTCGCATTGTTCACCATCAGCAACAATGTATTGCTTTCTTTTTCGACAGGGTTCGTCATATCGGGAAGTGCGGTTAATACATTATAATTATCTACAAAACTACCGCGCATCCCTGTTGCAATATACGATCCCTCCCGTTTCTGTCCCGTTATGTAGTTTATCTCTAATTCCGCCTGATTATATCCTCCTCTGTCATAAATCAACTCCTGAAAGCAGAGTGGAGCTGTCTTGAAAATACCATAGCAGAAAAAATTCCTTTTTTTATTTTGTATTCCCTGCTGTGCCACAGCAGGATCTACGAATTTTCCTGTTGTAACATAGGCATTTATACCAGAATAATCTTCATAAATAGACAGATCCGGTGTCCACTGATAACCCGCATAAGGCGGGTCTAAAACTGTCACTTCATACCCGTTCTGTTCAAACAGCACAGGCATTACCTTCAACGCCTCATCATGTTTATCCGCCAGCAACTCCGTATTCCTTTTATTCAATTCTAATGGCGTATACTCATATCCACCAAACACAGATGGCGTGCTGAAATTTGTCAGCATCCCCAGTGACAACATGTTGGGATAATAAGTGAATCCTGAAAATTTTTCTAAAAGTTCCGGTTTTTCGTGAAAAATATATGGAATATAATCTCCCATCGCCCTGTCTAACATTAAAACAATTATATTTTTTCCTGTTTTACTCAAGGTAAATTCGGGTTGTTTCTCTTCCATATATGTCCCGTCTATGCTTTCAACAGCTCTGCATATTCCTACTATATTTACACTGCTCATCACAGAAAGCGCAAGAACTCCGATCCCTAATATCTCCCCGACAGCCTTTTGTCTATTTTTGCTGAAATAATAAAGTATAAATGCTGTAATTAATACTGTAACCACATTCAGGCATATATCTTTTATTGAAAAAGATAATTCTTTTTCAAACTGCAGGTGGGATGTCAACAATCCCAGATCCGTTCCAAAAAACATATAATCTACTACGGCAATCCCCGAAATGATCCAGATTCCTCTCTCAAAATACACTTTCGAATCCGGGTTTGCCAGATGATAAAATACCCCTCCCCATAACATAAATGTCCCAAACGCCATACAAAAGGAACTGACAATATACCACAGTGGATGGTAAAAGCAGGTAATATCTACAAACTCCTGTGGCGACGCCTTCATTACCGCAGACGGAATCAACATACCTATAAGCACTGTCAAAAACAACGCCCCCATTAAAAACACGTTTCTGTTTTCTCCTGTATGTACTTCCCTTTTTTTAATCTTCCCCTTTATAATACGATAAATAAGAGGCAGTTGTAACAACACACCTGCTGCTGCTAACAGCGCTTTCCGTCGAAAACTGATAAATCGGTAATTATAGAAAAATACACCATAAACAGCCAAAACTGCTCCGGAAACAGAAGCCAGTATCACCAGCATTTTGCCCGGATTTTTCAGTTTACAAAATACCGTTTTCGTTAGTGAAAACACGTTGTTCAGTGTCCAGTACAAAACTAGCCCTGCTGGAGAATTATACAAAAATACCATAAAAAACAATGCCATTGTATAGAGCTGTATTTTTGATTTTAGCGAACCACCCCTCGTGAAAATTATGCATGACATCAAATTCACCACCGTCATAATGATCGGTAATACGTTAATAACCAGTCCACCAATTTGGAACATCCCGTCCGGTTTTCCTAAATTGGATATCATCCCAAAAGAAACCCCTCTCAATAGTTCCAAATCAAACAGGAAATGGTATGCCGCAATAAAAAACGGAATCTGCAACAGCAAAGAAGCTGCGCCACGCAGTACATAGGCCGGCTTATAATGATTCTGCCTGTAATACGTCTGCAGCATTAACATCCGCTCATCGCCAGTAAACGTCTTTTTAATATGATCTGCACCTCTTAGCAGTTTCCTCTCCAAAGCATGTTCTTCTGCCTGCATTGTATCGGCACGCATATATAATGGAAGCGCCAAAAAATTCACAAACAGACTAAGTATAACGATCGATAGCCCCGAACTATCTGTCACCTTATATACTATCATATATACCGTTTCAAAAATCAAGTAAAGCGGCTTTAATAATATTGTGTCCAAGATTTCAAAAAATGACATATTTATTCCTCTATCATCCTCTCCTTATTTCAATTCTTCCATCGGTGGAAGTGTTGTTTCCATCTCCGACAGCAATTTCCAATTATCTGTATCCCGCATATCATCATGTACCGCATACCATTTGGCTGGAAAGAATTGATTCCCATGATTCTCGTAAATATTATTCTTATTGGATTCTATGACATACTGGGGATGTGCCATCTTTTCACCATCCCCTATTCTTTTTCCGGTAAACGGATTGAATGGTTCTTCTATCACATCTTTTACAGCAAGGTTCGGAACATCTGCACAGGTCATAAACTCTTCCGATGTCTTAAACCCTGCACTGTCAAAATCCTTTACCATGAGCAATGGATAGTAAGCCATGATATCCATTCCATCATCCAATATCATATCTTCTCTCTGATATAATTTTTCACCATGATCGGACACCAGAATAATTCTGGTATTGTCATAGACATTTTCCTCCCTCAAATAATCAAACCATTCACCGAGCTTTAATAATGCCGCCATATTTGTCTGATAATGAATAACCTGCACTGTTTGTTCTGTTTTTAAGCTCTTTCCATCTATTGTAAACCTCTCCCGGTAATCATCTCTGTACTTAATATTGCTCACCCTTACTGCCGGTACATACTCCGGCTCCTGCAGCATCGCAGGAAAATGCGTTGTACAGTTTTCCATCATCAGAAAAGTACCACTCGTCTGATTCGAAATCTTTGTGATTTCCGGCAAAGAATCCAGCACATTATATCCCGACATAAATAATGAGGATATCCCCGTGGCTGTATCCTGACTGTCAACGATCTGCTCCCCGTAAACAGTATCAAACTCCGCCTGGTTATACTTTCCTTTATCATAAACTAATCTCTGAATACAGACCGGGGCAGCCTTAAACATGCTGTAACAGAAAAAATTCCGCTTATTATTCTGGATTCCCTGCTGTGCAATAGAGGGATCTGTAAATCTCCCTTCCGTAATATAAGTCTTTATATCCGGATACTCTTCATAAATTGACAGATCCGGTGTCCAGCTGTATCCCGCATAGGGCGGATCACAGACCGTTACATCATAACCGTTCCGGTCAAACAGTACTGGCAATACTTTCAACGCCTCATCCTGTTTCTGCCCTAAAGATTCCGTATCCCGTCTGTTAAGTTCCACTGGCGTATACTCATATCCACCAAAAAGCGACGGCGTACTGAAATTTGTAAACCTGCCAAACGATACTGTATTGGCATAATAAGTAAAACCCGAAAATTTTTCTTCCAGTTCCGGCTTTTCCTGAAACATATAAGGAATATACTCGCCAATCGCCCTGTCAAGCATCAGTACAATAACATTTTTTTCGTTTCTGCTCAACACAATTTCAGGAATTTCTTCAGTTTCCTCTAAATGCAAAAAATTCAGAGAGCGAACAGCTTTATTAATCTCCACAATATTGACGGCAGCCATGACAGAAAATGCCAGCATACCTGTCAGCAGAATTTCTGCCACCAGTCTTTTCCACTTTCTGTATATATAAAAAAACACAATCATTACCAAAATCAGTACAGCAGCATTGATCAATATTTCTCTACCCGCATACTGTAATTCGTTGTCAAATACCAAGTGGGAACTCAGATTACCCAAATTTCTCCCGAAAAACAGATAATCCACTATCGCAACACCGGAAAGAGCCCATATGCTCCTCTCAAAGTGAATTTTTGCAGATGGCCTCGCCAGAAAATAAAATACGCCTGTCCAGATCACAAACAATCCCAAAGCCATGCAAAAAGCATTGACAACAAACCACAGCGGATGATAGAAACAGGTAATATCCACAAACTCCTGCGGGGATGTCCTGATTACCGCAGAAGGAATTAATATTCCTGTAAGCAAAACCAGAAATAATGCTCCGAAAACAAATACTTTTCGACTTCCCTCTGCCCTAATTTCTTTTTTCTTCCATTTTCCTCTGCCTACATAGCAAACGAGAGGTATCTGCAATGACGCTCCACACCCAATCAGAAAAATTTTTCGTCCGGCAATATTATACCCATAATGATAGAACGCTGCCCCGTAAACAGCAATCATCCCTCCAATTACGGCGCAGATAACACCAATCGCTTTCCCTGGATTTTTCAGCTTATAAAAACAGGTCTTTACAAGAGAAAACACATTGTTTAAAGTCCAGTAAAAAACAAGGCCCGCCGGAGAATCATACAAAAATACAAAAAAGAACAGAGCCATGGCATATAACTGTATTTTTGACTTCAGCGGACCGCCTTTTGTAAATATGACACAGGATACCAAATTCACCACTGTCATAATAATTGGCAAGACGTTAATACTTACTGTCCCCACCTGCAATAGCGCATCCGAGCTCCCCAAATCTGCAATCGGCCCAAGAGAAATACCGTTAATCAACTGCAGTTCTGACAGAAACCGATACGCTGCAATAAAAAACGGAATCTGCAAAAGCAGCGAGACCGCACTGCGCAGCACATAGACAGGCTTATAATGGTTTTGTCTGTAATATGTCTGCAGCACCATCATTCGTTCATCGCCGCTAAACGTTTTTTTGATATGATCCACGCCCTCCTGCAGCTTCTTCTCCAGAGCATGCTCCTCTTCCTGAATTGCATCAGCCCGCATATATAACGGGAGTACCAGAAAATTCATAAACAGACTCAGCGCAATAATCGACAACCCTGGATTCTCAATTATCTTGTAGGCCAACATATAAACCACTTCAAATACAAGTTCCAGCGGTTTTAATAACAAAGTATTTAAAATCTCAAATATTGACATATCATCTCAATCCTTGTTCTCCATAGGTGGAAGAATAGTCTCTTCCTCTAATAACAGTTTCCAATTATCCGGATTTCGCATATCATCATGTACAGCACACCACTTTGCGGGAAGATATGTCGTGTTTTTGCTGTCCTTACTTACAGCAAATTCCGTTGAAATAATAACATACTGATCATGTGCCGTTTTCTCCGAATTATCTATTATTTTTCCCGTAAAGGGGTTTATCGGTTTCTCAATAATATCTTTTGTGGCAAGTGTTGGAACATCTCCATTTGTCATAAACTCCTTTGACGTCTCAAATTCACCATCCCCAAAATCTTTTACCATCAATAATGGAAAGTACGGCGTCACATCGCCTTCTCTCAGCCTCTGTTCATCCTCTTCCTCCTGTTCTGCTCCAGCCCGGCCATGATCCGCTACCACAATAATCCTTGTATTATCATAGACATCATTCTCACGCATATAGTCAAACCACTTACCCAGCTGCAGGAGTGCAGCCATATTTACCTGATATGTTGTCAGCTGTATATTACTTTCCATCTCCAGCGTATATCCGTCAAGAGTAAACCTGTCCTGATTCTGTTGTTCGTACTCCGTATTATCCACTTCCAGCGCCGGTATATAATCCGGTTCCTGCAGCTGCATCGGCTCATGCGCCGTATTATTTGCCATCATTAAAAATGTATCGATATCATCGTCCACCACATTCGTGATGCCCGGAAGCGCTTCCAATACATTATAGGCATTCATGAATTCCGGCTCTACGCCAACTGCATGAAACATATCCCATTCTATCTGTTTGGTTTCAGGCACAGTCTTGGACTCTGCCTGATTATATCTCCCATAATCATAAATCGTTTTCTGCAGGCACAACGGCGCCGCTTTCAATATACTGTAGCAGAAGAAATTCCTGTGATTATTTTCTATCGCTTTCTTATTAGCGTAATCTTCCGAAAACTTTCCATCCAAAATATAACTTTGAATATCCGGATATTCATAATAAATTGACAAATCCGGAATCCATTCGTATCCTGCATAAGGCGGGTCGCAGACTATCACCTGATAACCATTCTGCGCAAATAGTACTGGCATTACTTTCAATGCTTCATTCTGCTTGTCCACCATCAGCTCGTCATCTCTTCTATTCATTTCAACCGGCGTATATTCATAACCTCCAAAAAGAGCCGGTGTTCCCAAATTTGTATATCGTCCAAATGATATTGTATTTGCATAATAGGTAAATCCGGAAAACTTTTCTTTCAGTTCAGGCTTTTCCTGGAAAAAATATGGAATATATTCGCCCATTCCCATATCCAGCATAAATACAATCACATTTTTGCCGCTCCTGCTCAATGTAAATTCCGGAATTGCCTTATATGTTTCCAGATCCCGTTCTTTCAGGCCGCCTATGGCTATATGGATATTTACCACATTAACAGCCGACATACCCACAAACGCCAGGATTCCGGCCGCCAAAATTTCAATAACCGCCTTTTTTCGGTATTTGTATACTGCATAAAGCACCAGTAAAACCGTCGTCAATATCACCACGTTTTTCAGTTGTTCTGTCCATGCAAATTCCAGCTCTCTTCCGTATTGCAGCTGTGAACTGAGCATACCCGGATTTTTTCCGAAAAACATATAGTCAGTCACAAAAATTCCTGAAAGAAGCCAAATGCCTTTATCAAAATAAACTTTTACCGCAGGCTTTGACAGAAAATAAAATATTCCTGTCCAGATAATAAATACCCCGAATGCCAAACAAAATGAACTCACGACAAACCACAGCGGATTGTAAAAATCCGTAATTTTTACAAAATCCTGCGGAGCCGATTTAATTACTGCGGAAGGGATTAAAATCCCTGTCAGAGTCGTCAAAAATATTCCTCCCGACAAAAACAGCTTTTTGTCCGCCTCTTCTTTCGCACATTTGCGGTTTATCCGTCCCCGAAAAACTCTGCAAATCAAGGGAGCCTGCATGAGCGCTGCTACTCCCCACAAGAATACAGCTTTTCTCACTGTAAGGGCAGGATTTAATAAACTTCCGGAAATTGCCACCAAAGCTCCTCCGGCTGAAAGTATCACGCTCAACACCTTTCCCGGATTTTTCAGCTTATAAAAACAGGTCTTTATCAACGAAAATACATTATTTAACGTCCAGTAAAATACTAGCCCCGCCGGAGAGTTATACAAAAACACCAGAAAAAACAGAGCCATTGCATAGAGCTGTATTTTTGATTTGAGCGGACTGCCTTTTGTAAAGATAACACAGGATATCAGATTTACCACCGTCATGATGACAGGCAGTACATTGACTGCCAGTCCGGCAATCTGCAACATCCCGTCAGGCTGCCCCAGATCTGAGATCAGGCCAAAAGAAACGCCGTACAGGAGCTGAAGCCCGGAAAGAAAACGATAAGCAGCAATAAAAAACGGAATCTGCAGAAATAAGGAAACCGCACTGCGCAGAACATAGACCGGCTTATAATGATTCTGCTTGTAATAGGTCTGCAGCAGCAGCATCCGTTCATCACCGACGAACGTCTTTTTGATATGATCCACACCTCTCTGCAGCTTCTTTTCCAGTGCATGTTCTTCTTCCTGTATTGCATCAGCACGCATATACAGCGGAAGCGCCAGAAAATTTACAAACAGACTGAGGATAATAATCGGCACTCCCGGATTGCCCGTTACCTTATATGCTATCATATATACTGTTTCAAAAATCAGCTGAAGCGGCCTTAGTAATATAGCATCTAAAATCTCAAGAAAAGACATCTTACGCTCCCTTTTCCTCCTGCGTCAGTTCTTCATACTTCTGCAACAGAAAATCCACTGCACGCTTCGCCCCTTCACCTTTATGCTCCCAGGCTTCCTCACTGGTCTCCTCTCGGCCCTCGGCATATTTCGCCTCTTCAATACACTCGTCGATCATCTCCTTTAAGCTGTCAAGGTTGTCCTTCGTCAGCTTCTGACCGATGCGCGGCAGCGCAGTGAAAGTCCAAAACGGCGTGTCTAACCACCATGCATCATAGGGACCTTTATCAAATTCCGTATCCGCATATATGACAGGTTTGTCATATATAAAGGCAAATTCAAAGATAATACCGGAAAAATCCGAGATCAGAATATCAGTCCTTCTCAATACTTCAAAGTTATCATTATCCCTGTTCCATTCCAGCTGGTCAGATGCGGGATAATCCTGCATCAGTTTTTCTATCATTTCCTTTTCCGAAGTAAAGGACTGCGGATGCGGCCGCACGATAATATGATAGCCGGTCTGCAAAAGTACCTCCAGGATTCTGCCGCCGTATTTCTGAAAGATCGAACTTTTCCCCCAAGACGGCGCCAGCAGGACAGTACGCTGCCCCCCCGTCTCCGCCGCAGGAGCTGCTTTCAGGCGTTTCGCCATCTCATCCATATAAGGGATGCCCACCTTCACCACATCCTTTGCGGAAAGATCCCTGATCTTCTCCAGATCTCTGATCTGCTGTACCTGATATTCCCCGGACAGCATAATCGCATCATAATAATCCAGACCGAACATTCTGTAGCTGGTAATATCGTTCGCCATATGCGGTATATGCACATAGTACTGCACATCCTTGGAGCGCTTCCACTGGTAGACATCCAGCCCCGGCGTTGTGGAAAGCACGATTCCCGCATTCAGAAAATTCATTCTCGCAAAAGCTTTATTGTTTTTCCCGATAAATTCCCCTTTAATATGCTCATAGGGATTCTCCAGCGCCGGATCATCCGGTGAGGCTGTCATATAGACCACATCCACTCCCCGTCTGTCAAACTCTCTGCAGATCGGATCAAAGATGTTCCAGTATCTTCTGTCATCTGTGAAAATCACAAACGGAATTTTATCCGTATTCGTCTCCACCTTTTTCCCGCTGCTCAATGTAAACCGTAGCTTTACGATCCAGTTTTTCAACACATAGTTCAACGTCCCGATAACACCGATCAGTATCGCAAAAAGCATGCTTCCTGTTCCCGGATCAATATACAGCAATATGTTTCTGTCCATTTTTTATCCTCTTTCTCCGGCGGCGTCAGGCCGCCCGCCCTGTTTCCCTTTTATATCCATTACATTTTACATCTCTCATGCCAATCCCGCAACTGTTTATTTTCTCAAATGGCAGCAATACACCAGGAACATATATTCAACGGCTTATGCAATCGATACCTGAACCGGCGTATTTCGTGCAAGTGAAATACACCACAGCAAAGCAAAACGCGTTTAAAACGCGTGGGCATCATAGCTTGAATGCCCAGCAAAGCTGAATGTGTCCGCAGGACACATTGGTATTTACACCCTCGCGGCAGTTGCCAGAAGATATCCAAGGCGAACAAGTTCGCCTGCAAGCACGGCTGCCTGGCTCGCTGCCCGCGGAAATAAAACTATGAAATCCCTTGACAATTGCTTTCGTTCAACTTATAGTATATTCATTCACATTATTGAACAAAAGGAGAAGTCAATAAACATGATATCAAAATTGGCACGAAAACAGTTTGATATACTGGAAGCGCTGGCAGAAACGGGAAAACCCCTCACTCAGCGGGAGCTGGAAAAAGAGACCGGCCATTCCCTCGGCACAGTCAATCGGGTAAGCAAAGAATTGTCCGCCCTGAACTACATAGAAAACAGCACCATCACAAACGCCGGCCTGAAAGCACTGGAGCCATACCGGGCAAAACGCGCAGTATTCATCGCCGCCGGTTTCGGTACCAGGCTTGTTCCGATTACTCTGAACACCCCCAAACCTCTGGTGCGGGTGAAAGGGCAGCGTATCATCGATGGACTGATCGACGCCTGTCTGAACGTCGGCATCAGCGAGATCTATATCGTCAGGGGATATCTGGCCGAGCAGTTCGATCAGCTTCTTTATAAATATCCCATGATAAAGTTCCTGGAAAATCCCATGTACAATGAGGCCAACAATATTTCCAGCGCAATGACCGCCAGATACACGCTCTCAAACTCCTATGTGTTTGAGGCGGATCTTCTGCTCAGCAATCCCGCGCTGATAAAGCCCTACCACTACACATCGAATTTTCTGGGCATCAAAAAGGATTACACCGACGACTGGTGTTTCACCGTCAAAGACGGCATCATAACCGAGGAGAAGGTCGGCGGAAACGGCCCCGACTGCTGGCAGATGGTGGGGATCTCCTACTGGAACGAAGTGGACGGATACCGCCTGTCCCAGGATATCAAGGATGTCTATGAATCCTACGGCGGAAAGGAACGGTACTGGGAACAGGTTCCTCTTGTCTACAAAAAGGAACATTACGCCGTGGAGATCCGTTCCTGCAAAGAAGAGGATATCACAGAAATCGATACCTTCCGCGAACTGAAGGCCCTCGATAAAGCTTACGCCATATAGCGCTGCTTACCATATAGATAAATATTCTGTAAGGTAACAGATCTCCTGTGAGGAATAAAAATGAATGAGAATGAGACAGTATTAAAAAGACAGTTAAGCCCGGCTCATGTCTGGGCTCTTGCTTTCGGCTGTGTGGTCGGATGGGGCTCCTTTATCAATCCTGGAAAGAAATTTCTCCCAAACTCCGGGGTGGCTGGAACAGCCATCGCCATGGTACTGGGCGCATTGGTTATGATCATTATTGCCTTCAGTTATGCCTACATGGTCCCCAAATACCCGAAGGCAGGAGGTGAATTTACGTTTACCAAAGCCTGCTTCGGAAAGGCATCCGCCTATCTCTGCGGATGGTTTCTGGTGGCCGCATACCTGACCAATGTACCCATGAATTCCACTGCCATCGGCCTGATCGTGGACGGCCTGGACGGGACACTGGACATTTTAAAATGGGGCTTTCATTATCAGGTAGCCGGCTTTGACGTCTGGGCCGGAGAGATGTTCTTCGCCATGGGGATCCTGATCCTGTTTGGCATACTCAATATTCTGGGTGTGGAAAAGGCAGGCATTATCCAGACGATCCTTGCCGCATTGTTAGGGGGATCGGTCCTTACTCTGACCATCGCTGCACTGATCAGTTCAAAGGCTGCTCTGGCAAATATGGCGCCCTGGTGGGGCTTCCAGAAAGCGGAAGCCGCCGCAGCCCTGGCGGAAGGGACTTATGTATCCGCCGATGTTTTTGCCCATCAGGGCGCAGGCGGGATCTCCTCTGCGATCCTTTCGACTTTTGCCATCGCTCCCTGGGCCTTTGTCGGGTTTGATACAATCCCCCAGGCAGCGGAAGAATTTAAATTTCCATATAAAAAGGTCAGCCTGATCATGGTCGTTGCCATTTTGTTCGGCTGCTTTGTGTACACCGCAAATAACACCATCGCTGCTGCGGCTTTGGAAAACTGGCCTGATCTGATCGTGGAGAGCAGTTCCACCCCCTGGCTTTTGCTGGCGGCTGCAGAGCGGCTCTTAGGACTTCCCGGAAAGATCCTGGTGGGCACCGCCGTATCCTGTGCCGTCCTGTCCGGCATCATGGGGTTTTATCTCGCCTCCAGCAGACTCATGTACTCCATGAGCAGGGACGGTTATCTGCCCCGGTGGTTTGGTGTAATCGACGAGAAACGCAGAACACCCAAAAATGCGCTGCTGTTTAGTATTGTGATCTCCCTGTCCGGTCCGATCCTCGGCAGAGAAGCCCTGGGATGGTTTGTCGATATGTCTGCCATCGGTGCATCCATTGGCTATTTCTTTACCTGCGCCTGCGCTCTGGTCACCATGAAGAAATACCGGGACGGCACCTCTTTCCTGAAAAGCGCCGCCCTGTTCGGCACCGGAATCTCCGTCCTGTTTATGATTCTGCAGCTTATTCCGATCCCGGGCCTTTCCGGTGTGCATTTCTGCACAGAATCCTACCTTCTTCTGCTGGTGTGGACCGGTATAGGCGCTGTCTTTTATATAAAGCAACATAAATTTTTCAGAAGAGAAAAAGAGCAGGAACAAATGAGATAAAACGCTGATACAAAATCATTCTGAGGAGGACGCAAACTGTGAACAACAATCAAATCAAACGGAATATCCTGTTAAATCCGGGACCTTCCACGACAACCGATACCGTAAAAATGGCCCAGATCGTTCCCGATATCTGCCCCAGAGAAAAGGAATTTGCAAAACTGATGAAACGCCTGCGGGAAGATCTGGTCAAAATCGTCCACGGCGATCCTGACAGGTATGTCAGTGTCCTGTTCTGCGGATCGGGAACGCTGAATATCGACGTCTGCATCAATTCTCTGCTCCCGGCGGATAAGAAGGTGTTAGTCATCAACAACGGTGCCTACAGCGCCCGTGCCGTGGAAATCTGTCAGTACTATGGTCTGCCCCATATCGATCTGCAGTTTCCATCTGATCTGAGGCCTGATCTGGCTGTAGTGGAAAAGACATTACAGGAGAATCCGGATATCGCCCTGGTTCATACGACGCATAATGAGACCGGAACCGGCATTTTAAATCCGATCCGGGAGATCGGAGCGCTGGCCCACCAGTACGGTGCAGTTTTTACGGTTGACACTACCTCCACGTTAGCCATGCGCCCCATCGATATCGAGGCTGACAATATCGACTTCTGCATGGCCTCGGCGCAGAAAGGCCTGATGGCCATGACAGGGTTGTCTTTTGTGATCGGCAGCAGAAAAATCATCGAGGCATCGAAAGATTATCCGAAACGCTCCTACTACTGCAACCTCTATCTCCAGTATGATTTCTTTGAGAAAACCGGGGAAATGCACTTCACACCTCCGGTGCAGACTGTCTATGCGGCAGTTCAGGCATTAAAAGAGTACTGGGCCGAGGGTGAGGAAGCCAAATGGGCGAGGCACACCCGGATATTTGAAGCCATTCATGAAGGCCTTGACAAACTGGGCTTTCAGGATGTGATCAGGCGGGAATGGCAGGCAGGACTTGTGGTTTCCGTCTTGTATCCCGACGATCCGAACTGGGATTTTGAAAAGATCCACGACTTCTGCTATGAACGCGGCTTTACGATCTATCCGGGTAAGATCTCCACTGCCAATACTTTCAGACTCTGCGCTCTGGGCGCCATTGATGAACAGGATATTCGGGACTTTTTCCGCGTCTTCACAGGCGCACTCTCGGCATACCATGTGGCAATGCCGGTACACTACGATAAATAACAAAAATTTCTATAATAATGATGCTGCCTGCAGACTACTTCCTGCAGGCGGCGGAAAGGATATGGCAAACCGTTCTGCCATGCAGAATTGTCCTGCCAGCAGGATTACTACCATGAAAACTGTTTATATTTGCCTTTGTACCGATATCATCCACGAAGGCCATCTGAATATTGTAAATCAGGCGCACAAATACGGCAGCGTAATTGTCGGCGCACTGTGTGACGCGGCACTGATCCGCTATAATAAGTTTCCGACGATCTCTCTGGAGGAGAGAATAAAACTGTATGAAGGTCTCGATCACGTGGATCAGGTCGTTGTCCAGCATGATATCATGTACAGCGACATTATTGACAGGCTCCACCCCGACTATGTGGTACACGGCGACAACTGGAAACAGGGCCCGGAATCCGCAATCCGCGAAAATGTGCTGAAGCTCCTTTCCGATTATGGCGGGCAGCTCATCGAACCGGCTTATACTTACAATCCGGAAGTAAAAAAGATAGACAGACAGTTAAAGGAAAAGCTGGCCATGCCGGAGTACCGCCGCAGGAGGTTAAAACAACTGATAAAAATCCGTCCTGTTGTCAAGGCCCTCGAGGTCCACAGCGGTCTGACCGGCCTGATTGCCGAAAAGACCATCGTAGAACATCACGGGGAACTGGACCAGTTTGATGCCATGTGGATCAGCTCTCTGTGCGATTCCACGGCCAAGGGCAAACCTGATATTGAACTGGTCGATATGACATCCCGTTTTCGTACTATCGATGATGTCACCGAGGTGACCACCAAACCGATTATCTTTGACGGGGATACCGGCGGCCTGACGGAACACTTTGTCTATACGGTCAGGACGCTTGAGAAAATGGGAGTTTCCGCCGTTATTATCGAGGATAAGACGGGACTTAAAAAGAATTCCCTGTTTGGCACCGAAGTGGTCCAGACACAGGATTCCATAGAAAATTTCAGCGCAAAGATCGCCGCCGGAAAAAAGGCGCAGCTGACGGATGACTTTATGATCATTGCCAGAATTGAGAGTCTGATTTTAGAGCGTGGCATGGAAGATGCGCTGGAAAGAGCTTTTTCCTTTGTCAGGGCAGGCGCCGACGGCATCATGATTCACAGCCGGAAAAAAGACCCCGGTGAGATACTGGAATTCTGTGACCGCTTCCGACAGGCTGATCCGGGCACCCCCTTAGTTGTCGTTCCTTCCAGTTTCAACACCATCACAGAGGAGGAACTGGCTGCACACGGCGTCAACATTGTCATCTATGCGAATCAGCTGACCAGAAGCGCCTTTCCCGCCATGCAGAAAACGGCGGAAGATATTTTACGGTACCACAGAGCGAAGGAAGTAGACGACAGATTAATGCCGATCAAACAGATCATCACGCTGATCAATGAATTATAAGAAAGGAACGAACCATCATGAAAGCAGAAAAACTGGCCGAAATCATCGGCTCCGATTTTTATACCGGCATCCCGGACTCACAGCTGAAAGCACTGTGCGACTATCTGATGGGAACTTACGGCATTGATCCGAAACACCATGTGATCGCCGCAAACGAAGGAAACTGTGCCTCTTTAGCTGCCGGCTATCATCTGGCAACCGGTAAAATTCCCGTCGTCTATCTGCAGAACAGCGGCGAAGGCAACATCATCAATCCGGCCGCATCCCTGTTAAGCGACAAAGTCTACGCTATTCCCATGGTGTTTATCGTAGGCTGGCGGGGCGAACCCGGCGTCCATGACGAACCGCAGCATATTTTTCAGGGAGAAGTGACCGTCAGGCTCCTGGAAGATATGGATATTCAGACTTTTATCATCGGAAAGGATACCACCGATGAGGAAGTCCAGGCTGCCATGACACAGTTCAGAGACATTTTAAAGGCCGGAAAGGATGTCGCGTTTGTTGTAAAAAAAGGCGCTCTCTCCACAGATGTAACGGTGAAATATCAGAATCCCTATCAGATGTTGCGCGAAGAGATCATAAGGCATATCGTCAAAGCATCCGGTGAGGATCCCGTCATCTGTACGACAGGAAAAGCCAGCAGAGAATTATTTGAGACAAGGGCTTCAGACGGCCAAAGTCACAGGTACGATTTTCTGACGGTAGGCTCCATGGGACACAGCAGCAGCATCGCTCTCGGCGTTGCGCTCAACAAACCCGATACAAAGATCTGGTGTATCGACGGTGACGGCGCTGTTCTGATGCATATGGGAGCCATGGCTGTGATCGGCGCATCTGCCCCGGAAAATATGGTTCATGTGGTAATCAATAACGAAGCCCATGAAACCGTGGGCGGCATGACCACTGTGGCAGGCTCTATCGACCTGCCTGCAATCGCAAAAGCCTGCGGTTATCCCCATGCCGTCTCTGTCGACAATTTTGAGGATCTGGACAGAGAGCTGACATGCGCAAAAGCTGAAAACAGACTTTGTCTGATCGAAGTAAAATGCTCTGTCGGCGCAAGGGCTGATCTGGGGCGTCCCACAACCACCGCCCTTCAAAACAAACAGAATTTTATGGACTATTTAAAGGAACTGTAAATCAGGAAATTATATTTTTCCATTTTTAGCAAATTTAAACTTTTTTGCCGGAATATGCATCTAATCAATAAGAATACGCCACATATTCTTTTTCCATGTAATATTTTGTCAAACATGCAATACTTTCTAATGACTGAAAAAAAGAAATGTGGTATACTAATTGTGAAATGATTGAAAAAGGAAGAGAGGTACAATTGCAATGAAAAAACGTAATGTTTTCCTGATTGCGGCACTTGCTGCGGCGCTGTGTCTTTCCGGCTGCGGTAAAGACAGTGAAGAGGCTTCCAGTGAGATTCAGGATATCACCGTTGAGGCAGAGGATATTCCGGCTCCGGATGGCACGGAAGAATCTTCCGAACCGGAGGAAGAAGTTTTTGTTGACGATGAAGAAGCCCCCGGCGAAGGTTATGTGAGAAGTTCTCTGACTAACCAGTGGGTAAAAGAGGAAATTGCTGATTCCAGGCCAATTGCCGTCATGATGCCGACCGACTCTGTGGCACAGCCGCAGTACGCTATCGGCAGCGCCGGCATTTTATACGAGATCATGGAAGAGGGTCAGATCTCCCGTCAGATGGCAATCATCGAAGGCTGGCAGGACATTGAAAAAATCGGCAACATCCGCAGTGTCCGTCATTATTATATTCCTGTTGGAATGGAGTGGGATTCCATTATTGTACACTTTGGCGGTCCGTTCTATTGTGATTCCTGGGTAGAACGTCCGGAAGTCAACAATATCACCGGAACACATACCGGCAACTCAAAGGCTTCCCCTGGATCCGAAGCATTTTTCCGTTCCAACGATAAAAAAGCGCCGCACAATGCCTATACATCCGGCGAAAAGCTGACAAGTGCCATTGAGAAACAGAACTATGATAAAAATCACAGAAGCCAGTACTGGGTTGCAGATCATTTTAAATTCACAAATGCTTCCCATCCCAATACGCTGGAAGATTACAGTGACGCTTCCAGAGCTGCAAAGATCGATTTAAGCGGTGTTTTTCCCGTTACATTGACTTCTCTGGAATACAATGAAGAGGAAGGCGTTTACTACAAAAACCTCCACAAAGCAAAACAGATCGACCAGCTCACCGGTGAGCAGCTGACTTTCTCCAATGTGATTATCCAGATGACAGATTCCAAGCCACTGGACGATCATGATTATCAGGATTTTTATATGAAAGACAGCGGAAAACCCGGTTACTTCTGTACTAAGGGCAAAATGATTCCGATCACCTGGACTAAGACTTCGGATTACGCTCCTACCAAATACTATGATATGGATGGAAACGAAATTGTTTTAAATACTGGTAAAACATACATCGCCGTTGCACAGTCGGGCACAAAACCGATATTTGAGTAAAAACTGCCACTGCGCATAAAAAAGCTGAGCAAATTCAATCGCTCAGCTTTTTTGATTTATAACATCATATATTTTATTAAATGAAAAACAGTTTCTCTTACTTTTTTAATCCCAGTCGGTTCACCGCCGAAAAAATCGCTCTGATAGACGCTCTTGTAATGTTTGAGCTTACACCCACCCCATAAGTCACATGCCCGGTATCGCCGTCCAGCAGATGGATATAAGCAGCCGCCTGGGAATTAGAACCACTCTGCAGAGCATGCTCTTCGTAATCCAAAACTTTAATATTGACAGAAAGCTCTTCCGCAAGTCCACGTCTGACCGCATCGATAGGTCCGTTTCCAACTGCATCAAAGCTGTGCTCTGCGCCATGGTCTGTATAAACTACTTTGACATGAGTATCAAATTCACTGTCAATCGTATCGCTCAGATCATCCACACGTAATTTGCGGAAATGAAGCGGCTCTTTCTGATTCAGGTATGCCACTCTGAAATTCTCCATCACCTGATCCGGAGAAACCTCTCCCTGCTTCTCGGAAATTTTCTGAATCACATCAGCAAATTCTCTCTGCATTCCCTTTGGAAGCTTAAACCCGAAATAAGTATCCATCACAAAGGCAACACCGCCTTTTCCTGACTGTGAGTTGATGCGCACGATCGGTTCGTACTCCCGTCCGATATCAGCAGGATCGATCGGGAGATAGGGCACCTGCCATATTTCACTTCCTCTTTCCTTCATCGCCTTAACGCCTTTATTGATCGCATCCTGATGAGAGCCCGAGAAAGCTGTAAATACCAGTTTTCCTGCATAAGGATGTCTCGGATGGATCGGTATTTTGCAGCAACGCTCATACAGTTCAATGATCTCTGTAATGTTCTCAATCTTCAGTTCCGGATCTACGCCCTGAGAAAACATGTTATAGGCAATATTCATAATGTCCACATTACCGGTCCGTTCACCATTCCCGAACAATGTGCCTTCCACGCGTTCCGCTCCTGCCAGCATTGCCAGCTCCGCACTTGCCACACCGGTTCCTCTGTCATTATGGGGATGTACACTCAGAATAATACTTTCCCTGTCTTTAAAATGTGTATTCATCCATTCTATCCGGTCTGCATAAACATTAGGTGTCGTCATTTCCACGGTAGAGGGCAGGTTGATGATCATCTGGTTCTCTTTCGTCGGCCCCCATGCTTCCTGTACCGCTGTACATACCTCCAGCGCATAATCCAGTTCCGTCCCGGTAAAACTCTCCGGGGAATACTCCAGTATAATCTTTCCGGGGAATTTCTCTGCCCGTTCCTTTACCATTTTTGTTCCGTTGACTGCAATTTCCGTGATCTGCTCCTTTTCCATACCAAACACTACATCACGCTGTAACGTAGAAGTAGAATTATAAATATGAAAAACAACTTCTTTACAGCCCTGAATCGATTCAAAAGTGCGATCAATCAGCTCCTCACGACACTGTGTCAAAACCTGCACCCGAACATCATCTGGTATCAGTTTTCTGTCCACAAGCTGTCTTAAAAAATCATACTCGATCTGACTCGCTGCCGGAAAGCCGATCTCAATCTCCTTAAATCCCATCTTCACCAGATACTGGAACATCTCAATTTTCTCCGACACGATCATCGGATCGATCAACGCCTGATTTCCATCTCTCAGATCTACGGAACACCAGATCGGCGCTTTTTCAATCTCCCGGCCAGGCCATTTTCTTTCCGGATAGTCCACTACCGGGTTCTTTCTGTAACGTTTGTAATTCAACATTGTTTTCCCTCCTGATTTATATTTCCTGCCAAATGAAAATTCTTTTCTTCTTTAATCCGTTTCTGACTTTCCCCAATACACCCACATATAAAACCCGCGTACGCAAGTACACGGGTTTCAAAATAAACTGCTGTGTAAAATCCTGTTACTCCCCCAGGCCACTCTCGATGGCTCCGACCAGCGCATGTAACGCCTCTTCCTCATCTTCCCCCTCGCAGGTCATAACAATTTCATCGCCACACTTTACACACGCTCCAAGTACACTAAGTACACTTTTTGCATTTGCCGTATTCTCACGAAATGTAAAAGTTATTAAAGATTTAAATTGCATTGCTTCCTTGCATAGGATGCCTGCCGGTCTTAGATGTAGCCCTGTAGGGTTTTTAATAACTACCTTCTGGCTTACCATGTAACTTACCTCCCAAATATATTTATGCTGTAAAAGCCATCCTTCTCCATGACTCCTGCAGTATATATCCCCTTTATTGATATGGCGAAAAGTTGCTTCGCCATATATAAACCTTCATAATTAATAGAAACTGTGTTTCTCGCTATGCTGCAATTTTTCATAAATTGCAACATTTTTTTCATTATACCATTCAATTTCTATTCTAACAAGCTGAAAATGTATCTATATTTAAAACATGATATCCTGAATCAGATTCGCCAGTTTCTCCGCCTCCCTGCTGATCTGATCCTGATCTTTTCCCTCGATCATAACACGCACCAGGGGCTCTGTTCCGCTGGGTCTGATCAGCACCCTGCCTTCCCCGGCAAATTTCTTTTCCAGTTTCTCGATCGCCGAAGATATTTCCGGATACTCCATATAGTGCTCTTTCTTATGATTCGCCACTTTTGCATTTACCAGTGCCTGCGGCAGCACCTGCATAACAGAAGCCAGTTCCGAAAGCGGCTTCCCTGTCTCTACCATAACCTGCAGCAGGTGCAATGCACTGAGCAGTCCGTCTCCTGTCGTATTTTCATCCAAAAAGATGATATGCCCGGACTGTTCGCCGCCCAGACTTGCCCCGATCTCGCGCATCCTCTCCAGCACATACCTGTCGCCGACTTTTGTCGCCTCCATATGGATACCCTTCTCCTTTGCCATCAGTGTAAAGCCGAGATTGGACATCACCGTCACCACAATCGTATCTTTTTTCAATTTTCCCAGGTTCTTCATATGATTGCCGACGATAGCCATGATCTCGTCGCCTTCCACGATCTTTCCATTTTCATCCACTGCAAGCAGTCTGTCCGCATCCCCGTCAAATGCCAGTCCCAGATTTGCCTTTTCATATACTACACGGGCTTTCAGCTCGCCCATATGGGTAGATCCGCAGTTTGCGTTGATATTCGTACCATCCGGCATATTATGTATAGGCACTACGTTTGCCCCCAACTCTCTCAGTGCCTCCACCGAAGTATAGAAAGCTGCACCTTCCGCACAGTCCGCAACGATCTTCATCCCGGTCAGATCTACATTGACAGACTGTATCGCATGATTGATATATTCTTCTCTGGCATCAGTACGATATTTTATCTTTCCCACACCGGGTCCGATCGGAAACTTAATTCCCGCCATGTTATTTTTAATCACGGCCTCAATCTCATCCTCCAGTTCATCCGGCAGCTTATATCCATTACCATTGAAGAACTTGATTCCGTTAAACTCCACCGGATTGTGGGATGCTGATATCACAACTCCGGCGTCCACTTTATACTTTCTTGTCAGATAGGCCACTGCCGGCGTAGGGATCACCCCCACATAAATACAGTTTGCCCCTACAGAACAGGCCCCTGCCATCAAGGCATTCGCCAGCATATCGCCGGAAATTCTCGTATCACACCCCACCATGATCGTCGGCTTATGCTCTGTCTCCTTTGTCAGGACATAAGCTCCTGCCTGACCGAGCTGCATTGCAAGAAGTGGTGTCAGTTCCTCATTTGCCACACCTCTCACGCCATCTGTTCCAAATAATCTTCCCATTTCCTTACGTCCTTTCCACATTCAAATTTTTTCATAAAAAAGGATCTCTCCCCACTGTATACTCTTTGAATATTCTATTCTTCAGTGCTTTCCTCCGTTCCTTCTGAAACCACCAATATTGCCATAACCGGCCTTTCCAGTTCCGTATATTCCGGAATATTATACAGTAATGTCACTGAATAGCTGCCCGGCTGAAGCTCTCGGAGTCCCTGTTCCTGCATCCATGCCGTAACATCCAGCACGCCTGTCAGATCTTTTGCGCTGATACCATTCATAACGGAACGAATCCCGGTGACAGACACCGTATATTCTTCTTCCAGCCCTTCCAGTTCACAGTTCAGCCCTTCCGGTATATTGGCAATCTGCACATCTTCCGCCCTCAATGTATAACCGATCGTCGTTTCCCTTTCCACGCCTATCGTCACATTGACCGGCAGTGTTGTACTCTTATCCGCCAACAGTACATTTTCCGGAAGATAATCACACACATCAACAGTCATCGTTGTATCCTCCCGGGCCTCTGACAGATCAAAGGCCTCCTTCGGGATCACGATCTCATTCACATTTCCAAGAGCAGAACGCCTGCCTGCAATACGCACAGTTTCCATATCTCCTGTCACAAGACCGGTCAGTCCGTATCCTTCCGCCGGCTCTCCCTCTACCTCAAAGCGCAGCGGCACTTCCTTTGTAGACAGGATCTCTATAGTGATCATAACATTTTCCGGATTTTTTGTCAGGGTACTGCCCTCCACCTCATTCCCGTCCGCATCATAGAGACGTACCGGCACACTGGTCGTAATATCACTGGTAAATTCAGAGAGCGTACTCATATCAATATTGATATTCGCTGATTCTACACGGTCCACGATCGACTCTGCCCCTGCCACCCGGACAAGATTCTGGTCAGTAGACACATTTCCTACCACATATCCTTCCGGCGCCTCTCCTGTAATATTAGTCTTCAGCACCTTCTGGATATTTTTTCTGTTTTCAATACTGACGCGCACACTGTCTGAGCTGCCTCTGATATCACTGACCTTACTTCCCACTTTTGGAACAGAAAATTCTACCTGCAATATATTCAGGCTGTTTAACGTATTCATATCCGCTGTCGCCACAATATCTGACTTACTGATATTCTCCCCCACGGAACGGGGCGCATAGACAGTCACTCTGGGAATGACATCCGTATTGTCCAGTACTTCATAGATCATTCCCTGATTGGTGATTATGTCCGCATTTTTAATTGTCACCGGCACATCCAGATAGGTCCAGCGTACTACCGGATCATCAATATTTACAACAAGCAGCCAAAGCGCCACTGCAAGCAGGAAAGAAACGATCTTCAGTCCAAGATTTCTTGTCAGCCTCTTAGACCGTGTCTGTTTTTCTTTATTGTCCATTTTTTGCCCTTCCTTTCCAGATAATGTGCCTCTTCTCCTCCACCACTTTATCCTGAATTTCAGAAAGGTAGTCCCGCAGTTCATCTGCCGTCAGCCCTCTGTGAAGCTGTCCGCCGTAGGCCACGCTGATCTTTCCGGTCTCCTCTGAGACAATGACAGTCATGGAATCCGTCGCCTCTGAAATACCTACGCCGGCCCTGTGCCTCGTCCCCAGTTCTTTGCTCAACAGCATATTGTCTGAAAGCGGGAGATAACAGGTTGCAGATACGATCCTGTCTCCGCGCACTATAATCGCGCCGTCATGGAGCGGTGTATTGTGCTCAAAAATATTGATTAAAAGCTGACTGGATACAAGAGCATCCAGATCGATGCCTGTTTTCTCATAATCCGTCAGCCTCTGTTTATGTTCCACTACGATCAGTGCTCCTGTTTTCGCCCTGCCCATCTCCACACAGGCTTTTATGATCTCATTTACCGTCCTGTCGGAAAACCGTGCATTTACCGAAGCCTTTAACATATCCAGAGAAAACAGTCCCGCTATTATATTTTTCTGCCCCAGATTTTCCAGTGCTTTTCTAAGTTCCGGCTGCAAGATAACCACCACTGCAATAACAGCAAGAGATATCAGCCTTTCTGCTATCCATATGATCGTAGTCATCCCTGTAAAAAAAGCAACCAAAAGAAAAGCGCCGATCACCAGCACTCCCCGAAGAAGCGCCCACGCCCTGGTTTCTTTTACCCAGACAAGGATTGCATAGATCATAACCGTAATAATTATGATCTCCACAATATCCGTCCGCGTGACCGCACTGAATGAGGGTATATAAAGATTTTCCATATATCTGCTGATAGTAGCCGATAATTCATGCATTGCTTTATTCTTCCCTTTCTGCTTTTCCTACATTAAGATGCCTTATGGAGGAAGAAAGTTTGAAAGCAGATCTTAATGGCTTCTCTTCTTTTTCCTCTGCGTATTGATTTTCTTTACAGTTTTCTCAGGTTTGGAAAGTATTACTTTGGGAACTGCCTTGACATAATAGTAATATTCATCATCCTCAAACTGCACGGTTTCCGTTCTGCTATAGTCCATCTGGAACATAATAAATTCCACCACCAGCGCAATCCCCGCACTGACAAGGCTTCCTGCAATGATTCCCACCATAGACACGTCGGCATCCATGATCAGCGCCCCTGACAGCATTACCACCATCTGTGCAATCGTTCCGGCAATAATTGCGATTGTCCAGCTATGATCTATGGATAGGCGCCTGATCAGGTACACAATAATCACAGTCACTACAAACGCCACTATAACTGCCATCATTGTCCTGTTCTTCAGAAAACCGTCCACCACATATCGAAACCTTCCGGATATATCTTCGGCTTCCAGCGCGCTCAGTCCCGATACATTTCCGGATACATAACTTACCATATAGTATACCACTACGCCGCAGGCTACCGCCACTGCCGAAACAGGACTTGCAAGAAGCCCCGCACAGACAGGAATTACATATGGCATCTTCAGATAAAAACACATTGGCAAAAGTAATACTATTACTGCGTCTCCTGGCGAAAAACGAAAATACACCAGTGCCAGTATTAAAAACAGTACCAGTGCTACCAGGGCACATTCCATTGATAATGCGTAAAAATGAGCTGTAATAAAGCCTGCCGCACAGATGATCGTAAAATTCATCGGCAGAAAGGAACACATCAGTGCTACGATCAGCACAATGGACATACTGTTTAATCTCTCCATATAGCCGGTAGAAGAATTGATCATCATCAACGCTGCCAACGCAAGCAAAAATTTTCCTAACGGTTTCAAGTATACTTCATACCTTCCGACGAAGGTCTTCAGCGTTTCTTTTGCTAACAATAACTGGGTCATTGGATATCCTTTCAAGATTCTTCATGATACATGGCGCTTAATTTCCGCAATCCGCCATAATATTTTTTCAGATTCTTTTTTGCTTTTGCATAACGATATGCATATATCAGATAAGTGATCAATGCATATCCTATTACAAGGACCAGATAACGGGTGAGCAGTATACTCACATACTCGATCCAATCTGTCTGGTACAGATCTTTCATAAAACTTTCCAGATTATAAAAAACGTAGCCGGCATAACCGATTGCCGCAGCAATGGTAACGGAAATAACACTTTTTAACATCTGTGAGCCAAGATAATCTCCCCTGAAATAGCTTGCAATCGCTATATCCTTCTTCCCGCCGCAATCCTCATATGCCTGCAGTTGCGTCATCAGGATCACTCTCTCTTCATGAATCATATAACATTCTCCTCATAGAGATACATCGTTCCTTTATCTCTCCGTTCTCACAGAAAACGCATCTTCGCAGGATCCTTAGTATCCTTCTTCTTCACCGGTGCCTCCTTTGGTTTCTTCGGCAGTGCGGTATTTAAATTTTCTGTCATTTCATTTTTACATTTCTGGCAGAACCTTCCTGTAGGAATAGTTGCCCCACATTTCTCACAGGTAATCCCGGTCACACCATCACCGCTGAATTCCAGCCGCTCCTCACGCACCCACTGGCGCACCTGTTGAGGATCAACCTCACAGTTTTCCACCACATCATGGATCGTAACGCCCTTGTTATCCTGAACATATTTCTTTACTTCCTGAAACTTTTCCTCCAATGCTTCTTTACAGGCAGGACAAACCGGAGCGCCGGCTACATAATTAAATAATTTCCCGCATTTCTTACAGTTTCGTACGTTCATAGTTTCCCTCCATTCCAGTTTTTCAAAATTACAGCAGCTCCTTTCCGATCGCCACCGTAATAAAATATACTTTTTCTACACCTGCTCTTTTCAGAGTTACAGCACAGGCATCTATCGTACTTCCGGTCGTATAAATATCATCAACAATAATCACTCTTTTTAATTTTACATCATTTCTATTTATTTTAAAAGCCCTTTTCAAATTATTTTGGCGTCCTGCATCGTCTAACAGCTTTTGAGGCAGCGTTTTTTTCACCCGTCCAAGAAGACTTCTCTCCACCGGAATCCCAGTTCTCTTCCCAATTTCCCCTGCAAGCACTTCCGCCTGATTATAGCCCCTCTCCCGTCTTCTTGTAAAATGGATCGGCACCGGTACAAGCGCATCCGGCCTCCACGCACGAATGGTCCCTCCAAGCTCCCTCACGATCTGTTCTCCATAGAAACTGGCATACTCCTGCCGCCCTGCATACTTAAAGCGATAAATGGATGCCGCCACAGACTGATACAGAAAAAGGCTTCTTCCCTGCTCAAAACTATGTACGGCCATGCGGCATCCCCGGCAGTATTCCTCTGTCTCGTTTTCGATATGCTTGCCGCATTTCAGACACCTGGGAGGTTTTATCCGGACAGGCTTTACTTTGCAGCCCGGACAGATCAACTCCGGAAAAGGTGCCGGCTTATCACAGATCGGACATCTTGCCGGAAACACCAGATCCAGACATCTTCTCCATGTTATTTCTGCTTTTTTCCAATATTCAGTTTTTATGTTCATAGACGCCTTTCCCTCTCCGGGCATCCGATTTCTGATTACTTTATATAAATACCGCTTCGCTTATTCGTTGGGCAAGAGATGTATACCGACAGTTCTCCCCTGTATTATCGATCATCTCCTGCAAAGTTTTTGAAGACCCCAGGATCGTAACACAGTCCTTTGCCCTCGTCACCGCCGTGTACAGCAGATTTCTGTTAAAAAGTAATCTGGGTCCGGTGAGAACAGGCAAAACCACCGCCGGATATTCCGAGCCCTGAGACTTGTGGATCGTCACTGCATAGGCTAATTCCAGCTCTTCCACGCCGGCAAAGGGATAGATCACCCGTCTGTGCTCATCAAATTCCACCACCAGAGTAGAAGAAAATTCGTTGATCTCCCGGATGATCCCCATATCTCCGTTAAACACACCAATTCCTTTGTCAACAGGAATATTGTATTTCGATACAATCTCCCACTCCAGCTGGTAATTATTTTTAATCTGCATGACCTTGTCTCCCACCCGAAACAGATCATCCTGCCCTGTTCTGTATTCCTTTTTATCCGGTGCCGGCGGATTCAAATACCGCTGTAAAATCCGGTTTAAAGCTTCCACACCCAGACTTCCCTTCCTCATTGGTGTCAGTACCTGAATATCCATCGGCGACGCCTGAACATAGCGCGGAAGCATATCCTGTACCAGCTGCACAATATGTTTGTATATAACATTTACGTCACTTCTCTCCAGAAAGAAAAAATCTCTGCTCTTATTATTCAGGGAAATACTCTTTCCCTCGTTAATCAGATGGGCATTAACTACAATGTCACTTTCTCCTGCCTGCCGGAATATCTTTTTTAATATAATTGTCGGAAAGGCTCTGCTTTCGATCAGATCCCGCAGAATCTGCCCCGGCCCCACACTGGGTAGCTGATCCACATCTCCCATCATGACCAGTCTTGTTCCAGCCACGATCGCCTTTAGCAGCGCCTGCAGCAAAAACAGATCTACCATGGACATCTCATCTACAATGACCACATCTGCCTCCAGAGGATTGCCCGCATTCCGCTCAAATCTAGCTCTGCTTTCGATATTGTCTTCCGAAATACCGCCATTTAACTCCAACAGCCGATGAATCGTTCTTGCCTCATAACCGGTTGCCTCAGTCATTCGTTTTGCCGCCCGTCCCGTGGGCGCTGCCAGCAAGATATCCATCCCCTCACTCTCAAAGTATTGTATCATTGTATTGATCGTTGTGGTTTTCCCGGTACCAGGGCCCCCGGATAAGATCAGTACGCCATGCCGAAGGCTCTCCAACACCGCCTGACGCTGCAGTTCATCCAGCACTATCCCCTGTTTCTGCTCCAGTTCTCTGATTTTTTTCAGCTGGCGATTTTCTTTTGCAGAAGCAGCCTGCCCCTCCGCCTCCATCACTTTATTTAAATCGATCAGCATCCTCGCACAGTTCATCTCCGCATAATAAAATGATGCCGCATATACCAGTTCCGTATCTTCCGCATTTTTCAGAATAATCTTCTGATCCATTGCCAGATTTTCCAGTTGTCCCTCCAGAGCTCCCCCAGGCACGCCTAAAAGTTCCACTGCTCTTTCCAGAATCACTTTCCTGGGCAGATACGAATGCCCCTCTCCCGAAGCCATCTGCAGTACATAAAGCAGGCCGCTCCTGACCCTGTATTCCGAATCCACGCGAATGCCCGCTTTCACTGCGATCTCATCCGCCCGTTTAAAACCTATCCCGTTTATATCCTCCGCCAGTTTATAGGGATTTTCCCGCAGCACGCCGTAAAGTCCCATGCCATAAGTATCATATATTTTCGCCGCCAATGTTCCGGAGATACCATACTTCTGTAAAAAAATCATGGCATCCCGCAGATCCTTTTTCCCCTCGATCTGCATACCGATCTCTCTGGCTATTCTTTCCGAAATGCCCCTCACTTCGGCAAGCCGCTCCGGTTCTTCCTCCATAATGCGGAAAGTATCTGTCCCAAATTTTTTTACGATGCGGGACGCCAGCGATGGACCGATCCCTTTCACCGCGCCCGAGCGCAGATAGCGCTCCATACTGACAGGATCCTCCGGCTGCGTCACATGAAAGGCGGAGGCTTTAAACTGCCTGCCATACAATGCATGTTCTGTATAAACTCCCTGCGCTTCCAGGCACTCCCCTTCGTCCACTCCCCGGAACATTCCCACGCAGGTCACTTCCTCCCCTTCCGCCGTCAGCACAAGTACAGTATAACCATTCGCTTCATTTCGATAAATAATATGTTCTACATAACCTTTGATCGTCTCCAAGGTTCCTTTTTTTCTCCCATCAGTCAGACAGCCGGGCATCCATGATTCCCGGCTGTTTTGTTATCATTTATATAATAGCGCCGCCTGACAGCAACACACTTTATACATTGTCACGATTTCCCATATCAACCCGGTTCAGTCCGGCAGTTCGGATACATCGATCGTATTGCGCTTCATGGATTCATATAACTGCTGCGCCAGTCCCAGATTGGATTCTTCGGTTATCTTTTCAGCAAACTTCTGTACCATGCCATCTTTCATCAGATCTTTGCTGGTTGACATGGCATTGGAAGTACTTTCGTTCATACCAAACAGATCCACTGTCTTGAATACTTCTTTTAAGGCCATTTCTACAAAGTATTCCTCGAACTGTTTGCAGGCATTCATGAGCTCTTCGTCCGTAGCATTGGCGTAATCCATATTTTTGATTCGATCCATCTTTGCAGCCGCCGAAGACTGTTTCACATAATTTGTATAATCCGTATTTAAACCATTGATATCCATATGCTACCTCTTACTGTCTGAGTTGATTTGCCTGCTGCATCATCTGGTCCGATGCGGTGATCGCCTTAGAATTCAGTTCATAGGCTCTCTGTGCCACGATCAGATTTACCATCTCATCTACTACCTGTACATTGGAGTTCTCCAGATAATTCTGCAGAAAACGGCTCTTCTTTACCTGATTATTTGTCGCCTCATTGATGGCGGGACCACTTGCATCAGACACGGAATAAAGGCTGTCGCCCTCCTTATCCAGACCTGTGGGATTGCTGAACTGGAATGCGCCGATCGCTCTGCCGATAGGTGTCGGATTATTATTGGCATTCGGGTAGCAGATCTGTCCGCTGGAGTCTATTGTGATCCGGTTCGTAATATAATTTGTCCCCAGTTCAATGGGTCTTCCCTGAGAATCCAGTACCTTTAATCCATCCGAATTCGTCAGCGTCACACCACCGCCACTGTTGATCGCCCAGATAAAACTTCCGTTTCTCGTGTAATAAGTTTCCCCGTCTTCGCCTCTCACTGCGAAAAAACCTTCACCTTCAATAGCAAAATCCGTATCACTGGTGGACTCTATCAGATTGCCCTGTTTAAACCTGCTGGTGATCGCCGCATTCCGGACACCAAGGCCGACCTGTGCACCGACAGGCTTTGTCTCCCCGTTCCCCGAGGTGGTTTCCGTCTGAAGATTCTGATATAACAGGGACTTAAACTGGTTTACCTGCGTCTTATAGCCGGTAGTGTTCACATTCGCCAGATTGTTTGCAATCGTATCAACATTCGTCTGCTGAGCAATCATTCCCGTTGCCGCAGACCATAAGCTTCGTACCATTATGTATTCCTCCCATATCTGCCGCGCATCAAAACCTCCCTGTCACATGATATGTCATGTGGCATTGTTATAAGAGCGCAGTCATTATCATGACATTATATGCCTACGATATGTATCGACACAATTTATACTTTTCTTAACCCCTCCGTACCATATAGATTCTCTTTTCAGATCTTCTTTTTATGGTATTCCACGGCCTGTCAGTTTTTTAAAGTTTTCCGATCTGATTTGCCGCGATCTGCAGGGTATCGTTATGAGCCTGAATAACTTTCTGGTTCGTCTCATAAGCCCTTGTGGTAGCAATCATCTGTACCATCTCGTAGACCGTCTGCACATTAGCGGCCTCCAGATATCCCTGACGGACTTCCGCCGCGGCCGGCCTCTGCGCAGCTCCTTCCACCGGCTGATACAGATTTTCACCAAACTTTTCCAGGTAGTCGTAGTTTTCAAAATCTGTGATCTGCAGCTGTCCCCGCAATACACCGTCCTGATAGATCCGTCCGCCTCTGTCGATCTGCGTTTCCGTTGCAGTCGTGGACAGCTGAATATGCTGTCCATTCGTTCCTACCACAAAGTCACCATCCTGAGTGACCAGATAGCCCTCCTTTGTCATATTGAAGTTACCGTCTCTTGTATAGAGAGTATAACTCTCTCCGGCCTTATTCGTAAAATCAATGGTAAAGAACCCCTCTGCCGTCAACGCCATATCAAACGTGTTATCTGTAACCTTCAGAGGCCCCTGGCCGTAATCCGTATACACTTCGCCGATCTTCACACCCAGGTTCATGCTGCCGATATGAGCCGCATCCACGCCCGGAGTAGAGGAATCTTTAATACGATATGCCAGCAGACTGTCAAAAGACTGGCTGGTCACCCCTTCCTTTTTAAATCCTGTTGTATCTGAATTTGCCAGATTATTTGTCAGAATATCCATTCTGCGCTGCTCATTCCGCATTCCTGTATAAGCTGTATATAATCCCTTTACCATATGCCTGCCGTACCTTCCTGATTCAGTATTATTTTCTGTTCCTGTTAACCTTCTATCAATCTTCCCTGTATCCCGCCAGAAATTCCACATAGCGGCCCGTGCCGATCGCCACCGCTGTCATCGGATCTTCCGCCGTCATGGTATTGATGCCGGTCTTATCATAGATCAGTTCCTCCAGTCCCCGCAGAAGACTGCCACCCCCTGTCAGGACAATTCCCCTGTCTGCAATATCCGCAGCAAGCTCAGGCGGCGTTTTCTCTAATACGCTGTGGATCGCCTCCACGATCTGGGACGTGGTTTCCTTCAAAGCCTCCTCCGTTTCTTCTGAGGAGACTCTGATCGTATTCGGCAGTCCGGATACAAGATTCCTGCCTCGTACATCCATATAGTCCGGTTCCGGTCTGTGAAATGCGGAACCAATCCGGATCTTGATATCCTCCGCCGTCCTTTCACCGATCAGAAGATTATGCTTCTTCCTCATATATCGAACAATCGCCTCATCAAAGTCATCCCCGGCTATTTTGATGGAAGCACTTACTACCGTACCCCCCAGGGAAATCACCGCCACATCGGAAGTACCGCCGCCGATATCCACAATCATATTCCCACAGGGCTTTGAGATATCGATGCCTGCACCGATGGCCGCAGCAATCGGTTCCTCAATAACCGAAACCTCCCTTGCCCCGGCCTGATAGGTTGCATCCTCCACTGCTTTTTTCTCCACCTCGGTCACACCACTGGGTACACAGACTGCGATCCGCGGCTTCCTGATACTCCTCTTCCCCAGTGCTTTCTGAATAAAATATTTCATCATTTTCTCTGTGACGGTATAATCGGAAATAACACCCTGGCGCAGGGGTCTCACCGCCACAATATTTCCCGGCGTTCTTCCAAGCATCAGCCGGGCATCTTCGCCGATGGCTTTGATTTTGTTTGTATCTCTGTCAAAGGCTACAACAGAGGGCTCTTTTAACACAACTCCCTTCCCTCTGATATAAACAAGAATACTGGCTGTTCCCAAATCGATTCCTATATCCGTGTACTGCATTCACTTAACCCCTTTCTATGGCTTTACTCTATTTCATCGCACCCGTTAAGCGTTATTCTCTACTTTTACTTTTTCCAATTAGCACATATTTAAACATAAACCGGCACAATCTCAAACATACAAAGCCATTATAAACCACATGAAAGGATTTTCAAAGACATTTCTTTAAATTTTTATAAAAAGGGACGCAAAATAAGATAAATTTCTCATTTTGCGTCCATGCTTTTTTGATCTCCTTATTATTTAAAACAATTTCCTCTACTGCAGTCCGTCAAAAGCGCCCTTTCGCCCCCAAAGAAATACATAGGTTCTGAACTGATCCGTATCCACCGTTATTGTACTTTCATTAAAGTCAATATCCTTCAGGATCGAAACGCTGCCATCCATATTCAGAACTGCCACCGCATAATCTGCATACGCCGGGAAGCTGTACGGTACCGTCATTGTGATACGCTGCTTTCCGTTTGTACTGTTGATGCGCTCGCCAGCACCGGTTTTTAATTCCATTTCGTAGTAATCATATCCCTGTGTATCTTCTTTTTTGTCATCCTCTTCCTTCTTCGGCAGAGGGGCTGTCTTATTTTCTGCCTTCGTCTGTTTGATTGCATTATCCAGCGAATTCTTTGCACTGGCGCCGGGTATCGTCTTATTCAATTCAAGATAATCTACCTTTTTGCCGCCGGCTGCCGCCCTTACTGCTCCCACATCCGTAAGTATCCCCAGTGAATACACATCCGCAGACCGGGATTCTGCCTTGATCGTACTGCCAATCTTTTTCACGTAGACAGGTGTCTCCAGTTTGTCTAACGCATTCGGATTTGCCACCCTGTAAGCATCAAATGTACCTGCCGGTGCAGAAACGATCATAAATGTATCAAAATAATCACTGTCCACAGTTACCGTATCCGGTGTCAGATCCAGATCACCCAGCACTTCCATAACGCCGTCTTTCTTAATACTGATCACCCCATAATCCTTTGACAGATCACTGCCCTCCGGGAGCACGATACATACTCTGATCCTGCCGTTTGTCTCCGGTATGTCCTCTGTCCAGCCGCCCTTTCCTATATACATTTCCAGATCCATATCCAGCGTTTTTACCTCGCTGGCCCCCAGAGATGCCGCCATGCTGGTAAGCGATCTCTTCGCCACAGGCCCACATCCGCTGTCCGTCACATTCAAACGCACACCGACGCCCTCTTCCAGCAATGCCCAACTCAAACGCGCATACAGTTTCACGGTCTCCTGAGGTGTCTGTATGTTTACGCCTGGAATACCGGTCGCCTGGTTATTGGTATAAACTCCTGCCCCTTTCACCGCAGCCTTTGTCTGAAGTTCTGCTGAAGGCGCCGCCAAAATGCACACTGCCATCGCTGTTGATAATATAGTTGCTATTACTGTTTTTAATCTCATATATACCTCCTATTGGAAAATCAAGCATTTTTAAACTATATCTGTTAGTAGAATACCAAATTCGTCTCACAATTTCAAGCAAAACAGAAATTGTTCAAAAATTTTTAAGAATTTCCCCTGTTTTTTTCCAACATTTTCCTGATATAGCGTCCTGTATGAGATCCTGTGTTCTGTGCCACTTCCTCCGGCGTTCCCAACGCGATGATCTGACCACCGCCATCTCCTCCTTCAGGTCCGATGTCAATAATATAATCCGCAGTTTTGATCACATCCAGATTATGCTCTATCACCACAACAGTATTTCCGCCTTCGGTCAGTCTCCGCAAAATTTCCACCAACTTATGCACATCTGCAAAATGAAGCCCGGTGGTAGGCTCATCCAGAATATAGATGGTCCGTCCCGTACTCTTTCTCGAGAGCTCCGTAGCCAGCTTTACACGCTGCGCCTCTCCACCGGAAAGCTCTGTGGATGGCTGCCCCAGTTTGATATAGGAAAGTCCTACATCGTACAGTGTCTCGATCTTTCTGCGGATTGATGGAACATTCTCAAAGAATCCCAACGCCTCCTCCACTGTCATATCCAATACGTCAAATATGCTCTTTCCTTTATATTTCACATCCAGAGTCTCCCTGTTGTACCGCCTGCCGCCGCAGACTTCGCAGGGCACATATACATCCGGCAGGAAGTGCATCTCTATCTTGATGATTCCATCCCCAGAGCAGGCCTCGCACCGGCCTCCCTTCACATTAAAACTGAATCTTCCCTTCTTATACCCTTTCGCCTTCGCGTCCGGCGTCGCTGCAAACAGATCCCGGATCATGTCAAAAACCCCGGTATATGTCGCAGGATTTGACCTGGGTGTCCGTCCGATTGGCGACTGATCAATACTGATCACTTTGTCCAGCTGTTCCAATCCCAGAATATCGTCATGAGCACCCGCAATGGTTCTCGCTCTGTTTAAGCTCTTTGCCAGATGTTTATACAGTATCTCATTGACAAGAGAGCTTTTCCCAGAACCTGACACGCCTGTCACACAGGTCATAATTCCCAGCGGAATCTTCACATCAATATTTTTCAGATTGTTTTCTCTTGCTCCCTTCACCGTCAGAAATCCCGTTGGGGCTTTCCTTGTTTCCGGCACCGGTATCTGTATTTTTCCGCTGAGATACTGGCCGGTAACGGATTCCTCCACCTGACAGATCTCTTCTGCCGTTCCCTGGGCTATGACCTCACCCCCGTGAGAACCTGCCCCGGGCCCGATATCGATGATGTGATCCGCAGCCCACATCGTATCTTCGTCATGTTCCACCACAAGCAGCGTATTTCCCATATCTTTTAAATTTTTCAGCGTTTTTATCAGCTTGTCATTATCCCGCTGATGCAATCCGATACTGGGCTCATCCAGAATATAGCAGACCCCTACCAGCCCGGAACCGATCTGGGTTGCCAGTCTGATTCGCTGTGCTTCTCCGCCGGAGAGCGTGGCCGTAGCTCTTGTAAGCGACAGATAATTTAACCCTACATCATTTAAAAAGCCCACTCTGGCCTTAATCTCCTTCAGAATCTGTTTTCCGATTAGCTCCTGCTGCTTTGTCAGCTTCATTTCCTGAAGAAAGGCCTTCAGATCCCAAAGTGACATCGCTGTCAGTTCATGGATATTCTTATCACATACCGTAACAGCAAGCGATTCCCGTTTCAGTCTCCTGCCGCCGCACAATTTACAGGGCGTCACCTGCATATATTCTTCATATTCCGCCTTCATCGTCTCTGAGTAGGTCTCCCGGTAACGCTGCTCCACATTTTTCAGAAGCCCGGTGAATGTCACCGGATAGACCCCCTCGCCCCGCTGCCCTTTATAATATACCTTCACTTCTTTTCCATTTGTACCATATACTATGATATCCCTGATTTCCGATGGCAGCTCTTTCCAGGGTGTATCCAGACTGAAATGATACTCCCCGGCCAACGCCTCCAACAACGCATGAGTAAAACTGCCGTTATCCTTACTGGACTGCCAGCCCATCACCTGGATCGCCCCGCCGTTTAAACTCAATGTCTCATCCGGTATCATCAGTCTGGCATCAAACTCCATCTTATAACCAAGGCCAAAGCAGTCCGGACAGGCGCCGAAAGGATTATTAAAGGAAAAGCTTCTCGGTTCGATCTCGCTGATGCTGATCTCACAGTCTGGGCAGGCAAAACTCTGACTGAAAGTCAGGCTCTCCCCGCCTATCACATCTACGATAGCTAACCCGTTTGCCAGTTCCAGCACATTTTCCAGAGAATCCGTCAGTCTTCTCTCTATTCCCTCCTTTATGACCAGCCTGTCCACCACGATCTCAATGGAATGCTTGATATTCTTTTCCAGCCTTATTTCCTCCGACAGGTCATACAGGTTCCCATCGATCCGCACGCGTACATATCCGCTCCTGCGGGCGCGCTCCAATACTTTTTCATGTTGTCCCTTCCTGCCCCGCACTACCGGCGCAAGAAGCTGGATCCTCGTTCCCTCTTCCATGTGCAGAATATAATCCACCATCTCATCCACAGTAGTCTTCTGAATTTCCCTGCCGCATTTGGGACAATGGGGAATACCGATCCTGGCATAGAGAAGCCTGAAATAATCATAGATCTCTGTCACTGTCCCCACCGTGGAACGTGGGTTTCTATTCGTGGATTTCTGGTCAATGGAAATAGCCGGGGAGAGCCCTTCTATTTTTTCCACATTGGGCTTCTCCATCTGCCCCAGAAACTGCCTCGCATAGGAAGACAAAGACTCCATGTAGCGCCGCTGTCCTTCCGCATATATAGTATCGAAGGCTAGGGATGACTTTCCTGAACCTGACAGTCCTGTCAAAACCACAAATTCATTTCGCGGCACATCCACATCGATTCCTTTTAAATTGTGCTCATTGGCTCCGCGGATCTTAATATATTCTTTGGGACGCATCTTTTTCGCTTCTTCCATCTTCCAACTCTCCATTTAATGTATGATCTTTTTCTCCGTATTTCCCTTTCCAGAGCCACTTCCGTAAAGGGTTGTTCGGCTCACTCTCTGTCATTTAATATTTTCTTCAGTTCCAGCATCTTATCACGCAGATCCGCCGCTGTCTCAAAGTCCAGATCCGCCGCCGCTTTTTTCATCTTCTTCTGCACTTCCGCAATCAGTTTTTCCAGTTCCTTCAGATCCATGGATTCAGGATCCTTCTCAAACCGCACCTCTTCTTTCGCCACGGCCTTCGATATACTGATCAGGTCACGCACCGCTTTTTTGATCGTCTGTGGCGTAATACCGTGTTCTTCATTGTAGGCCTGCTGCAGCTTTCTACGCCTATCCGTCTCATCCAGAGCCGCCCGCATGGAATCCGTGATCATATCCGCATACATTATCACATGGCCGTCCGCATTCCTGGCAGCACGTCCGATGGTCTGGATCAGAGAAGTCTCCGAACGTAAGAAGCCTTCCTTATCTGCATCCAGAATAGCCACAAGAGAGATCTCGGGAATATCCAGGCCCTCTCTGAGCAGGTTGATCCCCACCAGCACATCGAACACATCGAGACGCATATCCCGGATGATCTCCGCCCGCTCCAGCGTATCGATATCGGAGTGGAGATACTTCACACGGATCCCCACTTCCTTCATATAGTCTGTCAGGTCTTCCGCCATCCGCTTTGTCAGAGTCGTCACAAGCACCTTGTTTTTCTTCTCCGTCTCCTTTCGGATCTCAGAGATCAGATCATCGATCTGCCCTTCCACCGGGCGCACCGACACCTCCGGATCTAACAGCCCCGTAGGGCGGATGATCTGCTCCACCCGCATCAGTTCATGTTCCGCCTCATATTTGGAAGGCGTCGCCGACACAAACATCATCTGATCGATATGGGATTCAAACTCCTCAAAGTTTAATGGTCTGTTATCCAGTGCAGAAGGCAGCCGAAACCCGTATTCCACCAGCGTATTCTTTCTGGAGCGGTCTCCCGCATACATGCCCCCGATCTGCGGAATCGTCATATGGGATTCATCTATGATGATCAGAAAATCATCCTCAAAGTAGTCCATCAAGGTGAACGGCGTGGCGCCGGGTTCCAGTCCGTTTAACGGCCTCGAATAGTTTTCTATGCCGGAGCAGAATCCCGTCTCCCGCAGCATCTCAATGTCAAAGTTCGTCCGCTCAGAAATCCTCTGCGCCTCCAACAGTTTATCCTCGCCCTTAAAGAAGCGAATGCGCTCTTCCAGCTCTTTCTCAATCTCCACACAGGCCTTGTTGATCTTCTCTTGGGCCACCACATAGTGGGAGGCCGGAAAGATCATAATATGGTTCAGTTCCGCATGGGGGGCTCCGGTCAGAGAGTCCACCTCCATGATCCGGTCTATCTCATCCCCGAAAAACTCCACCCGGATCAGATAATCGCCACCCTGGGCCGGGTACACTTCGATCGTATCCCCCCGCACCCGGAAGGTACCCCGCTCCACATCCATATCGTTCCGGTTGTACTGGATCGCGATCAGCTCTTTCAGGACTTCATCCCGATCCTTCTGCTGTCCCGGTCTCAGAGACACGATCAGCTCCTTATACTCGTCCGGGCTGCCCAGTCCGTAGATGCAGGATACGCTGGCCACCACGATCACATCCCGCCGCTCGGAAAGAGAAGCCGTGGCGGAAAGCCGCAGCTTGTCGATCTCTTCATTGATGGAGGAGTCCTTTGCGATATAGGTGTCCGTGGATGGGACGTAGGCCTCGGGCTGGTAGTAGTCGTAGTAGGACACAAAATATTCTACCGCGTTACTCGGAAAATACTCTTTGAACTCACCATAGAGCTGTGCCGCTAATGTCTTATTGTGCGCTATTACCAAAGTCGGCTTGTTAAGCTGAGCGATCACATTCGCCATGGTAAAGGTCTTGCCGGAACCCGTAACCCCCAATAAAGTCTGGAATTGATTGCCTTCTTTAAACCCATTGACCAGGGCTTCTATGGCCTGGGGCTGGTCGCCGGTGGGCTTGTATTCGCTGTGAAGTTCGAAGATTTTTTGTTCATTTTGCACAAATGCTCACCTCTGATTTCATAGTAAAAAAAGACGCCTATTAGGCAAAAATTCGTCGTGGAACATTTTATTTTCGTCGTGGCATTTACTCAAATCAGGGAAAAACAGGCCCACGACGCATTCCGTTCACAATTTGCTGTTTTTGCAACTCAGTACATCTCCGTAATTCCATACGGACGGGACAGCGCTAAAAAGCTTTTTTATCTTACCACAAATCGTTAAATTTGTATAGATGCAAAATCGAACTTTTGTTCCTCTTCCTTTCTATCACACTGCATCCGTTATGATACCTCTATTATCCGCATAAACATCCATTGTTATGATTTCTTTGGCATGTCCCATGAGCTTTGATACTGCCTTTGGATTAAAAGACTCTTTTAACAGAAGCGTACAGTATGTGCTGCGTAAATCATGCCAGCGGATATCCGGTAAACCATTTCGGCAAGAAGCTGCTTATAATATCTGCGATAAAACCCTTTACTCCTTGCTCTGCCATAGGTAGAACAACAGATATAATCCAGATCCTGAAACTCTTCCGTTCTGCGGTTCCTGTTTTTCTCATACACCTGCCGTTCCTTTAAGATCGCCTTAAAGACATAATCAGGAATCGGAGTCTCTCTGTAACTGGATTTTGTCTTTAATCCCACTTCCTGTTTCGTAAAAGTTTTCGGGGCAAAGTCCTCTTTTACTGCATTATGTACTCTCCCCAGCTGGCGTTCCACTTTTAAGGTATGGTTGATATAATCTACGTCAGAATATTTTACGCCATTGATTTCGGATCTGCGGAGCCCCATAAAAACATTGAACATCACCTGCATGTAGATTGGGGTATCTTTGCTCTTTACCAGCAGGACCTGGATCTGCTCCATGGCCAGTGTTTTCTGGGTATCAATATTCCGGCTTCTGAATCCTGATCTCTGCTGCGGCTTTTCTGCTTTGGGAAGCCCTATCCCGTCTACCAGACTGTTTGGAATCACTTTGATCGTTACCGCATAACGAAAAGAGACATTCATGATTGTTTTTACCTGCTCTGCCAATATGGCAGCATACATATGTCCCAATCCATGAACAATTATGTGGGGCGGGCCATTTCTGAAACATCATTTCGACAAAGCGCTGTTCATTGCTGCAGTTGAGCGGGGCAGGCCGTTTTCCTGGCACAAAATATAATCACGGTCAAAATATTGTTCACCGTACTGCAGCTTATTTGCATCAACCAAAGTTCTCCTTCTTTCGATTTCCTTCGCAACAGCCTCCGGTATCCGTAACCGCCTGTAACTGTTATCCGTCTTTGGCAGTTTTTCTATAACCTCATACGTTTCAATTTTGCTTTCACCCTTTGGAATAACAGGATTGGACGTAATCTGCCTTTGAATATAGATTGTCCTGTTTTCAGCATCAAAATCTCCAAACTTCAAACCTGATATCTCACCCTTTCTAAGTCCGCAGAACAGTCCGAGGAGGGTCTCCAGATACCATCCACTATTGTAAGCAGCCTTCAAAATTCTTTTCACATTTTCTTTGTTTAAAATAAAGATTGTTGGCTTTTTTCTCGGATACGGCTTTGTCGCAGGTATCGGGTTCCTCTTGATATATTCCTGTATGACGGCCTCTTTCATTGCCATATTCAAGAACTCTCTGGACTTATTGCCGGCGGACTCGCATGCCTTTGATACAACGCTCAACAGGGAATCAGAATACTCCTCATTGGCATATCGCAATTTTATATCCTGCTGCATATTCGGAAGAATCAAATCATACAGCACATAAGCACCTACCATACGAGTTGTATTCTCAATCCTCTGTGAAAATACTACTGCTGTGGATACCGCACCGCCGTCCAGATGATCGTCAGCGGGCTTATCGCTCTGCAGCCTCAGGCAGGAGGTGAACCGGATGAGCAATGAGAGCACTGCATCCGCAAACATGCCGGAGCTTCCAAGGGAGATCCATGAGCCGGTGCTGACACACCACATGGAGGTAGAGGAATATCTAAAACAGGAGCTTACACTCTCCTATGTAGATCTGGATGGCTCCCACGAGCTGCAAACCTGCTATGGCGACATCTTAAAGACCATCAACGCCCTTATGGACTACACCCGTATGCTGGATCTGGTGTGCGAACAGTGGCACCTGACCGGCTTCCACAAAGCCACCTATGAGTACCAGGCCGGAAAATTAAGGGAGATTGCGGAGAAGTTCCAGACGGCCATTGGTTACGATTATCACGCGGCCGTGGAAAAATGCCGCAAAAAACGGGCAAAAAAGTCATGCTCAGATGATGTGGGAGAGGATGCCCTGACGCTTACGGTCCACCGTCAGCAGAAAGCTGCGGAGAAAAAAGCGGAAGAAACGAAAACAGAGCCATTGGAGCCTGCGGAGACAGATAGAAGTTCCCTGTCCCTGGGGGAAGATGCTCTATCGCTCTGAGCGGACGATTTTTAGAGATAATTATATTTTACAGGATTGGAGAGAAAAATGCAAAGCCATTGAATACCCGGCCACGGGCATACAGCGGCTCTGCACAGATACAAAAGTCAAAAGAAAAGCCAGCAGTTCAGAATGGTATCTGTTCTGCTGGCTTTTGTATCATGCCTATTGGTTGTTGTGTTATAAGTTTCAGCTTGATGGTACCTGTATTTATAATTCCCCTTGTTTGTCTTTTCTTGGCTGTCTAATTATTCATAATAATCTAACTGGGGAAAGTTATTAGGGAAAAAGTAAAACTCCGTCCCCAATTCCCCAATCTGCCGAAACGCCGGGGATACCTGCCCTGTTGGGCTGTGGCTTATGGGCAATTTGCGTCCTATAACTGCTCCAGTTTCTCCAAAAACGCCCTATAAAATTCTCCCTCTTTGATGCGGGCCTGCTGAACCTCTATGCTTCTGGGCGTATATACCCTTGGATGCTCCAAATCGTACAGCGCCTCTTTGGTTGCCTGGATTGCAGATTCCACTGTGCTTCCAAGAATGTCAAAATTCTCCGTTTCACCCTTAAGCTGTTTATTAAGCCGCTGTACCATCATCTGCGATATATGGCTCATCATTCCGTTGCCCCGGATTCCCATGCCATTCGCATTTACTTCTTTCGCCGCATCCATCCACGCATCCTTCACTTCCTGCGGGGCGCCCCGACCGACCATCTCAAAAGCTTTCTCATCCTGATCGGCTGCCGCTTGCGCCGCCTTTTCCCCCACCGTTTCCATGAATCCCACCATTCCGGGCTCCACACTCCTTTCCATCTTCCTTGCCGTGTGTCCTGTCAGCGGATATCCTGTTGTTCCTATTCCGTTAATATTCATTTTTCAAATCCTCGTTATTGCCACTTATTCAATATTGTGGCTGGGGGCGATATGTTTCTCCCCCAGCTACGCTGTGCTAATTTAAATATGTAAAACCTCATTGTACCGCAGAAAACATAGCCTTCTGGATATTCTTCTGCCAATATGAGCTGTCAAAATAATTCCCGCTTTTAGGCAGATTCCTGAACATATTCATGATCATGTCATACGCCATAAATGACGTATCCACAAACATTTCCTTCCCGTCCTTTGATTTGATTGCCGTACCATTTGTTCCCACAAATGCAGTCGTGTTGTCATCAAGGTGCTGAATCGTTCCTGTCATTTCCGCAAACTTTTTCAGCCATGACTCTCCCGTCTCCTTACACATTTGTTTAAATTTCTCAGCATCCTCCCCCGTCATATAAGGATGTTTCCCATCCCTTACATACCATGAAAAACCTGTTTCTTTGTCCGTATATTTCGGGTCCGTTGCAGCCCATTCTTCCAAGGTCTTATCGCCATACCACACTGTCAGACCGCTGTCATTTGAAACGGTGCTTTCATCCTGCCCCATTAACAGTTTCGTTGATTTAAGTGAATCGTATATATCCTGCACATTAGCATTCTGCCTTGTACTTTCGGGTGCGGATTCTTCTGCCGCCTGTTTCTGCGGGTAGAACTGTCCGGTCCTGCTTCTGTTGTACTTATTCGCTGATACATTGTTCTGATAATAATTCTGGCCTATTCCATTTACGCTCATTTTTCAAATCCTCCATTGTCATCAATTATCTTAATGGCGGCCCCTCAGTCGTTCAGAGCCGTCTCTGCTCTCTTATGATAAGTCCGAGCAGTTCATGCCATCATGCAGACACCCCCTAGCCTCCCCTGCCAAACTTCATGGCAAACACCCCCTTTTGCTGAAATTGTCTTCTCTCCAGCCCTTTATCCGCCGAAAGCCTACCTTGTCGGGCTGTGGCTTATCGGAGATATTCTAATCAGTTATTTAGATACCCCTGTTTTTCTTCTTCATCAGACCATATGCGGTCATACCGGCTGCCAATGTTGTTAAACACATCCTGCCATGTGGCAAATTTCTGCATTTCTTCAATACTGCTCCTGTTGTTTTGCAGCCGGTCGAAAACTGCCTTATAGGTATTTTCCGAAAACAGGACGCTCCAGTTGTTCTTATAATCTGCATTGTCATTATAGGACATCCCGTTAAAGCCCATAGAGACAATGCCGTCCTTCGTGTGCTGCGCCAGCCCCTTTATCTCCAGATCAGCCCATATGTATGCGGCGTTCTTATCGTGAATCAGGTTGGGATATTTATTGAAGTAAGTCTCCGCAAGAGCCTCATATCTTTCCCTGTCCGCCCCGCTCTGCAAAAGGACTTTTCCCCCGCGGCCTTCCTCACCATCCCGCACCAGATACTGTATGCCCGTACCGGGATGGGTGTTCAATGTGAAACCGGACAACTCTTCCGTTTCCAGCGTTTCCACGCCCATAACATTCTGCAGGGCGTCTCTCAGCTCGCCGCCCAATACCAAAGCATCATAACTCATGGTCCCATGCTCCGAAATCAGGAATTGCTTTCCCGTCTGACTGTCCTGTCTGATCTTGGTATCGGAATAATCAAAAGCACCAAGCCGCTCGCCCTGTTTATTGTAAATATCAAAACACCCCGCCTCGTTGTCCGGCACAATCCTGTAATTCTCGGATTCGTATGTATCATAGGCAGGCTTTGCATTGCGTACCCCGGATGCCGCCGATGCACGGTACGCATCCAGCACCGAAGTCTGCCCTGCCATCCTTACGCTGTTTCTTTCGGAAGAACTGCTCCCCGCCACATCTGCATCCGCCATCCTGCCCGCGAAGCCCGTTCCCGAACCATTCCTATGTGCCTTTCCCGCAGACGCAAAGTCTGCGTTATCACGCCATGCGGGATAACCCGCTCCTATTCCATTTACACCCATCTCCAAATATCCTCCATTGTTATCAATTATTTTAATGGCAGCCCCTCTGTCGTTCAGAGCCGCTTCCGCTCCCTCGTAATAAGTCCAAGCGGTTTATTGCCTTATAAATACACTCCTCCTCGCCTCCGGGCAGACCGCAGAGGTAAAGCATTATGCGCCTCTGCGGAATAAGGTGTAAAGATTATATCTGTATATCCAGTGTGCTGCCCGGTTTCAGCCTTTATCCATAAACGCATCAAATGCACTTAGAATTTTCTGATACGATGCATAGCCCGCAAGATTGTGGCATTCATACTGCATCTTCATCATTTCTTCCGCAATGGCATAGAAATTTTTCTTTTCAGCAAAAGCGGTGGAAAAACTCTCCGTCCCCTTTTCCGCCCCTGCCCCTACCCTTAGTGCAGATATGCTGTCCAGTTTTTTCTCATCCACCATGTATGCTGCCAGCGCGTCTATTTCCGTTCTTGTGGCACTTGCCGGGTTCACCTTTGCCGGGTCTACCAACTGCTCATACTCGCGTCCGTCCGCCGCCCTGGTGACAACCCGCATGATTGGATTTTCAGCACTATACCCCTCTGCCTTATAAACTGTGACACAGCCGCCATCGGCCAATCCCCTTGAACACAGGCCGCCCATTACAAGAGTATGTACTCCGTTAAAGCTGTTCTGAAAACCGGGTGCCATGTTTCTCGTTTTAGGGCTTTCCCTTTTTTGAACGGGCATATAAGAACCATTGTTTATTCCGTTTACATTCATTGACACCTTTCCTCCTTAAAAATTTTACCTGCGGCCCCTCTGTCATTCAGAACCGCCCATGCCCCCTTATGGTAAGTCCGGGCATATCCTGTTTTACTTCAAATTTTATAAAATTAGTACAGCTATCAGGTATTTCCCAACACATTACTGCTGTATGCACCAATCGCACTTTCATAAGCCATTGCCACCGCCGACACCTGTGACCGACTGATGAAATGATAGTTTACGGTCGTATCGAGATCACTTTTTTTCAAAGCGTCTTCCATAAGCTGTTTATGATATTGCAGCTCTGTCTGTTCTCTGCGCTCCGCCGCTGCTTCCTCGGTAAGCTCCTGATACCGCACCCGTCTTGCCCGTTTTGCCGCCTGTTCTGCTCTCACCTTTGCTTCAATCTTTGCCCGCACTTCCGGTTTCAGGTCTCCGGTCACATATACATACCCCACACCTTTTTCATCAATACTCACGGCATAAGAAGACATCTCGAATCCATTCATTGACATTTCTGCCTTACATCTTGGAAGGTCATTGATCCCTTTCTGGATTATTTTTTCATAATGGGCTGCTTTCTCCGGGTTGTTTGCCATCTTTTCTAAAATATTGGGGGCGATTACAATATTGTTATACCCCGCTATGCTTCCGCCAAAGTTGTCAATACTCCTTTGGTCCTTACCGATATTTTTCACCATCACATTTGCTCCATACCGCTGTTTCAGATACTCCACATACTGCTCCTCCCGCGATGCGGAACTATTTTCTGCGGTCTGCTTTACGGTGTCCGCAAAACTGCTTTTCCCTGTGGCATTATTTTTCTGCACCTTATTCGCATACTGATATGCCGCCAACATATCATCTACTCCTAAAATACTCATAATAATTCTTCTCCTTCCTGATGATTAACTTTTTACCATGACCGACAATGTAAATCTATTGCCTTTTATAATGCAGTCCAAATAAAATACATATTCTTTGCCCGGAAAGACCGGATCGTGATATAGGCTTCTGCATCTGGCTGTTTCTCCCTCATTCTCATGCATTGACATGATGCTCTCGTCTGCAAAAATCTCATCCAGTACATCAGACGGAATCGGTTTGCCATGCGTCCAACCGGGCACCCTTTCTTTCACGGCACTGGCTACTTTCCTATGTCCCATAATCTAATCTTCCAGCGTATCCCTGCCGCCCACACCGGATCGCTTTGCCCCGACGAAAGGCATATTCATGTTTGCTTTGCTACCATTCATCCTTGATAAAAGCGATGAAACCGCTATGTTGTTAACCCCTGCTCCCAAGCATATAGGCATCTTCCAGCTCCATCAGCCTGCGTTTTAGGGCAGCTTCTTCCGCCAGCCTTTCATATTCTGCGTGTTTTGCTTCCCTTGCTCTGCGGGCTTCAACAAATTCTGATGAAGAAACAGTAAATTTCAGTTCTCCCACCACACAGGCATGGTTGATTTCTCCATTTTCATCAAATGTCATCAGAAAACCTTCATTCTCACCGGGAGTAGAATTAGATAATAAAAAACTATCCATCCGTTCCATTACTTTTTGTGTAAGTTCCGTATTATTTTTCATTCTTTCTTCCAGTGCCGGCGGTATGACCACAGAAATCTTGCCAAGCATCGCATTCATTTTGGCGCGGACTGCCGGGCTCTGCATATCGGGTTCAGCTCCCGACGGTTTCCAGTTCAGGACAGAATCATCCACATTATTGCTGAAATACTTATCCCAAGGATAATCATTCCTCCCCCATAAGAAACCATCAATCTTGGATGTATCCATGACATTGTAATATGCTTCCGGATACTTTGATTTCAGCATTTCCTTAAAACTTACATTCTCTGTTTTCCCCGCCGCCTTTGCCGCCGCAAGCTCCACAAAACTCGCGCCTCCATTCTTATCAGCCGCCACATTCTTCCGGTACTGCTCCACCAGGTAGTACCCTCCCAATTTACCTGTCACTCCGAAATCCATCTTCCTCTCTCCTTTCATGAACATAAGCGCCCTGCGCACCAGTTAATGATGTCAAACCGCTTCCCCGATGCGAGCAGTTCCTTGCCATTGGCATAGGCTTCTATGCGGCTTTCCGGCTACCGTTCCTCCACTACGCATATATGCTCCCTGATCGCTTTCCCGCCATCCACAACTGCAATATCCAAAATCTATCACCTCAATCCATATAGGCATTCACTTAAAGATAGCTATCTATCTTTTTATATCGGCAGGAATTTCCCGTTTTTCAGGCATAGGGAACGAAACGACCACTTTTCGGGAACGAAAGGCAGAAACGCAGTACAGAAAATTCAAAAACAGGTCTAAAGTTTTTCGCCATTCGTCCGACATCGGGGCGCACAAAAGCTAACCGCAGATAGACCTGCGCTGCCTCTTTCGTGTATTGGACACAGCGGTCATGCTATCGGTGGATCGCAGCCCGAGAATCTCTATATCCTATATTCATACTCAAAAGACGCCCTGTCTGTCTCAAAGGCCAGAAGCGTCCTGCCATTTTTCCGAAAACGATATCTTGCCCTGCAGGCTGCACTTTCATGGATCGTCCTCGCCATTTCTCCCTGCGCCGGTGCCCTTAACGGTTTCCCGGTTTTCTCCAGAAGTTCTGCCTCCAGTTCCATGCGGCCCTGCAATACTTTCACCCTCCCATTCCCGATTTCAGATGTCTTTGCGCCCAGATAGGTGGCAAACCTGTATTCCCTGCCATCCAAGACCACAACTCCAATCGATCCCCGAAAATGAAAACCGACTATCGGAATATCAGCCACAGACAGCATGAGCGCGCCCTCGGGGAAACTGCACTGTGTCCAGACGTATTCCCTTGGAAACGACCGCCCCCTGTCTCCCTCCCAATAGCCTTCCGCACCATTAAAAGAAAAAGTCTTCCCATTGACAGACACGTTTCCCCATACCCTGTGTTTCATGCTCCGTATACTGTGACGACATTCCAAAAACGGGACAAGCACAAACGGTCCCATGATATTGTATCTTAAAGGAAAAAGATTGCCGAACGCAAGCTTTCCCTCTGCTTTCAGTCCTGGTTCGCATACCGTCAGACGTATTCCTCTCTTCCCGAACCGGTTCTTGCCAATAGCGGTAATCCCGCCTCTTTGCCGGAATGCTTCCCCGGGAAAAGAAACCGTCCACGACTGCTCTTTCGTGATAATCTGCACGGAACAGGTCTTTTTCCTCCCTGTCTGATGGACCGCCGGTATCACCGCAAGTGTCTGCGTATCGGACTGACATTTGAAATACCACCCATAGAACCATCCCCTTTTTCCCAAAATCATCCCTTCACTCCTCCCCATGCCACTTTTCCTTCCGTTTTCTAATCTCACTTCCATTCATCCAGACAGATCCCATTCTCCTGCCTCCGTTCCTTCCCGTCCCCGCATGATAATGCCCCGAAACGCCAGAACTGATTTTTTGAATAGCATGTGCCAATTTCCTATTTCCATTCACCATGAAACTTTCTGTGCCCCATATAGATGAAAGAGCTGAGGGAGTATGTGCGGCACAAACGTGGTCCGCCGTTTGTATATATTATCTCTGATTTCCCGCTTTCCAAGCTGTTTCTGAGATTAGGCAGACCGCTCGCTTTCTTTCCGATCTTGTTTCATAAAGGGAAACTCTTCCTGTAATCTTAATTCGAGTTCTTCTCGCATTGATTGTCGCTCCTCCTTTAAAATTTCTCATACATTAGCGCATGGTTGACCGACGTCTTTTGAACCCCGTTCACAATACATTTTCTAACATTTGTAAAGGGTGCTTTTCCAATTTTTGTTTCCAAAGCTCCTTCCGATAGATGCCCTTACAGCACTGGGTTTTTTACCGCAAACCATATCGATATTCTTATATGTTTTCGATGCGGAATTCAGGTCAAAGGGGCCATTAACATCCTTATCTTTCAAATACTCTTCCACTTCTTTTAACACTGTTGCTGTCAACTGTGTTATCGATGGCGCATTTTTTTCGTCAGAACATAATATTCGTTGAGTAAATCTGTAACAAAAGCACTTACTTTATCACTTCCGGCGAAAAGTCTATCCTGCTTATCTGATGTGCATTTACCGGCTTTCTCAGCGCCCCTTGGCGGAACTTGCATATGTCCATCGGGATGCACAGTGTTCTGCCACCATCCGCCTGCAGGACAGATAGGTGGCAATAAAATAGCTTCCATACACCATAAGGAATATCACAACTGTGAAAACCATATTGGTTGAAATATGGATATTCATAAATTCCTCTACAATCTCCATTGCTTTCCCCATCAGGACAGTAGAATGAATACCGGCGACAGCAAGCGGGGCTGCAAAAAAAATAGCTGTCTGGAATAACAGGGTACGGTTAACCTGTTTCTTTCCAGCCCCCAGCTTCCTAAGCAGTCCATAGCGGTAAATATTATCCGTTGTCTCTGTAAGCTGTTTCAAAGCCAGCAGTGCGGCGCAGATCAGCAAAAATATCAGGCCGATATAGCAACAGAGGAATGAAACCAGTGCATTTAATCCATAGAACATATCGTACATCATGTTCTTTTCCGCATAACGGTAACCGCAGGTATCATCCAGCCCAATCGGGATCATTTTCTGCAAAACAGCATCCGAATCAGCATCTGGCCGGTACCTCACCAGAAGTACATTGACATCTTTCGTAAGGCTGCGGGCAACCGCATCCGGAACAACCAGTGTCCCCCGGTCATTGTTCCCGACAGAAGTCATAAAATAGGTCTCCTCTAAAACCGTATCAGACGCCCTTTGCAGAGGAATTCCAGCCAGCACGAAATCTGCATGGTTTTCCAGTGCTTTTTCCACATACTGAAAAGTTCCCTTGTAATTGCAGTTCAGCAGATACTCATTTTCAGCCAGTATGACAGGCTCTTTCCCCTGCATTACCAGGGCACGGTTAAAATCCGAGACACCCAGCACAGATACACCACTTTCTAAGATTCCTTCGTCAATGGGCCACAGCTTAACATTCTGGCCTGCAAACAGGCTGCCGTAAGTAAAATCTGCCTCATAAATACTGATCTGCTCCATATTTTCCGCAAAGCCCGATAGATCGGCATCTCTGGATATAAGATATTCCGATATGCTGCCATCCCCGTCCATGCTCACATCTGACAGCACATTCAGGTCGTAGGGTGTGGCAGATTTTGAAAGCCCATTCATGGCAAGTGCGGTACTTACGCCAACTGATACCGCACAGATTGTTACTGTGAGCAGTCCGCAGACAATCGTCATAATAAAATAATTCGTGCGCATCTTACTGCCAACCTGACGGACAAGGAATGTGTTCAGCCCCCTAAGATAAACATTGCTGTTTGCCCGGAGTATCCGGACAAGCACGGTAGACAGGGAATAAAAAAAGAGGAATGTTCCTGTTACAAGCAGGATTCCCGCCGTCTGAAAAGAGTGGTTCTCCCGTGAGGGCAATATACCATTTTTGTAGAACATCGTCCCGGCAGACAGAATACACACCAAAGAAACAAAGAGCAGCAGCACGGGCAAAAAGCGGCTCCGGCCCTGTGACGTTTCATTTTTTCTGCCGGCTGTCAAAAGGTCAATCAGCTGCACACTGGAAACAGACCGCACATTAAAGACCATGACAAGCAGAAAAATGACCGCAAAACAGAACGCAGTCTTCCTGAAAGCCCCCACGGAAAAGACAAGCTGAAACTTTGAAATCTCAATGGCAAACAGCTTTAAGGCGACTAAGGAGATTCCCTGCGACAAGGCAAAGCCAAGACATAAGCCTGTCACCAGTGCAAGCATCCCGACACACAGCGTTTCCCCTGCGAATATCCGGGAAATACGTCCCTTTTTCATGCCAAGCACCATATAGATACCCAGTTCTTTTTTCCTCCGCTTTAATAAAAACTGATTCGCATAAATGATCAGAAACGCAAGGACAACGACAATCAGCACCGTCAGGGTAGAAAGCAGGATGCCGAGCTGGTCATAAAGAAGCGTTTTTGTCATGCCCATTTCTGAAAAAGCCGGCTGGTCTGAAATAGAATTAAATGCGTAAAAAACGCTCGCCGAGATCATAAGGGTCAAAAAGTAGACCAGGTAATCCCGGATATTTTTCCCCACATTTTTCATGATCAGTTTACAAGAGGTCATTCTGCTCACCTCCCAAAACGGAAACTACCTCCAGAATCTTTGCAAAAAACTCTTTCCGGCTGTCAGCGCCGCGGTTCAGCTCCTGAAAGATTTTCCCATCCTTTATAAACAGGATGCGGCGGCAGTAGCTTGCAGAAAAGGCGTCATGTGTCACCATGAGGATCGTTGCGTCAAGGCCTTCATTCAGCTCCGTCAGCATGCCAAGCAGCATCCGGGAGGAATTGGAATCCAAGGCACCGGTTGGTTCATCGGCCAGAATCATTGCGGGGTCTGTCACCATTGCCCTTGCCGCCGCCACTCGCTGCTGCTGTCCGCCCGACATCTGGTAAGGGTATTTATCCAGCACCTCGCAGATTCCAAGTGCTTCTGCAATCCGGCTCACTTTTCTTCTGATCTTTGCCGGCTTTACCCCTGCGATAGATAACGAGAGGGAGATATTTTCATAAGCGTTCAGCGTGTCCAGAAGGTTAAAATCCTGAAAAATAAAGCCCAGCTTCTTCCCGCGGAAATCCGCAAGCTGTGAGCCGTGTAAGGCGGTGATGTCTTTCCCGTCTACAAAAATATGCCCGCTTGTCACCGTATCGATCGTGGAGATACAGTTGAGAAGCGTCGTCTTTCCGGAGCCGGAAGCCCCCATAATGCCCAAAAACTCACCTTTGCAGACCTGAAAGGAAATATGGTCTACGGCTTTTGTCAGGCTACCCTTGTTGCCGTAATACTTTTGGATATCATCCACCTGTAAGATTGCATCGTTCATCGTTTGTTGGTCTCCTTTCCAAAAGGGTAATCCCTATTGCAACCCTAATCTACCATACCGATTGGAAGCCTGCCATTATTTTAGATTACATTTTCATTACCAAAATGTAAGGAAACATAAGCAAACTCGTGATGCTTCGCATCCCTCGTTCGCGTTGCTCGTCAGAAGCCTTCCGGTTCAGGAACACATGCAAGCATGGTTCCCGAACCGAAAGGCTCCTGACTCTGCTTATGCGCGCAAAAAGGCGGGTCATAATCCCGCCTCCTGCAAGTAGCTTTCCCGTGGGAAAGACAAAGTGACTGCCGTCCCCTGCCCCAATTCACTTTGGATGGTAATGCCAATGTTCATTTTACCGCAGAGCTTTTTACAAAGGTACAGGCCGATTCCTGTAGATTTGGAGTAGCGGCGTCCATTATCCCCAGTGAAGCCTTTATCAAAAACACGGGACAGATCCGCAGGGGATATGCCAATCCCATTGTCCGAAATAAGCAGCCGGACAGCATTCTGCTCCACATCTGCCGAAAACGAGACCTGCAGGTCCTCAGCACGGTACTTAATCGAATTGGAAATAATCTGGCCGATGATAAAAGAACAGCTTTTCATATCTGCACAGACAGGAATGTCCAGTCCGCTGAAAACAGGCCTGCCTCCCGCCTGGATCAGCGGCTTTGAATAAGTCTTCAGGGCAGAATTTACAAGAGCCTGCAAGGTCGTCTTTTCCACCTTGAAATCTTTTTCCACTGCCGCAGAGCGGGCATAATATAGTACCTGTTCCACAAAGCCGTCTATCCTGCGCAGTTCATCATCAATCCGCAGGGTGGTGGGATTTTTATGGTTCTCAATGATCAGGCGGGCGGCAGCAATCGGCGTCTTGATCTCATGTACCCATGAATCAAGGTATTCTCGGTATTCCTGCCTGTTCTGTTCCGCATCCGCCAGCCGGTCATTTTGGTACTTGTTACAGCGTCTGAGTATCTCATCCAATATCTGCCCGTCTAAAAAATCGGGGCGGACAAGGATTTCCCCGATCAGCGTTTTTTCCTCCAGCCTGTCCAGAATTTCCCATAACTGGTTATAATATTTCTTCCTGCGCCAGTAATCATATAGAAAAGCGCATACAAAAGCCGTAAACAGAATGCTTTCCACAAAGAGGATAAAAACCATCGGCGTTTCGATCAGCCAGAGCAGCGAGGAGACGAGCAGCCCTGACACTGACAGGCAAAGGAAAGAAAAAATATGGTCTGCCGCGTAATCCTTCACTTTCATACAAGATACCCCAATCCACGCTTTGTTTCCAGATAATCAGGAAGTCCTATTTCTGCCAGTGTCTTCCGCAGGCGGACAATATTTACATTGAGCGTATTTTCATCAATGAATTCTTCGCTCTGCCATAGGTCATCAATAATGGCATCCCGTGGAATGATATTCCCCTTATTTACCATCAGCAGGCGCAAAATTCCCATTTCATTCTTTGTAAGTTTCTTATTCTGACCATTATGGCTGATCTCTGCCTTTAATAAATGCAAAGTCAGCCCCTTATGGATAAGCACCACGCTGTCCTGTGCTCCGCCAGCCCTTGAAAGAAGTTTCTGTATCCGTGCCAGCAGCACCTGTGCATTGTATGGCTTGGATACAAAATCATCCGCACCGATATTCAGGCTCATCAATTCGTCAAAGTCTGTGTTCCTGCTGGTAAGCACAATGATAGGGACATGGGAGCTTTGCCGGATTTCCCGGCACACCTGGAATCCGTCCTGGTAAGGCAGGTTGATGTCCAGCAGAATCAGGTCTGCCCCGGAAGCAAGCGCAAGCTGTGCTATATCATGAAAATCGTCACTGCTCTCACATTGAAAACCATATTTTTCAAAAAAATGTGTTAACTCTTTCCGAATAGGAACTTCGTCCTCAATGATAAATAATTTCATCTCCGCTCTCTCCCTTGTTTTACTCTGCCAGCAATCGGCTTCTCCACTGCTTTTAGTATCAACCAGACAGTTCCAGCCTTTTCATTGTTACCCGTTCATTCCATCTCTCTGAACGTGCCAGCCATTCCCCCCACAAGGCTCCACTGGCGCTGCATATAGGATTTCAGATTTTCCGTACTTTGCCTGTATGCCTCCCGGACTGTTTCCGGGTTATCGAAATGTTCCATGGCTGCACCAGCAACGCAGTACCCGCTCTCCATCCCGGCAGATATGCCCTCGCCCATCGGGTTTAAGAACCCAGCAACCTCCCCTGCAAAAAGGATGCGCCCCACGCCGTAGTCCACATGGCATCCCGGACGGATATGCGGCATCAGCCACTTCTCCTCTCTCGTCTGCCTGCTGATCCGCAGATGGTGCTTTTTCTCCATATAGGCAATGAATCGCCCATAATAATGACCGATTTTATCCATATCCTTCACGGACACTCCAAGCACCAGCAGGCCATCCTTCACGTTGAACCATGCGTCATATTCCGAAAGCTCCGGCTGCAGGTACGCATAGAAGTAATGCGGGTCTAAATCTATGCTGCCCTCGTTAAAGGTCTGGTATGTGGTTATGTATCCGGGAACTTCCCCAGTAATCTTCCCGGCATATTGCCGTGCATATTGCCGTGCATATTGCCGTGCATATTGCCGTGCATATTGCCGTGCATATTGCCGTTTTAATGTCCCGACAACTCCCTCGCAGTCAATGACATACCTTGTGCCCTCTGTAAAATTCTTCTGCCCATGCAGACAGACTTCCACAAACCCGTCCTTTTCCGTGCAGGAAAGAGCCGCCACGCCGTCCATGACCTCTGCGCCGCTCTCCTTTGCTTTCCCCGCAAGCCACCCGTCAAAATGGCTGCGCCATACATTAAGCCCTTCCTGCTCGAAACGGTATTCCTTCCCCGTGTCATTTGTGAATACCATGCCCCTGTTATCTGTCGGGGTACACATGGCGGACTCCGGCACGGCCTCCCCGAAATAATTCTTTACAAGCTCCATTGATTTCTTTATCAGCACGCCCGAACAGGACTTGTACCTGGGCATCTTGAATTTTTCCACCAGGAGAACCTTATAGCCTTTTTCCGCTAAAGTCTTGGCAGCCGTGCATCCCGCAGGCCCCGCCCCGACCACTATCACGTCATACATCCGTATATCTTCCTTTCCGCTGTTTCCTATTACCGCAATGGTTCCTATACTGTATCGTCCTTAATCGCTTCTACAATGACATCATCCCTGATTTTCTTAGAAACCAGCATATAAATCCCATTGGTCACAAGCAGCACCAGGACAATGTACATCAACAGTGCCCACACCGGGAAATCGTATAGAAATTCCATGACGGACACTCCCATATCCTACCTCATATCGGTTGTAATCTCTTCTGCTTCTTGTTTTCTCCAAATTAGATATATCCATTCCAAGTTCTTCTAGCGAATTACCCTAAACTATTTTTATTTAATCATTTTCTTTGGATTTCCTTTTGTTTATATATCCCATCACAGTCAAAGCATTCATATAATCCTCTTTATGATTCATAATTTCTTTCGTTCTTTTATCTTTTTACCCTGCAGTCGGAAGATATTCTGTTACATCCATCACAATCTCCAACCACTCCATTTTAAAGCGTTCTATTTCTTCCAGATTTGACAGTACTTCTTTCATGTATTCCTCAATCTCCGGCACCCCATCCGCTATAATACCTCTATTATCGGCGTAAACATCCATTGTTATGAGTTCTTTCGCATGTCCCATGAACTTTGATATCTCCTTTGAAAGTTTTCGGGGCAAAGCAGTCTACCCTCTCAGATTTTTTAGGGTGTCTGGGTTATTTGAGATGATCTCTCCAACAGTCTGACAGCTTTCCATGTCTGGGCAGTCACCACATGTTTCCACATCTTTTTTCAATGCACACTGACGAATTCCGCAAAGGCTATCGCAGAATACAGTTTTCATTCCATCAACACGACATCCTTCACAATTGATATGTTCAGGCAGAATGGGGGCATTATTTAACTCGGCCCATAGTTTTGCAGTTTTCTCACGCAACGCCTGGTCGTCATTGATTGTTGCGAGATATGCATCGCATTTCCCGCAATCCAGCCCACAGTATGCAATCATATTTCTCATGGTTATGTACCTCCCTATAAATCCTAAGTTAGCGTTTCCCCGTCTTAATAAATTCTATCAGCTTTTCCACATCGTCAAAATCATCATAATCGCCAATAATTCCTTTACGATGATACAGGATTCCTCTCTTTTCATTTTCTTCAAGGCAGTCAAGAAGATTTTCTATCCCATATCTTTTTATAAATAATGTAAATCCATATGGCTTGATCTTGTTCAGCAAACCTCTTTTGCAATCCATTTCACAGGCATAACAGCCTGGAAGCTCCCTTTCCATGGAACATTTTCTGTTTTCGCATTGGGTGTAGTCAGGACAGTTATCCGAAAAGCAGCCATTACATTTTTCATTTTCTGAACACAGGCAGCAGGCAAGCCCGCACCTTGCAATTCCTAATTCTCGTTTCATTCTTTCCCTTCCTCAACTCTCGATTTATTTATTTGTCCACCATGCATTAACTATCCGGAAGTTTCGTTAAGTCCTCCACGGAAGCATCCATTTTCACAGAGATCTCTTCCATCGTCATAAAACATGGAAATTCCCCATACATAGATTTACCACCCTCAGTAAACCGGCAGGAAAGCACCAGTCAGTTATTATCCCAATAGCTTTTTGCCGGCGCGGTAACTTCATATCCCTTTATAGCCAGTTCAATTTCCTGATTATCATTATTAAGAGCAATTTTCATGAATATTCACCGCTTTTCCCATTTTCAGACAATAAATCACATCAACAACCAGCTTTTTTACGTGCGCCCATACTGAGTGTACTCAAATAGACAGCGAAACAAAGTCATTCGTCTCGCTGCCTTTCTGCATGGTATGCAGCAGACATTTATCTGATCAGATAAATCCTTACCCCTACCACGGTCTCCATTTGAAGATGTCCTAAAACCGTCCATTTTTATACGAACAGGTCAGTGCTGTATCAGTTTCAAAAAATCCTCAGGCAAGACAGCCGGGATTTCTGAAATTTCAAAATCTTTCATATTACGGGTTACAATGTAGTCCGCTTTTATCTTCCCTGCACAATCGCTTTGCAAACAATCTTCCAAATCCCTAAATGCACTGTCTTTCAATGCAGCTATTATTTTGACAGAATCAATCGCTTCTATCGCTAAAATATCACACAGGTTAAGCAACACCTCTCTTCTTGTTTCTTCCGACATATCCTTCCGCAAGATGTAAAACATATTTGGAATGGAATGTGCTGCCATAAATCCCTGAATTTTCTGCTCCGCGCAAAGCTTAATAATTCTATCGGCATTGCTAAAGTACGGTTCTCTTCCAAGTAAAAAATCCAACAACACATTTGTATCAATCAATACTACCATACTTTTCCTCCAATGCAGAATATAATTCTGCCTTGTAATCCCTCTCAACAGTACCTCTGTGTCTGAATTTCTGCAAATTTTTATATGCCTTTTGAGCATTCGTTGGCTCATTTTTATAAATTGGTGTTGTTTCAACCAGATCACTCAACAAATTTATCAGATAATATATTTTTTCATCCGGCATCTTCTTTATCAGATCCATTGCCTGTTCCTGCATCAATGTCATAGTCATTCTCTCCTCTTAAATTTTTTATCTTTATTATAGCAGAAGATCTTTGCCTTTACACTATATTTTTCTGATGGTGCTGATGCTAATGCACCCTATGATAAAAAGCCTGCCCCAAATCCCTTCTGCCGTTTCCACTCCTTCCACCTGCCCTCATCCATCAGAAGCTGAAAGCCTCCCCGGTAATCCAGGCCAAAATACTCAAACTGCCGCATCAGGTTGCTCATTAGCTGTCCCTCCGGCCTGCTGGCCCCCATACAGGCGCCGCCCCTTAAGACCATCTGGCTGCCTTTATAGCCAAATTTCGTATTTTCATTGGTTCTGTATTTATCCATCAGCCGCACATACAGTTCCTGCAGCTGCCGGTTCCTCACGCCTTCCGTACACCAGACAGCATAGATCAGCATAGTGGGATTTTCTTCTGTGGGCAAATACTCCAGAAAGTAATCCAGTACCTCCTCTTTCCCCTTCAGATTCCGAATACAGTGAAACAGCGAGATCCTGTCATTCCTGTCCAGATCTTCACGGTTCAGGGTTTCCCTCAGCCTTCCCGCAACCACCGTTCATACCACTTAAGAAATCCCTTTTCCCGCACAAAAAACGGCTGACCGCAGAGATCCTCATCATAATAAACCACCTGTCCCCGGTACGGCCCTGCGAGCATGATCCCCGTCATAAGGGTACAGCCCTGGCTTCCGATGGGCAGGACTCCCACATAGGGATGCCTCTCTTCCCCCTTCCGCCTGCCAGTGCCCGGCATACCATTTGGATCGGCCACCCTGTCCCACTCCTCATCGCTCATCTTCGGATAGATCACCGGCTCTTCCTGAACGCGGTAGAGGCGGGAGCCATGAGAATCGTGAAGCTCCTTTTTCTCTACCTCCACCCCATAAAGCCCATAATAAGGGCCTGCGCCGCCATTTCCCACAAAAAGCAGAAAATCCCGGTATTCTTCCGGCAGGCGTATTCCCTCCTGCTCCTCAAATTTTTGTATCGTCTCCTCACTGGCGGGCGCAGACAGCTTATACTTGTGGCTGTATGCTCCAAATCTCATAAGATCCGGATCTTTCGCCTTTGCCTGCTCCAGCAATTTTAAGATGCGCTTTGCCCATGCGGGCTGTCCTGCTTTTTCTGTTGTTCCAGTCTTACCCATCTTCCGCCTCCTGTCAGTAGATCAAACTCTGCAGATCGCTCATACACCCCAATCCTGCAGGGAATCCATTCCACCCGCTGATCTCCTGCAGCCATCTGGGAGTATCATTTATTTCGCATATATAATATCCGATTACTTTAAAACGGTCTTTCATTCTTTCTTTTTACCTTTCCCGATGATACCCTGGAATGCTGCCATTGCAGTAGCCACAAAGCGCGCCGGCAGTTCCTCCTGATGCACAAGCCCGATCCTCCCCTGCCCGGAGAAGATTATGTCGGAAATCGCCTCCCCATTTTCATCTGCTATTTGTCCGTCATTTCCTTTTTTGACGGCAACAGGGCACAGGCTCTCAATGCTTTTTCCAGTTCCAGCTTCTCATAATCTGGTTCAGAAAGCCGTTCACAGATGGCCTGACACTGCTGTTTCAACTTTTTCGTCTTGTGCTCCATATGCAGAAACGTCTGATCCTCAAATCCACAGAACAGGTACAAAAATTCCATCCACAGCCTCTGCCATTCCGTCTGATAGGAGAAATGATGGTGAACGATGGCGTCTCCCTGTTCCAGTATTGTCAGAAGATATCTGGGGATCCAGCCTCGCAGATTCGGAGTCCGGAATGCCCTGCGCACCTTGTCAAGCTGTACTTTTCTCTCTTCCATTTTCTCTTCTATCATCACAATTTCCTCTGTTCTCAGCCCCTCTCCGTCTTTTTTGCCAGACCGTGATAATACCGCATGAACCGGCACACCTCCTCATAAGTCTCCTGAATCTGATCCCGCCGTTTCTCCGCCTCCGGAATCTCCTTTGTCCCAAGAAACAGCTGCGCATTGCGGTACATCACCGCCATGGCGTCTCTCGGATCATTGCAGGCACCCGGGAACTCCTTCAGGTATTTTCCCATGTAGTCGGAATTGTGTCTCACGCATTCTTCCAGGCGCGCATATCCTTCCATTTCCTTTCCGCTTAGCAGATCCCACACACCAAACAGGTAGTCATCCGCCCGCCAGGGATCTTCCTTTCCTCCTTGGTCCAGGTTCCCGCACAAAGGTTTTGAAGCCTGCCTTTTTCATACCATAAACTTTTGTGACAGGAGCAATCTTTGCCTGCAGGTTCTCTTTCAGGCGGGACTTCAGTTCTTCCCCGCACTCCTTCCACTGCTGCGTTGTCCTTGCTCTTTTATAGAGAAAATCCTTCGCCGGTTTCTGCCCCACCGGTGTCCCCAACAGACTTTTCCAGTCAAAAACGACTGTGTCTGTGGGATGGTTCTCCAGATATGCCTCCCACCGCTGTCTGGCATATGCGGTATCCTTATGATAGCCTTTCATGGCCTTCTGTCTTTCATGCTCTTCCTCTTCCTGCATCTTCTTCTCATAATAATCGGAAACCTTTACCGGACGTCCCTGGGCATGAAAGTAATAAGCAACGCCGCTCTGCGTTTTTGCCATCCAATAATAGTTGGCATCCCATAAAGCAGGCATCATCCGTCCCCTATCTCCCCGGTTGAGGGCTTCCTTCAGCTTTGACCGATTGCTGTTCCACCATGTCTTCCATTCTCTCGGCTCCACTTCCCCTGCTGTCACACGTAAAAATATCTGCTTCATCTCATCTTGAAAGCTCATCTTTATACCTCCGCCCGGCTCCCACTATTCCTATATCGCTTCTCCAAGCCCTTCCATGACCTCCATTTTCTCTCTATTTAGGTATTGCTGGATCAGTTTTTCCGGCATATGTTAATGTCACCTAAACACAATATTACATCCTCATGAGTAACTGCTATCACCCAATTCATATCTTTGTCAAAAATACAGGCATCAATCTGATCCCAAGGCTCAAGGTTTCTTACAAAATGCAAAACATCTTTCATTGTTGTGCTATATAACATTTTTTCCCGTTCATCGTAAAAGAAAACCAATTTGTTAGATGGGAGCGCTATATCCCGGACTGCCTCAACAGGCAGACACCTTGGCTTATAAATAAATGAATTCCACATCAGAATATACCGTTTGAGTTTTTCTTCATCAACATAACGCTCTATAAAGTTTGCTAATATAGCATGAGTCTCAGCCGAACTATATTGCAATGAGTAATTCAATTTTGAATATTTCAGTTTTTCCATCTGCACATCCTCTTTGTCAAGACATTATAATACCATGTGAAGTCGTGCTCCTCTCCTGCAACTTTATTTAGGTACGCCCATGCTTAAAAATGTTTCAATTTCCTGTTTCAAATCTTCCACGGAATAGCAACTGGCATTATTCGTCACTAAAATTGCCCAGCGCATCACTGGCCTTATCCATCAGAAACTGAAATCCTCCCCGGTAATCCAGGCCGAAATAATCAAACTGCCGCATCAGGTTGCCTGCAAGCATAATCCCCGTCATAAGGGTACAGCCTCGGCTTCTGATGGGCAGGACCTGATCTGCTGATAATCTGTGGTCTCTATTACCTTTTTGCAAAAGCAGAGCGCCTTCCCATAATCTCCTATATGTAAGTAATACCTGATCAGGTTTTTGTACCCGGAAATGATGTCTCTTGTACTGCTCTTTTCTGTTGATAGAATCTCCTCAAGCTGTTCCCGGTAGAGCCCTTCATTTTCCGCATCCCTTCCCAGATATGCATTAAAGTCGATCAGCATTCTGCGGTCAGCGCCTGACCACTCCGCTGTATTCTTCTTCCACTCATCCACCAGAACGCCCATCACATCTTTGTATTGCATTTCCCGACACAGATAGATTCTGTCCAAAATGCTGCTGTTCTCAAGGTCATCATCCACTTCTTCATCCGGATCATAACCGCAGGCACAGTCAAAATTCGCATTCTTTGCCCGTTTCAACAGAGCCGTATATTTACCATCCACATTGTATTTTCTGATCAGATGCGTCAATACCCGCAGCGTACTTCCGATTCCCTGAAAAGAATTCCGTTCCCTGTCCTTCAGTTCTTCCTCAAAGAGGCTGGCAACCACCTCTTCATCCTCAATATGGCAGTACAGAAGGTAATATGCCAGCCGCAAACGGTTTGTATAGTTCTCATCATCTGTACCCCACTCCCCGTTTTGAAATTCTTTATAACAGACCGTGCTGTCATCCTCCTCTTTCAGGGCGCTATAGACTGCCTGCTGCTCTTCTATTTTAGATTTTAACTGTTCCTTCCCCATAGCCTGCTCCTTCCATCTGAGTAAATGCTTTATCACAGGTAAATTTCAAAACTCTCACTGTTCCATGCAGAAAGCACTTTGTCAGCAAGAGCTTTGTCCAGGCCCAACACCGTATATTCACAATCACAATATACGAAATCTTCCAAAACCACCAACCTTGCCTCATGTGTATCTAAAACCTGGTTCACTGTAGTCATGGACTTTTTGAAATTGTCGTTATCGCTGCAATCGGTATATATTTTTTCTTTGCAGACAATCTCCGTAATTTCCGGATATTCCATTCCCTGCACATGAAAAAAGTCCGTTAGGGCAAAGGTCAGATCATCCTCATAGCCCCCGATCTGGATACCATAACCGTGAGCACAGAGAAAAGCGGCGCAAAAACATTCTTTATCAAGACTATCCTCCTTTGAAAAGTCCAGAAACTCCTCAAGCGTTTCAAGGAATAAAATGCTTTTAATAATATTCTGATTGCTTTCATAAAACGCAGAATAGTTTGACTGCTCTAACAACTCCATTGAAGTTTGCAACTCCTTTTTTTCATCAGGAGATAAGAGCAGATCAGCTAAATCCAGGATATTCATAATTTTCACTCCTTCATAATAATTTTCTGATATAATTCGCTGTTTTACTGCAATTTATTTCCCCGTTGATATTTATTTCCATATCTCCTTATGTTTCAGTATTGCGGGATAATTTGCTTCCTGACTATCGTGGAAAAGATACAGCAAAGTTTTTACGGCAAAGGATCGGGCATAATCCATATCTATGCCTTTTACACTCTTCATCGCCAGCATGATTTCACTTGATTCGTCTACCTAATGATTGACCTTAGCTGGAAATTTGCCATAGCAAAAATCATTGAAGCCCGAAAGTGCAGCACTATGCCCCAGGGAGTTCTTTCGGTTTTTCATATCAGACTTCTCATACTCATCAGCAAGATGGTCAACCACTCGAAATAACTCAAAAATTTCCTGTTCTCCGCATCATATTGTGCTTCATGCTCGAGATGAAAGTCATTAAGACATGAACCACAGTTATATAGCTCATCAAAAACGGCTCTGTGCGCATTATAAATCTGTTCATTTTTTACTTGTTCCCACAACAAATCTATTGCACAACGATACGGCTCCCGGTATTGCTCTGATGAACGCAATAAATAAGGAACGCTCTCAATTTTGGTTCAATCCAGGAATATTTGCCACATTCGCTCAAGCCCCAATACTCCAACACAAAGGGACTGTAAACGAGTATATGTACTTAAAGTTTTTGCAACAGAACTTAATAATTCAACTTCCTGATCCATTTTGTCCTCCAAAGTCCTTCGTCTATCCTAGGACCATTTGAGATAGGAAACGCCGCCTGTATTTAAAACAAAAAGGCGCTCCCCGCCACGCAGTTCCCTGCAGACATAAGAGCGCCACTGATGACGGTATAAAATTGGTATGATAAAACTGCAGGGCTACACAGTTATAGCACCGCCCTGTCTGCTTAAGAATGGCACAGGGTATCATGTCTGTCAACCTCTCTTTCTAAAAAGAGCATTCCACCTATTCGGAATACTCCATACTGCTATCTTTTATATAATTCACACCAATAGCTTTCCTGATACTTTCTTACCGTCCCCTTTCCTGCCCTCTCCGGACATCCACATCGATAACCTACGCTGAGTAAAAAAAGTCCAGCGCTGCATTCCTGCAGCCTGCCACATGGGTGCGCATCATAACCGCCGCTTTCTCAAAATCCTGCTCCAGCAGACAGTCCAATATCTCCAAATGCTCTTTTAAAGCCTCCCTGACATGTTCTCTGTTCTCCGTACTGGACACAATCACTCGGGTATTTTTATCAAATACCGTTTTCATCATATCGATAATATAGGAATTTCCACAATAGCCAATGATACCAAGATGCATTGCCGTATCGATCTCATACCCTTTTTCCACAGAGGAATCTCCCGACAGAAACCATCCTTTCCATTTCAAAAGTTCCTCCCCTGGAATTCTCGGCCCCGCAAGCTTCAGTGCTATGGGCTCGATCTCCATCCTCGCCTGAAAAATCTGCACAATATCGCTCAACAGAATATCCGTCACCAGGATCCCCTTTTTCGGGACAACACGTATAAATCCCTCCATCTCCAAAATACTGATCGCTTCTCTGATGGGAGTCCGGCTGAATCCCAGTTCCTCTGCCAGCTGCGCCTCGTTGAGCATACTGCCCGGCCGATATTCACAGTTAACGATCTTCTTTTTTAAAATAGAATACGCCTGAATCTTTAAATTCTTTCTCGGTGATTCTTTCGCTGTCATACGTTATAAAACTCCCATTTCTGTAATCTATCCATATCATACTATAAATTGGTAAAAATTACAAATCAACTTCAAATTATTTACAGCATAACAAGAGCAGAAACCGCTGACTCCGCCAGTAACATTACCCATATGCAAAAGCTTTTAAACCATACCGGCAAGCACCGCCAGCAGTGTTGCCATCGGGATCATTACCACTGCCACAAACAGATGTCGGTATCCTTCTTTATAAGAAACACCACAGACTTCCAAAATTGCTACCATCCCACCACTGTGGGGCAGCCCGCCCGGCCCTATGGCAGCAATTACTCCTACCCGGTGAAGAAGTTCAGCCGGAATGCCCATTCTCAGAAAAGGTTCTCCCAAAGCGGATAATATGGTTGACAGGCCGCTTGTGGCGGAAGCGTTCATCCCGCTCATCACTGCCACCGCAACGGCAAAGATCACAAGAGGATTCACACCGACCTCTCCAAATCTCAATATCAATTCCGCAATTTTCTGAAAGCCTGGCGTCGCCCTGATCACGTTTCCAATTCCTACTACAGAAGCAGCTGTGATCAACGTAAAGGAAGCCTCTGCTACCGCATTTGAAAGTATTTCCCGTCCACCTCTGAAATTTCTGCCAAACAGCACACTGCAAAGCAGAATGCCGGCTGACAGGGCTATGGAGATGTCCTGTTTCAGAACATTCATGACAACTGCCACGCACAAAACAGGCAAGAGAGCCATAAACGGATCAGGAAGTCCCTTTTCTTTCTCCAAAGCATCCATTTTCTTCAACATCTTTTCCCTTTTCTCATCTGTTGAAAACCGATCTCCTCTTTTCTCTGCCTTCCGCACTTCCCAGGCAAAATATAAAAAGGTAAGTGTCAACGTTAAAACTGCTGCAATCACTCCAACCACAGGAGCCGCTTTGGCTGTTGTATTCAGATAAGCCACAGGTACAATATTTGTCACAGAAGGATTCCCCGGCAGCATATTCACCCAGGTATGGATACCCGCACAGATTACCGCCGGCATAAGATATTCCGGCAGATCCGCCTCTCTGAAAACCATCAAGGTAACAGGATACAAAGCATAGCAGGCCACAAAAGCCGAGATACCACCATAGGTCAGCAGACCACCCGATATAATAACAGCCGGTATCGCCCATTTCGCACCGAATCTTCTCACTGTGAAACGGGCGATAGATGCCGCTGCCCCCGTATGATCCATCAGACTTGACAGAACAGTTCCCAAAAGAAACATCAGCCAAGTGGATCTGACAAAATCTGCCAGACCTTCCATATACTCTGCTGCTATTGTCTCAAAAACCGGCATACCACTGCAGACAGCCATAAAGACTGCAGACAGCAGCGCCGAAATAATGATCGGCACTTTCTTCAGGGTAAGTATTAACAAAATAATCAGTGCCGCCATGATCACAAAAATATTCATCTTTTTATCTACTTATTTTCTATGTAATCCGGATTCAGAATATGGGGGGATCCCTTTCCGGCAAAGAAATCAGCGCTGATATCGATGGCCATCTTATAAATATTCCACAGAGATTCCATAGTCTGGCTGGATACATGAGGTGTCAGTACCGCATTCTCCAACGTCAACAACGGAGACTCCACAGAAAGCGGCTCTGCTGCAAACACATCCACACCAGCACCCGCTATCTGCCCTGATTTTAATGCCTGATACAGCGCGTCCTCATCAATAATATTTCCTCTTGCAGTATTGACAATGACAGCCGTAGGTTTCATCAGTGTCAGTGTCTCCCTGTTTATCATATGATGTGTCTCTTTTGTATAGGGCACATGAATGCTGATCGCATCCGATTGTGTAAGAATCTCCTCCAGAGCTACCAGCTCCACTCCGTCAGCTTTCGCAGCCTCCTCATTTGGAAACGGATCATAAGCCAGAATCCTGCAATCAAAGCCCTTCAAAAGCTTTGCCAGGCGTCGTCCGATATTACCGTAACCGATAATGCCCACCGTACTGCCTATCAGTTCGTTGCCGATATCTTTCACCCACTCGCCTGCCCTGGTTCTGGCCTGATACAGATTCATCCTCCTTCTGCAGGTAAGCATCAGCGTCAGAGCCATCTCTGCCACTGCAGTCGTATTGGCCCCGGTAGTTCTGGCAATAGCGATCCCGTTTCTGCTTGCCGCCTTCAAATCCACTTTGTCAAACCCAACTCCAAAACGCACCATCAGTTTTGTACTGTCTTTCACCTGGCTGAAAACAGATTCCCCATATGGTTCAATATCAATGATCCCTGCATCAGCATTCTGCAGTTCCCGAATTACATTTTCTTCTGAGAAAGGAAGCTGCGGTGCCCACCGATATTCTATCCCCAGAGATGCAGCATACTCTTCCGCCTTCCTGTTCAGACAACAGAACACTTCTGTTTTATCTCCAAAAAATGAAACTATCTTTTTCATTATCTTTCTCCTTATTTTACCTGCCTGCCATGCTTTTTTCTCTCAGTTCTTTCTCATAGGCCTCATAACTTTTATCTCTTTCGATCCAGTCTTCCATCTTGAAAGGCGTAAACACATGACCCATATTATAAAATTCATCGTTTTCGGAATATACGGTATTCTTATTTTTAAAGTTTTCCCTGAAATATTCCATCATACCTTTGGTAGCGCCTTTCATGGCCGCATGGTTGGATACCAGATGGAAGCCCATTTCCTGCATCTGTTCTAACGTCAAATCCGGCGCACCGTCAGTGGCATGGACATCTGGATAGAACCGATAGCCTGGCACCTCCGCCACAATACGCCCGCATTCTTCTTCACAGCCCGCATGACAGATATTCTGTATCATCGTAATCTCCGCCCCGGCTTCAACACCCATTTTTGCCCGCAGGATCGCCTCATCTAATCCCAGACAGAAAGGATTCTCTCCTATAGCCCCTATCTGTGCTGCGCCACCGCCTTTACAATCAGTTCTTGCAATGATCATGCAATCCGTACCCTTCACCGCCTCCACAGCCGCGTGTACATTGGTGGCCCACAGTTCCCTGTCCATGTAACCCCTGCTGCGTCCGTAGAAATAATCCACATTCACAGCCCCTGACAAAGTATCTTCTATGGATATCGCCATAGCGCCGGCTTCCGCCAGCCGTTTGCAGTTACGATATACCTGCATGGGCGTTCCGCCGCCATTCTCTCCGTCCACAATCACCGGCAGGGTCGTGGAATTTGCAATACGCTCTGTTGCCCAGATATATTCCTCCCAATTATAGAGTCCTGCCGGAATTCCATTCATCGCAAATTCCAGTTCACAACTGCTGATCAGACAGGCATTATAACCGCACATCTCCACAACACGTGCGGATACACAGTCATAGATACAGGGTGCCCATATAAATTCCCCTGCTTCCAGCATTTGCCGGATCGTTTTTTTTGCTGCCATCTTTAATCTCCTCTCTCAAACAATTTTTACCTCTAAAGTCCCAGATACCGTGAGAACACATCCTTTGGCGTTTCTTTTGTGGCCCCGTGATAAACGACCTTTCCTTTTTCAATAATATAACAGTCGTTGCTCACCGCCAGAGCAAAATTCACGTTCTGTTCCGCCAGAAGGATCGTCACACCGTTTTTGCGCAGTTCATTGATCACGCTTCCCAGTTCCTCCACCACGATAGGCGCAAGCCCCTCTGTGATCTCATCCAGAAGAAGCAGATCCGGGTTCTGCATCAGGCCTCTGGCTACCGTTAACATCTGCTGTTCGCCGCCCGAAAGTCTTCCCCCCTTAAAATTTTCCCGCTCTTTCAGTCTCGGAAAAAGCTCATAGATCCTCTCGATGGTCCATTCCTTTTTTCCGTCTGTCCCATTCCGCTCTGCGATCAGCAGATTCTCCTTTGTGGTCAGGGTAGGAAAAATATGCCGGCCCTGAGGCACATAGGCGATCCCTGCTCTGGATACCTGATAGCTCGGCAGTCCCACAAGTTCCCTGTCCAGATATTTCATACTGCCTGTCACTCTGCTATGGGCCTTCGGATTCAGCTGTCCCATGATCGACTTCATGGTGGTAGATTTTCCCACGCCGTTTCGCCCGAGAATACACACGGATTCAGACTTTTTTACTTCCAGTTCCAGGCCGAACAGGATCTGGCTCTCTCCATAATAGGCGTCTATATTTTCCAGTTTTAAGATCGTTTCACTCATGATTTGACACCTCCACCCACATAAGCATTCTGCACAAACTCATTCTTTTTGATATTGGCAGGTGTATCCGTCGCAATCAGCGCCCCATGATCCAGAACAGAAATACGATCAGAATAATTGAACACGATCTCCATGTCATGCTCGATAAATACCACAGTAAATCCACGCTTCAATGCCAGCTCTCTGATCATCTTCATGATCTCATACCCTTCCGCCCGGGCTACGCCAGCCGTTGGCTCATCCAACATCAGCAGTTTCGGTTCCATGGCTAACGTAATGGCAATTTCCAGCCGCCTCTGATCTCCGTAACTGAGAAGGGACGCCGTCTCATTAGCGTTATGCGCCATCCCTACACTCTCCAGGACCTCCATCACCTCATCCCGAAGATAATCCGCCCGTTTCGGCATAAAATCATATACTTTTCCGAGTTTTTTGATCTGGGCGATCTGAATATTCTCAAAACAGGTAAGCCGTCCGAAAAGCTTCGAGATCTGAAAACATTTGCAGAGTCCCATATTGGCGATCCGGTAAGGCAAAACCTTCGTGATCTCTTTCCCCTCAAAAAACACACGCCCCTCATTGGGGCTGGTACGGTTTACGATCAGATCCATGAGGGTGGACTTTCCGGCCCCGTTGGGCCCGATGATCGCGTGTACCTCTCCCCGGTAGATATCCAGACTGACATCATCCGTGGCCTTCAGCGCTCCAAAATAGCGGACCAGATGTTCTGTCTTTAAAATAATATCCTGTGCCACGTCTTTCTCCTCCTCACCCTTCTTTTGCTGTTTCCGATCTCTTCTTCATGAGTTTCATAAGCGGACTCGATTTGGAGAGAAGTCCTTCCCGCATAAAGTAAACGATCAGCAGTACAAACAGTCCCAGGATTCCCTGATAATAATCTGTGACCGAAGGAAGCCAGTTATAGACTAAAGCCACGATCAGTCCGCCCAGTATGGGACCGAAAAAACTGCCCATCCCTCCCACTACACACATAATGATCGCCTCAAAGGAAAGCGCCGCATCCAGAGAAGCCACATAAGCGCCGCCGTTGCGAAAAGCAAACAGCATACCTGCCACAGCCGCAAACAGCCCGCTGATCACAAAGACAACCGTGTGAAGCATATTCGTGTTCACGCCCAGAAAAATCAGACGCTCCTCATTCTCCCTTCCGCCCTTTAACATGGTGACAAAGGGACTTTTCGCAAGCAGGTAGATCAGTACTGTACAGACGGTCATCACCGCCAGAATAAACAGAAACATCACCCGGTAATCACTCATCCAGGCAGGCGCGATCTTACAGTTTAATCCCACCATACCGCCCATATACAGCCATTTTCCGAACATCGTGGAGACGCTCAGAGAAAGCCCCATGCTCAGAAAAGTAAAAGTCATCATATTATTTTTCAGGCAGATGATCCCGCAGATCGTATAAAGGCCAAAACAGATGAGCAGGGTGAGAAGGCAGGCCAGCCACACATTCATATTCGCTTTCAGGCAGAAAGCCACAAGAATATAACCGCTCAGTCCAAAATACATGGCATGTCCCAAGCTCGTCATGCCCGCATAGCCGAACTGCAGATTAAAACTCAGGGCAAACAGCGTCATAATCACCACATAAGACATGATCTTTGATACGCTTTCCCCGAAACATGTCCCGGCAACCGCATAGGCTGCCACGACAACCATTCCGATTAAGAGGTCCTTCTTAACGTTTTTTTCCATTTTCAGGCCTCCTTTCTGGCAAACAAACCCTTCGGCTTAAAAAATGCTACGATAACCATGATCACGCTGGGCACCAGATTATAATAAGTCGGCATAAAGATCGCCGCATAGGCGGAAGCCAGGCCGATTACCAATGCCGCCGGCAACGCGCCGTCCATATTGTCCAGGCCGCCCACCAGAAGAACCGGGAACACGGAATTGAATACCGTAAGCCCCTGTCCCGGCGTCAGGCCGGAGATCGGCGCGTTCAGCGCTCCCGCAATTCCGCCCAACCCCAAACCGATCATGAACATCACCGTAAACAGCCTCTGTACATTGATGCCGAGACATTCCACCATGTGGCGGTCGCTTATAATGGCGCGGAAATAAATCCCAAGTTTCGTCTTATTGAACATCAGGCGCATGGCAATGGCAATCAGGGCCGAAAAAGCGATAATGAACATGTAGTAAGCCGGAAATGCCACATTGAGCCCTGCCACCCGGATCGCACCGCCAAAAGCAGCTGGCACGGGCGTTGCGCGCACGGTATTTCCCCACATCATGGACATGAGATCACAGAGCATGTAGCTTACCCCCATAGTGATCAGCATGCTGTATGTCATATCCAGTCCAAAGACAGGCCGCAGCAAAAATTCCACCACGATACCGATCACAGCCGGTACCAGAAAACCGATCAGCAATGCCAGAACAAAGGGAATATTTGCTTTCACGGTGTAATAGCACAAAAGGGCTCCAAGAATATAAAAAGCTCCCTGGCCAAAGTTGATGGTTCCCATACCACTGATAATCAGGCTCATCCCCGATGCCGTCAGATAAGAAATCATACCACTGGCCAACCCCACCACCAGAGCCAGCACAAATTGTTGTATTGTCATAACTCATTCTCCATCCGTTATTTAATCGAGCAGGGAAAAAGCCTTTCCCCTGCTCGCGTGCCGGGCGCCCGTCAGCCTTCGCTGACACGTTTCCTCCGAGCGCCCGTATACATAAACAGCAGCTGCCTGCTTCGCCGGAAATCTCTCCTAAAATCTGCCTGTCACACCCAGCTTCTCCGCATAATCTTTCATCTCCTGCTCCGTAGGAAGAAGGTCGTCGGAAGAATAGGTAATGATATCCGTCGCAACCGGATTGCCGTTGTAAGCTTCGCTGCCCTCTTCACAGGAAACGCCGTAGTAATAGTCAAAAGTCAGCTGATTATCCAGTTCGCGGAAATGATGTTCTCCCGTGGAATCTTCCCAGCTGATGCCCCCAATGGCCTCTGTCAGTACCTGTGGATCCGTGTAATCCGTCCCTGCATCCAGACATGCCTGGATACCGAGGGCGATGGCTTTCACACCGCGGTAGCAGCTTAATCCCGCGTCCGCCGGCGCCACATATCCGCTGGATGCGCAGATCTCGTTCTCCATATACAGATCACAGAAGTTTTTGATCGTGTCATCCATTTTACTCTCATCCCAGAAATTTAACAGGAACATTCCCTTTGTACTGCCGTAAGGATATTCCCCTGTCTCAGCTAATCCCGAGTTGGTGGAAGTATCTACCACGAAATCGTTATAGACATCCGATACATCAAACAGTCCGAACATCAGTCCCTGTTGTGCAAAAGAAACAAAAGTCGGTCCGCCGCCCTGCTGCAATACCATGTCCGGCGCAGTGGTCGCAATCTGGCTGATAATATTGGAAAATTCGGAATCGCTGGTGGATACGCGATAACTCGCCAGACATTCGAAATCAGGATCCAATTTCTGTCCTTCCAGGATCAGCAGATTTTCCGCATCGATTGTAGCCGCACCGTCTGTTCCGCAGAACACGAAATTCTTTTTACCTTCTTCTCCCACTGCGGACAGCGCAAGCATCTTTGCAAAAGCCCATGCGTTCGGTCCTACGTTATAGCAGTATTCCGAGAAATGCTTTAACGTAACTTCTGTGGACGTATTGCTCTGCAGAATAACCGGGAATTTGTTCTCCTCCGCCCATTCTGCCGCTGTGGGCGCCAGATCATCGCCGGATGTGAACAGCGCCGCCACACAGCCGTCGTTCTTTGCCTCTGTCAGTCTCTGGGAAACCTGCGCCGCATCGCCCTGGGGATCATACAGCAGAAATTCAACATTCTTTCCGTCGATACCGCCTGCCGCATTGATCTCCGCCGCAGCCGCCTCCCAGCCGATCTGGAAAAATCCCAGGGTTGCGCTTCTGGTGCTGGAGAGATAGCACAGTACGCCGATCTTGATTGTGTCGCCATCAGATGCAGGGGCAGCTTCCTCTGCTGCGGGCGCTTCCGCCTCTTCCTGCGCCGCAGGCTCCTGCTCTGCCTCATTCGTCGGCGCTTCCGTTTCATTTGCTGCCGTCTCGCTGCCGTTATTTCCACAGGCAGTCAAAGACAGTACCATTGCAAATACCAGCAACAATGATAACCATTTCTTCTTCATTTTTTCTTTCCTCCTTAAACTCTTAACTTTTTCTTGTGTTTTGTAACTGTTACACCCTCCCCAGTTACATGTTCTATCTACTTTACAGACGATAGGCTCTTTTCGCATTCCGGTAGAACAGTCCGTCCAGTTCCTCCTCGTTCAGACAGTCCGCCCGGTAAAACATTTCCATCATCTGTGCATAGGTAGCTCTGTTTAAAGTACCCGAGATATCGGTTCCCCAGATCAGCTTTTGTGCCCCCGCAACCTCTTTTGCCTTCTTCAAGAGCTTCAAAGCCGTCGGATAGGGCCAGCCTTCCGCGTCAAAAAAATCAGGCATTGCGCTCACATCCAGAAAACAGTTCGGCAGCGCCGCCACAGTTAACATCTGCTCCCACCTGGTTTCCAATTCCGGTGTATCCAGGGGCCGCGGATATGCCATATGACACAGTACAAAATGCAGCGCCGGGAATTCCCGAATCGCCTTTAACAGCTTTTCCGGCTCATACACCGGGAAATCCACGGGAGCCGGATCGATCGTCACTGTGAGTCCCAGTTTTTGGGCTTTTTCAAACAGTTTTAACATCCGGGGATCCGTGTAACCGATATCCGGATAGGCCGCCGGATCGGTATAAGCCCGCATCTCAAACTTGATGGCGCGCAGTCCCCGGCCGTACCAGTATTCCATCTGTTCCTCCCAGCCGTCAACGGGCTCAATGATCATAGCCCCGGCCAGCCTGTCCGGATACTTCTCCACCGCTTTTGCCACGGCCTCATTCTGGGGCGACATCAGGCTCTGCAAAATGACGGCTTTCTCCACCCCGTAGACATCCATCAGTTTTACCAGCGTGTCTTCCGTGAACTGGCTGTCATGAATATAGGGCGGCATAGTGTAAAATCCCTCTTCCCCCATTTTCAGATAGCCGTAAGGCATAACCTCTGTCCCAAACCGATCGTTTTTCGTGCCCAGCGCCGCCGCCGGCGTTATATGCACATGTGCATCGATATATCTTTTCATCATAACCGTTCCTTAATATCCGGGCGCACAAATCCCTCCGGGTAATCTTCCACCTGATGTCCCACGATGGTATATTCCTTGTTTCCATGGGTAAAAGAATTCTCTAGGGCAAGATACGCCTGGGGATCAAACATTCCGGAAGCGGAAAAGCTCTCTATCCCTGTGGTCGGGGCCATCTCAAACGTATAAGCCACACTCTGGTTCTTATAATTTGCAAGACCGTGTTCCAGCATACCTTCCATCGCTGCCTTCAGTGTATAATGGCTGCTGCACATCACAAAGCCGAGCTTCGTCAGTTCTTCCATCGTAACAGAGGGGTGATAATGGCCATCCCCGCCTTTCTCCGCCCGCACATCCGCGAAGATCTTCGATCCCGTAACGATCTTTGCCATAGCTTCCGCCTGCTCGTAATTGCCTACCAGTACCATCATGGCGATCACATACTGTCCCCGCTTCCTGCCGATATCAATGGCTTCCTGCAGTCTCTCGCAGCCCTCTTTCATCTGCTCCGGATCAGCGGGATCCGCATTGCTGCGGGCGATCAGAAGACAGTTGCTTCCCTCCAGCCCATCTAACGCCGCGCGCACCTTCGCCAGATATTTATCTCTGGGCAGAATCTTCGTGGATTCTTCCATATCCGCAGAATCCTCCAGCTGAATCGCGGCAGCCCCCGCCGCCGACAATCTTTTCGCAGAGCGGTACACCGCCAGCGGGCCGCCAAAACCATCCTCGATATCCGCAATTAACGGAATCGAGCTGGTCTGCGATACTCTGCTCACCACCCACTCCAGATCTGTCAGGTTTGTAAAGCCATAATCGATCACTCCGTTCATGGAAATCGATACCTCTCCGCCCGAGAGCAGGCTCACCGGAAAACCGCACATTTCCACTGCATGGTTGGAAGCACAGTCATAGACACAGGGAACCAGAAAACACCCTTTGCTCTCCTCCAGAATCTGACGCAACGTTTTTTTACTTGCCATAATTTTCTCCTTCTATTCTTGTTATGTGTTTATTATATGCGTTTAGTATACAACAGATGTATTAGATTTGGCAAGTTGGGATAATATACAAAAATCAGATGCCATTTTTGTACATATTTTTGTTTGCCACAAAAAAGATGGGACAGCCCTCTACTTTAAGCCTGTCCCATCCATATCTATCTTTATCTTCATATTATTTAAATCATATTCTGATACATTCACTGCCTGCAAATCCACAAGACACCAAATTCATACACCTGTCCATTTCCGTATCTGCTCTACCGCCCTAAAGTACCCCACTACTGCTAATGGGTACATCATCACATAATACGGAAAAATATACCTCGTCTTTGCTTCCCATAAAATACTGAAGAAAAACCCACCGATTATCGTCACTGCCAGAAGATATGCAAATGGCTGTGTATCCTTTCGAACAGCAAAAAGATAATAAAGCAGCATACCGAAATACACAAGCGCCTGCATAAGATCCGCAAACCAAAACACTTTATCATGCACTTCCGGCCTATTATATATTCCCTCCAGAAAGCTTCCAGGTTCCAGAAGATCATTTCTGAGATTCTTGGCACTGAAGTAGATGCTCTGATACAAAGGTTCATTCCACTGTGACAAAATCTTTTTTCTGAAAAACAGAACAGCATATTTGGGATCATCTGTAAAAGTATGAAATCTTTCCTCAATTATCCCTGCCATAATCTCTTTTGTTTCATCGCAACTGCAATCCGTGGCATACATGATATCTTTCACACCACTATCATACCAGCCACAACAATCGCCCTTCTCCATCATCCCCATCGCAATCCATGAATTCACAGGAAGGCCATCGCTATGCTCATACCCTGAGCGTATCTCATACATTTTATAAATCCCCTGATATGCAAGAAAAGACATCGCCACCGCCAGCGCTGCCGCGATAACGATCTGCCATTTCCGGGAATCAATAACATAGACCAGTGTGAGAAGAATCAACGCGATCAGCAGAATCATGGAATTTTTGCGTACCAGTACAGCCATCACAGAGGCCGCCACCATTCCCGCCAGATATCCTTTCCGCAGGCAGTTCTGCCACCTGAGCACAAGCCAGGCCGCCAGCATTGCAAAAAAAATACTTGGCAGATCCCCGTATACCCAGCTTGTGTAGCAGATCAGAGGAACACATCCCATAATAAATAAGCAGTAAAAGATCCTTGCCGAAACAGATGTATTCATCTCCTTCAGCAATCCATACCCCAACAATACGATTCCCCCCGCCAGTAATACACTGACCACCTCAAAGGCAAAATAATTGTATGTTCCAACTATCAGAAACAGCACTTCCACCAAGGCAATCAGCCCCAGCTGATGAGGATAAATATAGCAGTAACTTCCTTTTTCCAGAAAAAAGTATCCTCCTTCCAGAAAATAAGAAGCACCGCCATACACAAATGCCTGATCTCCCTCCGGCACTCTGTCCAGACTGCTGATCCACCAAAAGCCGGCTCCAGTTACCCAGAGCACTGATATACTCAAAAAAATACGTTCTATCCACGCCTTATTCCGGTCGGAAATCTTATACTCCAGTCTCATCATCAAAAAGACAGCCAGAATCACAACCCCCACCGCCAGAATACAGCAGACAGGATCTCCTTTCCTGTCTATCGGGATCTCATCCATCTGTGGAAACATATACTGAGAATATCTCAGGCTATAATATGTCAGACACAGAAATATTACCCCTCCGACTGCCTGTATCACTCTGTAAGCCAACGGCTGAATCCCCCGCATCTTCACCGCTTTCTCTCCTTTGTCTCCCTGCTGCCCTTTCAGTTGTCTGTTTTCTGCTCTCCCTGGCCGCCTCTTTATCCGTGCAGTTTCTTCCTCAGATATTCCTTTGCCGCCTCCAGCTGATTGTCGATCCGTTCTTCCCCATAATATGCTTCCGCGTCAAATTCCACCACCACATCCGGTTCAATACCCGTTCCATGGATATTATTGCCGTTTGGCGTAAAGTAGGCGTTTGTCGTCAGTTTTACACCGGATCCATCTGAAAGTCTGATAATTTTCTGGACAATCCCTTTCCCATAGGTCGTAGTTCCCATCACTGTACCCACGCCATGATCTTTTATCGCCCCTGTCATCACTTCCGAGGCGCTTGCAGAACCGTTGTTGACAAGCACAACCATTGGTATCTCTATCTTCCTTGTCCCATCACATGTGTACTCAAATCGTTCTCCGTTTTTATCTTCCGTATAAACAACCAGACCTTCCGGCAGAATCTGCTGGCAGATACTGACTGTCGCATCCAGCAGGCCGCCCGGGTTTCCACGCAGATCGAGAACCAGCGCTTTTACACCGGATCCTTTCAGTACGGCATAAGCCTCCGTAAACTGATCCACTGTTATATCTTTAAATTCTGAAATACCAATATAGCCGATCTCTTCATCCAGCATCTCAAAGGTAACGGTAGGATTGTTCACCTTCCTCCGTACCACATCCTGATCAAAAGCCGTACCTTCCCGTATCAGCGTCAATGTCACATGAGTTCCCTCTTCTCCTTTGATCAGCCCTGTAGCCTCCTCCAGTGTCATCTGAAAGGTAGGCGTCCCGTCCACCGCATAGATAATATCCCCTATCTGCAGTCCCGCCTCCTCGGCCGGTGTCCCCTGGATAACCCCGCTGATATAGGGAGTCTCTGTCTCTGTATTCATCATGACATAAGCGCCGATGCCATAATAAATTCCCTCATTGTCATCCAGCTGCGTATTCAGCTCTTCCGCCGTATAATAAACTGCATATTTGTCATCCAGTGCCTCCAGCATACCCCGGTAGATACCGGTTTGCATATCCGCTTCTGTCAGCGTATCAAAATAAAAGTTTTCATCTACCGTCTTCTCAATTGCCGCCATTTTGCTGAGAGTCTCACTGTTTACAACAGAGTTTTCCTTTAAAATCCCTGATACGGATACCTCTTTTGTATTCCCTTTGTCCAATATAATTTTCCCCAGCCATATTCCGCTGACCGCAAGTACTGTTGCCAGAATACCTGTCACCACACCAAGTCCATAACTTTTTGATTTATCCTGATTTTCTTCCACGTCCATACGCCACCTTTTCAATGATTCCACTACTACTGAATTATATCTGAGCCAAAGCCATGACCATTCAGCTGTGCTATTCACAGGCTGCCCAAACAGCCGGACAGTCAGCCGAGATACCCCCATGGACTCACATAGCCTCCGTTCTTTCGTACGCCGAAATGCAGATGGGGTCCCGTTGATCTTCCTGTGGAGCCTACAGCCGCGATCTGCTGCCCCTTCGTCACAAGTTCTCCCTTTGACACATAGAGTGCGGAGGCATGCATGTATATGGTATAAAGGCTGTCTCCATGATCTACCATCACATAGTTTCCCATGCTTCCACTATATGCGGCCGCCACCACCTCTCCATCATAAGCCGCCAGAATCGGGCTGCCGTTAGGCGCAGCAATATCTATTCCGTTATGAAACTGCGGTACGCCGAGGATCGGATGGATACGCTCTCCATATTCTTCTGAAATTCTTGTATAGGAAGGTGCCGGGAAACAGAATACACCGCCGTCATAAGTCAACCGCGCTGCGTTTTCCTCCGCTAACCGCTTTCTCTCCGCCGCAACTGCTGCCTCCAGAGAAGCGATCAGTTCATTCTGTGCCCGGATGTCTGCCTCATACTCCTCGATCGCTGCCGCTTTGCTGCCGATATCGCTCTGCTTTGCAACGATCTCCGCCTCTTTATCAGAAATCAGTTCTTCCAGAGATGCTTCCTCCTGCTGTACACTTACTTTTGCCGCATCCAGAACCTCTTTTTCCGCATCCAGCTGTTCCCTGCACATCTCCACATACTCCCTGATCAGCATGTATTCCTGCAGTTTTCGTTCATCGTACGCCGACACTTCCTTTATATAATCCAGTCTATTCAACAGATCTCCAAAAGATTCTGCGCTCAATATCATTTCAACGTAATAATTATCATTCTGCTCATACATCATCTGTATGCGCATTTTCATCGCAGCATACTGTTCGTCCTGTTTTTCTATGGCCGCATCCAGCTCCTTCTCTGTCTCCCTGATCTCTTCTTCCTTTGCCACGATCTTTCCATTTAATTCCGAAATCTTCTGCTGTATCCCGGCTAAATCATTGTCCAATGCCACCACATAATTCTCCAGACTTATCTTTTCCCCTTCCAGCTGTGCCTTCAATTCCTTAATGTCTGTCAGAGCAGATTCTATCTGTTTTTTTTCCTCCTGGGCATTGGATATCTGTCCTTCCTTTTCCCGGATGCTCTCAGATGTTATGGAAGACGGAGAGACTGCCCTGGTCTCTTCACCGGACAGCAGTACCAGTATCAACAGCACAAAAATTCCTATGCACTTTTTCAGATGTAATTTCTTTTCCATACTCTAAACTCCGGAACACAACTCATCATTCCATATCACATCAGAAAGCATATCTGCAAAAATATGGACTGTTCCCGCCACAGGTATCCGCTCTTACCATACTTTCCTATACTCCAAGATGCTTCCTCACTGTTGTAAAACTGCCGATAAAGCCGATCCCTACACCGATTCCCAAAGACAGCGGCAATAACATATGGAAAATCTCTGTCACCGGCAAAAAGGTGAGAAGATTGGTCAGAATGGAAAAACGTTCCAGCACATAAGCTACGGCTTTATTATAAACAAAATAAATGATAACAAGTGGTATTCCCGCCCCCACCAGACCGATCAGCATTCCCTCCACCACAAACGGAAAACGCACAAAGAAATCTGTGGCGCCAATATATTTCATAATGGATATCTCCTCTTTACGCACATTGATGCCGATGGTCACCGTATTGCTGATCAAAAAAATCGATACTCCCAGCAAAATAGCAATAAGGCCTATAGACACATACCCTAACAGCGAGTTGAAACCGGTCAGAATGTCCGCTGTAAACTGGGAACGGTTTATCTTTCTGACACCCGGTGTGGACTCCAGATAAGTGACAAGGGAATCCTGCATGGAAACATCACTCAAATAAACTCTGTAGTTGGCGCAGTTAGCCAGGGGATTTTCTGTAAAGCCTTCCGCATATTCCGGCGGATAACCGGCCAGCCATTCCTCCCAGGCTTCATCAGCCGAAATATATTCCACTTCCGACACTTCCACTCTTCCCGATATCTTCTCTCCTATCTCCTGTATGGTGGTATCATCCAGTCCCTCCTCAAAAAATACCGTGACGCAGACCCCTTCCTCCGCATTCTGCACCATGCTCTGCAGATTGACCACAACTGAGTAAAAAATGCCAAACATAAACAGGCAGGCCGTTATCGTAGCGATCGAAGCCAGCGAAAAAAGCTTGTTGCGGAAAATATTGCGGAAGCCCTGTCTGATCGTATAAAAAAATGTACTAATCCTCATCGATATACGCTCCCTTCTCCTCGTCGCTTATAATGACGCCTCTTTTTAATGTCACCACCCGCTTCTCCATCTGGTTCACAATTTCTTTATTGTGAGTTACCACCAGCACGGTTGTCCCTCCCTTATTAATCTCCTCCAGCATATTCATAATCTCCCAGGAGTTTTTGGGATCCAGATTCCCGGTAGGCTCATCACACAAAAGCAATGTTGGCTCATTCACAAGGGCGCGGGCAAGGGCTACCCTCTGCTGTTCACCGCCGGAAAGCTGTTTCGGTTTTGCCTTATATTTTCCGGCCAGCCCCACCGAGGCAAGAACTGCCGGCACATTTTTCCGCATCTGCTTTGCAGGTGTCTGTACGATCCTCTGTGCAAAAGCCACATTCTCATAAACATTCCTGTCCTTTAAAAGACGGAAATCCTGAAATACAATACCGATGTTGCGACGAAATTCCGGAATCTTCCGGTGCCTGATCCTGTTCAGATCATATCCTAACACCCTGACATTTCCTTCCGTTGCGCTCAATTCCCGCAACAGCAGTTTGATCATTGTAGATTTTCCCGAACCGCTGTCACCTACAATAAACACAAATTCTCCCTGCCTGATGCGCAAATTAATATCATTCAGGGCCGGGGAACCTGTCTCATAAGATTTACTCACATGATCCAGTACAATAATATCCCTGTCACTGCTTCTTTTCTTCCGTTTCTTTTTTACCGTTTTCTCCGTCACTATCCTGTCCCTTTCTCCTCTACCATCCTATACAGGGGATACACCTTTTTAAATTTCATCTGCCTGAACACCTTCCTCCTCTTTGCGGCGTATCTTCCCACTTTAAAAATGCATCTTCTGTTTTACGGATCAGAAAATCCTCAATAATCAAAGGTCTCCATATATTTCATATATTTTACAACCATCAGTGCGATCTTGAAGGTGATAGCATCCTCAAAGACTCTCAGATCCAGTCCTGTAGCCTTCTGCAGCTTATCCAGTCTGTAGACCAGCGTATTCCTGTGAATGAAAAGCTGCCTTGAAGTCTCCGAAACATTCAGGCTGTTTTCGAAGAACTTATTGATCGTTGTCAGCGTCTCCTCATCGAAATCATCAGGGCTTTTTCCGCCGAATATCTCTCTGATAAACATTCTGCACAGTGGAATCGGAAGCTGATAGATCAGACGCCCAATCCCCAGCTCACTGTATGCCACCACGTTTCTGTCACTGAAAAATATTTTTCCCACATCAAGAGCCATCCGCGCCTCTTTGTAAGAACGGCTGACATCTTTGATCTCCTTTACGACAGTACCGTAAGATACACGGACATTCTTCATACCCTCTTTTACGAGAAAACTCTCCAGTGCCTTTGCCCCTCTGTCTATCTCCGCCGGGGAATCCCCGTCCGTCAGATCCCTTACAACGATCACATTATTCTCATCCACCGCTGTTACAAAGTCTCTGGTATTGGTATTACCGCTGCGCACGATCTCCAGCACATTACAGTCCTTCGTGCTGTCCGTCTCAATGATCATCACCACGCGCCTGACATCAGCCTGGATATGAAGTTTTTTCGCACGGCTGTAAATATCCACAAGCAGCAGATTGTCAAGCAGCAGGTTTTTAATAAAATTATCCTTGTCAAAACGCTCCTTGTACGCCACCAGTAATCCCTGTATCTGGAAAGCTACCATCTTTCCAACCATGTAAACATCTTCACCGGAACCACCCGCGATCAATATGTATTCCAGTTGCTGCTCATCATAAATTTTAAAATACTGATAGCCCTGTATCTCCTGGGAATCCGCCGGCGACTGCGCAAATTCCATCGCAGGTTTTTCACATTCATGCATTGCCACTGTAGCTGCCACTTCTTTACCGTCAACATCCATAATACAGAGCTCCACTCTGGCAATTGCCTTTAAACCTTCAATCGTGTTCTGCAAAATCTGATTTGAAATCATATCCTTCCCTCCTGCAATGCATGACATCTTTACCGTACAATTCTTTATACATTTTCAACAATACAATTCCACCCCTGAAAAGGCTTTTTTCGTGACCTATTACTCATTTTAAAACAAATGCACAAATAAATCTACCTCTTTTCAAACTTTTTTTGTCTGTTTTTTTAGATTTTCTCTAAAATTTACCTGTTTTTTCCAATAGTCAACCTATACAATACGAGTACATTTGCAATGAATAAGAAAAACAGCCACTCAACGGGCTGTTTTCATATCAAAGATATACAAACTCTTTCCTCTATTCAGATGTCCGATCCGATTTTTCATCCTGCCTGTTCATCCGACGAGATTCTGACAACAGTTTCTGAAAAACATGATGATCCCATTTGCTGAGAAGCTTTCTCAAAAGGGGAACCCTTCTGCTGTCCGGAATCATTTCATTATCAAGGGCAAGCCAGATTTCCGCATTTAAAAATTGTTTCATGCTTTCCACAATTTCTGCCTGCTTTTCAAACTGCATCCTGGATATGATGGCAACAGGCGCAAGTTCGTTGATCCGATTGGCTTCATTTTCCCATTCCGCCTGCATACCCCCTACGATTCCCGCACCTGCAATGTTCAGATCCTCCCTGAAACTTTTCAGATCATGCCCCAGCTTTTCCAGCTCTTCTTCCGAATCCGCAAGCAGATAAAGAGGATTTCCCCCTCTTCCAAAGCGTCTTAAAATCTCTTTGAAATATTCCTGGTTTTCCACCTCATGAATACGGTTCTTTGCCATAACGCCTGCCTGACGCACAATCTCAGCATCACTCCAGACAATCAGATCCGCCGCTTCTATCCATGCCTGCTTTTTTGCCGCGCTTCCGGCCCCCACCAGGATCTTCGCGGAAACAAACAGGATCGTATTAAGACTGCCGTTCCCCAGAAAACGATCCGTTATGCCGATCGCCTCTTTAAAAGAGTAATCCGTCAGGCTCATTCCCAATATATTTATTTTTTGCATTTCCCGCCCCGTTTCTGCATGCACTTTTGTACTGCCCTGCGCCTGCATAATGTTCAGTATATCAAAAATTTATCATTTTAGCAAGATTGACAAAAAATCTCTTTCCATTTATACTGAAACTGGCCATCTCTTACAACGGGATCGGCCATACAACAATACTCCCATGCTGAAACGCATGGATAAAGGAGAGGTGCCAGATGGATATTGCGGGTTTATCGACTGCTATGTCTATGTCCAAAGTGCAGACCGACTGGGGTATGAAGATGCTGAGTAAAGCTATGGATACTGCCACTTCGCAGGGTTCACAGTTAGCACAGATGATTGCATCTGTCCCCACTGCACAGATGGAGCTTTCCGTCAATCCCGATATCGGAAGTCAGTTTGACGTCCGTATATAAAACAGTGACCTGTTCCTCCGAAATAAGCAATACTGCCCATATTCTTACAGGATAAAAAGCCAGTTTGCTTCGGAGGCTTTACATTGACGGAAAAAAGAAACAGACAGGAACATTAAACGTGTTTCCTGTCTGTTTTCTTATTTATTCATCCCGCATATAATCCGCATAGATGCTTTCTTCAAAAATCCTGTTACTGCCAAAAACCTTTCCGTTCACAGCACAGCCTTCAGTATCTCCATGGCTATCATATAGATAAGTGCCAGAGAAACAGCGATAATCAGGCAGACACTCCACATCTTTTCACCCCGGTTCTTCCTGGAGGCCCAGACTGTTCTCAGGAAATTCTGTTTTCCTTCGTTGGATGCCATCCATGTCAGTACACAGAACGCAATGGAGGTACACACTACCGCAAGAAGCAGATAAAAAGCAATAATAAGCGCCATCTCCGATGAGCTGTAACTCATCTCCATTTCCTCCATCAGAATATCCGGCGCTAATTTATCGCTCAGATACAGCAGGCATACACTTTGTCCATTAAAAATCAGGTGTATTATAAAAGAGGTTACTGTAGAACCTGTGGCCTCTGCCGCCAGCGCCATCATAATACCGAGCAATACCGCATAGGCCGCCTGGTTAAAATTCATATGCATGATTGCAAACAGCACTGCCGACATCACAATCGCCCCGAAAATATTTCCTGATTTCCGGAATCCCCGGAAAAAAGCCCCCCGGAAAACCAGTTCTTCGCAGAATGGTCCAAAAACTGCCATAATCAAAAACATAACGACAAAAGGGACGTCCAGGACGTCCCCTGCAATTTCATTCACTGCATTATCCACAAATATCATCGATATTGCATTCGCAAGCGTTGACAATGGTGAAATCAAAATTGTGTAAAGGACCGTCATAAGAGCAGTAGAAATTTTAATCCGCCTGAATCCCAGCACGTCCGAAAAAATCTTTTCCGACCTGTCTTTTCTTCTTCCGATCAAAACCACCAGAAATAAGGGCACCACATTTAACATCTGTGCCAATATTAAATTTTCTACAATACCCAGCTCACCGCTTTCTGTCACCGCAAAAAAAATACTAATGCCAAACACATAAAAAAATTCTATCAGTATGGTAAGCAGAAACGATACTCCGATCCTTTTACTGTTCATTTATCTTAGTCATTCTCCATCATAAAGTTCACAAGTTTCCCGATATCTTCCGGCTCATAAGCAATAATCTCCAGCTCTGGAATCTCACCATTGGAAAAGATATTTGCCATGGATACATACTGGGACAGTTTGGACTTCAGATTTAATCTGTCGCCTTCACCTGTAACCAGCTCTACTCTGCCGGAACATTTGTCCACTACCTGAAAAAACTTTTCAATGTTTTTAATATTCTGTACTTTCATTCTGTACTCCTTTCTCTCCGCGTGTCTTTGCGGAAACTGCAATTCAATCATTTTCGTTTACAAGTTTGATTTTACCCGAAATTTTCCAAATTGCAAGAGGCGGAAAACGTTTTCTCTTTTTTCACCGTCTTTTTTTCAGAAAGATTCTCAATCATTAGCAAATCTGCACAATTTTAATGGTACATTTTTGTCTAATGTGTTTGATTATTCCACTCTCCTGGCTTTTCACTTTATTTTACGAACTGAGCTTTCGCCAATCTCAACGCGCCTGCATTTATATAATCCTCCTAAAGCCCGCTTGAATTCGTTCTTGCTCATCCCTGTTTCCCGCCGGATAAGCTCGGGATCCGCCTTATCGGAAAAGGGCAGCACACCGCCATGACTGTCTATGATCCCCATCAGTCTGTCGGCATCCTCTTCCATCTGCAGATACGCCTTCTGACGTACAGCCAGTTCCAGCTTGCCGTCCTCCTTCACATCTGCCACCCGGGCCGTGACCATATCACCCACCTGATATTTTTTCCCGCCGTACATCTCCTTTTTGGGAATCAGCGCGGAATATTTATCGTCCACCGCCACAAACGCGCCGAAATTCCCGCTGAGTTCGTAGACACGTCCCGTCACGGTATCGTTCTTCCGATAGGGGCTGTCCGTTTGCAGATGATGATATACCTTCATGGTAGCACAGAGCCTGCTGCTCTTATCTATATAGAGCGCAACAAGGCATTCATCCCCCGGCTTTACTTTGGCTGTCTGCTGTTTAAACGGCAAAAACAGATCTTTCTCCAATCCCCAGTCCAGAAAGGCTCCGATATCCGTCACATCCGAAACTGATAAAACTGCCGTCTCCCCCGCCATCAGTTTCGGCGTTCTGACCGTTGCGATGGGCCTGTCGGAAGAATCCCTGTAGATAAACACTTCCAGTTCATCATCCTTTTTCGCCCCCTCCGGCACCTGCTTTTTCGGCAGAAGCACTTTCTCCTTTTCATCCCCCAGGTAGACGCCAAACTCCACTTCCTTCACGATTTTTAACTTCTGTCTCTTTCCCAGTTCTATCATAGTTTCCCTCATCCTTTTTCTCCGGTCATCTCCACAACCGCATAGGGCTCGCCGGTTTTATCATTTAAACTTACCGCGCAGCCATCCTCCTTCGCATATACCACGGGGTAGAAGACATCTCCCAGATATGCCTGTTTCTTATATTCCGCCCGCAGACGCCTGATCGCAAACGCTTCCTCCGCATACTCAAGCGCCATCTTCACATACTGTCCGTTGTTGACATGGTGGTTGCTGTCCAGATGCTGCCTTGTGATGACAAACTCCGGTTTCGCCTCCCCCTCCTGCGGCACCACGATCTTCCTTGGCAGATACTCCATCTCAAGCTTCGGATCAAGCACATAGCCATCATACATGTCCTGAGAGGGCTTCTCCGGTTTTCCTGTCTTAAGATCGAGCAGTGTCCAGATCGAATTTGCGACGGCAAGCCGCTTTCCGCCCCCATCCTCCATCCAGAAATTACGGTATCCGATAAAGCCCCTGAACGCATAGGGCAGTGTACCTACCTTCACGCTTTCCCCGATCTCCGGGTATCTCTCCACATCGATCTGCCAGGAACTTAAGGCCCACACCAGCCCGCGGTCCAGCATATATCTCACACCAAGCCCGAGGTCTTCCGCTTGAAACGTGGAACAGTCCTGAAAATAGTTTAACAGGCTGTTCATCGTCAGTCTGTTCTCACAGTCCCCCTCGCTGTATCTGATTCTTGCGTCAAATGTGTACATTTCCGCTTCCTTCTTTCCCGACAGACAGCTTTGTCTGCCGTCCTGTCACTTTCTCGCCATATTCTGCCTGTCACAAAGTACATTGTACTCTGCGCGTTCTGCTGCCGCAAGTCTTTTTTTAAGATTTTCCCGGTTTTAAAATCGCTGCCACCCGTAAAACGGGTGGTTCGGATGCAGGCTATAAGCCCGCTCTACCTGGCGCGCCTCAAGACGCTGGCTTTCTATTTTGACCGTGGGAAGTCTTTTTCATATCCTTCCCGCGGCTCCGTTCAAGCCACTTTGCATTTGACTCGTTGGCGCCTCTCTGGCATACATAGGCAATTCTTGCCCCTGTATATGCCGTAGACCATGCATATTTTCGGCTGATTCCAAGTTTCATCAGATTCTCTGCCCTGTTCTTCGGAGTTTTCCAATGCTTCCAAATACACATTCTCAGACGATAGCGTATGTTGCTATCCAGCCGTTCGCACAGACCTTTCATACTTCCGATTTTGAAGTAGTTAATCCATCCTCGGATAAGCTGGTTGAGTTTATTCACTTTGTAATCGTTGCTTACTCCCCAACTCCTGCACGTGAATTTCTTCATTTGTGCTTTGAACTTTGCTACTGCCTTGGGGTGTGGTCTGGCTTTATATCCTTTGGCAAATGCGTCATAGTAAAATCCAAAACCGAGATACTTTATGCCCTTGGGCTTATCAACCTTGCTCTTTTCGGCCTTTACTTTTAATCCAAGTTTTTCCTCGATATATCGGGTTATGCTCTTCATTACTCGTTCTGCCGCCTGTCTGCTTCCGACCATAATGATTAGGTCGTCTGCATACCGGACGAAATCCAGCCCTCTTACTTCAAGTTCCTTGTCCAGCTCGTTAAGCATGATGTTTGCTAACAGCGGCGATATATTCCCTCCCTGTGGTGTACCGATGATTGTATCTTCATACTCGTCATCAATCATTACACCACTGACAAGAAATTTTCTTACCACCGATATGACATCTCCATCCTTTATTGTTCGTCCGAAGATTGTCATTAGCCTGTCATGGCCTACTGTGTCAAAGAACTTTGCAAGGTCAATGTCCACAATCCAGTTATGTCCATCGTTCATCATTTCCAGTACTTTTAAGACTGCCTGTTGCGCACATCGGTTTGGTCTGAATCCATAACTGTGGTCGTGAAATTGCTCCTCAAATATCGGAGTGAGTACCTGTGATACCGCCTGTTGCCTACGCGCACTCGGGACTTTCACCCGTTAGAAAACGCCCATGCTGGGCAAACAAAAATATCCCGGAAGATTTCCTTCCGGGATTTCACACAGGGCTACAAGGATTCGAACCTTGAAATGACGGAGTCAGAGTCCGTTGCCTTACCGTTTGGCGATAGCCCTTTAACTTACTTTAGGTATTATACAGGATTGTTTTTTAAAAAGCAAGTACTTTTTTAAAAAATAAGTATGAAAATAAAGCTTTTTTATTATTTATAACCATATATGCCGCCACCACAGCTCCTACATAAACTGCTCCAGGTCTTTTTTATCATTGGAGTACTTGAACGCGCTCTGTACCGAGATATCACCTCCACGCACTAGACGGCACAGATCCCAGTTCAGCGTATGCATGCCGTTTGCCGACGAGGACTGCATGATCGATCCCATCTGATAACACTTATTTTCCCTGATCAGGTTTAACACCGCATCCGTACCGGTCAGGATCTCTGTCGCTGCAACGCGGCCCTTCCCGTCTGCTGTGGGAATAAGACACTGGGGCACAATTCCTTTCAGGATACCGGAAATCTGCGTCCTGATCTGATTCTGTGCCCCAACAGGACAGGCGTCGATAATTCTGTCAATGGTCTGGCCCGCACCCGTAGTGTGGAGCGTTGACATCACAAGATGACCTGTTTCTGCCGCTGTCACCGCTGCAGAGATCGTCTCGTAGTCACGCATCTCTCCCACCAGTATTACATCCGGATCTTCCCGCAGCGCACTGCGCAACGCGCCTGCAAAGCTGCCCACATCTTCTCCCACCTCACGCTGGTGGATCAGCGAAAGCTTATCCTCATAGACGTACTCAATCGGATCCTCCACCGTGATGATATGCTCCGCCCGGTTTTCGTTGATATATTGTATTATAGATGCCAGCGTCGTAGACTTTCCGCTGCCTGTGGGCCCTGTGACAAGAATCAGTCCCCGGGGTTCCTTCGCCATTTCCCTCAGCACTCCGGGCAGTTTTAACTCTTCAAGGCTTGGAATATAACTGTTTAACAGCCGAATCGTTGCCGCCAGTTTCCCCTGAAAACGAAATACATTAACGCGCTGTCTTTGTCCATCCGGCGTGGCAATCGCAAAGTCAAGATCCCGTCCTGCCTCCAGCCGGTCTCTCTGTTCACCATCCAGCGCTTCCAGAATGATCTCCCGGATCCGGCTCTTTTCCGGCTGAAACTGCGCCTGTACAAGTCTGCCGTTGATCCGCACCAGAAGAGGACGCCCCTCCGATATATGAATATCTGATGCTCCTGCCTGTCTTGCCATTGCTATCACATTGTTCAGTCTTTCCATATGCCCTTCTCCTTTACCAGTCTATCCCCTGCCTTCGTTCTCCGCTGCCCGAATATGTTCTCTGTTTCACAGCCGTCCGAATCATCCGGCATAGTACGCAACCTTCACCATTCTTCCATGGATGCAAACATGGTATTGGAAGTATTGCTCTGTTTCCAGGCGCTGGTCTTATAAGGTTTTCCCTGGGCCTGCATTCTGATATAAATATCTTCCGGCTCCGAAAAAAGCTGCAGAATACTGGCGCTGTTTTTGAAGGCATCCGTCCTGAAAACATCCGTCAATACCACCGTGGTATCCTTTGTTATCATCCCCGGATCCGCGCCATAATCGATGGAGTCTAACAAAAGATACATCTCTTCTCCACTGTTATAAGCAATGAACTCATGCCGAATGTCCTCGTCCGCTCCATTTTTCCCTGTACACTCCACAAGATATTCCGGTACTATATTCCCGTCTGCATCCTTTATATGCAGGGAAGCATCCGCCTCTCTAAGTTTATTTCCCTTTATGACAAAAGTATATTCCGGTTTATTATCACCACTATTTTTATCATATATTTCAATTGTATAGGATAAAAAGCCTCGAATTGCGCTGTATTTTTCCGGCAGCGACCATCTCAGATAAAGCTGCTCTTCATTGACAAGCTCCACATGTTCCAGTCTGGTTTTTCCTACGGCGCCGGGGGCAGCTTCCGACAATTCCACACTGTAATAACCCATACGTTCTTTTTTGCGTATTTCTTTGCTTCGGCTTATCAGAAAAGCTTCTTTCCTGTCCGTCTCTTCAGGCGCTTTATAAACAAGTCTCTCATTTCTGTCGCTGTAGCTGACGGAATAAACCGTACCGTCGACAGGATCAAACTCTATACAGACAGCGCCTTCCATGATACTGCCATCATAAATATAATCTGCCAGTAATCCCCCCAGAGGGGTATTGATATCTGCCGTTCCCTGATCCTTTTTCATATAATATAATCTGTCAGCGTATTCTGCGCCGATCTCGGCGCCGGCCTCCTGCGGAACCTTTCCCGCAATATCTGTATTCTCTTTTCTGACAATCTCCTCCAGCTCCTTTAACTGGCCGTTGGCACGGTATCTTGTCAGCTCAGACTGAGCCGCATAGTAGATCGTCTCCGCATAATTTTCATTGCGGACAAAATCTGCGTGATGTACCCATGCAACGATCCCTGCAACAGAGACGGACAGCAGAACAGCGCTGACTGCTATCACAACAATCAGCTCTGTCAAAGTAAACCCTCTGTTTTTTTTCAGGAACTCAAACCTCTCTTCCAATATACACCACCTGATATGTAAACATTCTAATTTCTGCCCTGCCTTATCCTGCACCGCATAATCATTTTGTTATTATATCTGGCAACTGTAAATAATAAAACAGCTTTGCAAATTTAACGCTTTATTCAACAAAATTAGCATGTTATCTACCAATTTTCGGAATAAAAAAATACCCCCCGAACAGACCTCTATCAGATCTATTCGTAGGGATATTTTTCTTATTGTGAGCAAAGCTCTCTATTTCAAATGCTATTAAACTTCAAACATCAACTCCCCATACGTCGGGATCGGCCAGATCTCCTTATCCACGATCATTTCCAGTTCATCGGCCGGTGTTCTGAGTTCCTGCATTACCTCCTTCACCACATCCTTATAAAAGAATGCCTGCTCCTTTGCATCCTCCATCCTGCCGGCTTCCGTTTCCACTTTTTCAAGTTTTCTCAAAGCCGCCTGCATTGTTGCCAGCTTCTCACACACCGTCTTTAAGAGATCTGCCTGCACAGAAGCATCTGCTCCCGCTGCCTTAACCGCATTCACGGTATCCGCCAGATTCCTGCTGTATTTGACAACAGCCGGAATAATCTTCTTGCCTGCCATATCGATCATCGTAAGTGCCTCGATATTGATCGTCTTTGCATAGGTTTCGTAGATGATCTCCTCTCTGGATTCCAGCTCCACTTTCGTAAAAATGCCAAACTTTTCAAACAATGCCACCGCTTTGTCCGTAGTCAGCGTAGAGGCAGCTTCAATCATTGATTTAATGTTGGGCAGTCCCCGTCTTTCCGCTTCCTCTACCCATTCTTCGGCATAACCGTTACCGTTGAAGACGATCCTCTGATGCTCCGTCATATATTCCTTGATCAGATTATGTACCGCCATATCAAAATCTTCCGCCTGTTCCAACCTGTCCGCCGCCTCACAGAAAGCCTCCGCGACAATAGCGTTTAACGTGGTATTCGGACTGGCAATGGAGTCTGCAGAACCCACCATACGGAACTCAAACTTGTTGCCTGTAAAAGCAAAGGGTGAAGTTCTGTTTCTGTCGGTGGCGTCCTTCTCAAAATCAGGCAGTGTGGAAACGCCTGTCTCCAGCTTGCCGCCCTCTTTCAGTTTTGCCGCATCCCCTGTCTCAATCAGCTGCTTTACCACATCCTCCAGCTGTTCTCCAAGGAAAATTGAGATAATGGCGGGAGGCGCTTCATTGGCCCCAAGTCTGTGATCGTTGCCCACATCCGCCGCACTCTGGCGCAACAGATCCGCATGAACGTCAACCGCTTTCATAATACAGGCAAGCACCAGCAAAAACCGGATATTTTTATTTGGCGTATCACCGGGATCTAACAGGTTCGCCCCACTGTCCGTTGTGATCGACCAGTTATTGTGCTTGCCGGAACCATTTACCCCCGCATAGGGCTTTTCATGCAGCAGGCAGCGCAGATCATGGTGATAAGCGATTCTCTTCATGGTCTCCATCACAAGCTGATTATGATCCACCGCTATATTTGCCGTAGCATATACCGGAGCAAGTTCATGCTGCGCCGGAGCCACCTCGTTGTGCTGAGTCTTCGCCGTCACCCCTAACTTCCATAATTCCTCATTCAGATCCTTCATGTAGGAACCCACACGTTCCTTGATCACACCAAAGTAGTGATCTTCCATTTCCTGCCCTTTTGGGGCCGGTGCACCAAAAAGGGTGCGTCCGGCAAACATCAGATCCTCCCTCTGCAAATACAGATCTTTATCCACCAGAAAATATTCCTGTTCCGGTCCTACCGAGGCCGTCACCTTCGTCGCCGTCATATCGCCAAACAGACGCACAATGCGAAGCGCCTGACTACTCAGCGCCTCCATGGAACGCAAAAGCGGCGTCTTCTTATCCAGGGCATCCCCTGTGTAGGAGCAGAATGCCGTAGGAATACACAGAATTGTCCCACAGGCAGATTCTTTCAGAAATGCCGGGGAAGTGATATCCCAGGCTGTATATCCTCTCGCCTCAAAAGTCGCCCGCAGACCTCCGGAGGGAAAAGAAGAGGCATCCGGTTCCCCTTTGATCAGCTCTTTGCCGGAGAACTCTGTGATCATTTTCCCATCCTCATCGGGATGGGACACAAACGCATCATGCTTCTCCGCCGTGATACCGGTCAACGGCTGGAACCAGTGCGTATAGTGCGTCGCTCCATGTTCCACCGCCCAATCCTTCATCTCCTTCGCCACCACATTCGCGGCAGTCATGGACAGTTCCCCGCCTTTATCCATCACATGTTTTACTTCTTTATAGACATTTTTCGGCAGACGGCTCCGCATCTTTGCCAGGTCAAACACATTACGGCCAAACAGTTCTTCTACGTTCATCATATCACTCATTTTTGCTCCTTCCTGTTAAGTTCCGCAAAAAAATGTCCCAAAAGCCACGCTTTGGAACATCTTCGTTCTTGTATTCCTGTATACAGTTTCTTTTTACCCTTTTACGATACTCCACTTTTTTTTACTTTGCAAGAGGGAATTATATTTTTGTAATATAAGATAAATTTAGAAAAGAATCCCTTTTTTCTCTATGCAAAATGTATATAAGATCTTTCTGCCGTACACAGGCAGCAGACTGAATTACTTTGTCCGGCTTTTGCAGAACCGCTGTCTATTGCAGCATCCGAAGCAGATCGCAAGGATCCGGATTTTCACTGAGTCTGACCGAGAACTTTTGTTTTGCATGGGGGCAGCTTTCCATCGGAATTCCTTCTTCATCCACCATAGCGTCTACACGAACCGGAATATTTCTGCCATCCGGTTTCATGATCTCAACAACATCCCCCACATAAAATTTATTTTTCTGTTCCAGATAAGCATATCCCTGTTCATCTGTCTTCTCGATCATCCCCAGATACACCGCTTCGCTCTGGTAAGTCGAGGAATCATAGATCTGAGATTCCCGTCCGGGCTTTCCAAAATAAAAACCGGTCGTAAACTGACGGTAAGTGCATTTCCCGATCTCCTGTTTATACCAGTCCATATTCTTCCGGTAGCACTCTTCCGATTCCAGATAATCATCTATCGCTCTCCGGTAAGTTCTCGCCACCGTCGCCACATAAAGTGCCGTTTTCATCCGGCCTTCTATTTTCAGGCTGTCGATCCCGGCCTCCAACAGCTGCGGTATATGCTCTATCATACACAGATCGCCGGAATTAAACAGAAACGTTCCCCGCTCATTTTCATACACCGGCAGGTACTCCCCGGGCCTGCTCTCTTCCACCACCGCATACTTCCAGCGGCATGGGTGTGTGCAGGCTCCCTGATTGGCATCCCTTCCAGTCATATAGTTGCTGAGCAGGCACCTGCCGGAATAGGCGATACACATGGCGCCATGCACAAAAGCCTCTATCTCCATCTCCTCCGGAATATGCTCTCTGATCTTTTTTATTTCGTTCAGAGAAAGCTCCCTGGCACAGACCACCCGTTTTGCCCCCAGTTTATGCCAGAAAAGGTATGTCTTATAGTTTGTGTTATTTGCCTGCGTGGAAATATGGATCTCTATTTCCGGCCATACTTCTCTTGCGACAAGAAACAGTCCCGGATCCGAAATGATCAGGGCATCCGGCTTTTCTTTCATCCTGCGCAGTTTTTCAAAATATTCCTCCGCCTCCTCGATATCCTTATGATGAGCAAAAATATTGGCCGCCACATAGACTTTTACGTTTCGTTTATGGGCAAATTGAATCCCCTCTTCCATCTCCTCAAAGGAAAAATTTCTGGCCTTTGCCCGCAGGCTGAATATTTCTCCTCCTATATAGACCGCATCGGCGCCAAAAATCACCGCTGTCTTTAATACTTCCAGGCTTCCTGCCGGGATTAAAAGTTCTACTTTGCGCATAATATTCCTCTGTGTTTTTGCAGCGGATGCCATGGAGTACATATCCCCGGTCAGCTATCGCTCAACCGCATGCCGCATTTTACTTACTGCCAGGCCGTCCCCAACCGGCAGGATCACGGTTTCAAGCCGGGGATCATGGGTGATCCGGTACAGGTATTCCCGCATGCGGCTATGGATCGTACGGTCACGTCTTGTCACCGCGTAACGGGATTCCAGGATATCCCCCTCCTGCAGTACATTATCGGAGACCAAAAGTCCCTCCGGCGAAAGCAGGCGCATCACCTCCGGCAGAAAGGTAAGATACTGCCCTTTTGCAGCATCCATAAATATCATATCATAAGGACCTGTCAGGGTTGGAAGGATTTTTGCAGCATCCCCTTCAAGCAGAGTGATTCTTTCCTCTTTCCCTGCCCTTTTGAAATTTTCTCTGGCCTGTCTGATTCGCTTCTCATAATTTTCTATTGTCGTAATACGACTCTCAGGCATCCCATATTCACTCATCAATAACGCAGAAAAGCCGACCGCACATCCAATTTCCAGAATCCGACAGGGCTTTTGCATCTCCAGTAAAAAACGCAAAAGCCTCTGTGTTTCCGGCCTGATAATGGGTACGCCCGCTTCCCTCGCCTCGACCTCTATCTCATTTAAAAAAGTTGTGTTGCCCTCATCCAGTGAGCGGATAAAAGCCGTCTGTCTTTCTGCCGTCAATCTTCTTCCCCGTCCTCTTCCACATAGGAACTCGACATAATCTCCAACATCTGCTCCGCTGTCATTGCTGTGCTCAGTTCATAATTTCCAGGCATCAGCTCATCTTTATGAGGCGACAATAGATATTGCACATAAAAAAGATCCTTATCTCTGACTAACCCATAATCTTCCAGCGCCTGGGCCACCTGTTTCGGTGTTGTCCCTTCCGACAGCTCCACCGTATAGATAATACCCGGCTCATCGCTCACCGGCTCCTCCGAAAAAACACGGTATCCGAAAGCATAGGCTTCCGACGCCGTTCCGATCACATATCGAGCGATCAGAATGAGCACTATTATTTTCACTGCTGCTGTTGCAATTGATACAATAAACTGTTTCATAGTTACCTCATATGCTGTTTAAAATCCCGACGGAATGGAAAACTCCAGCTCGGCAAGCATTCTGTTATCAATATCCTGTTTCAATTTCACAAAATCACGTTCCGCACACAAATATTTATCCACCAGTGGTTCTGCTCTGAAAGCTGCTGTGTTAAGTTCAAAATCTTCCACTTTTTGCAACAACTCTCCCCCCTCATGATTCTGCTGTATCAAAAAATTGTTTCTGCGATATTCATCGATCCGCTCCTGCAATCCAGGTACTTTGCTCACCGCCTCACTGGCTTCCACATAATTATGGTATATTTCAGAATCCTTTATACTGTTTATCAATTTTTCCAGGCTGCTGCTGATTCTCGGGTCATCTTTTAACATTCGGTATACTCCTCTGATTCCTTTTATACATAATAAAGTTTAATTCAAAAATTATACATCCATAATGATCGGCAGGATCATAGGTCTTCGCTTTGTCCTTTTCCAGATAAAATCTGTCAGCGTATCTCTGATACTGCTCTTTAATTTCCCCCAGTCCGAAATATTTTTATCAAGGCACCGCTCTACCGTAGACTGTACAACGGCTCTTGCATCCTCTATCAGTTCATCGGCCTCCCGCACATAGACAAATCCTCTGGATACGATATCCGGTCCTGCTGTCAGTTCCCCGGTCGCCTGATCCAACGCTAACACAACAATGATAATCCCGTTCTCTGCCAGATGCTGTCTGTCCCGCAGTACAACATTTCCCACATCGCCTACGCCCAGACCATCCACCATGATATCACCCACCGGCACCTGTCCTGTCACTTCCGCCTTTTCCATATTCAGTTCCAGGACATCCCCGCTGGAGAGAATAAATATCCGCTCTTTCGGGATCCCTAAAGCTTCCGCCAGCTTTGCATTTGCTTTGAGATGCTTGTACTCGCCATGCACCGGAATCGCATATCTGGGCTGCACCAGATTGTAGATCAGCTTGATCTCTTCCTGGCAGGCATGTCCCGAAACATGAGGCGCATCTTGAAAGATCACATCCGCCCCTTTTACGAGCAGATCATTGATTACTTTCGTGACAGCCTTCTCATTGCCCGGGATCGGATGGGATGAGAAGATCACCGTGTCATTGGGACCGATGGATAACTTTTTATGGTTATTTCCCGCCATGCGGCTGAGTGCCGCCATACTTTCTCCCTGACTTCCGGTGGCAATGACCACGGTTTTTTCTTCCGGATAGTCTTTTAGCTGTTCAATATCGATCAGCGTATTTTCCGGCACCTGCAGACAGTCCAGCTTCGTCGCCGTCTCTATGATATTGACCATGCTGCGCCCTTCCACAGCTACTTTTCTGCCTGCCTTGCAGGCAGAATTAATGATCTGCTGCACCCTGTCCACGTTGGAAGCAAATGTCGATATGATCAGCCTTGTATTTTTATGTTCCTCAAAAATCTGGTCAAACGTAGGCCCCAGTGTTTTCTCTGATGGTGTAAATCCCGGCCTCTCCGCATTAGTGGAATCGCTCATCAGTGCCAGCACTCCCTTTTTGCCCAGTTCAGCAAAACGCTGTAAATCAATGGCATCGCCGAATACCGGTGTGTAATCCACCTTAAAATCTCCCGTATGAACAACGATTCCCGCAGGAGAATAGATTGCCAGCGCTGCCGCATCTACAATACTGTGATTCGTTTTTATAAATTCGATCCGGAAGTCATCCAGTGTGATCATCTGTCCGAACTTTACGACCCGCTGCCGCACGTGGCCACTTAAACCATGTTCCTCGAACTTCCTGTCAATAATTCCCATCGTCAGTCTGGTGGCATAAATGGGAGCTAAAATGTCTTTTAAGACATAAGGCAGCGCGCCGATATGATCCTCGTGCCCATGGGTAATGATAAATCCTTTTACTTTATCAGCATTTTCTTTTAAATAAGTGATATCCGGTATTACCAGATCAATACCCAGCATGTCATCATCGGGAAACGACAGCCCACAGTCTACCACAATGATACTGTCCCCATATTCAAAGGCAGTAATATTCATACCTATCTCGTCCAGGCCGCCAAGCGGAATAATTTTCAAGCTGGACTCCGTTTTCAGTTTTTCTTTCTTCAATCAAATTCCCTCCATACTTTCTGTCTGAAGAGAAGACTACTCATCATCTGACACAAATGTCACATCCTCCATCAATGTTTCAAAGACAGCTGCTACCGCCTGAAGCTCCTTTTCCTCAGATACGATCTCGTACAGTCCGTCTTTTTCTTCCGGCTTTGACAAATCTTTCAAAATCAGGGCGTCTCCATCCCCTTCTTCCATATCTGTTACTAAAATATAATCCGTTCCGCCGATCTTTGTCTGTTCCAGAACGTAAAAATCCACCTTTTCACTTCCGTTTAATGTAAACGTAATTTTCTCCATATCTGTTTCCTCCCGGGTTCTTTCAGACGCAGATGCACACCGGCCCTGCAGATGCTCTTCCGTTTCTTTGCCATCGATGCGCACCGGCTTTACAGATCCCCGCCCGTTCTCCCGACAGCCTCTGATACCGGTCTCTTCAGCATTCCGCGCATCGCCGCACAGATCAGTGCATCCCTTTGTAGTCCAGATATCCCTGCAAAATGAGAACAGCGGCAATCTTGTCCACATATTCTTTTCTGTGTTCTCTGCGTACATTCGCTTCCATCAGCGTTTTTTCCGCCGCCACAGTGGTCAGGCGCTCGTCCCACAGTACGACGGGCAGTCCCGTGCGCCTCTCTAGCATTTCCTGAAACTCCATCGAAAGCTGCGAACGGTCTCCCTCTTCAGCGTTCATATGCTTCGGATTGCCCAGCACGATCTCGGACACTTCATATTCCTCAATCAGTGCCTCGATCTGTGCCAGTGTCTGGCGCAGTTTATTCTCTCCTTTTCGGTGGATCGTCGTGATTCCCTGTGCTGTAATAAGAAGTGGATCGCTTATCGCAACACCCACTGTTTTGGAGCCAAAATCCAAACCCATGATCCGCATAAAATGCCTCCGCTATTTCCACCTGTTGCTTCTGATATACTGTTCTAACAGTTCCTCCACCAGTTCATCCCGTTCCACTTTCATAATGAGGCTTCTTGCGCCCTGATGGTTCGTAATATAAGTGGGATCTCCGGACATAATATAGCCTACGATCTGATTCACCGGATTATATCCTTTTTCAGTCAAAGCATGATACACCGTATCCAGAATAATCCTTGTACCGTTCTCCTGTTCTGCTTCCACTGTAAAAAATCTTGTATTTCCAAAATCTTCCATGTTCCTGTACCCTTTTAACTGTTGTCCTGTTGCTATTCCCCTGAGAATCTCCGTGCTCTCTCCTGTAAAAATTCAGAATTTCCCGTCGCAGTCTTCGAGACGTCAGAAATTCTCTTCACATTTTACCCTAAAAGACCGGCAAAATCAACTATTCAAACCATAATAAATTATCCGGTGAGCCATGGTCTGATAATCTTTCGTCCGTCTGCACGCTGTCCCTGACATATCCGGCAAGCTTCCCCACGCAGATTTTTCCGGATAAATTTTCCCCGGTCCTTTTTGCCGCTCTGATATACTCCCCGGTATAACCGACCTGGCAGAAGGTTTTGCCGATTTTTTTGCTCTCCTCAAAAAGCACTTCGACACTCTCCCCTATGTAGCTTTCGCGAAACTGTCCCGACTGTTTTTTTGCAAGCGCAAGCAGCGTCTCACTCCGCCTCTTCTTCGTCTCCTCAGGCACCTGATCCCTTCTTCCCGCCGCTACGGTCCCCTCCCGCCTGGAATACTGAAAAACATGCATCTCATAAAAATTTACCATTTCCAGAAACCGTTTCGTCGTCTCGAATTCCGCTTCGCTTTCCCCCGGGAAGCCGACGATCACATCTGTCGTGATGGCCGGGCGTTTGAAAGCCTCTCTGAGCATTTCCACTTTCCTCAAGTATTCCCCTGCGGTGTAGTGCCTATTCATCCGGTGAAGAGTTTCATCACATCCGCTCTGCAGAGAAAGGTGAAAGTGATGACACAGCTTTTTAATGTTCTGTAATCCCCTCACAAACTCCGGCGTAATAATACGGGGTTCCAGAGAACCCAGACGGATTCTGGCAAGTTTTTCCACCCTGTCCAGTTCCTGCAGCAGATGCAACAGCCTTTCATGAGGAAAAGGTTCTGAAGGCTCCGGATTTCTCCTGCCATCGAAATCAAGACCGTAGGAACTGATGTGGATTCCCGTCAGCACGATCTCCCGAAAGCCTTCTGCCACAAGCCCCCGTACCTCCTTTACAATATCCTCTTCTCTGCGGCTTCTGACTCTGCCCCTCGCATAAGGTATGATGCAGTAAGAACAGAATTGGTTGCATCCATCCTGAATTTTGATATAGGCGCGGGTATGTCCCACAGTGCGCAAAAGCTGCATTTCCTCATAGGCAGTCTCTTTCCCGATATCGACGACGCTCCTGCCGCCCAATGTTTTATCCGGTCTGGTCCGTCTACCTGTTCCGGCTTCCCGATTCGACGGCCCCGCGCTTTTCAAATATTCCAGCAGGATTTCCGCGGTATCTTTCTTGCGGTTGTTGCCAATCAACAGATCTATCGCCGTATCGGTTAACGCCTGTTCCTTCCCCGTCTGCACATAACATCCCACCGCCACCACCACCGCACCAGGGTTTCGCTTTTTTGCCTGATGCAGCATCTGCCTGCTCTTTCTGTCCGCAATATTGGTCACGGAGCAGGTGTTGACGATATAAATATCGGCCTTTTCATCAAATGGCACAATAGAAAAGCCCTTTTCTTTTAACTTTTGCCCGATAACATCCAACTCATAAGAATTGACTTTGCAGCCAAGGTTATGTAATGCCACACTTTTCATTGTAATTATTCCTTAATTTCGTAGTAATTTAGTATTGACTTTTCCCGACTCTGCAAGTAGACTAAGGGAACAGAGCATAATCATTAGGCGGCCCGGACGGTTGCCGAATTTAAGACAGGAGGATCCCCAAATGAAAACAGTAAAAATCTCTTTAAATTCTATCGATAAAGTAAAATCTTTCGTAAATGAGATCACAAAGTTTGATAACGAGTTCGACCTGGTTTCCGGCCGGTATGTCATTGACGCAAAATCAATCATGGGAATTTTCTCCCTGGATCTGTCCAAACCGATCGACCTGAATATCCACGCTGAAAAAGAGATGGAAGATATTTTAAATGCGCTGCAGCCCTATCTGATCTGACAGCACACCATTTTCGGTCATCAGAAAAACAACTTTACATAGAATTTAAAAAATACGGTAAAGCCGGAAGCTTATGTTTCCGACTTTCTGCATGACTTTTCAGATATCATCGGCATGTCTGCCTTCGACTTCTCTCCTCTGAACTTCTCCTGTCTCCCCGCAGGCTCCTGCCTCCCTGCCCGGATCTCTTCTTACCCTCTCATCTGTCCGCGCTCACTGTAATGATCTCCGCAGTGTCATAGGCTTTCTGTAGCAGTTCCTCTATTCTTTCCTCCAGATGTCTCTCATGCTTTTTGATGATCTGGAGATTCGGCTTCGTCACGGGATGTTTCGCCACAAAGATCGTACAGCAGTCCTCATAGGGCAGTACCGACGTCTCATAGGTATCGATCTTCTCCGCGATATCCACAATATCCATCTTGTCAAAAGCAATTAACGGCCGGTAAACCGGCAATGTACATACCTCATTTGTGACAAGTAAAGACTTCATCGTCTGGGATGCTACCTGTCCGATGGATTCCCCGGTGATCAGCCCCGTACAGCCGCTCTCCTTCGCCAAATGCTCCGCGATCCGCATCATGTAGCGCCGCATAATGATCGTCAGTTCATCGTGAGGGCATTTGTCATAGATATACATCTGGATATCCGTAAAGTTGATCACATGCAGTCTGATCTCCCCGGCATACCTTGATACCGCCTTTGCCAGATCCACCACCTTCTGTTTCGCCCGTTCGCTTGTGTAAGGGGGCGCATGAAAATACACCGCATCGATCTGAACGCCGCGCTTTGCGATCATATAGCCCGCCACTGGGGAATCGATTCCCCCTGACAGCAGTAACATCGCTTTTCCCGCCGTTCCCACGGGCATGCCCCCGGGGCCGGGAATCACAATGGAATACACATAAATATGCTCTCTGATCTCCACATGCAGCATCACATCAGGCTTATGCACGTCCACCTTCATCTCCGGAAAAGCGGTAAGCAGCACCTCCCCCAGATCGCAGTTGATCTCCATGGAAGTTTTCGGATAATTCTTTCTGGCCCGGCGGGCATCCACTTTAAAAGTCAGATGCTTGTCCTCGTAAGCCTCGTCCATATATGCTGTGATCTCTTCCTCCAGCTTCTCAAATCCCTCATCCTCCAGCTGGACCATCGGGCAGATATGGGAAAGACCGAATACCCTTTTCAGATTTTCAATCACCTCGTCATAATCGTACGAGGCTGATATGACATCCGCATAGATACGCCCCTGCTCCTTTCTGACAGAGAACTCTCCCTCGCACCGTCTGAGCGCATACCGGATCTGCTCCACGAGCGCGTCCTCAAAGAGATAGCGGTTCCGGCCCTTGATGCCGATCTCTGCATATTTTAATAAAAAAGCTCTGAATTCCATATGGTTCCTTTCTTCGGACGCCCTGTCAGAGACTCTGATAAAATAGGACAGTCTGACAGGGCTGATTGTGTAGAAATTATATCAATCACCCGTGTGATTCTTTTTTCGATCCGCTCAGTATCTGGAATAGCGCCGCAGCACCGGCACAATTTCATGCAGCGTGTGCAAAGTATACACTATTTCCTCCTCGGTTGTAAAGAGGGAAAGGCTGAATCGCAGTGTGGATTCCAGCAGCGGGCGCTCCACTCCTATGGCCTTTAAGGTTTCCGACGGGCGCGGATGCTTTGCCGCGCAGGCGCTTCCCGCCGAGACACAGATCCCTCTGTCCTCCAGCGCATGGAGCAGTACCTCGCTTCTTACCCCACGGAAAGAAATACTGACCACATGAGGCGCCCCCTCTCTTCCCGGGCAGCCGTTTATCTGAATATTGCCGATATCCGCCACGCCCTCTATCAGCTTTTCCCGGAGTCTGTACATTCTCTCACTGTCTTCCTCCAATGTCTCGTATACTTTCTGGCAAGCCAGCCCCAGTCCCGCAATACCGGGTACATTTTCCGTGCCGGACCGCAGCCCGTTCTGCTGCCCGCCGCCAAATACGATGGGATGCAGTTTTACCTTTTCTCCCGCATGCAAAAATCCGACGCCCTTTGGTCCGTGAATCTTGTGGCCGCTCACGGAGAGCAGATCGATGTACATCTTTTTGGGAAAGATCCGGAATTTTCCGAACCCCTGCACCGCATCCACATGAAACAGCGTCCGCGGATTCATCTTTTTGATGAGCGCTCCGATCTCTGCAATCGGCTGCAGCGCCCCGATCTCATTATTCGTATGCATGACAGACACTAAAATCGTGTCCTGCCGCATGCTCTTTTTCAGATCCTCCAGGCGCACTCTGCCGGTTTTGTCCACCGGGAGATACGTCACCCGAAACCCCTGTCCTTCCAGATATTCCATTGTTTTGAGCACTGCCGGATGTTCTGTTTTTGTGGTGATCAGATGCATCCCGCTTCTTCTGTTCGCCAGCGCCGCACCGGTTAACGCCAGATTATCCGCCTCTGTTCCGCCGGAAGTAAAGATAAGTTCCTTTTCATTTACTTTCAGTACTTTTGCGATCTGCTCTTTTGCATGTTTCACGTACTGCTCGGCCCGCACACCTTTAAAATGCATGCTGGAGGGATTGCCGTAATCTTCCAGCATCAGTCTGGTCATAAGTTCCGCCACCTCGGGAAAGACGCGGGTCGTCGCCGAATTATCCAGATATGCTTCCATTTCGATCTTTCTCCTGTTTTCTTTCTGTATCTTTCAGATCAGCACTGCGCAGATGCTTTTCCGAATACAGCTGTTTTCTGTCATATCTTATTGTATGTATTATGTCGAAAAAAGGTACTTTCTTTCTCCTCTTTATCGCCTGTCTTCCGGACAGTTTTCAAAAATCTGATAAGTCCTCTCTGCACCCGCCGCTTCCACTTCCAGCAGATACATCAGCCATCCCAACACCGTAATTGCCGCCGTCTCAGTGCGCAGGATCCGTCTGCCTAACGTGACCGGGATGATCCCGGCTTTTCCGGCCTCCTCGATCTCCGCCGCCTCAAAACCCCCCTCCGGCCCAATAAAAACGGCGATTCTTTGTCCTTTTCTCACCGTTTCCAGGTGTTTCTTTGTCTCCGCCATGCCTGCCGCCCGTTCATAGGGAATTAGCCTGACATCCATGTCATTTGTATAGGATACGGCTTCCGAAAACGTCATCACCTCATGTACATGGGGAATGATCCCGCGGCCGCTCTGCTTTGCTGCCGCCTCCGCAATCGCCTGCCAGCGTTCCACTTTGCTTTCCCGCTTTTTCCCTTCCAGTTTTACCACACATCGCTTACAGGCCACAGGAACAATTTCAAAACATCCCAGTTCTACCGCCTTCTGAAGGATCAGTTCCATCCTGTCCCCCTTGGGCAGCCCCTGAAACAGAAAAATTTTTGCGGGAAGTTCCGTATTTTTCTCTTCCATTGACAAGATCCGACAGAAAATACAGTCTTCTTTCAGTTCCCGGATTTCACACAGGTATTTTCTGTTCTCCGCCTCATTTACGGCGGCTATTTTTTCCCCGGTACGCATGCGCAGCACGTTCTTTATATGGTTGACATCAGAGCCCATGATCACGATATGCTCTTTCTGCACCCCGGAGGATTCGATAAAAAACTGATACATCTCTGTTTCCTACTTTCCGGCAATCCCTGACGCCCTATGCCGCAGACTGTCTGCTGCTTTGTACATTCCGGCGCCCCGGCCGCCCGTCTCCCGTGTTTTTTACGGCTTCTGCGCCGTTACGCTCACCCACTCCCCCTGGTAAGTCACTTCCAGAATTGTAAGTCCGGCGTCTTCCACGGCTTTCCGCACGACCTCTTCCTTATCATCGATGATCCCCGACGTGATATAGATCCCGCCCGGTTTCAACTGATTCAGGATCACCGGCGTTAAAGGCAAAAGCACATCCGCCAGTATATTGGCCGCCACGATATCGTAACAGCCATAGCCCACCTTCTCCTGCACCGTCTGATCGGTTATGATATTGCCGATCATCATCTCAAAGCTCTCCGCCGGAATCTGATTCGCCTCCAGATTTTCTTTCACTGCGGGCACCGCGCAGGGATCCAGGTCTGTCCCCACCACTCTTTTTCCGCCGTACATCAGAGAAATGATGCCCAGAATGCCGCTGCCCGTCCCCACATCTAACAGGACCGTCTCTGACGTCAGGTATTTTTTGATCTGCCGGATGCACAGCTGCGTCGTCTCATGCATGCCTGTCCCGAAGGCTGTCCCGGGATCAATATGCAGAATCTTTTTCTCTGCATCCTCGGGTTTCACTTCCTCCCAGGACGGAATCACCAGCAGATCATCGATCGTAAACTGATGGAAATATTGCTTCCAGTTGTTGATCCAGTCGATGTCCTCCGTCTCATCCACCGCAACTGTCCCCTCGCCGATGTCCATAAACTGTCGGATGGCCGCCAACTCTTTCTTTACGCACTCCAGCACGGCTTCCTCTCTGACATATACTTTTTCCACACCGAAAGCATCCTCCAACACTTCCGTCATTCTCTCCTCCCCGGTGCGCACTGACGTATTCTCTTTTGTCTCTGCTCCATCGCCTGATGGCGTTTTCGTCTCCGCCTCAGCTTCTCCGCCTGCCGACGCCATCCGCTCTATCGCTTCCGTCCACGGTAAAAGCAGCCTTCCGTCCTCAGCCTCTTCCACAAAAAAGCTGAGGTACGCCACACCATCGTCCTCTTCTCCCTCCGGCATGATATCCACAAACATCTGCTCTTTCTCAAGGGCAGTGAGCGGCACTTTGTCTTCGATCTGAGCCCCTTCCAGCCCGATATCATAGAGCGTGCTGACAATGATATCTTCCGCCTCCGTGATCGTCTTTATCCTGATTTTTTTCCACTTCATATTCCGCCTCCCAATACTCTTTCCTGTCCAGAATACCACATATGCCCCTCAAAAAGAAGCCGCTCAACAAAATTATTAAAAAATTTTGATTTTTCCCTTGACATTGTCTTTGTATTACTGTATTATGTGCTTAATACAATAATACGGTAAAAATACCGTATCTGCATTTGCAAAGTATAATCCGGCGCTGACGCGCAGAAAGGAGTATTATCACATTGGAAAATACCCAGACTATGAAAAAGCCCGAAAGTGAATGGCATCTGACAAATGACCGCCCGGTCTTTATCCAGATCATGGAAAAACTGAAACGGGATATTGTCACCGGCAGTTACAGGCCCGGCGATAAGCTGCCTTCCGTCAGAGAACTGGCAGCTGAAGCGGCAGTCAATCCAAACACGATGCAGAGAGCTTTCTCGGAACTGGAACGGGAAGGACTTGTCTATACGAAACGCACCAACGGAAGATTTATTACGGAGGATCTGTCTATGATCAGTCAATTAAAAGAACAGATGGCCCTGGACGCCATCTCCCAGTTTTTAAACAGTATGCAGCAGCTTGGCTTTTCCGGGAAGGAGACGCTGGCACTGTTAAAAGAATCATTGGAGGAGGAGACGGCATGAGCACTTTGGTAACCTGTAAAGAGCTGACGAAATCCTACGGCAAAAATACCGCCTTAAACCGCGTCAGTTTTGAGATAGAAAGCGGCCATATCATCGGCCTTTTAGGCCCAAACGGCAGCGGAAAGACCACCCTTATCAAGCTGTTGAACGGTCTGCTCACGCCTACATCCGGTGAACTGTATGTGAAAAAACTGCCGGTAGGCATAGAGAGTAAAAAAATCATTTCCTATCTACCGGATCAGACCTATTTAAATATGAACAGCACTGTGCAGGAAGTCCTCGATTACTTCGGCGCATTCTATGCCGATTTTGACAAAAACCGCGCGCTGGAGATGTTAAACTCTCTCCAGATCAGCCCGAAGGACAGACTGAAATCCATGTCCAAAGGAACGAAGGAAAAGGTGCAGCTTATTCTTGTGATGAGCAGACGGGCCGAACTCTATGTGCTGGACGAACCGATCGCTGGTGTGGATCCGGCCGCAAGAGATTACATTTTGCAGACGATTCTGACAAACTATGATCCCGAGGCTTCCATTTTGCTTTCCACCCATCTGATATCGGATATTGAAACGATCCTGGATCAGGTGATATTTCTCAAAGACGGGGAGATCTGTCTGCAGGCCTCTGTGGACGATATCCGCATGCAGCATCAGAAATCCATCGATGCTTTATTCAGGGAGGTATTCAAATGTTAGGAAAACTGTTCAAATATGAATTCAGACATACGGCAAAGACCATGTTTCTGACCTATGCGGCTCTTGGTCTTTTTACTCTCATGGCTTCTGCCGCCTTATATCGCATGAACAGGGGACTGGATTCGGATAAAACTTTTTTCACTGTTTTAAGCACTACCATGCTGATCCTTTATATTATCGCCATTATCGCCATTTACTGTGTGGATTTTATCTATCTTATCTATCAATATTACAAAACCATGTATTCCGCGCAGGGATACCTGACGCACACTCTGCCGGTCTCCCCCACTGCAGTTTTCAGTGTAAAGATTCTGGCCATGTTCGTCTGGATGTTTTTCTCCTCCATGTTATCGGTCCTGTCCGTTCTGATCCTTCTGCAGATCGGCAGCGGCGGAGAATTCTCCCACGTCTTCAGCGATATCGTGTGGAGCAGCTTCACGCAGGGCGTCAACGATATATTTGGTATATCCGGCTTTTATTTTCTCTTTTCCTGCGCTGTGGAAGCTATTCTCGGTATCCTGCTGTACATTCTCTGGATCGCCGCCAGCATGGCAGTCGGGCAGCTTGCGCAGAAAAACCGCACCGTGTACAGCATTCTCGCCGGTCTTGCCTTCTATATGATCAGCCAGATCGTTAACACAATCTTTCTGGCAGTCAGCGGCTACAGTCTCTCTGCGCTTCTCGACGGAGATGCGGCTTCTTTTATGAAGACGATCTTAAATGGCAACCTTATCATAACGGCAGTCTCTCTCGTTATGCTGTGCGGCATATGTATCTACATTAACAACCGGAAATTAAATCTGGAATAAAAAAGAAATGAAGCAAAGCCGGCTGCATCACCAGCCGGCTTTGTAATTTCCTGATTAATTTATTTCTTTATGTTCTTATCTATTAAAACAGCTTCCTCTTTTTTCTCTTTCCTCCGCCGCTCTCGGCCTGCTTCTCTTCGCCCGCTTTGTTCGCGGCATTCAGGGAATCTCCGGTCAGTTCATCGAACCTTCTAAGCAATTCTTTCGCCTCCGCGGAAAGTTTCTCCGGCGTCTGGATCACTAACGTCACATAGTGATCACCCCGCACTTCCTTATTCCGCAGCGTAGGCACACCCTTTCCTTTCAGACGCACCTTGGTATCGGTCTGGGTTCCCGGTTTGACCTCATAGGCAACTCTGCCGTCCACCGTATCTACCAGCACTTCCCCGCCCAGCGCGGCCACCGCGTAGGACACCGGCACCGTGGAGAAAATATTGTAATCCTGCCGTCTGAAGATCGGATGACGTCCCACCACTACTTCCACCAGCACATCGCCTCTGGGACCGCCGTTTGTGCCGGGCTCTCCCAGGCCGCTCTTGCGGATGCACTGTCCGTTATCAATACCTGCGGGGATATCCATGGCAAATTTTTTGCGCATCGGCACATAACCGGAACCATGACAATCCTGACATCTCTCTTTAATGATCTTACCTGTACCGCGGCAGTCAGGACAAGTCTGAATATTTCTGACTGTACCGAAGAAAGACTGGGATGTCATAACGACCTGCCCTTTTCCGCCGCACTTCGGACAGGTCTCAGGGTTCGTACCGGGTTTTGCACCGGTGCCCCGGCAGGTCTTACATTCTTCCTTTACGCTCAGTTCCAGCTCCTTCGTGCAGCCGAAAACTGCCTCGTCAAAGGTGATCCGCACAGAGGTACGGATATTTGCGCCCTGCATGGGGCCGTTATTTCCCCGGCCTCCGCCGAAACCGCCTCTTCTGCCGCCGCCAAACAGGTCGCCGAAAATATCTCCGAAAATATCGGTAAAGTCCATACCGCTGAAATCAAATCCGCCGGCGCCGCCCGCACCATCAAAAGCCGCATGCCCGAACTGGTCATACTGACGCCTCTTTTCAGGATCGCTGAGCACCGCATAAGCCTCCGACGCCTCCTTGAATTTCTTTTCCGCTTCAGCATCGCCCGGATTCATATCGGGATGATATTTTTTTGCCAGTACTCTGTATGCTTTTTTCAGTGCCGCCTCATCTGCGTTTTTCTCGACGCCCAGCACCTCATAGTAATCTCTTTTCTGTTCAGCCATGTTGCTTTCCTCTTTACCTGAATCTAATTTTTTGTGACTGTCATGAAATGGCAGGATCCATCGCCATACTATTGCAGCGACAAAAATCTTCTGCATTCCCTGCCGAAAGCCCACGCGCGATAAAAATTTCTCAGCCTGCAGAGTGTGCAGGCTCAGAAATTTTTATCTTATCATGCCTTTCAGAATATCTTCCGGACATACCCTTTTTATACTTCTCTGAAATCTCCGTCCACTACATCATCCTGGGGGGCGCTGCCTGTATTCGCTGTACCGGCATCAGCCTGACCGGTGAACCCGCTCATATCGGGACCTGCCTGGCCGCCCTGCGCGCCCTGCATATTCTCATACATCTTTGTGAACAGCGCCTGCGCGTCATTCATCAGTTTTTCTTTTGCCGCTTTCAGAGCATCCAGATCGCTGTCGGAGATATCCGTCTGGTCTTTTGTTCTCTCCAGAACTTCTTTCACCGCCTTGATATCGTCCTCCACGGTCGCTTTCTGGGAAGCATCGATCTTGTCGCCCACTTCGCCCAGCGCTTTCTCTGTCTGGAATACGAAGGAATCCGCCTCGTTTCTTGTGTCCACAGCTTCCTTTCTCTTCTTATCCTGGGCCTCAAACTCCGCCGCCTCTTTTACCGCTCTCTCGATATCGTCATCAGACATATTGGAGCCGGCTGTGATCGTGATATGCTGTTCTTTGCCTGTTCCCAGATCTTTCGCAGATACGTTCACGATACCGTTGGCATCAATATCAAAGGTAACCTCGATCTGCGGAACGCCGCGCATTGCAGGCGGAATACCATCCAGTCTGAACTGGCCCAGAGATTTGTTGTCCTTCGCAAACTGTCTCTCGCCCTGCAGTACATTGATATCCACCGCCGTCTGATTATCGGAATAGGTGGAGAAGATCTGACTGTGCTTGGTCGGGATCGTCGTATTTCTCTCGATCAGTCTGGTGGCAATACCGCCGGCTGTTTCGATCGAAAGTGACAGTGGTGTCACATCAAGCAGCAGGATCTCACCGGCGCCGGCATCGCCTGCCAGCTTGCCGCCCTGCACAGAAGCTCCCAAAGCCACACACTCATCCGGATTTAAGGACTTGTTGGGATCCTTGCCGGTCAGCTGTTTCACCTTATCCTGTACGGCAGGAATTCTTGTGGAACCGCCTACTAACAGTACTTTGCCCAGATCAGTATTGGTCAGGCCCGCATCTCTCATGGCATTCTGCACCGGAATCGCTGTTCTCTCCACCAGATCATGTGTCAGCTCATCAAATTTTGCTCTGGTCAGATTCATGTCAAAGTGCTTCGGTCCCTCCGCCGTCGCTGTGATGAAAGGCAGGTTAATGTTTGTGGTTGTCGCCGAGGACAGCTCTTTTTTCGCTTTTTCAGCGGCCTCTTTCAGTCTCTGCAGAGCCATCTTATCACCGGACAGATCCACGCCCTCCGTTTTCTTAAATTCACTGATCATATAGTCTGTGATCTTCTGGTCGAAGTCGTCGCCGCCCAGACGGGTATCGCCGTTTGTGGCAAGCACTTCGATCACACCGTCACCGATCTCAATGATCGATACATCAAAAGTACCGCCGCCCAGATCGTACACCATGATCTTCTGCTCTTTTTCATTGTCCAGACCGTAAGCAAGGGCCGCCGCCGTAGGCTCGTTGATGATACGCTTTACCTCCAGGCCTGCGATCTTGCCTGCATCCTTGGTCGCCTGCCTCTGAGCATCGTTGAAGTAGGCCGGAACCGTGATAACCGCCTCGGACACGCTCTCGCCCAGATAGCTCTCCGCGTCCGCTTTCAGCTTCTGTAAAATCATTGCGGAAATTTCCTGGGGGGAATATCTCTTATCAGCGATGTTTCTCTTTTTGTCTGTGCCCATGTCTCTCTTGATTGAAGAGATCGTGTTGTCTGCGTTGGTCACAGCCTGACGTTTTGCCGGCTCACCCACCAGTCTCTCCCCTGTTTTTGTAAATGCAACAACAGAGGGTGTTGTTCTTGCGCCTTCCGTGTTGGCAATAACGGTGGGTTTACCACCTTCCATCACTGCCACGCAACTGTTTGTTGTTCCCAAGTCAATACCGATTATTTTGCTCATAATGTTTCTCCTCCTGAATCATATATTTTTGTTCTATCTTGTCAGGGATACCTTTCGGTTCCCGGGTTTCGCCTTTCATACGGTCTTCCCTCCGATACATGCGCGTATTTTTCAACCTGCCGTATCAGCTTACAACCGCTACCATGCTGTGTCTTACCACGCTGTCTCTGTACAGATAACCCTTCATCATCTCCTGGGCCACAATGCCGGACTCATACTCTTCGCTCTCCACCTGCATAACCGCGTTGTGAAGGTTCGGATCAAATTCCTTTCCCACCGCCTCGATGGGTTTCACGCCCAGATTGTCAAGTTCTGTCAGAAGCTGCTTGTAAACCATCTGCATGCCGGATGCAAAGGGCGCTTCCTTTTCCTCCTCGGACAGTCCTGAAAGTCCTCTCTCAAAATTATCCACCACCGGCAGTATTTTTTCAATGACGCTCTTCGCACCGACCTCAAACATTGCTGTTTTTTCTTTCTCGGTCCGATGCCTGAAATTTTCAAATTCCGCAAGCTGCCTTTTTACTTTATCTTCCAGTTCACCAATCTTTTCATTCAGCGCTTCCGTCTTTTTATCTTCTTTGTTCTTTCTGCCGAAGACCTTTTTCTCCTTATCCCTGCCGGCCTTCTCCTGCCCGGCCGTCTCCTTTTCTTTCTTTGTTTCCTCCGAGCCATCCGATTCCGTCCCGCCCGGTTCGCTCTCCGCCTTTTCTCCGGTTTCTCCGCATCCGGCCTGCCCGCCGTCCTCCGCTGTTTTTCCGCTTTCCTCAACCGTTTCGTTCTCGCTGCCTTCCTGTCCGGAAACAAACTTTTCCGCTTCTTCTTCGGGAGTCACCATATCTTTTTCCTTTTCTTCCACGATCCCCATTCCTTTCCGACTTTGTAAAACATGTCTTTTTTACGTTCTTCCCACATATTATATATCATACAATTGATCCATCTGTTTTTTCATCGTTTTCAACGCATCCACGACCTTCTCATAATCCATCCGTTTCGGTCCGATCACCCCTATGGTCCCTTTCATACCAGAACCCAGTTCGTAGGTTGCCGTCACCACACTGCAGTCCTTCATATTCGCCATCGGTGTCTCTTCCCCGATATAGACCTGGATACCTGTGTTGTTCTCGTCGGTCAGCGTCCCCTGCACCAGCTCTGTAAGCTGCTTTTTCTCCTCAAAAGTGGAAATGATCTCACTGGCCCGCTGGCCGTCCGACAGCTCCGGATATCGGAAAATGTTGTTTGCGCCGCTGGTATAGATCTGAAGATCCTCATCTGCTCTGATCGCCTCCGCCACGGCGTCGATCACACCGCTCACGATCTCACTGTGGATGCCCGCCGTCTGCTTCATGGCGGCTATCATTCCCAGATTGATCTCATCGATGGACAGGCCGTTCAGGTTGGTATTGAGCAGCATATTTAACTTTAAGATCGTCTCGTCATCCAGCGTTTCTTCCGTCTCCAGGATATTGTTGCGGATCATGTTTCCCTCCACCACGATCACCGCCAGAAGCTGTCGTTCATCCACCCGGGAAAGCTGAATGAACTTTACTTTATTGTGGTGTACGGTAGGGGCGGAGATCAGCGTGGCGTAGTTTGTATTATTTGCGAGTACTCTCGCCACCTGTTTCAGGAGATGCTCCATTTTATCTTCCTTTTCTAAGAGCATGCTCTTCATCTCTTCCACTTCTTTTTCTTTTTCCCGCATCATGTTATCCACATAAAGCCGGTATCCCCTGTCGGAAGGGATGCGCCCTGCCGAAGTGTGGGGCTGTAAAATATAACCCAATTCCTCCAGATCGGCCATCTCATTCCGGATCGTCGCAGAGCTTAAATTCAAATCGGTATATTTGGAGATCGTCCGGCTTCCCACCGGTTCTCCGGTCTCAAGATAGTTACGGATAACAGCCTGCAGAATTTTCAGTTTTCGCTCATCTAATTCCATGTTTATCCCCCTATCTTATTTTTCCCAACTTTCTCAAACAATACGGAATATCTTTCCCGGAACCAGCTATCGCATAAGGAAAAAGTCTTAACATACCCTCTGCAGAACTCCCGCCTGTTATACTGAATTTAGTATATGCAGTTTTTTCAGTTTGTTAGCACTCAATCAAATAGAGTGCTAATATCTTCTTACCATAAAATATCACTTACCCTTCCTCATGTCAATTGATTTTTCTAAATAATTTCTAAAATATATATAAAAGATGGCGGACAAGTAAAGATCCCCGGCAAAAACCTTTTTCTCTGTCATACTCATGATTACTTTTAACACAATACCCATAACAGGAAAAAGGGTGGATTTCTCCACCCTTTTTTCCTGTTTTATCAGTACACCGCCGCATTCCATTTCAGTTCGTTTTTGAAATTCCGGATCGTGGTGTCCGCATCGATCACAACGCTCTCGATGCCCATTGCATCCGCCCAGTCCACCATCTGTTCGGAAGTCAGATCGTAGGAGAATGCCGTATGATGTGCGCCGCCTGCCAGGATCCACGCCTCAGCGCCTGTATACAGGTTCGGTCTCGGCTCCCAGAAGTTGGTTGCCACCGGCAGCTTTGGCATCGGTTTTTCCACTTTCTTACAATCCACCTCATTGATGATCAGGCGGAACCTTGTGCCCAGATCGATCAAAGATGTGGCGATGCCCGGTCCCTCCTTGGCGGTAAATACCAGCCTTGCGGGATCCTCTCTGTCCCCCATGGAAAGCGGCTGGCACTTGATGCTGATCGGTCCCTCTGCGATAGACGGGCAGATCTCCAGCATATGCGCCTGCAAAATGCCTTCTTTCCCTTTCACCAGATTATAAGTATAATCCTCCAGCATGGAAGTTCCCTTCGCATCCCTCATGCCGGCAGTCATCAGCTTCATAATGCGCACCATGGCCGCCACTTTCCAGTCGCCCTCGGCGCCGAAGCCGTAGCCCTTTTCCTCCAGCCTCTGGATCGCCAGTCCCGGCAGCTGCTTCAAAGCGCCCAGATCGCCGAAGTGGGTGACGATCGCCTGATAATTTTTCTCTTCCAAAAAGCGCTCAAAGCCGATCTCGATCTGTGCCTGCACCGCTACATGCCGCCTGAACTCAACGGGGTCTCTGCCTTCCAGCAGGATTTCATATTTATCATAATACTCATCTGCCAGCGCATTGGTATCGGATTCCGATACGGCCGCCACCGCTTCCGCGATCTCGTTCACCGGATAAGTATCCACCTCCCAGCCGAACTTTAACTGCGCTTCCACCTTATCGCCCTCTGTGACCGCCACATTCCGCATATTGTCAGCGACACGCATCACTCTGACATGGCTGCTTTCGATCACGCCGATGGCTGTCCGCATCCAGGACGCGATCCGCTCCTGCACCTTCCTGTCGGACCAGTGTCCCATCACAACTTTTCTCTCGATTCCCATACGGCTCACGATATGGCCGTACTCTCTGTCGCCATGGGCTGCCTGATTCTCGTTCATAAAATCCATATCAATGGTGTCATAGGGAATCTCCTCGTTAAACTGGGTGTGCAGATGCAGCAGAGGTTTCCTGTACTCCTGCAGCCCCAGGATCCAGGACTTTGCCGGGGAGAACGTGTGCATCCAGGTGATCACGCCCGCACATTCCTCATCCGTATTCGCCTCATTAAACGTTCTTCTGATCAGTTCATTTGTGATCAATGTCGGTTTCCAGACCACCTCAAAAGGCAGAACGCCCGACTTGTTCAGTTCTTCCACAATGATCCGGGAATGCCTGGCCACATTTTTCAGACACTCATCACCGTAAAGATCCTGAGAACCTGTGCAAAACCAAAATTTGTAGTTCTTTACTGCTTTCATCGATTACCCTCCATAATCCTTTACCGCATTCCTCCCGATCGGCAAAGCAGCGGGAGAGATGCGTCATATCTGGTTTTGCTATCCTTCTGCTTTGCCTGTTTCCTTTTTCTTCTGCACTTCCTATTATAAACAACCGCACCGCATTATTCAATCATTACCATAACGAAATTCTACTCTTTTATTTTTCTCTCCACCCTGCGTACAACGTCATGGACTCCGTCACTGGATCAGACGCAGCATCAAAGGCCACTGTGCCGTCCGGATCCAGATACCAGCCGTCAAACGCAAACCCTTCTCTTGTTGGCTCTTCCGGCGGCTCTATCTTCTCCCCGTACATGATCCCGCTCTGCATCTCCACCGGCGTCCCGCCCTGCGTGTCAAAGGAAACGCGAAAACCGCCTTTCGATATGCCGTAAGCCATGCAGGCGATCAGCAGAACAACAAGCACCACAATGATGATATTTAACGTCCTGACGGAAATCTTCACCTTGCTGTAAAGGCCGCGCAGCTGAGGCGTCTCCCTCTGTTCCGGCTGCTGTTTTGATTCTTGCATTTCTAACTCCTTTTATCTGCCTGACTTTGTTCTATGTATTTTTTATATCCATCCTCCAATACATCAAAATCGAAGAATGAACAAAACAGGGAGATAAAACACTTATCTCCCCGAAAAATAAATTTCGCTTTCAAAGCTGCGAAGTACTTAAAAATTAAAGGTTCACTTTCAAAGTAGTAAAGCACTTAAATTAAAGGTTTATTATTTCTTCACAAGATATTTCCGCATATCGATCGCGCAGGCAATCAGGATGATCAGACCTTTGATAATATAAAGCATGTTGGCGTCGACTGCCAGGAAGTTCAGCCCCGTGAAGATGATCTGCAGAAGCAATACGCCTACCACAATTCCGCTGATACGTCCGATACCGCCTACAAAAGATACGCCGCCGATAACGCAGGCTGCGATCGCATCACACTCGTAATTCAGACCGGTATTCGCATTTGCCGAAGCGATACGCGCGCCGTCCAGAAAACCGGTAATCGCATACATCATGCCCGCCAGAACAAATACCATGATAATCGTCTTTGATACGTTAACGCCGGATACGTTTGCCGCTTCCTCGTTGGAACCTACCGCGAACATGTTTTTACCGAACGTCGTCTTGTTCCAGATCACCCACATCAGTACTACCAGAATAATGCTGTAAAGCACATATCTCGGCACTGCCACGCTGCCTGTTGCCGTAGGAATGCTGAACAGCGTACCGGTAACCAGATTACGGTAACCGTCTGTCAGGCCGCTCAGCGTCTGGCCATTATTTGTACCTCTCATTAAGTACATCAGAATAATACCATACACGATAAGCTGTGTGGACAATGTTACAATAAACGGGTGCAGTTTAAATTTTGCCACGCTGAAACCGTTTACCAGTCCTACGAGACCGCCCGCCACAATGATTAAAAGAAGCACCACGATGATCGGCGGAGCACTCGTCATATCGGGAAATACTTTAAAGGTCGTCGTCAGCAGGGATGCCGAAATACATGCCGTCAGACCAACCACACGACCGGCGGAAATATCCGTACCTGTCAATACGATACAGCCGCCTATGCCAAGGGCTATCGGTAATTTCGCCGCTGTCAGTGAAATAACATTCACGATAGAAGGAAGCTTTAAAAATGCGGGCACCTTAATCGATATGTAGATAACGGCCAGTACAATGATGATATACATTGCATTGTTTAACAGCAGATCCGTTATCTTTTTTGTTTTATCTTTCGAGGAAAGTTCCTTGAAAGCCTGTTCTTTTGCTTTTAATTTGTTTTCAGCCACTTTCTCTCCCTCCTTACGCGTATTTTGCGGCCAGTGTCATGATTTCTTCCTGCGTTGTTTCATTTGCCCCCACTTCTCCTGAGAGCCTTCCGCCGGACATTACCAGAATTCTGTCGCATACCCCTAACAATTCCGGCATCTCCGAAGAAACCATGATGATCGTCTTCCCCTGTTTTGCCAGATCCAGAATCAGCTGATAGATTTCGTATTTAGCGCCTACATCGATACCCCTTGTAGGCTCGTCTAAAAGAAGTACCTCCGGATCCGTCAGCAACCACCTTGCCAAAATAACTTTCTGCTGGTTACCGCCTGACAAAGATCTGATTTGCGTCTTCTGGCTGGGGGTCTTCGTCCTCATGGCATTAATTCCCCACTCCGTGGACTCACTCATCAGTTTATCGCTGAGGAACGGTCCCTTTTTATACTTACGCAGACTGGATATCGTCGTGTTCGCCTGAATATCCCGAATTCCGAAAATACCTGTAGCACGCCGCTCCTCGGTCAGCATGGCAAATTTATTTGCCAGAGACTCTCTGGCATTCCGGTTCATAACCCGTTTACCATGCAGATAGATCTCGCCTTCTTTCCTTGTGGCAATACCAAAAATATTTTCCAGAAGTTCCGTACGCCCGGAACCATCAAGGCCTGCCACCCCCAGTACCTCGCCCGCTTTTGCCTCAAAAGAGACATCTTTTAACAGCGAATACTGCGCCGTCAGATTCTTCACCTGCAAGATCGATTCACCTATCTTATTATCCTTTTGCGGATACCGATTTGTCAGTTCACGTCCCACCATCAGACGAATAATCTCATTCATCGTCAGTTCTTTTGCGGGACGGGTAGCCACCCACTGTCCGTCACGCATGATCGTTACTTCATCGGATATCCGCAAAATTTCCTCCATCTTATGGGAGATATAGATAATGCCGCACCCACGGTCTCTGAGCATATTGATGATCCGGAACAGATGCTCTACCTCTTCCTCGGTCAGGGAGGATGTGGGTTCATCAAAAACAATCACCTTGGAATTGAAAGACACCGCCTTTGCGATCTCTACCATCTGGCGCTGTGATACAGGCATCCGGCTCATGATCGTCCTGGGATCTACTTGAACATCCAGTTCCTCAAAAACTTTCGCTGTGGCGTCATACATTTTCTTCTCACTGGTCAGAGGACACCACTTTGAGATCTTCGGGAACCTCCCCAGCCACATATTGTCCATCACGTTGCGCTTTAACGCCTGATTCAGCTCCTGATGCACCATGGCAACACCGTTTTCCAGAGCCTCCTTGGACGTTTTAAAATTGATTTCGTTCCCCTCCAGATAAATATGGCCGCTGTCCTTGTTGTAGACGCCAAACAGGCACTTCATCAGCGTGGATTTTCCGGCTCCGTTCTCTCCCATCAACGCATGCACCGTACCGGCTTTTACGGTAAGATTTACATTATCGAGCGCCTTTACACCGGGAAACTCCTTGCAGATGCCCTCCATTTTCAGGAGTACATTTTTGTTGTCAGACGATGCTGTCTGTTTTTCCAAATCATCTCACCTCCGTTTTAAAAGCTGTTTATTTATGAACAGAGGCACTTTCCCTGTTCATTTGTAAAAGAGTCCGGGCAAGCCGGACTCTCTTTCTATGGCCGCACACACAATGTACGGCCACAAAATTTCTGACTTTTGGTCGGAAGATTCTGTTCCTTATTCACCCGTGTATGTAGCATAAGGAATATTTACACGCCATGTTCCCACAACGTTTGCAGCGTCAACATCTGCAAATTTGTCTGCGCCGCCCTGGAAGTTCTGAGCGATCTGAGCGATGGTATTAGCCATACCTTCCGCATCCTGCTTGATCGTACCGATCATGCTGCCCGCAGCGATTGCATCTTTTGCAGCGTCTGTAGCATCTACGCCGAATACCGGAATCACTGTAGCGCCTTCTTTGTTGTAGCCTGCATTCTGCAGAGCTGTAACAGAACCGATTGCCATCTCATCGTTGTTTGCGATAACCAGCTCGATCATATTGTTGTTTGCTTCACTGTACTGAGACATAGCTGTCTGCATATACTCTGTCGCTGCCGCTGCGCTCCATGCGCCTGCCTGGTCTACAAGGTACTTGTTGCTGTTGCTGCTGTCATAGAAAGAAAGCTCTTCCTTGCCTGCTGCTGTCAGAACTGCGTTTGCATCTTCCACGCCGTACTGTGTACGAGCGTCAGCTTCCGCATTGCCTTCCTGACCTTTGAACATAACATAAGAGATCACGCCGTCGCCGTTCAAGTCAACTGTATCATAATTTTCAACCAGATAATTACCGATCATCTCACCCTGCATGTGGCCGGCCATTTCATAATCTGTACCTACGAATACGGCTTTGTCATATGCGGTGACTACTTCTTCGCTTACAGAACGGTTGAAGAAGATAACCGGAATGTCTTTCGCCTGCGCTTTTTCGATAATGTTCTTTGTTGTGTCGTCAGATCCTGTATCTACCTGATTTACCACCAGAACCTTCGCGCCCTGAGTAATCGCTGTGTCGATCTGCTCTGTCTGAGTTGTCTGGCTGTTGTTGCTGTCGTAGTCCTGATAAGCAACGCCTGCTGCATCGAGTGCTGCGTCAAGTGCGGAACGAACGCTGGAGATATAGGTATCACCGTATGTATAGTAGAATACTGCTACGGATCCAGCTTCTGCAGGAGCCTCTGCTTCTGTCGTTTCTTCCGCCGGAGCCTCTGTCTCTTCTGCAGGAGCTTCTGTAGCTTCCTCTGCAGGAGCTGCCGCCGGAGCATCCTCTGCGCTGTTACCGCATGCTACCAAGCTGGCAACTGTCATTGCGGCAACTAATAATAACGCAATTTTTTTCTTCATGTTAATTCCTCCCATTTCTTTGCTCTTTTTTGAGCATTTTTTTATTTGAGCTGTATAATAATACAAAAGTTGATACTTCTTTTTGTATATTATGACCACTCATGAGCCCATTATAGTGGAATTTCTAATAATTTTCAATAAGATTTTCTTCGATAGTCTATAATTTTTTTCGATTTTTTCAATAATCAGTCATTTTCTCCCCGCATCAGTATCTCCTGAGGCGGCCAGTAATAGGTTCCGTCCGTCAGAGGATATTCTTCCGGCAGTCTCTCCCCCAGAGCGCAGCTGGCGGCAATCTCTATTATGGCGCTGCCGTAGATCTCCTTATTGGCGGAGACTGTGCCCAGCAGTTTTCCACTCTCCAACGCCTCAAGCCCGGGAACCGTACCGTCGGTTCCCACCACATTCACACCGCCTGTACCCGCTCTGTCCAACGCATCAATAGCCCCCAACGCCATATCGTCGTTATTGCTGACCACCAGTTCGATCGTATCCGGATATTCGTTCAGCCACTGTTCCATCAGAGCGGAAGCCTGACTGCGCTCCCAGTTTGCGATACCGCCCGTGATCTTTTCAATAGGGACGCCGCCGTCCTTCAAAGTTTGAATCGACCATTCCGTGCGGATCAGGGAATCCTGATGGCTGCTCTCCCCCTCCAGCAACACGTAGCTGACCACACCGTCGCCGTTTAAATCGATGACCGACGGCTGTTCCCTGTAGAGATCCACCACCATCTGTCCCTGCAGCATCGCCGTCTCCTTCGCATCTACACCGATATAATATAGCTTATCCCAGCGGTTCATATCCTCCTCCACCGGCTGCCTGTTAAAAAATACGACAGGCACTTCCGCGGTCATGGCTTTATCGATGATCACCGACGCATCCATGCGGTCCACAGGATTGATACACAACACATCGCACCCCAGAGAGATAAAGCGCTCCACCTGATTATTCTGCGTACTCTGACTGCCTCTGGCATCCTGGATGTCCAGCGTCACCTTAATGCCTTTTTCCTGTTCATATTCTTTCGCCTTCGCCTCCAGTTCATTGCGGATATTGTTGATAAACGTATCATCCCCGCGGTACAGGCTGACGCCGATGCGGATGGACGTCTTCTCCTCCTCCTCCCGAGGACCGCTGCAGGCCGTCAGAGTCAGGCACACCGCTATCAGACAAAGCAGCCCCGCCACCTGTTTTTCGTCCTTTTTTCCTCTCCTGCCCCTCTTTTTTGCGCACTTTCTCTGCACATAACGCACTCTATTCCACAGGAAACAACATTTTTTCATATTTCGGCTCCCTCAGGTCTTTCTTCTCTATATAGTAAGAATCCATCTTCATCGTTTTTCCGGTACTCGCCTTTTCCAGCTCTCCGACTGCCATGCACACACTGAAATATCCTCTGCTGAATTCATCCGTCACACACAGCCCTGTGATCAGCCCGCTGTCCAGATCATCCAATATGGCCAGCGTATTCCCTCTGCCATACAGTCCGGAAATCCTGCTTGAAAGCGAACTGTCCTCCTCCAGTGCCGCGGCAGTCTCCGCCAGCGCTTCCGGGCTTCCCGCAACAATTACGGTTCCCTGTTCGGACAGCCCCTTAAGCATCTCCCGGTACGCTTCCTCTCCCTTCGGCTCCTCAAGCTTACAGCTGTACCCGCTCTGTTCAAACACCTCTGCCGCTCCCGCCAGAAAACTGCCGCCGGCTTCGCTTTTTCCGCCGGTATCCTCCACAAGCACTACCGGACAGTCCTTTGCTGTATTTCTTTTTATTTTCTCCGCCAGATTCGCACCCATCGCCCGATAATCGATGGTGATCATCCCGGTCGTCTCCTCTTTCGCTGATCCTGTTCCGAGAATCACTGCAGGAACCGTTACCTGATTTTCCCGCAGCGCATCCGTTACCCTCTGTTCTTCCACGGGAACCACGATCAGCGCGTCGACGCCGTCCTGCTGTTCCCGCTCCATCAGCTCCATCTGGCCCTTCGCATTCAGCCTTTCGTACAGCGTAATAAACTGGACATCCGCATTAAATTCTATGGCTGCCTGATCCATCCCCTTTCGGAAATTGCCGTAGTTGTCATCCCGCACATCCTCGATGATCACCGCCACCCTGTAAACCTCTTTCTCCGGCTCTCTGATGATCAGATCCGTAGAGCACATCAAAAACAGCACCACCAGGAATATCAAATATAAGAATATCAGTACTTTACTTTTTTTCCCTATCATGTCTGTGTGCTCTCCATGGGTTCCACATATTCTTTTACCGGCAAATGGCAGCGGATCAGGCACCCTTCGTCCGGCTCGGATTCGATGATAAGGCCGTAGTCTTCGCCAAAATACAATCTGATCCGCTCATTCACATTTTTGACGCCGATACCGGAACCACGCCTGGAAGACACATGAGGCTTTTCGCTGAGGAGATTCTCCACCTGTTCCTTCGTCATCCCAAACCCGTTGTCCCGTACTTCGATCCAAAGATCTTTTCCTTCTTTTTTTACCTGTATTTCGATCAGACCATCCCCGTCCATAAATTCCATGCCGTGATAGATAGCGTTTTCCACAAGGGGCTGCAGCATCAGTTTCAGACAGGCAAGTCCCATCGTGTCCTCCTCCGCACGGATCTCATAGACAAACTTATTCTTGAAACGCATCTGCTGGATCGTCAGATAGTTGCGCACATGTTCCAGCTCATCATGCACAGTAATAATGCTTTTGCCTTTGCTCAGACTGATCCTGAAAAATCTGGCCAGGGCCGTCACCACCTTGACCGCCTCCTGCTTCTGTTCATTCTCGATCATCCACACAATGATATCCAGCGTATTGTAGAGGAAATGCGGATTGATCTGGGACTGCAGCGTGTCAAACTCACTTTTCCTCTTGGACTCATGTTCCGCCACAATATCCTGCATCAGCTTTTTGATCCGTTTCGCCATATCTCCGATGGAACGCCCCAGATGCTGCAGCTCGTAAGAACCGCCGGTATACACCTCCGTATCCAGCTCTCCGGCCTCTATGGCATTCACCGATTTTTCCAGTTCCTTGATCGGATTGGTGATACGGGAAGAAATCAGGGCATTGATCAGCACCAGCACAAACAGAAAGGCTGCCGCCACAAAAACCACAAAAAGGCGCATTTTGAGATTGCTTAAGGAAAGCCCCTTCTCCGGCGTCACACTCAAAAGCTTCCAGCCCGTATAGCCCACCGATTTCACGCTGACATTCCGGTTTTCTCCACGGTATTCCTCTTTATAGCTGCCGTCCCTGTATTCTGCGGCGGCGGTAATATTTTCCTGCATCTGTCCGGTCTCGATCAGCTGCATCTTCGGATGGTAGATCAGTTCTCCGTCACTGCTTATCATATAGAGATATCCCTGATTGCCCAGAGAAATATCCTCTAAGATCTGCTGTAAGCTGTTATAGCGGATATCGATCAGCAGAACCCCCTGTTCCGTGGAAGTGCCGTGGGTAATTTCCACCGCTCTGGTCAGCGTGATCACCCACCTGTACTGCTGTTCGCTGCCGTCAAAAATATACTGCACATGGGGCGTCGTGAAATGCAGGTTATCCGTCCGCTCCAATGTATTGCCGAACCATTCCTCCTTTGTCACATCCAAGTCTGTCTTTAAGCGCGCCGCCGGCACCGCCTCAAGCAGCTCCCCGTCCTTTGACAACAGTGCGATGTTGGCGATACTGTCTTTATTATTGTCATACAGCAGCGTGATCTGGTCATTCAGCGACTCCTCCCGCATATCCGCATTTTTGATCACGCCGTAATACAGACTGTCGGACAGCTTCATGATCGTTCTGAGGTAGGAATCCACCGAACGGTTCACCTGGCTCAAAACCGCCTCATTTTCTTCCTGCACCACAGTCGACACCTGGCGGGACATCTGCACATAGAGCGCCACGCCGCCGAGCAGCATAGCCACCAGCGCACTGACTGTAAAATAAAGAAATATCGTGTACCGGATACTTACTTTTTTTAAGGCTTCGGCCCATGTCCGTTTACCCATTCCCTCTGATTCCCCTGTATTTTGTAGGCGACATACCGTAGCGCTTCTTAAAAACATAACTGAAATAGTTCTGTTCCTGATAACCTATTTTCTGCGCGATCTCGTAAGTCTTATCATCGGTCTCCTTCAGAAGTTCCTCCGCTTTCTGAAGCCGCACCTCCGTCAGATAATTCACATAGGTCTGTCCCGTCTCTTTTTTAAATACTGTGGAAAAATAGGCCGGGCTCATATGCAGATGTCTGCTGAGCATGTCCACGGAAAGCTCCGGATCCGCATAATTTTCCTGAATATAGGATTTCGCCTCCACGATCGCCTTTCTTGTGGTATTGTCTCTCGCCTGGTTTAACGCCTCGTTCATGCGGCAGGCCACCGGGATCATCTCCTCCGCAAAGCTCTCCCTGCGACAGACCCGCTTCATGATATCCGCATAGTGCTCCTCCGACTCAAACATCTCCGCCATCTCCAGATCATACTGCTGCATCAGTCTGATCAGGCAGTTCACGATCGTCAGCATATAGACCTGGTACTGGTTGGCGTGGACTTTGACGTCATCCATGCGGGCGGCCAGTTCCTCAAACATACTGCCGATCTGCTCCCTGCTTCCGAATTTGATGGCTGCCGTCAGCTCCGTCTCTTCCTTCGCCTCAAACTGCAGTTTCCCGCGGTTTACAGGCTCCACGTCATTGATATAAATGGTTCTGCCGCTCCCCACAATAGCCCGGTATCCCAACGCATCCACCGCCGTCTGACAGGAATGCCCGATCTCCTGAAACCTGTCGCAGCTGTACCCCACGCCGATCGTAATGGCGATTCCGAGAATACGTCTGCTCTCCTTGCAGATATCATGCAGCTGATCGATCAGCCCGGTCTCCGAATTGTATCCGTCAAGCGCCGCGATCACAGTGATCCCTTCCGCAGAATTAAAGGCGGCAAACCGGCAGTAAGGCTTCAGATGATCTTCCACCAGAGCCCGCACAGAGATCGGGATCAGCTCCTGATGACCGGAGAACTCCTGTTCTCCGGTCTGTTCCAGACGTTCCACATGAATGACAGCCGCCAGCCATTTCCGGGCGTCCAGAATATCAATACCATACTCTCTGAGCCTGAACTCGGCATCCGTCACCTCCGCAGTCTGACTCACCAGGTCATTCAAAAACAGCTCCCGTAGCACCGGCAGACTGTTCTCATAGCGCTCCTGCAGGATATGGATATTGCGCCGCTGTTCAATTTCCTCATCCAGAGAGTCCTTCACCCTTTTTAAGATCTCCGCCAGCTCCTCTCCGTTGACCGGTTTCAGAATATACTCCGTCACCCGAAACTTGATCGCCTGCTTTGCATATTCAAAATCATCATAGCCGGAAAATATGAGAATCTTCATAAAAGGATACTTTTCCCGGATTCTTGCCACTAACGAAAGCCCATCCATATAGGGCATGCGGATATCCGTCATAATGACGTCCGGCTCAAGCTGCTCTAACTTTTCCAGCGCATCCTGACCGTTTTCGGCATCTCCCACCACAGTAAATCCCAGTTTTTCCCAGTCCATCTGGCGGATCATGGCCCCACGCACTTCCTCCTCATCGTCCACCAACATAATGCGATATAAGCTCACTTTTAACTCCTTTCCTGATTTTTGGTATTTTGTTCACCGGAAAACCTGTCATCCCCGTCTGATCAGTGCCTTCTTCCCTCAGAAAGCAAACCCGTACTTTCTGATCCGTTCCGTGGGAATTCCTCTTCCTGCAAGCGTTGCCTCGTACTTCCTGTCTTCAATCTGCGCAAATGCCGCCCCGAGCGGTTCCTTTCCGGTATCAGAAAAGCTGAATGTCACCAGTGCTACCCTGTTCATATAGGCGTTCATCGCCTTCAGATCATCCGTTAAGAGCGCCCTGCGTTTTCTTTTTCCGACCGCTTTCTGCGCCTGCAAATTCTCTCAAAAGCTGCTTATGTTCCATTGTAGCATGCTTTCATTTTTCGGGCAATTATTTCTCTCCCCTGATTGCCCGAACCAGGAATTACCCGAAAATCTCTTAAATTCAGGCAGGGAACGGTTTTCCCCACTGCTCACCGTACTGCCTGCGCAATGAAAAACCGGAAAGAACTGTCTTTTGTCCTCTCCGGTTTTATCTCGTATCTTATTCTGTTCTGCCGCAAAAATATATTGCCTTTTGCTTTCTAGATAAAGAAGCTTCCTGTATGTTCGCCGTTGATTACATAGTAAGCCTGGTTCTCCTCGGGCTTCACATAAAGTTCCACGCTCTTGAGATCAGAAACTTTCTGCTTCAGATCGTATTTCCATACATCTTTCGCGATCGCAACCAGTTCCTGTGTTGTATAGGATTTGCCGGAGAACTGTACGCTGACAGTTGCCTCAACCTCTTTCTTTGCCGCCCTGGCTGAAGTCGCCGCCTTGGCTGCAGTCTTTTTCACAACCGTTTTCGCTTTAGCCGCTGCCTTTGCAGTCTCTTTCTTTACTGCCTTTGCCGCAGGCACCGCTGCCTCTTCCACCTTTTTCGCAACAGGTTCAACTGCCTTTTCCACCTTCTTTGCAACAGGCTCTGCCGCCTTCTCCACTTTCTTTACCGTATCTTTTGCTGTCTCTTTCAATGCTGTCTTCTTCGCCGCTGTCGTCTTCTTGGTCCCTTCCATAATTTACCTCATTCCTGCGCCGCTTCCTTTTATATCATAGCGGTCTGTGCAAGCAGCGCACAGCCACAATCCGCCTTCAAAATTTTTACACCATCCCGATTCTATACCCGCAATTACTATTTGTCAACTTTATTTTAACGCAAAGTACAGTAAAACTACGGCTCCGAGGGCAATTCTGTAATATCCGAAGGCCTTAAAGTCATGTTTTCTGATATAACCCATCAGAAAACGGATCACCAGCATCGAAACCAGAAATGCCACAACCATTCCCACAGCCAGCAAAACCAGCTCTGTTCCCGTAAACGCAAGCCCGAACTTCAGAACCTTTAAAAGGCTCGCCCCAAACATCACGGGAATCGCAAGGAAAAATGTAAATTCCGCCGCCACAGTTCTCGAAACGCCGATCAAAAGGGCTCCCACGATCGTCGCCCCCGAGCGGGAAGTCCCCGGAAAAACCGCCGCGATCAGCTGAAATATACCGATCAGCGCCGCCGTCTGAAACGTGATCTCCTTTAAGGCAGTGATCTTTGGCGCTATATTCTTATTTCTGTTTTCTATGATAATAAAAGCGATGCCGAACACGATCAGCGCGATAGCCACACACCAAGGATGGTAAAAAAGTTCGTCCAGCTTATCATCGAACAGCACGCCCACAATAGCCGCCGGAATGCAGGCTGCTAGTATCTTAAGCCACAGCATGATGATATCCGTTTTCACATAAAATCTGCAGTTCTTTTTCTTTCTGCCAAAAGGCCAGATTTTATTCCAGAAAAGAATCACCACCGCCATAATGGCGCCCAGCTGAATCACCACTAAAAACAGGCTCCAGAATTCTTCGGATACGTGCATTTTCACAAACTCTTCCACCAGAATCATATGACCGGTGCTGCTGATGGGAAGCCACTCGGTGATGCCTTCTACGATGCCGAAGAGAATGGCTTTTAAAATATCTGACATATTTGTTGCTCCTTTCACATCCGGATGATTATTTATATTCCTGTTCCACGAATCTTCGCAGTGCCGGCAGGGATCGTTCTACTTTCTCCGTGTCGATACAATAGGCCATGCGGAAGAAACCGGGACAGCCGAAACTGTCGCTGGGAACCAGGATCAGGTCATATTTTAATGCTTTGTTGCAAAAGGCCACCGCGTCGTCTTCCAGGGCTTTCGGGAAGATGTAGAATGTTCCGCCGGGTTTTGTGCAGGTGAAGCCCAGGGCTTTCAGCTCCCTGTACAGGATATTCATGTTTGTCTCATAGACGGAGAGATCCGAGGTCAGATCGATGGTCTCCGCCGCCGCGAGCTGCATGATCGAAGAGGGACAGTTATGGCCGATGCCCCTGGAGATCTGGCCGCACATCTGTATCAGCGTCTCTGCGTCCTCACAGGCCGGGTTTACCGCCACATAGCCGATACGTTCCCCGGGCAGGGACAGGGATTTTGAGAACGAATAACAGGTTAAAGTATCCGCATAATACTTTGCCACATAAGGAGCGTCCGCTCCTTCAAAAAGGATCTCACGGTAGGGCTCATCTGAGATCAGATAGATCTTATGGTCATACTGTTTCGATTTTACCTCCAAAATTTCAGAAAGCTTTCTGACGGTTTCCGTGGAATACACTGCACCGGAAGGATTGTTCGGCGTATTGATGAGCACTGCCGCCACCTTCTCTGACAGCATCTTTTCAAAGGCCTCAAAATTGATCTGAAAGTTCTCCGTGTCCGCAGGAACCACCTTTAGCTTCGCACCGGTCAGATTGATGTAAGGGCCATATTCCGGAAAATACGGGGCAAATGTCAGTATTTCATCCCCCGGTTCCGATACGCACCGCACCGCGTGGGCGATGGCTCCTGCTGCGCCGGAAGTGGGAAAAATGTGCTCCGCCTTATAGGGCACTCCAAACCGTCTCTGAAGAGACGCCGCAATTTTCTCTCTCACAGAATATATTCCGAGACTGGGGCTGTAGCCGTGCAGCTCCACAGAATCCTTTTCCTGCAGCAGCCGGATCATCGTATCCGTAAATTCCTGCGGAACGGGAACAGAAGGGTTCCCCAGACTATAGTCAAACACATTCTCATAACCGATCTCCTTCCCCCTCGCCGTCGCAAACTCCGAGAGCGTCCTGATCACCGATTTATTTCCCAGCATATCCTTATATTTCTGTACCAGCATTTTATTATATTCCTTTCTTTCTCTTTTTATGTTTCATCCCGGCGTCCGGTAGATACCCATAATACAATACAACCCCTCTACTCTTCTTCCGCCTGGAACAAGGCGCACGCCACCGCCTTCTTCCATCCTTTCAGCAGGCTTCTCCTCTTTTCTTCATCCATGGACGGCGCAAAACACATCCCCTGCTGCCAGTTCTCTCTGATCTCCGCCTTATCTTTCCAATAGCCCGTAGCAAGTCCCGCCAGATAGGCCGCTCCCAGCGCCGTGGTCTCGATGCATTTCGGCCGCACCACTTCCGTATCTAAAATATCCGCCTGAAATCCCATCAGAAAATCGTTGGCGCTGGCGCCGCCGTCCACCTTCAGGCTCTTTAATTTCACGCCTGCGTCCTCCTCCATGGCATGCATCACATCCGTCGACTGATAAGCGATAGCCTCAAGGGCGGCCCGGATAAAATGCTCTTTCCCACAGCCCCTGGTGAGTCCCACCACCGTACCTCTTGCATAGGCGTTCCAGTAGGGCGCGCCCAGCCCTGTGAAAGCGGGCACAATATACATTCCCGCCGTATCCTCCACTTTCTTTGCATAACTTTCCGAGTCCGCCGCGGTCCTGAACAGGCGCAGTTCATCCCGCAGCCACTGAATCAGGGCCCCCGCCACAAAAACGCTGCCCTCCAGCGCATATTCCACGTCCTTCCCGGTGCCGGCCGCAATCGTTGTAAGCAACCCGTTTTTCGAAAGGATCGGCTTTTTCCCGGTATTCATCAGGATAAAGCTGCCTGTACCGTAGGTATTTTTCACATCCCCTTCCTCAAAACAGCACTGTCCGAATAAAGCCGCCTGCTGATCCCCTGCCGCTCCTGTGATGGGGATCTTCTCTCCCATCAGATGCTCGTCCGTACAGCCGTAAACACAGCTGGAAGGCTTCACTTCCGGCAGCATGCTTTTCGGAATATGGAACAGCATAAGCAGTTCTTCATCCCAGGTAAGCGTATGGATATTCAGTAACATTGTGCGGGAAGCATTGGTATAGTCTGTCACATGAACACTTCCCTTTGTCAGATTCCAGATCAGCCAGGTATCCACGGTTCCAAATAACAGTTTCCCCGCCTCCGCCCTTTCCCTGGCTCCTTCCACATGATTCAGAATCCACTCTATTTTGCTGGCAGAAAAATAGGCATCCGGTATGAGCCCCGTCTTTTCCCGCACAGCCCCATTGCACCCTTCCTTTACCAGTTCACTGATCCGATCTGCCGTCCGGCGGCACTGCCAGACAATGGCGGGATAGACAGGCTGCCCCGTCTCCTTATCCCAGACGATCGTCGTCTCACGCTGGTTCGTGATTCCGATAGCCTCAATATCCGCAGCCTTTGCTCCCAGTCTCGCCATGGCCTCCGTCGCTACCGCCAGCTGGGAAGACCAGATCTCCATCGGATCATGCTCCACCCATCCCGGTTTCGGGTAATACTGTATAAACTCCCTCTGGGCCATACTGCAGATATTACCGCTTCTGTCAAATAAAATGCAGCGGGAGCTTGTCGTCCCCTGATCTAAAGCAAGAATATATTTTCCCCGTTTTTTCATCTGTAACCCCCGTCTATTAAACCATCCACTGCCAATTTTTTACATACACTTTATCTTACCATACTTTTTTCCGTTCCGCCATGCAAATTCAAAATTCCTCACGACAAACGCATGAATGTTTACTCCCACTCAAATCCTAAATTGCGGATTTTTAAATTTTCATCAGTTCTTCGATAAACTGTGCCGGTGCAAAGCTTATGTTAAATCGCTTCCTTCTTAGTGACATCTTCGTTCCCCTTATCTCTATTAGTTTCAACATGCTCAGACACCATTTTCGGATGATGTTCTGGTTCTGCGCTGCTGTTTTATCCAGTGTGGTATTTGCATCCTCTTTAAATGTCACATCCAGATGCCAGTGCATACTTTCCACTGCCCAGTGTCCCCGTACTGCCCGGCTGAACAGTTCGATGTCTTCACAAAGGCTGCTGATATAA
>CAJTPM010000001.1:90175-232620 GCA_910578085.1 uncultured Lachnospiraceae bacterium | reverse complement strand
ATATTTGCTTCGCATCATTTCGTCAGTGTAGGAAAGATCAAGATTCCAAAAACGATCAATAATGTCCCATGTGTCATGGGAAATGGAATCAGGATTCGGATAATATTTACGAAGATTTTCAACAACAAAGTTTTGGTAGTCGGCATGACTGCCACAGTTTACAGGTAACATAAAATCGCCTCCATATCGAAAAAAGATTGTCGCCGCAAACGGACGATACTTGTTAATTAACAGGCGCGAAGCGCCGCATTTTTCGATATATTTGTCAAGTGCTTTTGGCAAAAAAAGTGGGGGATTTTAATAAAAAAGGCATCTGAAAGCCTTGTGTTTATTGGCTTAAAGATTCCGAGAGATTATAAGAAATGAAAAGGAGGGGATGTGGCGCGCATGTATCTGTGGGAGGACTGGACAGCATTACACTGTATATCTGGTTAAAGAGTATAGGAATTGATGTTCCGGGAATATCAGTTTCTGCTGTGGAAGATAAGAGCATACAGAAAGTACATAAAGCGCTGGGAATAGAAATCGTAAAATCCTATAAAACAAAGGTGGAAGTTATCAATGAAAAGGGCTTTCCGGTTATCTCGAAACGTATTGCAGGAAAGATAGATCTGCTGCAGCATCCGACGGAAGATAATAAAACAGTACGGCATGCCATTATAACAGGAGAATGCGGGGAACAGGGTCATTTTGCAAAAAACAGCAGAATGAAGCTTCCGCAAAAATGGCTTTTCCTGTTTGGGGGATATGAGAACGAAAACGAGGGAGTGAATTACCGGAAGCCGGATTTTCTGGTATCGAATGACTGCTGTTACTGGCTGAAAGAGAAACCCTGTGATGACTGGGCAAAGTCTCATAACAGTTATCCGTATCTAGGCATGATGGCCAGCGAGGGAGGACAGCGGGAAGAATCATTAGTGGAGCATGGCTGTAATTATTACGGGAAAACCGTGACACGTTCCGCACCGTTTGCCATATTTATGCGTCAGGATATCTTAACGCTGGTTTTGGAAATGGACAGGTGGTATCAGGATCATGTAGATCTGTTTGAAAAGCTGTATTATCAGCAGCCGTACAGCCGGGATAAAATGGGGAAACTTATTCCTTATGAGCCGTTAGATACGATTGTGCCGGCTATTTACGGAGGGGTAGAACGTCATGAGAACGGCAGCCTTTACACAACCAGGGCACAGCGGACAGGCTGCAGCATGTGCGGGTTCGGGATCCATCTGGAAAAAAGACCGCATAGATTTGACCGTCTGCGGGAAGATAATCCGAAGGAATGGGAATTCTGGATGTACAGATGCTGCATGGATCCAGGAACGGGTGAAAAATATGGCTGGGGCAGGGTGCTTGATTATATCGGAGTGGAATGGGAAGATGTACCACCTGTACAGATGTCATTATTTGATTTACTGGGGGGATGAGCGATGAAAGATAATCTGATAGTGGATGCCTTCGCCGGTGGCGGCGGGGCCAGCGTCGGGATAGAGATGGCCCTGGGCAGATCGGTGGATATTGCGATCAATCACGATCCTGAGGCAATCAGGATGCACACCGTAAACCATCCAGGGGCCATTCATCTCACAGAGGATATTTTTGAGGTGGATCTGAAAAAGTACATAAAAGGCCGCCATGTGGCGCTGATGTGGGCAAGCCCGGATTGCACAAGCCACAGCAAGGCAAAAGGATCACAGCCGAGAAAAAAGGGCCTCAGGATCCTGCCGTGGGCAGTATACAAACACGCAAAGGCGATCCTGCCGGATGTAATCATCATGGAGAACGTGGAGGAGATCCAGAAGTGGGGGCCGCTTGATGAATGCGGGCACCCGATCAGGAGCCGGGAAGGGGAAGATTACAACAAATTCATAAACGCCATGAAGGGCCTGGGGTATCAGTTTGACAGCCGGGAGTTTGTGGCGGCAGATTATGGAGCGCCGACAACTAGAAAGCGGTGGTATGCCATTTTCAGGAAGGATGGACGGCCAATAATATGGCCGGTACCTACTCACAGCAAGGCGGCAGCAGGCGGCCTCCTGCCCTGGGAGGAGTGCGGGAAGTATATTGATTGGTCGGATCTGGGAAGATCCATATTTGACCGCAAGAAGCCTCTGGCGGAGGCAACCATGAAACGGATAGCCAATGGTATGGTGAAGTATGTGGTGAATAACCCGGATCCTTATGTTGTGAAGAATGATGAGGAATATGCCTTCCTGATCCAGTATCACGGAGAGCAGAAGGAGGGGGATGCACGGGGCCAGAGCCTCAGAGAGCCGGTAAAAACCATTGATACAAGCAATAGATATGGGCTTGTGGTGGCATTTGTAACAAAGTATTACAAGACCGGGATCGGCCAGGGGTGCGAGGAGCCGATCCACACCATTACAACCTCACCGGGGCATTTTGGGTTAGTCTCTGCATTTTTCATCAAGTATTACGGTACCGGATGCGGGCAGAAGGCAGTGGATCCTCTGGGAACTATCACGACAAAAGACAGATTTGGGCTTGTGAGCGCCGTGATGGATATTAAGGGAGAAAAGTATGAGCTGAGAGATATTTTTCTCAGGATGCTGAAGCCGGAGGAGCTGAAGATCATGCAGGGATTTCCCGCTGACTACATAATTGACCGGGATATAAATTACAAGCCATATCCAATAAAGGAGCAAGTGGCCAGGATTGGGAATAGCGTGGTGCCGATCATGGCCCAGAAATTGGTGGAGGCAAACTGCGGGTATCTGAAAGTGGGCAGCAGGCAACCGGCCATGCGGTTGGATATGAGCGGAGATCAGATCAAATTTGCATAGGAGTGATAAAGATGAGAGTTGGGCTGATCGGAGTAGATGATCATAATTTCCCCAATCTGGCACTTATGAAAATATCTGCATTTCACAAAAAGGCGGGTGATTCCGTGGAATTTGTGCAGTGGCAGCAGGATGGAGGAAAGATAGAAAGCCGGGAATATGACCGGATCTATATGAGCAAGATCTTCACGGAATCAAAAGAACCAGAGGGAGAGCTGAGGTGCAGGGATGTGAGAAGGGGCGGGAGCGGGTACGATCTGAAGAATACGCTGCCGGATGAGATAGAGCATATATACCCGGATTATTCCCTATATCCTGAGTTTACAAAAGATACAGCATATGGATGGCTCACAAGAGGATGCCCGCGGTGCAATCATAGCTCTTTCTGCATAACGCCTGAGAAGGATGGCCGGGTATCGGTGAAGGCTGCAGATCTATCGGAATTTTGGAGAGGCCAGAAAAACATCATTTTGTATGATCAGAATATTTTGGCCTGCAAAGATCGGATCAACCTTCTGGATCAGCTATCAAAATCAGGGGCGTGTGTGGAATTTAATGGCGGGATGGATGTGAGGTTTCTGAATGATGAGGTAATAGAGGCGCTGCGGGAAATCCGGGTGAAAGATTATCATTTCGCATGGGATGATCCAAGGGAAAACCTGGTAGAGAAATTTCGGGAATTTGCAGAAAGTGGCCTGAAAAAGACAAGAGATGTGGGTGTGTATGTGTTGGTTAACCATTGGAGTACACACTTTGAGGATCTATACAGAATTTATACCTTGAGGGCAATGGGATATATGCCGTTTGTAATGATATATGATAAGCAGAAATTTGTGGATCAAAAAGGACATTGGCTGAAAGGAGTGGAGGAGATCTATACCAGAGAGCAGCTTCAAGACTTCAAAATATGTCAACATATGCAAAGATGGTGTGGAAATAGAAGGATTATCAAAACAACGCCAAATTTTGAGCAATATGAGAGGTACCAGTCATGGAAAAAAACAGGGATGCCGGTGCCCGAAAGAAGAGGAGGATAGGAATGAAAGCGGTTATAAAATATCTGGGGAGTGTGTCCGGAATGAGGTGAGGGAAAAAATAGTACAAAAAATGGAAGCAAAGGGGCTCGAACCCTTGACCTCCCGCTAGTCAGGCGAGCGCTCATCCCAGCTGAGCTATGCTTCCATATCAATTATTATATCATGGCGGATTTTAATTGCAATAGATTTATCAGTAACATAAGGCAGAAAGAGGTAAGAGAGAATGATAAAACCGGCACAATTATATGCAGAAAAACTGCAGGAGGAAAACATAAAGGCATGGTACAAGCCCGAAAATATCTTCTGGGAAGGCGGGACAGGAAACTGTCAGATTGTTATCAATGAAGATAATTATAACTGCCACCAATTCGTATCTGTTGATAAAAACGATAATGTTATTGGATACATAACCTATGCAGTTGACTGGCAGGCGATGAATGCTGACCGTTTTGGCATTATCAGCTACGACAGGGGAAATGCAATATTTGCAAAAGATGTATATGAAGTGGTATGCAACCTTTTTGAGATTTATCACATGAACAGGGTTTCATGGTTTGCGTTTGCTGACAATCCTGCTGTCAGAGGATACCGCAATTTTATAAAAAAGCATGGCGGGCGGGAATGTGCGTACCAAAGGCAGATCGCTAAACTGATGGACGGGAAGCTTCATGATAGTGTGCAGTTTGAAATTCTGGCGGAAGAATGGAGGAGGTAGAGGATCAGATGAGCAGAGTATTACCAATATTATTTAATACAGATATGGTCCAGGCGATACTGAACGGCCGGAAAACGGTTACAAGGCGAGTGATTATGCCTAAGGGCAGGAAAACAGCGAAGGAAAAGGGTTACTGTCAGGGAAAAGGATTATGGGTAAATCCCAGTGTGGATAATGGAGATGCCGAGGGACATATCAAAGATTACAGCATACTTCCTTTGTGGATGCGCTATGGGTATTATATCGAACATTATGCGCCATATCGTCCGGGCGATACTTTATATGTTCGGGAAACATGGAATTATGTGTATGACATAGACGATTCTGACCATATCATAGAAGATACCGGGCGTTATGTGTACTATGCAGATGACGATATGCCGTTTAATTATTGGGTTGATCCGGATGGTGGATATAAAGATCGAATGCCATGGAAACCATCGATTCACATGCCGAAGCAGGCAGCCAGAATATGGCTTGAAGTGACGGACGTAAGGGTGGAACGTCTGCAGGATATGAATACAGGTGATTTTCTTGCGGAAGGAGTAGTGATCAGACCGGAAGCATACAACGATCCGGAGAATGTCTGCCAGCAGGCGAGGAAAGGTTTTATAGATATCTGGGATTCTACAGTGAAAAAGTCAGAGATCGATCAATATGGATGGGATGCCAATCCATGGGTATGGGTAATAGAATTTGAGCGGTGCGGGAAGCCGGAAAATTGATATGGAGGCGGCCATGGAAAAGAATAAAATAATAAAAATGCTGGACAAGGCAAAATACAGGATGACCGACAGAGAAGATACAGGGCTGTCAGCCATGATGGCGATCATGGAGGCATTGGGTTATATCATAGAGAAGCTGGACAGAGAAGTGGAAACGGTGCAGCAAATGGCAGCAGAGGATTCCAGCCAAAAACCTGAAAAGAAACCTGTAAAAAAGAGAAACAAAGTCGATTACGGAAAGATAACAGCTCTCTATAAAGCGGGTTGGTCTCAGAAAAAAATAGCGGATGAAATGGGGGTGACTCCAACATCAATCTCTATGGCCCTGAAAAGATATAAGGATAAAATGGAAATCGGCTTTGTATGGGATCCGGAAGAAAGGGAATTTATCAAAAAGAGGTAGAAAATGAGAAAAGCATTGAAAGAAGCCAGAATGGCAGCAGGCATGACACAGCAGAAGACTGCGGATCTGATCGGAATAAGCCATCAATACTATGCAAAGATAGAAGCCGGGGAGCGTACCGGTGACTTTTACATCTGGGACACGCTGGAAGATATTTTTGGGATCCATCAGAGGAAACTGCGGGAAATGGACTGGGAAAGAAAAAGCACCAGCGCCTGATTTTGGCGGAGTATATATCACGGAAATAAAGAAGGGCGGCCAGTGCTGCCGTCCGGAAAGGAGACAGGGAGAATTTGGATAAACGGTTATTGTCGGATTACATAGATGCATGCGAACTTGTAAAAGAAACAGAGAAAGATATTTTTAGACTGAATCAGAAAAAGAAAACGATCATCCAGGAGAAGGTAAAAGGATCCATGCATGAATTTCCATATACAGAACAAAGTTTCAAGATCCAGGGATCTGCATTTTCTGTAAAAGATGATGATCATCTGCAGCATGAAGAGGAGTTGCTGAAACAGAGAAAGGCAAATGCAAAGCAGATCAAGGTGCAGGTAGAAGAGTGGATGCTGACGATACCGGTGCGGATGCAGCGGATTATAAGATATAAATTTTTTGATCAGAACACATGGGAGCAGGTTGCAAAAAGGATTGGAAGAAATGTATCAGGAGAGAGTGTGCGAAAAGAATTTGAAAAATTTTTAAAAAATTAAAAAATTTCCGTTTTTTCCGTTTTTTCCGGTTCCAATGCAATAAAATGTAAAATGAAGATGGTATCTGAAAAACTTTTTCCTCCAATACATTTTAAAAAATACCTAGTCAGAATTGTGGCTGGGTATTTTCTATGTATAAAAAGATTGTCGCAAAATAAATGTAATTTTTATTTAATTTCATGAATAGAATATAATAAGTGGACAAGCTATGCAGTTTTTAGAATTTCTTAAAATTTGGCATAAAAAGTGGGTATGTAACATAGTCTGTAAAAAAAGAAATGAACCCAATTATATGGATTCATTTCTCGACAGATTTAAGATTCGGGCGTGTATAAGATTTATGATATGTAATGTACAATAAGGATTGTATGAGTGACACACATATCATCAAAATGAATAGATGTGACATATATCTCATACATAAATAGGGGTTGCGATATAAAGATTGTGTAATTTTTTGATTCTTTATAGGTGAGATATGAAAGAATCAAAGCAAATATGTTCGTGAGCAGCGAACATATTGCTAATAAGCCCGCAATATTTATCATAAGACTTTACCTCCTTTCTAATTATTGGTAGATTGTCCGCTCTATTTTGTTATATGCATGTACTATAATAAAAATGTCTAAATGATTTTCTAATATTTTTTAATTGGATGGTATCGGCTTAAAAAGATATATATAAGATGAGAGAGAGCTTCGGTTGTCTCTTTTTTCAAAACAAACGAATAGGAGGCGGCGAGCATGGCAAGACCAAGGAGCCCCGGCAGAGACAAAGCAAGGCAGCTTTGGCTGGAAAGCGGGAAAAGCCGCCTGCTGAAAAGCATTGCAGAGGAGCTGCAGGTATCGGAAGAACAGGTAAGGAAGTGGAAGAATCAGGATAAATGGGATAAAGTAACGTTACCAAACGAGAATAGTAACATTACCAAACAAAAAGGTGCCCAACCAGGCAACAAAAATGCTGCCGGCCACGGCGCACCGAAGAAAAATAGCAATGCAGAAAAACATGGTCTCTTTCGGAAGTATCTACCGGAGGAGACTTTTTCTATTATCGAAGAAATGCCGGATAGTCCGTTGGAGATAGTCTGGCATGAGATACAGATCCAATATGCAGCGATTATCCGATCGCAGCAGATCATGTATGTAAGGGATAAAGAGGACAAGACGATTGAAAAGGTGGAAGAGAAGAAGGGCAATGTACTTGGGGAATCCTGGGAAGTGCAACAGGCATGGGATAAGCAGGCGAATTTCTTAAAAGCCCAGAGCACAGCGATCAGCACGCTCAAAAATACAGTAAAAGATTATCTGGAACTGGAAGGAGCGACTAAAACGGATGCAAAAGAACAGGCAAAAAACTGGAAAGAAGCGGTCATAGAAATAGCAAAGCGGCGGAAGGAGAAAGCAGATGGAAGAGCTGATGAGCGCGATTGAAGTATATTATGACGATCCGGCTGCATTCCTGGAAGACCTGTTGAATATGAAATGTGACGACTGGCAGAATGAAGTCGTGGCGGATGTCGCGGCTTATCCGAAAGTCGCTGTAAAGTCCGGTCAGGGTGTCGGCAAGACGGCACTGGAAGCCGGCCTTATCATATGGTTTTTGATCTGCAGGCCCTATTCAAAGATCATTGCAACGGCACCGACAATGCAGCAGCTTTATAACGTGCTCTGGGCGGAGATAAAGAAGTGGCTTGATAGTTCAATGATTCAGGAACTGCTTGTCTGGACAAAAACGAAGGTATATGTTGAGGGCGATTCCGAAAGATGGTTTGCTATAGCAAAGACTGCAACAAAACCGGAAAGCATGCAGGGCTTCCACGAGGATCACATGATGATCGTCGTGGATGAGGCAGCAGGTGTCACGGATCCCATCATGGAAGCTCTGCTGGGCACACTGACGGGCTGGGATAACAAACTGCTCCTGATGGGAAATCCGAACAGGATCGAAGGCGTATTTTATGACGCTTTCAATAAGGATCGGGATAAATACCGGACGCATACGGTAAGCAGCCGCAACAGCGGGCGCACATCCAAAGACAATATAACGATGCTGGAATCAAAGTATGGAAAGGATTCCGATGTATGCCGGGTGCGTATTGACGGGCAGTTTCCGAAAGGGGCGCTGGATTCTTTTATTTCTTTAGAAACGGTAGAGCTTGCCTGTTCCAAAGAAAATAAGATCAGGCAGTCTGATATTGAGGCTTCCAATATGTTACATATCGGTGTGGACGTGGCGAGATTTGGCGATGACAAGACAGTTATTACCCCGCGGATCAGTGCGAAAGTATATGAGTTCAGGAAGTACAACAAAAGGGACACAATGGAGACGGCCGGAAATGTGATAAGGTGTTGTAAAGATTACATGAAGTGCTACCCGCATATCAGGAAGTGTATGATCAAGGTGGACGATTCCGGCGTGGGCGGTGGTGTGACGGATCGGCTAAATGAGGTGATTCGAGAAGAGAAGCTACCCTATACAGTGATTCCGGTAAATAACGGGGATTCCGCGACAGACGGCTACTACTTTAACTTGGGATCCCAGATATGGGGAAATATCAAGGAACTGCTGGAAAGCAACTTTTCCAACAATATGCAGGGGAAACAGGATGTCCAGATAGAAATTCCCTATGATGAAGAGATGATAAAACAATTGAGTGTGCGGAAATACCACATGACATCAAAAGGAAAAATACAGCTGGAATCGAAAGAAGAGATGAAAAAACGGGGACTGGAATCGCCGGACACAGCGGATTCTCTTTCCCTTGCGTTTTATGAACCGGATACATGGTTGTATTAGGAAGGATCTGATATGTTAAAAATGTATGAAATTAAACATTTCATGGAAGTGGATGCTGGATCCCATAAAAAGAGGATGGCAAGACAGGGGTTAAAGTATTATGAAGGCGAACATAAGATCGCAGGAACAAGAGTTTTTTATGTGGATGCTGATGGAAAACTGAAAGAAGATACGACGAGAAGCAATGTGAGGATATCCCATCCCTTTTTCATGGAACTGGTAGATCAGGAAGTCCAGTATATGCTCTCAGGCGATGGAAACTTTATTCGATCCGATGATCCGGATCTGCAGAGTATGATGGACACTTATTTTGATGACAGTTTCTGGTCAGAAGTATATGAGGCACTCACGGGATGTATTACAAAAGGATTTGACTACCTGTATGCTTATTATACTGCTGATAACAGGATTGGATTCCAGCATGCAGATTCCATGGGAGTAGTCGAAGTGGCGGCAAAGGATACGGAGGATCAGGAAGAACATGTGATCTACTGGTATGTGGATCATATTGAAAAAGAGAAAAAAGTAATAAAGAGGATCCAGGTATGGGATGAGAGAGAAACATGGTATTATGTTCAGGAAGGTGATGGGGAGATAATGGCTGATGACAAAGCACCATTAAATCCCAGGCCACATATAATAACAAAGAACGAGAAGGGAGAGCGGTTTGGCTCTTCTTTTCATTTTATTCCGTTTTTCCGTATAGATAACGGTGCAAAACAGTTCAGTGGATTAAAACCGGTCAAGGATCTGATCGATGATTATGATCTGATGGCCTGCAGCCTTTCCAACAATCTGCAGGATTTTACGGATGCGATATACGTGGTTTCCGGTTTCCAGGGTGCTGATTTGGATGAACTGATGCAGAATATTAAGACAAAGAAACACATTGGAACATCTCCGGATGGGAAATTGGATATCAAAACGGTGGATATTCCGTATGAGGCCCGAAAAGTGAAACTGGAACTGGATGAAAAAAATATCTATCGGTTTGGAATGGGTTTTAATTCTGCGCAACTGGGAGATGGAAATATCACCAATGTAGTGATAAAGAGCAGATACGCACTGTTGGATTTGAAATGTAATAAACTGGAAATGCGCCTGAAAAAATTCCTGAGAAATATCATAAAGGTGGTTCTGGATGAGATCAATAAAGCTAACGGTACAGATTATCAGCTGAAGAATGTTTATATTAAATTCCAGCGTGAGATTATCACAAATGCCCAGGATAATGCACAGATTCAGCTGACGGATGCGCAGAGACAGGGGCAGCAGATCAACAACATTCTGGCAGCAGCGAACATGCTGGATGATGAAACTGTTATTGAGGCAATCTGCAATATACTGGATATTGACTATGAGGAAATAAAAGATAAACTGCCAGAACGGGAAGGCAGTACACAGGATGCCGTAGGACTGCTAGATGCCGTAGTGCATGACGAAGAGGACGGTGCTGATGTATGAACAAAAGACAGCTTGAAGTGCAGAAAATGTTTCTGGAACGGGAAGCGGAGATTATCAGCCTCTTAAAAAAGATATATGCCAGGGCTTCGCGAGACTGTGCGGCGAAGATCAGCGACCTGTCAGCAAGGACTGACATGGAGAATTTAAAGTCTATTATCTGGCAGAAACAGTACCAGCAGGCGCTGAAAAAACAGATTGGTGGTATATTGAATAAGCTGAATACAGAATCTTTTGAGACAGTGGCCGATTATCTGACGGAATGCTACGAGAATGGCTTTTTCGGGACGATGTACGATCTGCAGGGACAGGGGATTCCGTTACTCTTTCCGATCAATCAGGAAGAGGCCGCAATGGCGATACAGGTAGATTCTAAAATTTCCAAAGGCTTGTATCAACGCATGGGCGAGGATGTAAACCAGTTGAAAGATTCTATCCGTTCAGAACTTTCCAGAGGGATAGCAAATGGGTCTTCCTGGAATATGATTGCAAAGAACATTGCATTTGGTATGAGAAGTCCTTATATGAAGGCCTTTAACCGTGCTATAGGGATCGCCCGGACGGAAGGCCACAGAATACAGCAGGAAGCTACTCTGCACTGCCAGCAGAGGGCGAAAAGCCGGGGGGCCGATGTCTTAAAACAGTGGGATTCGACAATGGATAACCTGACCAGGCCACATCACAGGGAACTGGATGGGCAGGTGAGGGAGATAGAGGAACCATTTGAGGTGGCCGGGAAGAAAGCGATGTTTCCGGGCGGTTTTGGAGATCCGTCGGAAGACTGCAACTGCCGGTGCTGCCTGGTACAAACGGGGAAGTGGGAACTGAGTGAGGAAAAGTATTATACAAAATGGGACGGCGAAAAAGACAGGCTTGTCAGGGTAAAGGCAAAGACGTATAATGAGTTTAAGGAAAAAGCAAAAACTCATCTGATGAAAATACAGTTCCCGGATGACGTGTATAAAATCAACGGTTTTACGCCAAAGATTAAGGATGAACTGGAAACTGCATTGTTAAAGTTGAAATCAGAATATGATATCCGGTTGAATGCCATCTTTGTTGAAAAAGCGGGAAAGAATGATATATTTATTACTGGGTATCATGATGGTGTGATGGAAATGGTAGTAAATCAAGATGCAGATTTTAATAAAATAGTGAAACAGATCCCGCTAAGGTATGTAATGGGGCGTTTCGCAGGAAAGTCACTTGAAGACTATCTTGCCCATGAAATGGCACATGTCATGCTGTATCAGGATTGTAAGAGTGACCTTGAATATATTGCGAAGGATCGTCAGGTAGAGCAATTATATGATGCTTTGAAGGGAATTTCTGGTTATGCTGATGAAAGTCAATCGGGAAATGAAGCTTTGGCAGAAGCATTTGTGAGAGTGAGAAACGGAGAGGATGTTCCGCCGATAGTAAAAGTAATAGTAGAGTCCTATTTTGCGAGGTATAGAAGATGAGTTTAAAATTGCCAAAATGTGATTTTTGTATACATAGGCATGAAGATGATGGTAATGAGTGGAACGACATGATTTACTGTGATGCGTTTCCAGATGGAAAACCATTGATAGAGATTCCATATGAGGAGAAGGATGAATGTGCAAACGGGATCAAGTATGAGGATGAAGATGGAGAGTATAAAGAATTCATTCCGGAGCCGGGCAGCATGCTTGCGAAAATGCATCGGATAGGACGTTAAGAGAAAAAGAAAATAACTAAGATAGAAGAGACAGTCAAAACGGCTGTCTTTTTTATATGCCCGAAACCGGCTTCACGGCGTTAAAACTGCAGCCGCAATATCTCTTGCGCACAGAGAATAAAACAGGCGCTGCATCGCGGGAGAAACCGCATAAAACGAAATGCAGGAAGGAGAAAACATGAAGTTAGAGGAATTACTGGAAAAGGAGCTGTATGCACAGGTAAAGGCGGCAATTGATGCGGCGAACGCGAAGGAGCCGGATAAACTGAAGCATATAAGGTATGCTGATCTGTCGGAAGGAAATTATATCTCCAAAGAGAAATATACTGCGTTGGAGACAGACAACGGATCTATTGCAGAACAGTTGAAAACGGCGCAGGAGCTGATCTCGGAGCTCAAGAAGAACACTGGAGGCGATGAGAAACTGCAGGGGAAGATCACGGAATATGAGACGACCATCAATACGCTGCAGGGACAGCTCAAACAGGAAAAGCTGGATTCGGCGGTGAAGATAGCACTTTTAGAGGCAGACTGCAAGGATGTGGATTATATCACCTTTAAGCTGAAAGAAAAAGGAGAGCTTTCCCTGGATGATGCCGGGAAGGTGAAAGGTATGGAAGATAAGCTTGCGGCGCTGAAAACGCAGTACCCGGATCAGTTTACATCCTCGGAAACCAGAAAGGTGGAGGAGAACAGGCTTCCGTCTTCTGGAGGCGATCGTACAGGAGAACCGAAAGATCTGGCGGAAGCTCTGAGAATGGAGTTTGAAGGAAAAGAGTAAAGAAAGGTTAAAAAGGTAATATTATGGCAGTAATGACACTGGAAGAAATCAAGAAAGGAATGGACGATAAGGTATTCGATAAGATCGTCGATGTATTTCTCAGGCAGTCGGATATACTGGCGGTACTGCCCTTTGATGACTGTGTGAGTGCAGTGGGTGGCGGGTCTACGATGAAGTACAAATACATGAGAAAAGTCCTGCCCGCAGCGGCGCAGTTCAGGAAACTGTACGGTACCTATACAGCGAGTACAGCAACGAAACAGGATTGTGAAGCTGCCCTCACAATCATGGGCGGCGCGCTCCAGATCGACAGGGTGTTAAATAAGGTAGCAGGGCGCTGGGATAATCTGGCCTATCAGATCGAGGAGCATATCAAGGCGGTGGTGAGCCTGTTCCATTATACGCTGATCAACGGGGATGCGGTGACTTCGGCATCCACCGATGGACCGGAGTTTGAGGGGTTAGATTCTATGCTGGCCGGGACAACTACAGAGTATGGCACAGATAAGGCCATCGACTTATCGACGATCACAAGTCTGAAAAGCAATGCGGATGAGTTCTATGAAGCATTGATGCTGCTTGTGAAGGAAACACAGGCGGATGCCCTGCTGATGAATACAGCGACAATCGCGAAAATTCAGACGGTGGCACGGGTGCTGGGGTATAAGACGGAGACGGAAGAATCTTTCGGTAAAAAGGCAGTATCCCTTGACGGCGTGCGCTTTATGGATCTGCAGAATCATTATACTGTTACAGGAACCGGGGAGAGTGCTGTGGCAACTGCAAATGCAGTGGTAAAGAAAGGCATTTCCCGGAAGATCAACAAAGCAGAAACGGAGACAACGGGATTGACTGATATCTATGCGGTGAAATTCGATGTCAATGACGGTTTTCATGGAATCAGCTTAAATGGTTCTTCTGTTGTGGAAAAGTATTTACCCGATTTTTCCAAACCGGGGCCGGTAAAAGATGCGGAAGTGGAGATGATCACGGCGACAGTGCTGAAGAATACACAGCATGCGGGAGTGCTCAGGAATATTAAAATATCGGCGTAAACTGTAGGGCGTCCGGCGGACGCCCTTATTGTAGCAGAAAAGGAGATTGATATGGATAGGCAAGAAAAGATTGCAAATATGGAGAAGAATACAGTGAATGTGGAAGGAACTGCTGCAAATGCAGGAGAAGATGCCGAAAAAGCGGTGGAAAGCAGGAAGACTGCGAAAAAAAGGGTGACTGCCTGGAAAGTAAGGGTAAAGAATAATCCTGGTTTCTGCGGGATCGGAGCGGGAGGTGTACAGTTTGCCAATGGGAAGGCAGAGGTTCATTCGGAGAGAATGGCACAGTGGTTTATGGAACATGAAGGATATGAAGTAATCAAACAGTAATGGAGAGGCGGTGTTCCGAATGATTGTGAATGTGGAAAATCTGCTTGCAATGGATGAATTCAAGGAGATGGAAAAAGAAGCGCTGAACGTCCGTTTAAGGGCGGTAGAAGGTGTTGTCAGGTCTTATACCAATAATAACTTCCAAAACCGCCGCATGAGGCTGACAGCGCCCGCCATTGCGGGGGCAATACATGGGAGCTGCCCTTATTTTAAAACCGGAGATACGGTTCAGATCTCACAGTCGGGAGTAAATGATGGCTTATATGAGATTACGGAGATATCAGAGAATAAAATCCGGGTAGAGGGGGAGTTGTATGATACACCTTACAATATGCTCACAAAAGTAGTGTATCCTGTGGATGTGCAGAAGGGCGTAATTGATCTGATGATATGGGAAGTAAAGAACCGCGCCAAAGTAGGAATAAAATCGGAGACATTATCGAGACACAGCGTTACTTACTATGAACAGGATTCAGAAAACCAGGTGATGGGATATCCGGTTTCCCTGCTTGGCTTTCTGAAGCCCTATGTCAAGCCGAGGTTCTGATGGGAAATATCGGTGGGAATAAAGACGCTGTCATTCAGGTGAAACGGGTGGTACAGGATGATATCGGCGCACGTAATACAGAGTATGCGGATGCAGTAAAGGATATCAAAGGCTGGCTGGATCTGTCAGACGGTGATGCAAAGCATCTAAGTTATAACGCAAAGATCCAGGAATCCACCCATATTTTTATGACTGATTACAGAGAGTTGAAATATCAGGAGAATGGAAAACCGGAGATAAGGATCACACCTGAAAACAGCCGAATGACAGTGGACGGGGAGATTTATGAAGTGATGCTGTATGATGATCCAATGGGGATGCATGAGCATCTGGAGATTTATCTGAAATATACAGGAGGCAGGTGAAATGGCTGTAGAGTTTGAGGATAACAGGGTAAAAGTAAAGGATGCCATAGGCAGTGCAGCCATCGTGTTTCTCCATGAGGCTTGCGGGCTTCTGGAAAAACAGACGAAGCAGAATGCCAAGGTAAAGACCGGGCAGACAAAAGGATCTTATAGCTACGCTGTCGATGAGGTAGAGCTGACAGGATATGTGGGATCAAACTATGAGAATGCCATTTGGGAAGAATTTGGTACCGGAGAGTATGCCCTGAACGGGGACGGCCGCAAGGGCGGCTGGCGGTATATGGACGAGAAGGGAAATTGGCATTATACGAAAGGAAAACGGCCGAGAAGGCCTCTTTTCAAGGCGTTCACTTCCCTGAAAGGGCGAATTACGAAACGGGCAGAACAGGTTTTAAAAGAAAGGCTGGAGGCGGAATGAGCAGTGATGCGTTAAACCTCATAAAAAAAGCCATGGACGAGATGGAATTGAAATATGGCTTTATGGAATATGTGTCGGATTCAGGGGAAACGCTTCCGGCCACCTATTTTATCGGCGAGTACCAGGAACTGGAACCGGAAGGTGAATCCGGTGAGGAAACCAGTATATTTATCCTTACCGGATTCTCACGTGAAACATGGGGCGCATTGGAGTGTGTGAAAGAGAGAATCAGAAAGTACTTTCCGGTCATTGATGGGAGAAGGAGAAAAACGGAATCCGGCGCGGTGGCAGCAGTATTTTATGAAAACAGTTTCCCGGTTCTGGTGGAGGATGAGGAACTGAAAAGGATGCAGATCAATTTAAAAGTGAAAGAATGGAAGGTGGAAACATGAGAAAATCAGGAATTAACAGTAATACTCCCAATGATTTTTTGCTGGGGGCAGGCGTAGTGTTTAAGAATTTTAAGTACCTGTACAGAAAGATCGAGGCAGATGAACAGACAGAGGCGGAAAATATTAAATTAAGTCAGGTAAAATCAAAAGCTTCTTTCATTGGCCTGGAAGAGGGTTTTGAGCCGACAGTCGGCGACTATGTAGTCGGGGCGTGGGATGATTCAGAGGAAAACGTGCTGGGGGCCACCAGCGGCGGGAATAAACTGTCCATCGTGCCGGAGATCACGCCGATCGAGGTGGATGGTGCAGTAGTGGAGATCAAGGGGCTCAACCAGAAGACCGGGGAATCAGCGACGCTGGAAGTAAACCTTGCCCAGCATACATTAGATTCCTTTAAGCGTTCTATCGTAGGAAAAGAGGTTGACAGTATGATTCCCGGCTATAAACAGATACAGACTAAATCGCTGATCGAATTATCGGATTACTTGGATAATATTGCCTACGTCGGCACGATGACAGACGGCACAGAGGTTATTGCAATTCTGGAAAATGCGATCTGTTCCTCCGGGCTTGAGATGGACAATAAGAATAAAGAAACATCTGTTGTAAAAACGGTGTTTAAAGCTACCGCAGATTTTGAGAGCGGTGTGTATGATACGCTGCCGGTTTATCTGTTCTATCCGGATAAGGCGAAGAAAAAAGCAACGGAAAAAAAGATCTTAATAATTGTGGAAGGGTAACGGTGCGGATTTATGGGAAAAGAAGAGATGGAAAAATTGATGCGGGAAGATCCCGGGATAGAAATGGAGACAGAAGAAAAAGAGCCAATCACCCGACCGTATACATTGCGGCATTTGAAGGACGGGGATCTGTTTCCGCTGCTGAGAATATTGAAAAAAATCGGCATCAGCGACTGTAAAGATGCTTTTATTCAGGCGGCATCCGAGAAAAAGGTATTAGAGCAGATCGGTATGGAGGTATCCCTGAATATCGCGGATATTCTGATCAGAAATATGGAAAAGATGGAAGATGAGATTTATGGATTATGGTCAGATATATCCGGCATTCCAGTGGAGGAAATGAAGGAGATGGAATTTGGAACTCTGCCTCTGATGATCATAGACACCTTTTCAGAAGCGAGAAATACGAGTTTTTTCAGGGTGCTCTCCAGATTTCTTTCGTAGGAGAGTTTGCATTTATGGACCTGCTTCATTCCAGGTATGCGGATCCGGGCAGGTTTATGAATGCCTACATGGAGCAGGGAAGATTTGGAGAATTTGTTGCCGGTGTGCTCGAGGCGGATCGGCAGCGTAAAGAGGAAGAGTACCGGAAAACAGAGGATGACAGGCTGTGGATTGCGTATATCCTGAGTATGACGGATAAAACGTACTGCGACTGGAAAAATGAACTGCTACAGGGGAAAAAGCAGGCATCATATGCTATGACGAACCGGCAGATTGAGGCCGTAAGGCAGCAGGCGAAGGGGATATTGGACAGGATATCCCCGGAATAAGGAGAGAGCTGAAGGAAAAGCAGCTCTTTCTTTGTTTGCAAGGAAGGGGGAGCTCCTTTACATGGAATTATTTAAATTGTTTGGAACCATCGCCGTGAAAAACTCGGAAGCGAACAGTGCGATCGATGAGACAACGGACAAAGCAAAGTCTTTTTCAGAAAATTTATCGGATAAATTTACGGACATTGGAGAAAAGACAACAAAATTGGGGGCAAAAATGAGCTTTGGCCTTACGACGCCGATTACGTTGATTGGAACAAAGGCTATTCAGGCCACAGCGGATTTTGAATCTGCAATGTCGGAAGTGGGGGCCATCTCCGGTGCAACAGGGGACGATCTTATCGCTTTGGAGAATAAGGCAAAAGAGATGGGAGAAACCACTAAATTCTCCGCTTCGGAATCGGCGGAAGCCCTGAAATACATGGCGATGGCGGGTTGGAAGACAGGGGATATGCTGGACGGTCTGGATGGAGTACTCAATCTGGCGGCGGCTTCAGGTGCTGATCTGGGGACTACTTCTGATATTGTGACGGATGCACTTACAGCTATGGGATACAGTGCAGGTGATGCCGGACGGCTTGCAGATGTCATGGCAGCAGCTTCCTCTAACGCAAATACTAATGTGGAATTGATGGGGGAAACTTTTAAATATGCAGGAGCCATGGCCGGGACCATGGGCTACAGCATGGAGGATACAGCTATTGCTATTGGCCTTATGGCGAACAGTGGCATTAAAGGCAGTATGGCGGGTACATCCTTAAATGCCATCATATCGAGACTTGCAACAAATACCAGCGGCGCCACGGAGTGTATCAATGAACTGGGAGTGGAATTTTATAATGCAGATGGGACAGCAAGAGATTTTGGGGATGTGATGGCGGAACTCCGGGAGGCAACGAAGGGGCTGACTACAGAGCAGAAAGCAGAGATAGCATCCACGGTTGCTGGCGAGGAGGCAAAAAAAGGCCTTTTGGCGATTTTGAACGCAACTTCGGCGGATTACGATAAATTAAGTCTGGCTATCAATAACAGCAGCGGTTCCGCAAAAGAAATGGCAGACATGATGAACGATAATTTATCCGGTCAGCTGACATTACTCAAATCACAGTTGGAGGGGCTGGCGATCCAGTTCGTAACACTGATCATGCCTTACCTGAAACAGGGGGTGGAATGGCTCTCTAAACTATGCGACTGGATATCGGGATTGGATGACGGCACGAAAAAAATGATTATAACGGTGGCAGCAGTATTGGCGGCGGCTGGGCCAGTACTTGTTTTTGTAGGAAAGATAGCGACAGGAGTAGGATCCGTGATCAGCATCGGCAGCAAACTGATCGGAGGCATTACTACTCTGATACCAGTGATCAGTTCTATCAGCGCGCCTGTAGCGCTTGTTATAGCGGGCATAGCGGCTCTTGTTGCAATAGGCGTTACTCTGTATAAAAACTGGGACACGATCAAAGAAAAGGCTGGGGAGCTAAAAGAAAGAGTGGTCAGCAAAGTGACAGAGATGAAGGATAATGCTGTAAAAAGATTCACGGAACTGAAAGATGGGGCAGAAGAAAAGATAAACAGACTGAAAGAAAGTACTGTTTCGAAAATTGAGGAAATGAAAAATAACGCCTCTGAAAAAGTCGATGAGATGAAGGAACGTATTACAGACGGATTCCAGAAACTGAAAGAAGATGGAGAGGAGAAGTTTCGTGACCTGAAAGAAAAATGGTCTGTTAAATTTACCTCGGCCAGAGAGAAGATTGTTGATGAGGCAACCCGGTTAAAGGAAAAAGCTGGTGAAAAGATTGGAGAATTTAAAAATGCCGCGGTCGAAAAGATAGAGAGTTTCAGAGAGGGCGCTGTCAGTAAGTTTCAGGAATTTGGAAGCGCTGCAAAGGATGTTCTGGGAAGTGTGAGCAAGAGCGGCATATTCGGATTTCAGGAGATTCGTGAAAAGGGGCTTGAAGCGGTTCGGAAGCTGAAAACCGACGCCATAGCCGGATTCCAGGAGATGGGATCTGTAATAGCAGAACGTTTTGGGAGTGTGGCGGATAAGATAGGTTCCGTGTTTGGAAGTGCAAGAGATGCGGTATCTAAGATAGTATCTGATATTAAAAGCTTTTTCGATTTTGAGTGGAAGCTTCCGGATATCAAACTACCCCATTTTAATATCAAATGGGATTCCAGTGGCATGCTGGGGAGCCTTGCAGAAAAGATAGGCCTGCCGGGGTTGCCGAAGTTTGATGTGGACTGGTATCAGAAGGCTATGGATAATCCTCTGATTATGGACAGGCCGACTGCCTTTGGCATCAACCGGGCAGGGCAGGTCATGGCAGGCGGAGAAGCCGGGAGTGAAGTGGTGAGCGGCACGCAGACTTTGATGAATATGATATCTGCAGCAGTGGCGGAAAATAACAGCCGGATGTATGAACTGTTAAATCAGCTGTATGATCTGCTGGCAGCATACCTTCCGGAACTGGCAAAAAGGCAGATTGTTCTGGAGACCGGCGCACTGGTGGGAGAACTGGCGGAGCCTATGAGTGAGAAACTTGCATGGGAGAATCACTTGCGGGGAAGGAGGAATTGACAGTGTATGGAGCGGCATTTGGTGATAAACGCTCAAAGGATGATTACGGAGCCGTTATGAATTATGCCCGGATAACACCGCCGTCGGTCAAAGAGAATTATGTGGACATAGCAGGCGGAAATTCATCTATTGATCTGACGGAAGCGGTAGGCGGTGTGGTATTCGAGGACGGAGAAATTGATTTCAAATTTACTTTGTTTGATCCGGATAAAAAAGAACAAATGAAAAATGATCTGCACGGGAACCGTATGAAGATTGTTCTGGATAGAGAACCGGAATTTTATTATGAGGGAAGGGTATCCGTTACCAGTGAAAAGCAGACTGGAAATATCTATGAATTGTGTATGAAAGCAAAAGTAAAACCCTATAAGATGAAAAAATTGCTGGTTCATGAGGAGGAAATAAACGGAGCGAAAGAAATTATTCTGTTCAGTAAAAGAATGCCGGTCATGCCGGTTATAACGGTTAAGGGCAGTATTGCTGTCAGCTATGAAGGCATCAGATTTTCTCTGGAAACCGGAGTGTACGAAATACCGGAAATTACTTTCCAGAACGGAATGAACAGGCTGAAAGTATCAGGGCGGGGAACTATCAGACTGGAATACAGAGAGGGAGAACTGATATGATTATCATAAAAAATGGAGAACGGCAGATCTATCACCCACGGAACCCCTATTTGAAATTAGTGGATCCTAAGCTGACCCTTGAGGATAACGGGGCGGGGCGCCTTTCTTTTAAAATCTATGAGGACAACCTGAATTACCATACAATAAAGAAGCTGTATCCACTCCTGTCTGTGGTCAGGGATGGTATGACCCTGTTCAGGGGAAGGGTAATCTCGGATAAGAAGGATTTTTACAACGGAAAAGCTGTGGAAGCGGAAGGGAAACTGACCTTTTTGAACGATTCTTATATAGAGCCCTTTTCCTTTTCCGGAAGTCCGGTGGAACTGTTCAGGATGATTATTGAAAACCATAATGCACAGGTGATGGATTGGCAGCAGTTCAAGGTAGGAATCATAACGGTGGTCGACAACAACGATTATATTGTCCGAAGCAGTGAAAGTGTTCTGAATTCCTGGAATGCCCTGAAGGATAAGTGTTTTAAATCTTCTCTGGGCGGGCATATCAGGATACGGTATGAAAAGGATGGAGATTATATTGACTGGCTTTCGGATTATGATACTGTTTCAAAACAGAGCATAGAGTTTGCAAGGAATATGATAGATATGTCATCTGAGAGGGATGCAACGGAGACTTATACAGCGATCAGGCCAATTGGAGCGGGGATAGACGGCATAAAGATCGATATATCTTCTGTAAACGACGGCAAAAAATATCTTATCAACGAAGAAAAGGCTGAAGAATACGGGATCATTTATGCACCGGAGGATGAATCTGTCTGGACGGATGTGACATTGCCGGAGAATCTGCTGAAAAAGGCAAAGGATAAGCTATACGGTTCTTTTATCACATTGAAGGAAACCTATGAGATAAAAGCAGTGGATCTAAATCTGACGGATCCGGATATTGAAGCGTTGAATATATGTGAGTATGTGCCGGTAGTGAGCAGGCCACACGGGATAAATGGGAAGTATCTGCTCAGTAAAGCACAGATTTGTATTGCAGCCCCGCAAAATTCTATATTCTATCTGGGGGCAAGCAGGCGGGTACTGTCAGATAAAAGTGGTATCGTTGCGCCGGCAGCAGTCCCTAAAAATATCAGTTCTTTTGAGAATGATGCAGGTTACATATCGGAGGAAAAGACGGAAGAACTTCTTGCAGATTACTCGAAGACAGAAGAGGTTGAAAGGATTGTGGATCAGGCGGTGGCGCAGATTCCAAGTGGTGCAGATGGGAAAGACGGTGCGGATGGAAGAGATGGGTTATCTGCCTTTGAGATAGCGGTAAATAACGGGTTTATCGGTACGCAGGAAGAATGGCTTTCGTCTTTGAAGGGAAGTGATGGGGTGGATGGGAAGGTGCCCATTATCGGTGAGAGCGGAAACTGGTTTATAGGTGATGAAGACACCGGGCAGCAGGCACAGGGGGAAGCGGGAGCTGCAGCGACAGTGCAGGTCGGAATTGTGAAAACAGGGGAGCCGGGGACACAGGCGGTGGTCGAAAATGTCGGAACCACACAGGCGGCTGTTCTGAACTTTGTGATTCCCAGAGGGGAAAAAGGAAACCCTGGCAGTTCCGGTGGTGGAGATTCGCCCGGCAGTTCAGGACTGTTTGCATTTGAAATCAGGGAAGATGGGCATTTGTGGATGAATTCAGACACAGAGGCACAGGCGGATAATTTTTATATTGATGGAAACGGGCATCTTATCTACGAAATGGAGGGATAATACATGGCGCAGGCAGATTTGGGAAAAGTAAGACTGACGGATGCAGAGCTGTCAGAAAAGATAATTCAGGTAAATGGCGGCATAAGGTTCGGAAAGGACGCAGAAGGGAAACCGGGATATGTGGTGACGGATGCAGAGACAGGTGCTGATGCAGTGATCCCTTTTAAGTGCGGAGGATCTTCTGGTATAATTTTGCCGTATATTGTGAATTTAGACTTTGGGGGGACATACATACATTTTGTTAATAACGGCAGCAGTCCAATAGCAGGCACAAAATACATTTTGCCGGAACCAATAAAAATTACTGATATTAAAAATATAAAAGTCACGATCACAGAAACATCTTTGTATAATATATCACCAACAAATGGAATCAACTATAGAGAATGTTATTTGGTACTTGGTGCGGAATTTCCGGATTTTCCAACCTTAAAAGAATACAGAAAAGATGTATATAGAATCAGTGGAAATACACAGCATAGTAATAAAGAATTTTCCGTCGAGATACAAGGAACAGAAATGACAAATGTAAGCCAGATTACAAGTATAGGAGCATCTCTGAGATGTTACAATTCTTACAACAACGCATGCAAAGTATCCTGGAATAAATTTCTGATGGAGTGCAAAATATCTTAAGAAAGGGAGTATTATGGCACAGATAAAATTATTATTGGAGAAACAGCTCCTGACTATTCAGAATCAGGAAATCATTGCTTCAGGAGACAGTAATTTTGATTCCTGTAAATTCATATTTGATGAATCATGGGATGGATTTACCAAAACGGGCGTATTCTACCAGGACCAAGCAAATGTGCAGTACGCAGTGCTGGGGAACGATGATACTTGTATGATTCCTGCGGCGGCGATGGCGCGGGCAGGGCGCATGTATATTGGGGTGTTCGGCATTAAGGATACCGCTGTAGTCACATCCACGCTATGCACAATCGATATCAAAGAGGGTGCTATTTCCGGCGGGAACGTATCTACGGAGCCGACGGATGATGTATTTCTGGCGATTATAGCGCAGTACCAGCGGATTGCTGACCTGATGGGGCAGTATGAGAAGACAGCGGCCCAGTTTAATACTGTGATGACAGAACAAAACAACATCCTGGAGACTTTAAATGCCTTTGATGTGGAGGAGATCAGTGAGAGACTGGATCTGATAGAGGACCGGATAATCAACTATACAAATCTGGCAAAAGAGATACAAAATCGTGAGATCATTATCAGAGATGTTCCAATAAAATTTGTGAATAAAGTTTGCAGGATTGAAAATGACGCCATTACAGCCAATTCTCTGTGTGACGTTTATTTTGATGAATATTCTTTTGAACTTGCTTCAAAAGCGCTGATCATGCCAGTGGCGCATGATGGATATATGGAACTAACAAGCTCTATTGATATTATGGATGAATTAACCGCCAATATACTTGTCAGGAGGTCTTAAATATGCTGGGAAAAACAAATATAACAACATTGTCAGAAAGTGCAATTGTAACGGAAGTTGAAGATTTTAACTGGATACAGATGCAGTCCGGAGTTTCTGCAGATTTTGTAAAAGCTATTTATAAAAACGGATATCTGGTAGGAATAACCGTTGACGGAAGCATAGTATATACTACGGATGGTGAGGCCTGGCAGACGTATATGCTGGAATATGAGGATTGTAAATTAAATGATATCGATTGGGATGGCAGCAGGTTTGTTCTCGCAGGAAGCTATAAAGAGAGCAGAGAATTGAGTGATGGAACAAGTAGGGAAATACAGTCGGGGCTGATAGTTGTTACATCAGACTTTACGGTGTATGAGAAAAAGCAGATTGAGAGTAAGAACGGCAATGCATCAGAATATTTTCTTGTCTATCCCAAAAATGGGAAATATATAGTAATTGGAAACATACAGTCTTCTACATCAAAAACATATATCTGTGTCGGAAATCTGGAAGATCAATGGGAATCGGAGCAGGACAGCAACTATCTCCAATATAACATGGCAAAAAATTCGAGAGATATTATTGCTGTAGTTGAGGAACCAAGAATGGGGACATCCAGTTATTACATCAGAAGAATCAGTGGGGACACAATAACTACGAATGATTATACGACTAATATAACAGTAAGAGCAAATACAAAAGTTTTTGAATGTAAAGATGAGTTATATATCATGAATTTCGTCAGCTATTATAACTTATATAAAATCACAAATTCGGATGAATGTATGGTGATGAGCAGCGAGAAAAATTTTGCATTTGTTGACGGCGTTTATTTTAATAATTGTCAGATATTTATAAACAATCATGAAATGTTGATCGTCAAAAAGGGCGAAAGTATTGCAGATAAAACCCTGGACGATATGATTGAGATAGCCCCGGAACTGACGATGAACTGCATCACAAAGGCGTTTGGGCAGCTGTACATATTTGGGAATCAGGGAGTGATACTGAAATCAAGTGTTGAAACAAATAATGAGGAAGTTATAATTGTTCAGGCAATCTCAGCTAAAAAGGCACTTTTAGATTCAAAGAAGTATACGGATGAACGATATGCAGCATTAGAGGAAAGAATTGCGGCTCTGGAAAGCGGGGAATCAGGGAATAATGGATAGTAAGTGTATAGGTGCTGTAAGGGATCCGCCCGATCGGCGGTGTAAGGCAGGGAAATAGACAACACGAGAAAGGAAGGATTATAATGAAAAATGAAAATATTGTAAAAGGGACTGTGACGGCAGTCTCTTCTTTTTTTACTTCAATCTTGGGCATACTGGCGGTCCCAATAGGGCTGATGGTACTCAGCAATCTGATCGATTATGGGACAGGCCTGATGGCATGTAAATTCAGAGGCGAGAATATCAGCTCCTACAAATCGATGAGAGGTATCATGAAAAAAGTCTGTATGTGGCTTTTGGTGGCGGTCGGGGCAATCATCGATGTGCTGCTGAAATACGCTTCTGAAACGATTGGCATAGCACTTCCGTTTACATTCCTGGTGGCTTGTATTGTTGCCATATGGATCATCTGCAATGAGATCATCAGTATTCTGGAGAACATAAAGGATATGGAAGTGGAACTGCCGGCATTTTTAGAAAAGCTTACCCGAAATATAAAATCACAGGTTGAGGAGCTGGGAGAGCAGAAACAGGGAACTATTGATACAAAAGACAGAGGGGGCGAATAGTTGCCCTCTCCTTACATTGGTTATAGAAGAGAGAGTAGAAAGGGGGATTATGGCATATAAAACAAAAATAAACTACGCCCACAGATCAAACTATGGATCCCGCAGGAGTGTGTCAAAGATAAGATATATTATCTGGCATTACACAGCATCTGACGGGGCGACAGACGAAGCCAGCGGGAACTATTTCAGGAAAAACATCACAAAGACATCAGCCCATTACTTTGTGGATGATGATTCCGTAACCGTGTCTGTACCGGATGATTATACAGCATATTCGGTTGGCGGTAGCAGGTATTCTGACTACAAAAAGACCGGAGGTGCAAAATTCTATAAAATTGCGACAAATGCAAACAGCATCAGCATCGAACTGTGCGATGTCGTCAGGAACGGAAAGTATGATGTGACGGAAAAGACTCTGGAGAACGCCATCCTGTTGACGCGGGTACTGATGAAAAAGTACAATATACCCATCGATAGGGTAATCAGACATTTTGATGTAACTGGAAAAAAGTGTCCGGCATACTATGTCGATAATACAAAGTGGGAAGCTGTCAAAAGAAGAATTGCCGGGACGACGCTGCCGGCTGGACCAGCAAGCGGAAGCTGCATATATGGCGGGCTGGACTATGCGCCGGTCTTTGAAACAAAATATTACAGTGACCGATACAGTGATCTGAAAGCCGCATTTGGTAATGACAGGGCGCAACTGTTCAATCACTTTATCGCACACGGCATGAGAGAGGGAAGGCAGGCTATTGATTCATTCAATGTGAGAGCATATCGGGCACGATACCCTGATCTGCAGAATGCCTTCGGCGATAACCTGCCGGCGTATTATCTGCATTATATCCAGCTCGGAAGGAATGAGAAGAGGATTGCGATCTAAAAGATATAGTGTGGTAGCATTACCAGTCACAGGATGCTCAAGCATTCTGTTTTTTATTCCTATTGGTACACCAATTATCGCCACCGAATCCGGCTATGTGGAGGCATTGGGCTGGAACCAGTACGGCGGCTGGCGCATAGGCATCCGCAGCTTTGATAAGAAGCGATACTATTATTATGCCCATCTGCGGCAGAACTACCCCTATGCGGAAAACCTGAAAGAGGGAGATATCGTTTCGGCGGGGGATGTGATCGGCTATATGGGGCATACCGGTTACAGTGCAAAGGAGAATGTCAATAATATCGAGACAGTGCACCTGCATTTCGGTCTGGAGCTGGTGTTCGATGAATCCCAGAAAGAGAGCAACAATGAGATCTGGATCAACTGTTATGAACTGACAAGATTTCTCTCGAAAAATCGCAGCGAAGTATATAAAGTAGAGGGGACAAAGGAATGGAAAAGGGTAACGGAAATAAAACTGCCCGAGGTAGAAAATGCTAACTAAAGTTATGTTCCCTAATCTCTTGACAGAATGGGAAGAGCAGTGTATTTTGATAAGAATAACTTATTCTGGAGGGATATTTGGAAGAATGAAACGGGAACACAACCTGGCATATAAAGTGTCGGCAGTCAGTATAGCGGTGAACCTGATCCTGTCTTTTTTAAAGCTGGTGGCAGGTATTTTGTCCTCCTCAGGCGCGATGATCTCCGACGCGGTACATTCCGCGTCGGATGTTTTCAGCACGATCATTGTAATCGTGGGCGTTGCCATGTCAGGAAAGAAATCGGACGCGGATCATCAGTATGGGCATGAGCGCATGGAATGTATGGCGTCTCTTCTGCTGGCAGCGATACTAGCACTCACCGGCGGTGGGATCGGTATAAGCGGGATCAGGAAGATTGCAGACGGCAATTATGAAAAGCTGGCAGTGCCGGGTATGCTTGCCCTGATTGCCGCTGTGGTTTCCATTGCGGTGAAGGAATGGATGTACTGGTATACGAGGGCGGCGGCAAAAAAGATAAATTCCGGGGCGCTAATGGCAGATGCATGGCATCATCGTTCCGATGCGCTGTCTTCTGTGGGCGCGTTTGTTGGTATATTCGGTGCAAGAATGGGCTATCCGGTACTTGATACGGCGGCCAGTGTGGCGATCTGCCTGTTTATAGAAAAGGCGGCGTTTGATATTTTTCGGGATGCCATGGATAAGATGGTGGATAAATCCTGCCCGGATGAGCTGATGGAGCAGATGAAAGAGGCTGTGCGGAGAGAAGAGGGTGTGATCGATATTGATGACATGAAAACCAGACTTTTCGGAGATAAGATCTACGTGGATGTGGAGTTTTCAGCAGACGGAAGAAAATCTCTGGAAGAGAGCCACGATATAGCGGAGCGCGTGCATGTGGCGATCGAACGGGAATTTCCGGCAGTGAAGCACTGTATGGTACACGTGAATCCGTACCATGGACAGGAGAACAGAAGCGGAAGCTGACAGGGGATTTTAGTAGGACAGCTTCCTGTATGAAGATCATGGCGGATATCAGGTCGGCCGGGAATGGAAAATGGGAATGGAAGAGAAAACCAGGAGAAAAGAACACGGCAGGCAGGCCGTTATTGTTGAGCGGTTAAAGAGGGATATGAAACAATATGGTCCCGGACTTTTGGCGGCGGTGGCGTTATATTTTCTTGTCCACGCAGTGTGTGACGCTTTTTGCCCTTCTGTGCTGATTACAGGATTCCCCTGTCCCGGCTGCGGTATAACGAGGGCGGTGCTCTATCTGCTTAAAGGGCAGTTTGCAAGATCCTGGGCCTTAAATCCGGCGGCAGTTTTCTGGGTGATATGGGCGTTATTGTTTGCTTTTGAGCGGTATGTGAGAGGGAGGCGGTCGAAGATTTTCGGATGGGCGGCCTGCGGGATCGTGCTGTTCATGGTGATGGCATATCTCATTCGCATGAATCTGTATTTCCCGGACAGACCGCCTTATGTTTATACGCGGGACAATCTGTTCGCGAAGCTGCTGCCAGGATACGAAAAGGTTGTGAGGTATCTGATGGGCCGGTGACACCAGTAAAGCCATAGGGCGGCCGGGGGACAGGAAGAGTCCCATGACGGTGTTGTCCGGGTGCAGAGATTTGCAAAGGAATTGATTGACGAATATACATAAAATACGCTATACTGTAAACGATCCCATTGAAAACAAAGGAGACAGAAAATGGATAGTTGGAATAATGAACAGAAACCAGATGTGTCAGTGAGCGGTCAGTTCAGCGGAAATCCTTATCAGGATCAGACACAGCCGCAGAATGCATATGACCAGAACGCACACAATCAGCCTTCGCCGAATGGAACGGGCGGTTATAATGAATCCCGAAGTGCAGCAGATCAATATGGCGGACAGCCAGGCGGTTATAATCAGACACAGAATATGGCAGCGGGCTACAGCGGACAGCCGAATCCGGGCGCTGGCTACGGACAGCCCCAGAATAATAACTATGCAAACGGCTATGGGCAGCCCTTTGCGAACTACAATCAGCCTTCCTATCAGGGATCAGGTTTTACACCCACAGAGATGGAGGAACCGGTGGGTGTAGGAGAGTGGACCGGTCTTCTGGCACTTGCCATGTTTGTACCGTGCATCGGTATCATCCTGATGCTGGTATGGGCTTTTGGCGGTTCAGAGAAAAAGAGCAAATCGAATTTCTGCAAGGCCTATCTGATCATTTGTCTGATCAAGCTGGCATTGTACGCGCTCTTATTTATCGTGTGGGGTGCATCGCTTGCCTCTGCTATTGACAGTTTCTGACAGACAGATAAAAACGCGGGCCAGAAAATGCATGGCGGCAGGTCAGACCTGCCATAATTTAAAAACCGGCTTATCCGTGAAATGTGCAGCGCCCGGAGGCTCCACAGGGCAGGACGAGGGAGCTTTCCGTCACGGGAAGGCCTATCTCTGCGGCCTCCACAAGACCGCCGAACCGGGAAGCAAAAACCGTATTCATCATATAAGAAAGTACAGCGGGCTGTAAGCCTGTGGTATAGGAGTTGAGCAGAACAAACAGGGGAGCATCCGACAGGATTTCCGACATGCGTGTCAGAAACGGGAAGATGCTCTCTTCTATTTTCCAGATCTCGCCGCCAGGCCCTCTGCCGTAGGAGGGAGGATCCATGATGACGGCGTCATAATGATTGCCGCGGCGGATCTCCCGTTCCACAAATTTTACACAGTCATCTACCAGCCATCGAATCGGCGCATTGGCGAGGCCGGAGGAGGCAGCGTTTTCTTTTGCCCAGTTTACCATGCCTTTGGAGGCGTCCACATGGGTGACGCTTGCCCCGGCTTTTGCGGCTGCGATCGTGGCGCCTCCGGTGTAGGCAAAAAGATTTAACACCCTGATGGGGCGATGTGCATTTCGGATCAGTTCGGAAAACCAGTCCCAGTTGACAGCCTGTTCCGGGAAAAGTCCCGTGTGTTTAAAACTGAAGGGTTTTAAATGGAACGTCAGGCTTTTATAGCGGATCGTCCATTCTTCCGGCAGTCCGAAAAATTCCCATTCGCCGCCTCCTTTTGAACTTCTGTGGTAGTGGCCGTTTTTCTTTTTCCAGCCGTGATGGTTTTTCGGTGTATTCCAGATCACCTGGGGATCCGGACGGACTAACAGATATTTCCCCCAGCGCTCCAGTTTTTCTCCTGCAGAGGTATCGATGACTTCATAATCTTTCCAGTTTTTGGCGATCCACATAGAGGGCTCCTTTCCTGTGTATATTTATGTATATTGACCTGGACATGGCTTTCTATCAAACCATTTTGTTCAGTTATTCATGGCATACACCTGCTTCATTAGGCGCGGTATCATACCGATCAGATACGATAGCAGCGTCAGGTGAAACAGGCATGTATCGCGAAGCGTATCATGTTTACTGGCAGAAATGATAGAATATATGTTGATATTATATCAGTAAAGAAACATACTGGCAATCTGTACTGTAACAAATGATTTATCGAATAAGCGATGCAAATTTTCAGACTGTATGTAAAAAATCAAAAAAATGATAGTTTTACAGCCTGAAATATTATAGTTTTCTTATGATTTTTCTCTTACAATGATAAAATAATAAAAGAAGGGAGGAAGTAAAATGAGAAAAAAACTGTTTACAGTACTTATGTGTGCAGTGCTGACGATGTCATTGACAGCGGGCTGTGGGAATTCCGGAGGGACTGAGGGCGATGGTCAGCCGGAGCAGAGTCAGGAGCAGGAAACCGAAAAAGAGGAGGAGACACCTTTGGAGGAAGAACAGAAGGCAGATGCTTTTTCAGAGGAGCAGACAGAGCCTGAAACGGAAATGCCCGGAAGCGTAATACTCAGCAAAACAGAGGGTGTGGCGGATACGGCATATGGAAAGGTTCGTGGGTTTATTGACGAGGGTACTTACACATTCCGTGGGGTACCTTATGCAAAAGCAGAGCGGTTCCAAATGCCCGAAGCGCCGGATGCCTGGGATGATGTGTTAAATTGCGTGGTCTATGGTCCGACAGCTCCGATCACCAAAATGACAAGCCCGGATGGCGGAGATTATCTGATACCGCATCGTTACTGGGCACAGAATGAGAACTGTCAGAATCTGAATATCTGGACACAGAGTCTGGATCCGGGGGCAAAAAAGCCTGTCATGGTGTGGTTCCATGGAGGCGGTTTTACAAACGGATCGGCTATTGAGGGTGTGGCTTACGATGGAAAAAATTTGAGTGAATATGGCGATGTTGTAGTGGTGACTGTCAACCATCGACTGAATGTTCTGGGCTATCTTGATCTTTCCGAATATGGGGAAGAATATAAATACTCGGGAAATGCAGGTACGGCAGATCTGGTGGCTTCTTTGAAATGGGTGCAGGAAAATATTGCAAACTTTGGAGGAGATCCGGAAAATGTGACAATTTTCGGACAGTCAGGCGGCGGGCGTAAAGTACTCAGTATGATGATGACGCCGGAGGCGGAAGGACTCTTCGACAGAGCAGTTGTTCAGAGTACCAATACTTCCTATCAGTCCCAGGAGGCAGCGCAGCTTGTGGCTGCTTACACGTTGGAGAATCTGGGATTGACAGAAGCGCAGGTGGCAAAACTGAAGGAGGTTCCATATGATACATTGGACGAAGCAGCTTCCCAGGCACAAAAGAGAGTGAATGAAGAGCTGGGTACAGGGGGGAGCTGGATGCCGGTCATTGATGGAGATTACCTGCCGGCAGCCCCTCTGGATGGCGGACTGCAGGAGTGGACGAAAGATGTGCCGCTGATGATCGGAAGCGTGTTTGGGGAGACGAATTCTTTTGCAGAAGTGGATCCGAATGCAGTGAATAAGAACGATTGGACGGATGAAGAAGTCAGTGAAAAGCTGACAGAGAAATTTGGTGAAAATGCAGAGGCGGTTCTGGAAGCTTTCCGCAGGGCATGGCCGGAGAAAAAGGATGCAAACGCATATTATGTGGATGACAGCAGGCGGCGTGCGGCATTTGAGGTTGTGGAAAAGAGAAACGAATCGGGAGCTGAGAATAATTATATTTTCCTGCTCTCCTATGAATCGCCGGTGGATGGCGGTGTAAGCATGTGGCATTGCGGGGAGATACCGTTTATCTTCCATAATCTTGATCTGACTGGTGTAGGAGCTTCCTACGGAAATACGGCAGAAGCGTACAGACTGCAGGATGAAATGTGCAGTGCATGGGTTAATTTTGCGAGAAACGGTGATCCCAACGGTGAGAATGTGCCGCAGTGGAGCACTTACACGGCAGAAAAGGAAGCGACCATGGTCTTTGATACGCAGAGTGGTGAGAGGGTTGCTTTTGATAAGGAATTACAGGATCTGATGAAGTAAGGGACGAAAGGTTCGGTACATAAAAGTGCAAAAGCATTTCGCGGAAGGAGCACATTTGTTTTGATGTGGCTCTTTCCGGGGGATGCTTCTTTGTGTATGGAAGGAAAAGGCGTTTGAATAATAAAAGATGGGGCTTTATAATAAATGCAGGGGGCATTAAGCAATGAAAAAAAAGAGATGGAAATGGTTTGCTGTGCTTGTGGGAGCAGTGCTTGCCATCGGAGGGACAATAGCCGGGACTTCCACAGGAGAAAGCAGTAAGAAAATATATGGTAAAGAGCCTGTTGAGCTGTCATTTTTTTTGCGAAAGAGAGAGACCACGCATATATTTGAAACGATCATAGAAAGATTTAATCAATCACAGGATGAGATTGTGGTAAAGACCATTATTGTGCCGAATCCGGATGTGGAGCTGGAGATGCATGCGCTCAATGGAGAGTTTCCCGATATTGTTGAGATGATTGGTTCTTCCGATGAGAGCATCAGACAGTATGCAGAGGGCGGATATCTTATGCCTTTGGATGAAACGGGATTTTTGGACAGGGTAGGGGAAGGCTATGTGGAATATCTGATGATGGGAGATGAAGTTTATATCCTGCCGCTTTCCGTGAATTTCCGGGGTCTGTTTCTGAACTGTGACTTGCTGGAGGGCAGAGGCAGTGCGATACCGGAGAGTTACGGGGAGCTGCTGAACCTGTTGGAAGAGATCAGGGCAGACGGGGAACAGGCAATCATATTTCCGGATAAAGATGTATGGACACTGCACCAGGGGTGGGATGCCGTATATACGGTTGAATGGGGAAGCAGGAGGGATGCATACTGTATGGCAGCAGAAGGTCTGATACCGCTACAGGAAAATCAAGGTATGGTGGACTCTCTTGAAAAATTTCTGGAACTGCGCAGGTTCGGACAGGAAAGATCCTGGGAGACGGGTTATGACGAAGCCATCAGCATATTTGCGCAGGGAGAGGCTTATATGTTCCTTCAGGGGAACTGGGCGTACTCTGCGATAAAGAAGCAAAACCCGGACATCAATATGATGTTCATACCTTTTCCGGCAGATGAAGGGGAAGAGCCGGATATATATGTTAAGTTAGATTCAAGTATTGCGTTGTCTGCATCGTGCGAATATCCAGAGGAGGCGGCAAAATTTGTGGAGTATCTGTTATCGGAAGATGTCATGAATTACTATACGGAGAGTTCAGGAGGATATTCCTGCATCAGGGGTGGAAACGCTGACCTGTCTTTTGCAAAGAGATTTGTGGACAAGCTCGAAAAAAATGAATTTGTACTGGAAACGATTACTGTCCCAGAGCGGGTTAACGATGTAAGGGATCAGGGACTGTTAAAACTTATCCTGGGACAGGATGAAACATACGGAATCAGAGAATTTCTGGAAGAGCTGGACGGGGCGGTGAACATGAGGAAGGAGGAGATACTGGATGATGTGGGATGGGAGGGGCCGGCATGAAAAAGCTGGGAAAAATGTCGTTTCAAATGCAGCTTACGGTCAGCTTCCTTGGATGCCTGTTTGTGTCCGTCATCATTATCCTGGGCTGCCTGATATTAAATATCCGGGAGACAGAGCAAAACAGTCAAAGAGATATAGAAAGACAGGATGAACAGTGGGCGGCAGAACTGGATTTTATGATGGCGGCTATTGATAAAATGCGCTTTCTCCATCTGGCGGATGATGAAGTAAAGCGGATTGTAATGGGGAGTGAAGACCGTGGGCGGGATATCAAAATTGCAGACGAACAATATATGGGCAGGCTCCTGGATGTTTTGTGTACGACTAATTCCGATGTGTTGCGTATTACGGTAGTGACATCGTCAGGAGACATTTACGGAAACTATGTGGAGGATTCCGAGACTAGCGTAGCGCTTGCAAAAGAACATCTTCTTTACGAAAACAGGAACAACATAAGCGGGATGTCCGTTACGGATGTTTATGAGGGAACGATCAACCTTGTCCCCTATTCGCTTTTGACATTCCAATATCCGCTATATGAACTCACGCGGGGAGAAAGTCTGGGAACGGTATATGTGGATATGAATTTTGGGGCGATGCGGGAACGTTTTGATGCACTGGAATATCAGGAGGGCTGGTCAAAATATATCCTGAACGGGAAGGGAGTGATCTATGCGTCCGATCAGGAGCTTGGCACTGAGATCGGAGCAAAAGAGCAGGAGAAGATCAGAGAGTTCGCAGAGAACGGAGGGGGAACAGGAAGGCTGGAGATAGGGGGAGAGACGTATGCGGTGTATGTGAAGTATCTGGAATCATTAGATTGGTGGCTTGTTCAGTGTGTCAGGCGCAGCTCTTTTATTTCAGGCGAAATGCGCAGAATATACCTGCTTGCATTTTGGATTATTTTGTTGCTGTGTGGGCAGATATGTGTGGGAACACTGGTGATAAGGCAGATAAGCGCCCCGATCAAGGCGATGTCCCATGTTATGAGCCAGGCGGCGACAAAGGAGAGAAAAGAGTTTAAGTATTTGGAGTGCCGGGAAGAATACCCGAAGGAGGTGCGGGAGATCGCGCTGGGATACAATGCGATGATTGGGCGAATACATGAGAATATTATCAGAGAATATGAAAATGAGCTGATTAAAAAAAAGACAGAGCTCCAGATGCTGCAATACCAGATTAATCCACACTTTCTCTATAATACGTTAAATATCATGAGTTCGATTGCGAGACTGCATGAAATTCCCTATATACCGGACATTTCGGAAAGTCTGTCCGGTATATTTTTCTATAATGTAAAGGGAGGACAGGTAGCATCGTTACAGGAGGAGTTGGACAATCTGCAGAACTATATTCGGATACAGCGGATACGTTTTCCGGAAAAATTTGAGGTGTCCTATGAGATTGAGGAGACGTTGAGAGATTGCCGTATCCTGAAGTTTCTGATGCAGCCGCTGGTGGAGAATGCGATCAATCATGGAATCGCGGGGAAACGTAGGAAGGGTAAGATCCTCATACGCGCAAAACGGATCGATGAGGAAGAGGCTGAGATAGTGATAGAGGATGACGGCGTGGGGATCCCACCGGAAAAACTGGAAAGTCTTCAGGATATGTTGCGGGAGAAAGAAGCGGAGAATCGGGAAGAGGTTGGGGACGGGATAGGTATTCGAAATGTCCAGATGCGTATCAGGAACTATTATGGTCCGCCATATGGCATTATACTGGAAAGCAGAGAGGGCTGCGGGACAAAGATACGGATCATACTTCCGGTGTCCGGAGAGGAGGAGTAGATGTTGAGGGTGATCGTGGCAGACGACGAATATTTTGCAAGGAAGGCACTGATCAAAATGTTGGAGGAGATGGAACTGCCCATTGAAATATGCGGTGACTGTGAGAACGGGCAGGATGTGGTGGAACTGCTGAAAACCTGTCAGACAGATCTGATCATCACAGATATCAGGATGCCCGGGATGGACGGGCTTAAGCTGGCAGAGTATGTGCGGGAACATGAGCTGGATACGGAGATCATGATTGAAACGGGATACGCAGAGTTTGAGTATGCACGGACAGCTATTCGCTATGGTGTGAAAGAATACCTGACAAAACCGGTCAATGATAGAGAGTTACGGTCGGGTATTGAAAATGTGATACGGGAGCGTTCAGAGAGAAAGAAGCGGGAGATTTGGGAACTGCTGGATATTTCTTATATCCTTCAAAACTCAAAACTCTGCAGAGAGATGTTTGGATGGACGGGGGAACAGGCGAAAAAGTATTATTGTATGGTTCTGGTAAATGGAAGAGAAAAGATCAAAAGTAAGGCATGGGTGGAAGAATGGCTTGGCAAATACGGAAAATTCAGGGATGTGAGAGGATATTTTTTAAAGGAGGAGAAATCGTGTATTTTTCTCGCACCATCAGAGGAGATATTTGAATTGCCAAAGTGTTTCGGAAAAAGTACAGTGGCGGATATGGCGTATGGTTCCGGAGATAAAAACTGGATCAGTTTCAGCGGCTGGCACTGTGGGGAAAAGGAACTGGAGCAGGCATACAGGGAGTGTGTCTACAGCATGAATGAGCGAATATTGAAACCGGGGCAGATTTTTTTCTACAATGCGAAAGAGAACTTTCAAAAGATCATTACCGGAGAGCAGGAGACAAGACTCAGCAATGCCGCACAGAGAGGTTACAGTGAAGAGGCAGATATTGTGATACAGGAGATATTTTCAGAAGTAGAGAAAGAAGATGTGAGCATCTATAGCTTTTTTATGGCTCTGATGCAGATTTTTTTCGTGTTGAACAGAGTATTATGCCTGAAAGAAGGAGAGCGGGATCAGGGGATATCTGCAGGATATCTATTGTTTGATTTTAAAATGGAACTGTATAGATTTTATGAATTAAAGGATGTCAGGCAATATGTGGACATGTTGGTAAAAGAGGTGTGCCAGAAGAATACGGAGGGTGAAGATCGCTCCATGATGGAAGACCTGTTAGATTATCTGGAACGCAATTATGCCCATGATATTTCTCTTGAAGAATTGGCCAGGAGAAAATATTTTGTGAGCAGCAGTTACCTGAGCAGAATGTTTAAATCCTATACAGGGCAAACTTTTATGAAATATCTCATAAGTTATCGCATGGATAAAGCAAAAAGTTTTCTGGAATGCAGTCAGATGGATATCAGCGATATTGCTGCATGTACCGGATATAATGATCCGTCACATTTTACGCAGACTTTCCGCCGTATTTATGGAGTGACACCAAAAGAGTACAGAAAACAATATAAAGAGAACGCTGGTATGTTCGGCTGATGCAAAATCTGGAAAGCTGTGAAGATACCTGGTGAAGATATCTGCCTGTTTTTTAGTTGAACCTCCTGCCATTATCTGTTATAATACTTTAATTGGCATAAACTCTTTCGCAAAGTGTGTGGGAGTTGTCTGATAAATGGAGGCAAAGCATGAATGTAATAAACAAAGTCTTTGGCACACACAGCCAGAGAGAACTGAAACGGATTATGCCCATTGTAGATAAGATCGAATCCATGCGGAACGATATGATGGACATGGAGGATGAGGAGTTAAAAGGCAAGACAAAGGAATTTAAGAAAAGGCTGGAGGAAGGCGAGACTCTGGATGATATTCTGCCGGAAGCTTTCGCGGTGGTGCGGGAAGCAGCGAGGCGGGTTTTAAATATGGAGCCATACAGAGTGCAGCTGATCGGCGGTATTATCTTACATCAGGGACGTATCGCAGAGATGCGTACCGGTGAGGGAAAGACTCTGGTCTCCACACTGCCCGCCTACCTGAATGCACTGGTAGGAAAAGGGGTGCATATCGTTACGGTAAATGACTATCTGGCAAACCGTGACAAAGAGTGGATGGGACAGGTACATGAATTTCTGGGCCTTACAGTGGGCGTTGTCTTAAATCAGATGAAGAACGATGAGAGACGGGAAGCCTATAACTGCGATATCACCTATGTGACCAACAATGAACTGGGATTTGATTATCTGCGCGACAACATGGTCATCTACAAAGAACAGCTTGTGCAGAGAAGCCTTCATTATGCGATCATCGACGAGGTGGATTCGGTGCTGATCGACGAAGCCAGAACACCGCTTATCATTTCAGGACAGAGCGGAAAATCCACCAAGCTCTACGAAGCCTGCGATATTCTGGCAAGGCAGATGCAAAGGGGCGCTGATATGGAAGAGATGTCCAAGATGGACTTTATCATGGGCGTTCAGCGGGAAGAGAGTGGAGACTTTATCGTCAATGAGAAGGATAAGGTAGTAGTGCTGACGGAGGCCGGCGTAAAGCGGGTGGAGCAGTTCTTCAATCTGGAAAATCTGGCGGATCCCGAAAACCTGGAAATCCAGCATAATATGGATCTGGCCCTTCGGGCCAACAATCTGATGTTCCGCGACAAGGACTATGTGGTGAAGGATGATCAGGTGCTGATTGTGGACGAATTCACCGGCCGTATCATGCCGGGCAGGCGTTATTCCGACGGCCTGCATCAGGCCATTGAAGCAAAAGAACATGTGAAGGTTAAGCGGGAGAGCAAGACGTTAGCTACGATCACTTTCCAGAACTTTTTCAATAAATTTGAGAAAAAGTCCGGTATGACCGGTACGGCGCTGACAGAGGAGAAAGAATTCCGGGATATTTACGGAATGGATGTTATTGAGATACCGACCAATAAACCTGTGGTCAGAAAGGACCATCAGGACAGCGTCTATAAGACAAAAAGAGAGAAATTAAGGGCTATCTGTGACGCAGTGGAAGAGTGCCATAAAAAAGGACAGCCGGTGCTCGTGGGCACTATCACGATCGAAGCTTCGGAGGAACTGAGCAACCTGCTGCGGAAACGTGGGATCCCCCACAATGTGCTGAATGCAAAGTTCCATGAGCAGGAGGCGGAGATCGTGGCGGATGCCGGAATCCATGGAGCGGTGACTATTGCCACCAACATGGCTGGCCGTGGTACGGATATCAAGCTGGACGAGGAGGCCAAGGCGGCGGGGGGCCTGATGATCATCGGCACGGAACGCCATGAGTCCAGGCGTATCGATAACCAGCTGCGTGGCCGGTCAGGCCGTCAGGGGGATCCGGGCGCTTCCAGATTCTACATTTCTCTGGAGGACGATCTGATGCGGCTGTTCGGTTCGGAGAGAATGATCACGATGTTTAACGCGCTGGGAATCCCGGAGGGGCAGGAGATCGAGCACAGTTCTCTGACCAAGGCAATTGAGTCCGCCCAGAAGAAGATAGAAGGAAACAATTTCGGTATCAGAAAGAATCTGTTGGAGTATGATCAGGTCATGAATGAGCAGCGTGAGATCATCTATGAGGAGAGACTTCGCGTGTTAAACGGTGAGAGCATGCGGGATGTGATCTACAAGATGATCACGGACATCGCGGAAAACTGTGTGGACATGGCCATCGGCGATGATAATAATGTGGACAACTGGAACTTCAACGAGTTAAACTCCCTGCTGTTGCCGATCATACCGCTTGAATCTGTGACTGCGGACCGTTTGAATAAGCCGGGCAAGAATGACCTGAAACAGCAGCTCAAGGGTGAAGCGGTAAAGCTCTACGAGGCCAAGGAGGCCGAGTTCCCCAATCCGGAACAGATCAGGGAATTGGAGCGGGTGATCCTGCTGAAAGTGATCGACAGAAAGTGGATGGGCCATATCGACGATATGGATCAGCTTCGTCAGGGTGCAGGATTACAGGCTTATGGCCAGAGAGACCCGTTAGTAGAATATAAAATGGCGGGCTACTCCATGTTTGACGAGATGACGCAGAATATCAGGGAAGATACGGTGAGACTTCTGATGCATGTCAAAGTGGAAGAAAAAGTAGAGCGCGAACAGGTGGCGAAAGTGACGGGCACAAACAAGGATGACTCCCTGGCAAAAATGCCGGTGAAGAGGGCATCCGCAAAGGTCTATCCCAATGATCCGTGCCCGTGTGGATCAGGGAAGAAATATAAAAATTGTTGTGGTAAGCGATAAGAAGTACGGGAAACCGTGCGATCTGCCGCGCAAATTACAGGCAGCGTTATTTCGCTGCCGCGCAATTACAAAATAATAAGGTGGTGATTTTGTTAATGGTAGAACTGGATAATATGAAGCAGGAACTCCTTGCTTACGAGACACCTTTAGCGGAAGTGAGGGATTCACTTTAACCTCGCTGACAGGGAGAAGAGAATCGAAGAACTGGAAATGGAGATGCAGGCCCCAGGTTTCTGGGACGATCCTGATGTTTCCAACAAAAAGGTTATTGAGTCCAAACAGTTGAAGGATATCGTTGATACGATGAACGGACTGTCCGGGCAGTATGAGGACATTCTGACTTTGATCGAGATGGCTTATGAAGAGGAAGATGCCTCACTGGTACCGGAGATTGAGGAAGAACTTCAGGCTTTTATCCGCGGTTTTGAAAATGTGCGGATCAGTACGCTGCTTGACGGTGAGTATGATAAAAATAATGCCATCCTGAAGCTGAATGCGGGAGCAGGCGGCACAGAGAGCTGTGACTGGTGCAGTATGCTCTACCGTATGTACACGAGGTGGGCTGAAAAGAAAGGTTACCAGATCGAAACGCTTGATATGCTGGACGGAGACGAGGCTGGCATCAAGTCCGTGACATTCCAGATCAACGGGGAAAACGCTTATGGATATCTGAAATCGGAAAAGGGTGTGCACCGCCTGGTGCGTATCTCTCCTTTTAATGCTCAGGGCAAGCGGCAGACATCCTTTGTATCATTGGACGTGATGCCGGATATTGAGGAAGACCTGGATATCGAGATAAAGGACGACGAGATCAGGATCGATACCTACCGAAGCAGTGGTGCCGGCGGGCAGCATATCAATAAAACATCCTCGGCGATCCGTATTACGCATTTTCCGACAGGGATTGTTGTGACCTGCCAGAACGAGCGGAGCCAGTTCCAGAACAAGGATAAGGCGATGCAGATGCTGAAGGCAAAGCTCTATATGTTAAAGCAGGAGGAGAATGCAGGTAAGCTTTCGGATATCCGCGGCGAAGTGAAGGAGATCGGCTGGGGGAACCAGATCCGTTCCTATGTGATGCAGCCCTATAAGATGGTGAAGGATCTGCGGACGGAAGAGGAGACCGGCAATGTGGATGCTGTGATGGACGGGGCGCTTGATCCGTTTATCAATGCTTATTTGAAATGGATCCACAGACCGGTCGGAGAGGCTTAAAGTAAGGAGCGGACAGGAAGCCGGACTGCAGGTACTGGCAGGCGCACTGTCAAGCCTGTATCTTTTTGTTTCTTTGTTTGTTGTGACAGGACAGAAAATATACCGGAAAGTAAAGTTTGGAGCATCACTGTATGACTGAAAAAACTGAATAAAATCAGACAGAGAACCGCATCCGTCCCCATCAGAAACTGTCGGGACGCTGCGGTTTTCTGATGGGATAAAAAGGGGTATTGCAGATAAGCATGATAATGAAGTTTCTGAGGATAAGATTGTCAACGGTATAATTGTCAGGTATAATCAAATGTAGTTTCCGTGTAACAGTTCAGGTGCTGCGACAAATCATTATACAACAGACAGGAGCCAAAATGAAAGATACTGCAAAAAGTAATATAAAATATGTGATTACACTGGCAGGCATTATACTGATGGTATTTTTAAGTTTTCAGGTATGGTACGGTTATGAGACGGAGTATAAGATCACCTTTATCGAGCGGGTGGAATCGCCGGACGGCCGGACGGCGGTCATTTTTCAGATGCGGGGGGAACCGATGGGAATCTTCTCCGGCATGATGGATCCCTCGAACCGGACAAAGGGGAAGGTTATCGTAGAGAGAGACGGGGAGAAGATAAAGACGCAGGATTTTACAGTTGATAACCGGGGGGAGGCGCTGTGTAGGGAAAACTGGGAGGTATGGTTTTACCCGGCGGGTGCGGAGATCGCACTGTACGACCTTTCCCTGCATGATGTCCTGCCGGAAGAAGCGGATGGGACAGCAGCGGAAAATGATGGGGCTGGTATGGCTCAAAAGGAACAGAATGAGAAGATCCTGCCGCAAAACGGTGCGGACAACAAAGTGCATTCTGCGCGGGAGCGGGGAGAAACGATCTTTGTATATTATGAGGAAAGCGGCTTTGCCGGCTACAGTGAGGAGGAGATCATTTCCGGGATCACTGCCCGCTATGATGGCCAGGTTTCCTTTTTGAGAGAGGAGAACGGCAGATATTATTTTCAGGCGGATGGATTTGAGTTTTCAGTGGAGGATGATCTTTATATGACGGATGACTATGAGGAGGCGTATTTTGGTTATCTGGCAAGGGGATTTTCCCATAACCATAACAGGAGCATGGAGTTTGAGAAGAATGTGGACGAGAATGGAAAGGTATTCTACATTCCTGTTGTTGGGTACTATGGCAGAGGGGCCGGGATGTCGGAATCTTTCAGCAATGCCTGTTGTGACCTGGTGGAACAGCTGCAAAAGACAGTGGGATTTGATCGGATCGGCTACTTTGAGGGGGAGGAGAGACGTTATTTTGATCTCATACCATATCTGGATAATTATAACAGAACGGAACTGTACAATGCCCTGTACCTGGCCATAGAACGGGATTCTCTGGAAATATGGCAGAGTGTGGAGGGTGGAACAGGTGCAATGGGAACTGAGGAGGAGATGCTGGAGACCTATAAAAATTATGATACAGCCTGCTTTTACCGGAAAAAGGACGGTACGGAACTGCGTATGGTGAGCGTTGACCGGGCAGCGGGCAGCAGCTATTATGTATTACTGGAAGAAAAAAACGGCGCACTTATTTCCGTGGTGAACCGCAATCCTCATCTTGGTTCTGGCGGAGAAGCGATGTGGATCGATTTCCTGGAGGATGAACAGACAGGTTTTTCCTGTCTTTCCTACAACGGCGGAAGCCTGGGATCACTGTATCGAACCTGGGACGGCGGAAGAACCTTTGAGGAGATCACCTGGCCTTCCGGAAATAAAGAATTGCCTGACGGCACGCTGTATAATCCGTTTGTCATGCCGTATAAAGTCTGGGAGGAGGATGGTAAACTGAAGATGTTGATCAGCCAGGGACCGGAGGGGGATTACTATGAGGATGGTGTCTGGGTGTATGGACTGTATGAGTCGGAGGATATGGGAAAAAACTGGACCTATGCCGGTGTGACGCAGGGGGAAGATACGCGGGAGTAGAGTATATGGAAAAACAGTAGAAAAGGCAGCCGCCCATGACTGCCTTCTTATACCCATGATTATGCAGGGAAAGCGGTGGTGACGCCTGTTACCTCCGGACGCTCCGCTTTGTCACCAGATCCAGATAAAACTCTGTCTCTATGGCATAGATCAGAGGGGCGATCCACAGCATCCCGATTCCGCAGGTTATCACCCCAAGCATGATAAGCGGGATAAAACATATCTGGATATAGAAAAGCCTTCCCTTGTGTCCGCGCATCAGGAGCCTGCTTTTTCTGAGCAGTTCCGGTGCAGTACAGGAAGGAAAATCCCACATCAGATAATAGGCCTGGGAATATACCAGACTGAGGATTGTGATGAGGACCAGCGCAGGCGTGAAGCTGAACAGCATAAGTGTCAAAGAACGGATCATTTCAGGCGGCATGGCAGCGGTGGAGAGATCCATCCCGGAAGACAGGATAGCTAAATTCATTTTTTCCATTTCCTGTGTGAATTGCAGAGAGAAAATATAAGAAGGCATCAGCGGAACTGTATAAAAAAGGGATTTCATAAAGGAAAGTCCGATACAGGTCTTTGTCTGGTTTGTAAAACCATAAAAAATATCGCCCACAGCCACAGGGCGTCCACAGTAAAGTTTCAAATACAGATACTGGGTGCCGGCTTCTGCTATGCCTGTCAGGATAGCTCCGAGTACGGAAAACAGGAAATAGAAAAATGCCTGGAGTGCAATGGATTCTGTGAAAAGGGCCGGGACGGCAGCCGCCTCACTGATGACAAAGGAAAGCCCCACATAAATGGCGTATGCCCCCATCAGTCTGCCCATAACGGGGGCTATGCGCATCTTGGCGGATTGTTTCAGTTGTGAATAAGTCAGATATGGCATTGTCTGCAGCTCCTCTTTAAAAAGTATGAATCTTATTATCTACTTTACCACTTTTGTCAGATTTATGCTATACTGATGTGAGAGAAAGTGAGATAGATGTAACAGTCTGGCCAGGATGCTTCACTGTTATAAAAGGAAAGAAAGGTAATTTTATGGATATCAATGGAAAGATCGCAAAGGAACTGCAGGTTCAGAAATGGCAGGTGGAGGCAGCGGTAAAGCTGATCGATGAGGGAAATACAATTCCGTTTATCTCCCGTTACAGAAAGGAAGTTACAGGCTCTCTGAATGATGAAGTGTTACGAAATCTGTATGAGCGCCTGGGGTATCTGCGTGCGCTGGAGGAGAAGAAAGAGCAGGTGCTTGGCAGCATCGAGGAACAGGGCATGCTGACGGAAGAACTGCGGGAAAAGATTCTGGCGGCGGAAACGCAGGTGCTTGTGGAGGATTTATACCGTCCCTACAGACCGAAGCGAAAGACCAGGGCAAGCGTTGCAAAAGAAAAGGGTCTGGAACCTCTTGCTCTGTTTATTAAACTGCAGAATACCAAAATGCCTGTAGAGAAGGAAGCGGAAAAATATATTGATGAGGAAAAGGGTGTGCTGTCTGCGGAGGAGGCTTTGCAGGGGGCAAAAGATATTCTGGCGGAAGCTGTCTCGGATGAGGCGGACTACCGGACTTTTATCCGCAGCCTGACCATGCGGGAAGGAAGCCTTGTCAGCGAGGCGAAAGACGGGGAGGCAGAAAGCGTGTACGAGATGTATTATGCTTATGAAGAGCCTTTGAAAAAGGTGGCGGGTCATAGAGTACTGGCTCTGAACAGAGGAGAAAAGGAAAAGATCCTGACGGTGAAAGTGAAGGCGCCGGAGGAGGAGATCCTTCGTTATCTGGAGAAAATGACGATCCTGTCTGACAACGAATATACCACACCTGTTTTGAAGGAAGTGGCGCAGGACAGCTATCACCGCCTGATCGAACCGGCTATCGAAAGGGAGATCAGGAATGAGCTGACGGAGAAAGCGGAGGATGGCGCCATCAATGTGTTTGGAAAGAATCTGGAGCAGCTTCTGATGCAGCCTCCCATCGCAGGAAAGGTAGTGCTTGGCTGGGATCCGGCCTTTCGTACCGGCTGTAAGCTGGCAGTGGTGGATGAGACCGGGAAGGTGCTCGATACAAAGGTGATCTATCCCACTGCGCCTCAGAATAAGGTGGCGGAGAGTAAGGCTGAACTGAAAAAACTGATCAGAAAGTATCATATTTCTCTGATTTCCGTGGGGAATGGAACAGCTTCCAGAGAGTCTGAACAGATCATTGTGGATCTGTTAAAAGAGCTGGATACTCCGGTGCAGTATGTGATCGTCAACGAGGCCGGCGCTTCGGTCTATTCCGCCAGCAAGCTTGCCACCGAGGAGTTCCCCGAATTTGATGTGGGACAAAGGAGTGCCGCTTCTATTGCAAGACGTCTGCAGGATCCTTTAGCTGAGCTTGTAAAGATCGAACCGAAAGCTATCGGCGTAGGGCAATATCAGCATGATATGAATCAGAAAAAGCTTGGGGAGGCGCTGGCAGGTGTGGTGGAGACCACGGTAAACAGGGTGGGGGTTGATCTGAATACGGCTTCCGCGCCGCTTCTGGAGCATATTTCCGGTATCTCCAAAACACTGGCCAAAAATGTCGTGGCCTACCGGGAAGAAAACGGCAGATTTGTCTCCAGAAAACAACTCCTGAAAGTACCGAAGCTGGGACCGAAGGCCTTTGAACAGTGTGCCGGTTTCATGCGGATCACAGACGGGGAAAATCCGTTGGACGCTACCAGTGTTCATCCGGAATCCTATGGGGCGGCGGAAAAGCTGATGGAAAAGCTCGGACTTACGATGGAGGATGTGCGCATGCTGCAAAAAGAAGCGCATGTCGGTGGAAAAAAGACGGCTGGCCTTTCCAGGAAAATAAAAGACGAAAAGAAACTGGCGCTGGAGCTGGGAATCGGGGAACTGACGCTTCAGGATATTGTGAAAGAACTGGAAAAACCGGCAAGGGATCCCAGAGAAGATATGCCGGCGCCGATCCTCAGGAGCGATGTGATGGATCTGGAAGACTTAAAGCCTGGTATGATCTTAAAAGGGACGGTTCGTAATATTGTGGATTTTGGGGCATTTGTGGATATCGGCGTCCATCAGGACGGGCTGGTGCATATCTCCCAGATGACAGACCGGTTCATCAGACATCCCCTGGAGGCAGTCAGTGTGGGTGATATTGTGGATGTGCAGGTGCTGTCCGTGGATGCAGCAAAGAAGAGAATTGCATTGACCATGAAAATATCCGGAAAATAATGTGCAGGCAGGTGGATCGTGTTATGAAAAAGGGGATCAGGACGATTATTCTGGTATTGCTTCTGGCCGTATTTTTGTTTTCCGTCGCCAGGCTTCTTCTCTACTATCTGGAATACCGGAAGGAAGATGCACGGTATGAGACAGCGGCAGAATATTACATACAGGAATTGCCGGCCGGGGAGAGTGATATACGGATAGCCGGACAGGGGGAGGCGGAGGTCTGCCCCATCGCGGTGGATTTTGAGGCGCTTGCCGCAGAAAGCGAAAATGTTGCAGGCTGGCTGTACTGTGAGGGTACGAATATCAATTACCCGGTGATGCAGGGGGAAGACAACGATTATTATCTGCATCACAGTTACAATGGGCAGGAGAGCAGAGGCGGCGCCATCTTTGTGGATGCCGGGAACAGGCCACACTTTGCGGACAGCAATACGATCATTTACGGACATCATATGAAGAACGGCAGCATGTTTGCACATCTTTCAGACTGGGAGGATCCGGCGTATTTTGCCTCCCATTCCGAGATGTGGCTTCTGACACCGGAACACAATTACAGAGTGGAGCTGCTTGGCGGCTATCTCACACCGGCCGTTTCAGACAGTTATACGATTTTTACGGGAGCCTGTCCGGAATTTGACGATTATCTCCGAAATGTGGCGGCAGCTTTCGATATTGAGACAGAGGCAGATATGCCCGTGGATGGACGCTATGTGATGCTCTCCACCTGCGAGTATGACTATACGGATGCCAGATATGTGCTGCATGGGCGTCTGGTGCCTGTTGAGGAGGAACTTTAAAATTGGCAGAGGCGGAAACGATGAGAAAGGAAGAAAAGAAAAAAGGAGGAGGGATTCTGCCTGCGGTGTGCAATATTCTGGGCACGCTGATTCTGTTCAGTGTGATTTTGCTCTGTATTCCTGTCACACTGCCGAAGCTGTTCGGCTATCAGATCTATGATGTGGTGAGCGGCAGCATGGAGCCGGAGATCCCGGTGGACAGCGTAGTATATGTGAAGGAGACTTTGCCGGAAGAAATAAAAGAAGGCGATGTAGCGGCATTCCGGAGCAGTGGGTCTGTGATCATTCATAGAATTGTGGAAAAAAGGATCGTGGAAGGCCAGTTTATCACGAAGGGGGATGCCAATACGCAGGTAGATATCGAGAAGATCCCTTATGATGCGATGATAGGAGTCGTTACTTTCCATATCCCCTTTCTGGGAGTGGTGATGACAGTTCTGACAAGTAATGTGGGCAAGGCTTATCTGATCTGCTATGCGGCCAGTGGCGCCATGTTTTATATGCTGGCGGGGAGGCTGAAAGAAGAACGGAAATAAATTTTAAAAATAAAATTTCATTTTCCCTCTTGTCAAATCAGAAAAAATGGATATAATGTATAAAAGATGTTAAAAACTAATATTTATACATAAATATGCATAAAACGGAGGTCGGTATCGGGATACCGATTCCGGAAGAAGAAAATATGCATGGGAAAGAGAGGAAAATGATTATGAAAAAGAAAGTGTTGGCAGTATTGACGGCTGCAGCTATGATGATCGGGCTTACAGCCTGCGGCGGAAGTGGTAATAGCGGTCTTACCGTGACAGAAGGGGTATTGACGGTGGCTACCAGTCCGGATTTTGCACCCTATGAGTTTTATGCCATTGGAGCAGATGGAACTCCGGAGCTTGCCGGTTTTGATATGGCGCTGGCACAGTACATAGCAGATGATATGGGACTGGAACTGGAAGTGGTTACAATGGATTTTGACGGCGTATTGAGTGAGGTGCAGACAAAGTCCGTTGATATCGGTATGGCAGGTCTTTCACCGGATCCGACCCGTGAGGACGCTATGGATTTTTCCGATATTTATTACTATGGCGGTCAGTCTCTCGTGACAGTAAAGGCGAATGCAGATACCCTGAACAGTTTTGAAGCATGTAACAATCCCGATATCTCTGTCGGCGCGCAGACCGGTTCCATTCAGATGGATCTGGCAAACACCAACTCGCCGGATGCGGATATCGTAGCGCTTCCTAAAGTGACTGATATTATCAGTGAGCTGCTGAGCGGAAAACTGGATGCTGCCTATATAGAGACAGCTGTGGCGGAGAGCTATCAGAAAAACTATCCGGATCTGGAGATTGTGCTGGATGTTCCTTATGATGTGGAAGGCTCTTCCATCGGTGTAAGCAAAGGCAATGCAGAGCTTCTCGAAGCGGTGAATAAAGCGATCGCAAAAGCAATCGAGGACGGCTCCATGGATAAGTTTGTGGCGGAAGCAAATGAACTTGCATCAGGCAATACCTACGAAGGCTTGCTGGACGACGAGGGTAACATGCAGGAGTAAAGAACAACTGCACCATTTCCCATAAAGTCATCTGAAAATAAAAGAACAGTTCCTCCCTGGCAACAGGGAGGACTTTCGGCTGTTGTTATAAAGAAAGGAATACCCTCATGGATTCATTTATCAAGATATCCAATTTTTCAAAGATCGCCCCCTATGCGGAACTGTTCTGGCAGGGTCTTCTTGTCACAGTTTTATTGTCGCTGTTTACGGTGGTTATTGGCTTTTGTCTGGCGCTTGTTCTTGCGTTGATGCGTATGTCCAATGTCAGACCATTTCGTTTTCTGGGCATAGACAGAGAAGGACATCAGAGGGAGAGAGGGGTTCTTGTGGCGATCAGCAAATTTAACCCCCTTGATTTTTTAGCCACGGCCTATGTGGAAATTCTGCGTTCTACGCCTGTTATTGTGCAGATTTTTATCATTTACTTTGGTGTGTTCGGGATCATCCAGCTGCCAAATTTTCAGGTCTTTGGATTTATTAAATTCAGCAGATTCTTTCCCGGTGTTGTAGCCCTTGGCATGAACTCCGGGGCGTACCTGTGTGAGATCATCCGTGCGGGCATCCAGTCCATAGACGGCGGGCAGACGGAGGCGGCAAGATCTCTGGGGCTTTCCCGGACGCAGAATCTGCGCTATATCATTCTGCCCCAGGCGCTGAAAAATATTCTGCCTGCCATCGCAAATGAATTTGTTGTTATCATCAAGGAGTCAGCTATTACATATACCATCGGCGTGCAGGATATCATGTCTGCAGTGAACGCGGTGAAGGGAGCGACGTTTGTGATCATTGAGCCGTTGCTTGTGGCAACGGCGATCTATTTCTGCCTGTGTTTCCCCACATCCAAGCTGATCGCTTACTTTGAAAGGAGAATGAGCCATGGAGACAAGAGGTAGTCTGATACAGGTAAAAGATCTGAAAAAACATTACCACGGAGATCAGATCAGGGCCCTTGACGGTGTGACGGTGGATATTGACTTTGGGGATGTGGTGGTGGTGATCGGTCCTTCCGGTTCCGGAAAATCCACTTTTTTACGGAGCCTGAATCTTCTGGAGGAACCCACAGGCGGTTCCATCCTGTTTGAGGGATACGATATCACAAAGAAAAAATATACGAATGAAAAGGGCGAGACGGTAAAGCTGAATATCGATCATCTGCGTCAGAAGATGGGAATGGTATTCCAGCATTTCAATCTGTTTCCCCATATGACGATTCTGGAGAATATGACGCTTGCGCCGATGAAAGTCAAAAAGATCAGTAAAGCGGAAGCGGAGGAGAAGGCTCTGACGTTACTGGAAAGAGTGGGCCTTAAGGATCGGGCAAACGACTATCCGATTCAGCTTTCCGGCGGACAGAAACAGCGTGTGGCGATTGTGAGGGCGTTAGCGATGGAGCCGGATGTGATGTTGTTTGATGAGCCCACTTCTGCCCTTGATCCGGAGATGGTAGGAGAGGTGCTGGATGTGATGAAAGGTCTGGCCAGGGAAGGGATGACCATGGTGGTGGTCACCCATGAGATGGGCTTTGCCAGAGAAGTGGGAAACAGGGTGTTATTTATGGCGGACGGCCTTCTGGTGGAAGAGGGAAGTCCCCGGGATATTTTTGAATATCCGAAGAGCCCGCGTCTGCAGGAGTTTTTATCAAAGGTGTTGTAGATGTAGCGTATAGAAAATTTAGTACCCCGCTGCCTGCAGCGGGGTGTTGATTTACCAGGCGTCTGATCGGGGAAGTATAAAAGGAAGATATAAACAGAACATCAGAGAAATACTGAGTATGAGGAATAGAAGGAGAAAAAACATGACACCGGAAAAACAGGGGGCAATTGCCGCAATTGAGGAAAAACAGGAACTCATTACCTATGTGGCGGACAGTATCTGGGAGTTTGCGGAGTTATCTCTGCAGGAATATAAGTCCTGTGCGCTGTACTGCGATGTGCTGGAAAAAGAAGGATTCGATGTGGAGAAAGGGATTGCCGGTATCGGGACTGCATTTTCGGCACGCTTCGGTCAGGGAAAACCTGTGATCGGCATTCTGGCGGAGTATGACGCGCTGTCAGGGCTTTCCCAGAAGGCGGGCGCCGTCGGGCGGGGGGAGCTTGTGGAAGGCGGAAACGGTCACGGCTGCGGACATAATCTGCTGGGAGCGGGGGCTTTGGCGGCGGCTATTGGCATAAAAGCCTGGCTGGAACAGACCGGCCATGCCGGTACCGTGGTACTGTATGGCTGTCCCGGTGAAGAGGGCGGCGCGGCAAAGGCTTTCATGGCCAGAGACGGCGTATGGAAGGATCTGGACGCAGCGCTCACCTGGCATCCGGAGGATGTGAACGAGGTGGTCACAGGTTCCTCCAACGCCTGTATTCAGGTGCAGTATAAATTTACCGGTCTTGCTTCCCATGCAGCGGGAGCGCCTGAGATGGGCAGGAGCGCGTTGGACGCCGTGGAGCTTATGAATATCGGTGTGCAGTTTCTGCGGGAACATATGAGTGATAAGGCGAGGATCCACTATGCTATTACAGATGCCGGCGGCTTAAGTGCCAATGTGGTGCAGCCGAAGGCCAGTGTGCTCTATATGGTACGTTCCAATCATGTGGCGGAGGCTGTGGAACTGCAGAAACGGGTGGATAAGATTGCGGAGGGCGCCGCCCTGATGACGGAGACGAGCTTTCAGAGGAAGTTTATTGATGGCTGTGCGGATACGGTCTGCAATCATGTGCTGGAAAAAGTGCTCTATGACAATTTTAAAGAACTGGGTGTTCCCACATATACAGAAGAAGAAAATGGGTATGCGGATAAACTGGCAGCAGATTTTCAGACGCAGAATTATAATCCGGGCATTGCGGCAAAATATGACCCGGAGGCAAGAGAGACCGTTGAAAAGAAGCAGAAAGAGTCCGGTCATGCCATGAATGCATTTCTCGCGCCTCTCTATACGGGGGATGCTTTTGAACCCGGTTCGACGGATGTGGGGGATGTAAGCTGGCTTACGCCCACGGCGCAGATCCATGTGGCGGCATGGCCAAACGGCTGTCCCGGCCACAGCTGGCAGATCGTCTCCTGCGACAGGACAGAAATCGGGCATAAAGCGGCAATGCAGGCAGGAAAGGTGCTGGCAGCAGGAGCAATAGACCTGTTTGAAAATCCAGGTCTGTTAAACGAGGCAGGGAAAGAATTTGAGAGAAGGACAAAAGAGGGATTTATTTGTCCGATTCCTGAGGATGCGGTGCCTGTGATACCCGATTAGAAGATTTTCTTCTGGTTTTTGACTTTGGCGTCGGTATTTTTCCGCCTTTCAGAAAGTGATAAAGGGTATACTGTTCTTCAAGTGACAATTCGCGGATTGCACTGGCCAGATCTTCCAGCAGTTTGGTATCATTTGACTTGCCGGAAAAGAACTGGGCCGGTGTGATCTCAAAGTAATCGCAGATCTTGTAGAGAGCGCCGAGGGAGGGTATGATATTTCCGGAAGAGATTGCCTGAATATAACCCTTGCTGAATCCAAGGTCCAGGCTGAGCTGATACTCGGAAATGCCATGCTCTATGCGAAGTCTTGTGATTCTGTCTGCAACAAATCTGGCGTTTGAGGAATTTTTATCCATTGCGGTGGCTCCTTCGTGATTTTTCTGAATATTATATCATGTCCGCAGGCAGCCATGATACGCTTAGCGATGCACACCCGCTACGCTCGGCGCGGTATAATATCTGTCGATATTATACCATACCCCAAATATAAATGGTAGGTTTTCTTATAACAGTTCACTGATCCGGCTTCCTGATGACGGTCTGTCAGATTTCCTTCTCGAAATGCTGGTAATCTTTCACGGAGCGCCAGCTGCCGCCCCAGGTAAAGCCGTGTTCTGTAAAAAGTCTGCAGGCCAGGTCGTCTTTGTCGATCTTATAGTCGAAAGAACGGCTTCTGTCCACGTAATCTTCGCTGCCTGCAGGGGCGACGTCGGCAGAACCGTCACTTCGGGAGGCAACATAAGGGTTGTAAAGCGGGTTGAGATCCAGGGCCAGCCCGTAGGCATGGTTGGACAGTTTGCCGGAAGAGCGGGTTCTGTAGTTGAAGCAGGAAGTATTATTATCCTGCATGGACAGTTCGTCATCGCCCTGGTACGCATCGATCAGCGCAATTCGTTCAATGGGATAGCGGGCTTCATATAATTCGTAAAATATTTCCACCAGATCCTGCGCGATGGCTTTATGGCAGATCAGTTCGCCGGTCTGCGTCTCTCCCTGAAAATCATAATACAGAACATTTACATAACGGAGCATATCGTAAGAGACGGCAGCGTTACTGTCGTCTGTAGGGTAGGAAATGCCGGTGATCCGTTCTTTGACCGTATCGCTCAGGGATTCGTAATAAAAGCCCTCCTGCCAGGTTACTCTGTCGGCCATGGCGGGTTCTCCTTTCGATTGTGCAGAATTTTCCTGTGGGGAAGCTGTTTCGGATTTTGTCTGTGTGGCGTCCTGTGCGGTGGAGTTTGCTGTATTTTCCTGTTCCGGGAGACCGCTGTCGGAAGAATGGTTCCAGACTTCCTGCTGAGGAAGTTTGTTATCGGAAGCGGTATCATCCGGGAAACCGGAGGTTCCCTCAGTATTATTGTCCGCAGAGGGATTCTGCTCTTCAGCAGGGGAAAGATCCGCGGAGGCAGTATCATTTTCCAGGATAGTTGTTTCCTGTTCCTGCCTGTCGGCCAGATCCTGCAGTGTCTCCCCACCCACGGAAGAGATACGTCTGACAAAAACGGCACACAGTACGGTGAGGGCAAGCAGAATGCCCATATTCTTATATAGTATTCTTTTTTGATTTTTATTCAGAAAATTTTTGCTCATGGGGAGATTATATCACATTTTTCGTGACTTGTAATCAGGAATGATATCCTGTATAATCAGTGAGGTGGCAGATGGGCTGCTGCGCGAGATGATAATTTGGTAAGGCGATACGGGGAAAGCTTATGAATATTATAGAGACGCAGGATCTTGTTTTTGATTATATCAGGCGCGATGAGGAAGGAAATGTGGAGGGGATCACCACGGCGGTGGATCATGTGGACATGGAGGTGGCGCCCGGTGACTTTATTGCGATTTTAGGGCACAACGGTTCCGGCAAATCCACTCTCGCGAAACATTTCAATGCGATCCTGATGCCCACAGAGGGAACGGTCTGGGTGGACGGCATGGATACGGAGGAGGAAAAAAATCTCTGGGATGTCAGACAGCGGGCAGGCATGGTGTTCCAGAATCCGGATAATCAGATCATCGGCCAGGTGGTGGAAGAGGATGTGGGGTTTGGCCCGGAAAATATGGGGGTGCCCACAAAAGAGATCTGGGAGAGAGTGGAGGAGAGCCTCAGGGCGGTGGGGATGTACGAGTACCGCAAATTTGCGCCGAACAAGCTTTCCGGCGGCCAGAAGCAGCGGGTATCCATAGCCGGTGTGCTGGCCATGCATCCGAAGTGCATTGTGCTGGATGAGCCAACAGCGATGTTAGATCCCGGGGGACGGAAAGAAGTGATCCGGGCGGTGCGGGCGCTTAACGATGTAGAGAAAGTGACGGTTATTCTGATCACGCATTATATGGAAGAGATTATTCATGCGGATAAGGTGTTTGTGATGGACCGCGGGAAGATCGCCATGCAGGGGACGCCCGGAGAGATTTTTTCTAAGGTGGAGAAGTTAAAGGATCTGCGGCTGGATGTGCCGAAGGCAACGCTTTTGGCCTATGAGCTGCAAAAAAGCGGTTTGCCTCTTCCTGCCGGTATTTTATCGGGGAAAGAACTTGTGAAGGAATTGTCCATGAGGAAAGAACGTGCGCGCAATGCGGGGTTCATCAAAATATGATGCGGAAATGAGAGACTGCAGGGTTTTCAAATCGCAGAAATTTCACGGATGTGAAGTGGGAGAAAATAAATGGCACTGATTTTGGACCATGTGACATATGAATACGGCGGCGGGACGGAGCTTATGGTGAGAGCGTTAAACGACGTAAGCCTTACCATTCCGGACGGGCAGTTTATCGGCCTGATCGGGCATACCGGTTCCGGCAAATCCACGCTGGTGCAGCACCTGAACGGGCTGCTTGCGCCTACGTCAGGGCATATTTACTATAATGGAGAGGATATCCACGATAAGGATTTCAGTAAAAAAAAGCTGCGCAGCAAGGTGGGACTGGTGTTTCAGTATCCGGAACACCAGCTGTTTGAGACGGATGTGTTTACGGATGTCTGTTTCGGACCGAAGAATCTGGGACTGGACAGAAAGGAGACCGAACTTCGGGCTTTTGAGGCGTTAAAACAGGTGGGGCTGCCGGACGACTGCTTTTACCAGCCGCCTTTCGATCTTTCCGGCGGCCAAAAGCGCCGGGCGGCCATCGCCGGGGTGTTGGCGATGAAACCGGAGGTGCTGGTGCTCGATGAACCGACGGCGGGTTTGGATCCGGGGGGCAGGGACGAGATTCTGGATCTGGTGGCTTCCATTCGGAGAGAGCGGGGGATCACGGTGATACTGGTGTCCCACAGCATGGACGATGTGGCGGAGTATGTGGACAGGATCCTGGTGATGAACAGGGGCAGTATCTGCTATGACGGCGAGCCGAAACAGGTCTTTGCTCATAAGGCGGAGTTGGAAGATATGGGGCTTTCCGTGCCCCAGGTGACGGAAATCATGTATATGCTGAGGGAGGCAGGATGGCCTGTGGACACCGCCGCGACGACGGTAGAGGAGGCAAAACGGGAGATATGCCGTTTTTTCCCTGATCTGCAGAGGTGAGGGATCTTTGTAGCAACAGGAAAGCGGACAGGCGAAACGACTGGCATTTGCCGGATATTTGCAGAAAGAAACAGATGGTTTTAGCAGGATAGGAATTGGAAAATGATAAGAGATATTACACTGGGACAATATTATCAGACGGATTCTGTGGTGCACAGGTTGGATCCAAGGGTGAAACTGATGGCCACGCTTGTGTTTATCTGTTCACTGTTTGTGGTAAATCAGGCGGCAGGCTATCTTGTGGCGGTTCTGTTTCTGGCGTTTTCGATCAAACTGTCCCATGTGCCGTTCCGCTTTATGGTGCGGGGCATGAAGGCTATTTTGTTTCTGCTTGTGATTACTTTTGTATTTAATCTGTTTTTGACGCCCGGCGAGGCGGTACTCAGTATCTGGAAGCTTACCGTGACAAGAGAGGGCATTTCGATGGCGGTCAGGATGGCGGTCAGGCTGTCGCTTTTAATCATCGGTTCTTCTGTCATGACGTTGACGACGACGCCCAACAATCTGACGGACGGCCTGGAGAAAGCGCTGAAGCCTCTGCAGAAACTCCACGTGCCGGTGCATGAGGTGGCCATGATGATGTCTATTGCGCTGCGGTTTATACCGATCCTGCTGGAGGAGACGGATAAGATTATGAAAGCGCAGATGGCCAGGGGCGCGTCTTTCGACGAAGGAAATCTGCTGCAGAAGGCGAAGAGCATGGTGCCTTTGCTTGTGCCGCTTTTTATCTCCGCGTTCCGCAGGGCGAATGACCTGGCCATGGCGATGGAAGCGCGGTGCTACCGGGGCGGCGACGGGCGGACGAAGATGAAGCCGCTTCATTATGAAAAGAGAGACTATGCAGCTTACCTGATACTGGCGGCGTATTTTGCGGTTTGCATTGTGGCGGGAAGAATCGTACCCTGGGGCAGACTTTTGTAGTATGGGACGGCAGAGAGCGCGGCTGAAGTGATGGAAGCACCGGAAGGACATAAGGAAGGCGTTATGAAGACGGGGTCGTGGAAGGTACGGGAGATGCCGTGTGGGGAAGCGGTTAGAATGAGTGAATGTGAAATGCCCCGCAGTAAGCTGCGGGGCATCATAGCTTGAATGTGCAGCAAGCTGCGGGGCATTTCACCCTCGCGGCAGCCGCCGGATATCCGTGCAAGCACGGCAGCCTGGCTCGTTGCCCGCGGAAATAAAGCGGTAAAATAAAAACAGGAGACGAATGCAGGAGGACGGATGGGGAAAAAAAAGAGGATCTGCCTGACCGTGGCGTACGATGGGACGGCCTACTGCGGGTTTCAGGTACAGAAAAACGGGAGGACCATAGAGGGAGAGTTAAACAGGGCGTTAAAGGAGCTGACCGGGGAAGAGATCAGGGTAACCGGCGCCAGCAGGACGGACGCCGGGGTGCACGGGCTGTGCAACAGAGCTGTGTTTGATACCGCATCCCGTATTCCCGGGGAGAAGTTTTCCTACGCATTGAATCAGAGGCTGCCGGAGGACATTCGTGTGCAGAAGTCGGAGGAGGTGGCGGAGGATTTTCACCCAAGGCACTGCACGAGCAGAAAGACCTACGAGTATCATATCTGGAATGCCGCTTTTTCGAATCCGGTGAAAAGGCTGTACACCCATTTCACTTATGTGCCGCTTGACGTGGAGAAGATGCGGCAGGCAGCGGCGTATCTGGTGGGGGAACATGACTTTGCCAGCTTCTGCAGCGCGGGAAGCCAGGCGGAGACCACCGTCAGAACGATCTATGATCTGACCGTGGAGAAAGTGGGAGAAGAGATCGTGATCCGCGTGACAGGCAGCGGATTTTTGTATAATATGGTGCGGATTATTGCGGGAACATTGATGGAAGCCGGGTATGGCCGTATGGAACCGGAAAAGATGGCCAGAATCCTTGGGGCGCGGGAACGGTCGGCGGCAGGTTCCACAGCGCCCGCCTGCGGGCTGATTCTGACGGAAATCAGTTATGAACAGCCGAAAGATGGAGAGGAGGACAAAACATAAAGATACTGTTGTGTTTTCGGCCCGGGAATGTATCAAACTGCGCATTCTGCGAGAGCATGATGCGATACAGTTTTGGAAGGAGACGCACATGATGGGAAAAATGGAAGTCTGATCGGAGCGGGACAGTGCATGCTGGTAAAAATGTGCTGAAATCCGGGATTTTTTCGCAATTCCTGCTTGACAGATAAAAGTTCCACTTATATAATGTTTAATTGTGACAGTACTTTCTGACAGTCTGTAAATTACGGCAGATTGCAGGAAAACTGAGACAGATCGGCTCTGGCGGAAGACATACGGCCCGGACATCCGTGTGAGGAAGCGGGAGGGATCTGATGGACGGCAACGGTATGGCTTTATGGTTTAACTGTTGCGACTGATATGAGGAGAGTCTGCGAAGCGGACTGTCCGTTGTTTCATGAGATAAGTTTTTTGAGTAACTTGATTTTGTATGGAGGAAACATAATGAAAACATTTATGGCCAGTCCTGCGACCATCGACAGAAAATGGTACGTAGTGGACGCTGCAGATATGACACTTGGACGTATGGCATCTGAAGTTGCAAAGGTTTTACGCGGAAAAAATAAGCCGATCTTCACACCGCACATGGATACCGGCGATTATGTGATCATCGTAAATGCCGAGAAGATCAAGGTGACCGGTAAGAAGATGGATCAGAAGATCTACTACCGCCACTCTGATTATGTAGGCGGTATGAAGGAAACAAAACTGAAAGATAAACTGGCGAAGAAGCCGGAGGAAGTGATCGAACTTGCTGTCAAAGGCATGCTTCCGAAAGGACCTTTAGGGAGACAGATGTATAAGAAGCTTTTCGTTTATGCGGGCCCTGACCACAAGCACGCTGCGCAGAAACCTGAAGTATTAACATTTTAACCGAAAGGACTGAAAGGAGAAGAGTAAAATGGCTAAAGCAGCAAATAATTTTTACGGTACAGGTAGAAGAAAAAAATCGATTGCCAGAGTATATTTAAAACCCGGCAAAGGAAATATCACAATCAATAAGCGCGATATCGACGACTATTTCGGACTGGAGACGTTGAAGGTTATCGTTCGCCAGCCTCTGGCACTGACTGAGACGGTAGATAAATTTGACGTAGTCGTTACGGTAAAGGGCGGCGGCACCACAGGCCAGGCCGGCGCGATCAGACACGGTGTTGCAAGAGCGCTTCTGACAGTGGATAACGATTACAGACCGACACTGAAGAAAGCCGGTTATCTGACAAGAGATCCCCGGATGAAAGAGAGAAAGAAGTACGGCCTCAAGGCAGCGAGAAGAGCACCGCAGTTCTCGAAACGTTAGGGATTCTCTTAGAGATAGCAGTATCATTTACAGATTCAAATATTATGGGCTCCGCAGGTTTTCCTGCGGAGTTTTTAATTAGAATAGTATGTGCTGCCAAACTGACATGTACTGGACAAAAAGAATAACTGTCTATATAATATTTAGTAGCGGGACGAATAGTTACCTTGACTGGAAAGGGAGGTCGTTATATGCCGGATGTTGTTATTATGACAGATTCCAATGCGGGAATGACACAGGAAGAAGGAAAAAAGTGTGGCGTGGAGATCCTGCCCATGTCTTTTATTATAAATGGAAAGATCTGCTACGAAGAAAGGGATATCAGCCATGAAGCGTTTTTCAGAAAACTGGAGGAGAATGCTCAGGTTTCGACATCACAGCCGGCACCTGGGGAGGTGATGGAACTTTGGGAAAAACTGTTAAAGAGACATGATGAAGTGGTCTATATTCCAATGTCCGGTGGTCTCAGTAAATCGTTTGAAACGGCCAGAATGCTGGCGGGAGATTATAATGGCAGAGTGCAGGTGGTGGACAGTAAGCGGATATCCGTGCCTCAGAAACTGATGGTATCAGACGGCCTGGCCCTTGCAAAAGAAGGGAAAACTGCGGCGCAGATAAGAATGATACTGGAAGAGAGCGCATTGGACTGTGCGATCTATATTGCAGTGGATACGCTAAAATATTTAAAGCGTGGTGGGCGGATTACGGGTGCTGCCGCGGCGATAGGAACCATGCTGAATATCAAGCCTGTTCTCCTGATGAAAGGGGAGAGGCTGGATGCCTATGAAAAAGCCAGAGGGACAAAAGCGGCAAGGCGCGTTATGCTGGAGGCCATACGGAAAGAACTGGAGGGACCGTTTAAAGAGTATGCGGACAAAAACGAAGTATGTCTTCAGATGGCGCATACCTGCATGAAAGAGGAACTGATTGCAGAATGGGAGACGAAGATACGGGAAGAATTTCCGGATCTGAAACTGGAGACAGCGCCGCTGCCTCTGTGTATAGCATGTCATATAGGGCCGGATGGCTTTGGAATAGGCATTACGAGAAGAATCAGGATGGAGAACTGAGATGCGTGAGGCAGCCTGGGCTGTACAGAAAATGACCGGATGGAAGAAAGCTTCCATCCGGTCGTCTGGTTTTAAGCACACGGTCATTCATGAGAAATGTGCCGGCAGAAGCTGACGGATGCCCGGCGCGGCGAGCAGGGGGTTTAACGCCATCCGCCGTCTATTGTGAAAACCTGGCCTGTGGCATAGGAAGGCATGGAGAGTACAGAGTAAGCCATTTCCGCCACCTCGGCGGCGTTGCCCATGCGGTCTGCCGGAATCTCATCGATCAGGGCAAGTCTTTCTTTTTCGGAAAGCCCCAGGTTCATTTCCGTATTGATCAGACCGCAGGCGATGGCATTGACCTGGATACCTGATGGCGCCAGTTCTTTCGCAAGAGCCTTTGTAAAACTGTTTACGCCGCCTTTGGAAGCTGAGTAGGCAACCTCCATGGAAGCGCCGCAGTCCCCCCAGACGGAGGAGATGTTGATGATTTGCCCCCGGTGTTTTTGAAGCATCAGCGGGATCGACTTTCTGCTGGTGTAAAAGATGCTGCTCAGATTGGTATTGATGATCTGATGCCAGGCCTCCGTGCTCATCTCAGAGAGCAGTCCGATATAGGAAATGCCTGCATTGTTGATCAGAATATCTAAGGAAGGAATATGGCGAAAGAGTCGTTCCACCTCTTTATGAGAAGACATATCACATAAAAATGCACCTACGGAAACTTTGTACTCTTCTTCTAAATAGCAGGCCAGGGAATGGAGCTTATCTTCAGAATGAACACAGGTCAGGTAGAGATCGAAATGTTCTTTTGCCAGTTTTCTCGCGATAGCCTCACCGATACCGCGGGAAGCGCCTGTGATGAGAGCTTTTTTGTTCATAACAGTTCTCCTTTGTCTTGAATTGCCAGGTTATCGTTCCTGTTTTCAGTGTAACCTTTTTTCAGAAAAAAAGATAGAAAAAAATAATTATTTTTAATGGTTGATTCCGGCCTGATACTGCGATACCAGATATGGCAGTTCCGCAGAAAAAAGTCGAAAAATGCCCCTAAATATTGAATTGTTACAAAAAAATGTCAGGAAAGATGGGAGCAGATTGATGGATTTGACACGATATCAGGGAAAAATCATCCGTTGACAAATATCGAGAGAGGTGTTATATTATTTAACAGATGTAACAATTTTGTAATAAATTATTTGGAAACAGAAACATTTCACATCAGGATACAGAGAATCGAGGGTTTTATGACAGACAAAAAAGTCAGAATTGCAGCATACGGAATGGCAGCGGTCATGGCGGCTTCGACGATGAGCATAAATGTTCAGGCAGTAAAATTGTCAGACGTTCTGCCATCGGCGGGTATCGGCGTAGTATTTTCAGATGGTGTTACCCTTGCTCAGATACAGGAAAAAGTGCTGGCGGAAGCGAAACAGGATGAGAGTATGAAGCTTTCCGTGTCAGAAATGAAGGCATATCTGGAGGAGAAAAAGGCAGCACCGATAACGATGATTTCAGCCAGTGTCGTGAAAACGGCGGAGGTACAGCAGGTGCTTGCACAGATTGAAGAAGCACAGGCTGCAGAGACACTTGCAAAGCAGGAGGAAGAGAATCAGGCGCAACAGACTGCGACCGTGGCAGAGGAGACAGGTGAGACCGTGATAGCAACAGTGGCTGATGCGGCTTCCAATGAGGCGATTGCTTCGGGAAATGTGAGTCTGGCGGCGGAGGAGGTGCCTATGGCATCTGCGGACAGCAGCATGGCAGCAGAGACTGACGGGAGTGCAACAGGCTCTGCGGACGGTTCTGCCGCACAGGAGGATAGCCCGGCGGCTGACACATCGGAAGAAGACAGTGCTACCGTTTCCGGCAACAGTGTGAGCAGTATTGCAAAACAGGAGACGGAAGATCTGATAAAGGAGATCGAACAGAAGGAGATCACGACGACTCAGTCCACAGCACAGCTGGCAGCAGCACAGGCGGCTTCGATGACAGACGAGGAAAAAGAGTTTTCCAATCTGGTTATCGCGAAGGTTAACAGCTATGTAAATGTCAGAAGCGATGCCAGTGAAGAGGCGGAAGTAGTCGGAAAATTATATGATAAGTCGGTGGGCACGTACCTTTCCGAGAAGGATGGCTGGTATGAGATCAACTCCGGCAATGTAACCGGTTATGTGAAAGCGGAATACTGTGTGACAGGTAAGGACGCGATTGAACTGGCAAAAGAAGTGGGCACAAGGATCGCCACCGTGACGACCACCACGCTGAAAGTAAGAGAGGAAGCTTCCACAGAATCGACAGTGCTGGGGCTTGTTCCCATCGAAGAGGAACTGAGTGTTGTGGAAGAGCAGGACGGCTGGGTGAAAGTGGATATCGAGGAAGGCTATGGCTGGGTGTCCATGGACTATGTATCTCTGCGGACAGACTTTGTGAAGGCGGAGAGCAAAGAGGAGGAAGAGGCAAGACTGGCGAAAGAGGCGGAAGAGAGAAGAAAAGCCCAGGCGGCGGCATCGGCCAACTCCAAAAAGCCGGAATCCGGCGGAAATAAGAACTATAACTCTGCAAGCAGCTATATCCCTGCAGGCGGCGGTAGCGCGTCCGGAAACGCAGTGGCACAGTTCGCACTGCAGTTCAAGGGGAATCCTTATGTATGGGGCGGTACCAGCCTGACAAACGGAGCCGACTGTTCCGGGTTTGTCATGAGCGTTTACAAAAACTTCGGCGTGAACCTGCCTCACTCCTCCACAGCGGACAGAAGCGTGGGAAGTGCGGTAGGCAGCCTTGCAGAGGCGCAGCCGGGCGACCTGATCTGCTATTCCGGCCATGTGGGACTTTATATCGGCGGAAACCAGATCGTGCATGCGTCCACTTCCAAGACGGGTATTATCGTTTCCAGAGCGGACTACAGAAATATTCTGGCGATCAGGAGGATCTTCTAGGCGCCATAAATCTAACGGGCAGCTTTGCTGCGGGGATATACAGGAAAAACAGGAGAGCTGTTGCATAGATGCAGCAGCTCTTTTTATGTACACGGGCACCCATAGGAAATATATCAGCAGAAGCTGACGGGTGCCCGGCGCGCAAGCAGGGGAAGAAAGCATTCCCTGCTCGATTACGCAGGTCCACATAAGGAAATTAGCCGCCAGAGCGGCATGTGGGCCGCCTTCATTGCCCGATCACTTTGGATCATTGCGACAAAAATAATCAAATTTTCACATAAAACACAATATCGAAAGAACGGGTTTCACGCTATACTGAAAGTGGCGGAATGAAGGGTATTCAGCGCGCTGCAGGAACGGATAGCGAAGAAGAAAAAAGGGGTATGACAGGGAGGAGGTTTTTATGCAGTACGGGCATTTTGAGGATGAAAAAAGAGAATATGTGATAGACCGGGTGGACCTGCCGGTTTCCTGGACCAATTATCTGGGGGTGGAGGACACCTGTGTGGTGGTGAACCATACGGCAGGGGGTTATATGTTTTATAAAACGCCGGAATATCACAGAGTGACGAGGTTCCGCGGAAATGCGGTTCCCATGGACAGACCGGGGCATTATGTGTATCTGCGGGATGCGGAGACCGGGGACTATTTCAGCATTTCCTGGCAGCCCGTGGGAAAACCTTTAGATGAGGCAAAATACACCTGCCGCCACGGGCTTTCCTACTCGGTCTATGAATGCTGCTACAATAGAATTCAGGCCAGCGAGAAGCTTTTTGTGCCCAGAGGAGATGCGGTGGAGATCTGGGATGTGAAGATCAAAAACACAGGGGACAGACCGAGACGGCTGCAGGTCTTTTCCTACTGTGAGTTTTCTTTTCATCATATTATGATCGATAACCAGAATTTTCAGATGAGCATGTACTGTGCCGGCAGCAGCTTCGAGGACGGTATTATCGAACATGATCTTTTCTATGAAGAGTTCGGCTATCAGTATTTTACCATGAGTGAAACGCCGGACGGATTCGACTGTCTGCGGGATAAGTTTCTGGGAGCCTATCACACCGAGGATAACCCTGTGGCGGTGATAAACGGAAAATGCGGCGGCTCCTTTGAGAAGGGGAACAATCACTGCGGCGCGCTGCAGAAGGATATTACGCTGCAGCCCGGAGAGGAGAAACGGATCCTGTTTTTCCTGGGGGAGGGGAACAGGGAGGCCGGCAGGAAGATACGGCAAAAATACAGTGGTTTTGCCGCGGTAGATGCGGCCTATGCGGATATGGCGGCCTTCTGGGAGGAAAAGCTTGCGAAGCTTCAGATCCATACGCCTAATCAGGGGCTCAATACAATGACCAATATCTGGACGCTTTATCAGGCGGAGATCAACGTGATGTTCTCCCGATTTGCCTCCTTTATCGAGGTGGGGGGAAGGGTAGGCCTGGGGTATCGGGATACGGCCCAGGATGCCATGGCGATCCCCCACTCCAACCCGGAGAAATGCAGGAAGCGCATTGTGGAACTGCTGCGGGGGCTGGTGTCGGAGGGCTATGGGCTTCATCTGTTTCAGCCGGAGTGGTTTGAACCGGATGCAGAGGTGAAACCTTTCAAATCGCCTACGGTGATACCGGAGTTTGACAGAAAAAATATGATCCACGGCCTGAAGGATGCCTGCTCGGACGATGCGCTGTGGCTGGTTCCCGCCATTGTGGAGTATGTGAAGGAAACCGGGGAGACGGCATTTCTGGACGAAATGGTCACCTATGCGGACGGCGGGGAAGATACTGTTTATGAGCACATGAAGAAGATCCTCGATTTTTCTCACAGGCAGGTGGGGGAGAGCGGTATCTGCAAGGGACTTCGGGCGGACTGGAACGACTGCCTGAATCTGGGCGGCGGGGAGAGCGCGCTTGTATCCTTCCTGCATTACTGGGCCATCCGGAACTTTCTGGAGGCAGCGGAGTATCTGGGAAGAGACGGGGATGTCCGCACATACCGGGCGATGGCTGAGCAGGTAAAAGCTGTCTGTGATGAACAGCTCTGGGACGGAAAGTGGTTTATCCGGGGCATCACGAAAAACGGAAAGCGGATCGGCACTTCGGAGGATAAAGAGGGCAGAGTGCATCTGGAGTCCAACGCCTGGGCTGTGCTCTCCGGAGCGGCATCTGCAGAGAGAGGAAGGCAGGCCATGGACAGTGTCAGGGAATATCTGTTTACGCCCTACGGCATTATGTTAAACGCGCCTTCCTACACGGCGCCTGACGACGATATCGGTTTTGTCACCAGAGTGTATCCGGGCGTCAAGGAAAACGGGGCCATCTTCTCCCATCCGAATCCCTGGGCCTGGGCGGCGGAATGTAAACTGGGCAGAGGGGATCTTGCCATAGAATTTTTTAATGCCTTGTGTCCTTACTACCAAAATGATAAGATAGAGATAAGAGAATCAGAACCTTACTCTTACTGTCAGTTTGTGATGGGAAAAGATCATGCCGCCTTCGGCCGGGCGAGGCATCCTTTTATGACCGGCACAGGCGGATGGGCCTATTTTTCTTCCACACGCTATATCCTGGGCATCAGGCCGCAGATGGATCATCTGGAGATCGATCCCTGTATTCCGGCAGACTGGAAAGGTTTTCAGGCGGTAAGGCAGTGGCGGGGCGCCGCATTCCATATCCGGGTGGAGAATCCGGAAGGCGTCATGAAGGGAGTAAAAGAGATCTGGCTGGACGGAGAACTGGCGAAAAAGATTCCGGTGATGGCACCGGGGACGGAGCATAAGGTAAAAATCGTGATGGGGGATTCCGGGAAGCAGTGAAGGAACTGCACAGGAGTTTCCAGGCATGATGGAGAAGGGATTCTCAGCATTTGAAGCGGAATGTATGGCACAGAAGAGGGAGAGAGGGTTACAGACATGATCAAATTTGGGACAGGCGGCTGGAGAGCCGTCATCGGGGATGAGTTTACAAAAGAAAATATCCAGATCCTGGCGAAGGCGCTGGCGGATAAAATGCATGCGGAAAAAGCGACGGAGAAAGGAATCGTGCTGGGCTATGACAGACGGTTTCTGTCCAAGGAGGCCATGCAGTGGGCCGGCATGGTGTTTGCGAAAGAGGGGATCACGGCCTATCTGATCAATAAATCGGCACCGACGCCTTTGGTGATGTTCTATGTGATGAAGCATGAGCTGCCCTATGGCATGATGATCACGGCCAGCCATAACCCGGCGCTCTACAACGGGATTAAGGTATTTACAGCCGGCGGGCGGGATGCGGATGAGATACAGACATCCGATATAGAAAATTATATTGAGAATATCACGGATATTCCGGTGGAGGAGATGGAATATGAAAGGGCACTGGAACAGGGGCTGATCCAGGAGATCTATCCGCTCAATGAATATCTGGATGAGATCATTTCTGCAGTGGATATGAAAAAGATCAGGGAGGCGGGCCTCAAGGTGGCGCTTGATCCGATGTATGGTGTCAGCGAGACTTCCTTAAAGATCATCCTGCTGACGGCAAGGTGCGATGTGGAGACGATCCATGAGCGGCACGACACGCTGTTCGGCGGAAAGCTGCCCGCGCCTACCGCTACGACGCTGCGGGCATTGCAGAATTATGTGCTGGATAAAAACTGTGATATCGGTATCGCTACGGACGGCGACGCGGACAGGATCGGCGTCATCGATGACAGGGGGAGATTTCTGCATCCCAACGATATCCTGGTGCTGTTATACTACTATCTTGTAAAGTACAGAAACTGGAGGGGGCCGGTGGTCCGCAATATCTGCACTACTCACACCCTGGACAGACTGGCGGAGAAGTTCGGGGAAAGCTGTTATGAAGTTCCCGTGGGGTTCAAACATATCTCAGCGAAGATGTATGCCACCGGGGCGGTGATCGGCGGCGAGTCTTCGGGAGGCCTTACAGTGCGCGGTCATATCAAGGGAAAGGACGGGATCTATGCGGCTGCTCTTTTGGTGGAGATGATGGCGGTTACGGGGAAAAAGCTTTCCGAGATCTTTGACGATATCGAGGCAGAGTGCGGTAAGATCTATATGGAGGAGCGGGATTACAAGTTTAATCAGGAGAAGAAGGACCGCATCAAAAAGACGCTTCTTGAGGCGAAAGAACTGCCGGAGCTGCCCTTTGAAGTTGAGAAGGTGTCCTATCTGGACGGCAGTAAGGTTTATTTTAAAAACGGCGGCTGGGTGACGGCCAGATTTTCCGGGACAGAACCTCTTCTCAGAATTTTCTGTGAGATGCCCGGGGAAGAGGAGGCAAAGCAGGTCTGCGGGATCTACGAGAGATTTCTGGAACTGTAGGACTGTGGAGAAAGATGTCCGCACAGAGTGAGGAAAGAGCCGGAAATCGGGTGCACGGTCCGGCAAAGCAGAAGCAGAGGATTCACTGTACAGTCCGGGAAACGGTGTTTATGATGTACGAGAGGGAAGAACCATGAAAAAGGCGGGAAGAAGCAGGCAGTTAAAGTGGAGTATGATCAAGATGTTAGCTGCCGGCTGGTTTCTTCCCTTTCTTCTGATTTCTATTATGTTGCTGTTTTTTGTGTCAAAGCGCATGGACAGGCAGCTTCAGAACACCATCATGACCTCTGCGGACAAATCCATTGAGCTGTGCGAACTCAGGCTGAAACAGGCCATGGAGTCTTCCAAGGAAGCTTCCTACCAGCCTATGTTGAAAGAGGGGTATGCCAGATACTTGCAGGATGGGGACGATGTGAAGTTAAATCGGACCGCCTCGAATTTTATTATCCAGCATTATCGGGTCAACACGGATTTCAACCTGACGTATCTCTATTTTATCCATGATCCGGAGAATGCCTGTATGACCTACCAGGACTATTATGATGCAAAGGCTTTTATGGACTATGCCCTGGAGGAGGTCATGGAACTGAGCAGGGATCTGGATACTTCTATTGTGTTCGTGAATATCCACGGCAGAATGTATATGGTCAGAAATATAGTGGACAGCAATTTCAGGCCTTTTGCGGTGCTGACGATGGAGCTGAATGTGGAGGATATGTTCGGCGGATTGCGGGCCATCTGGGGGTTTCATGAGGGAGATGTGTTCATCGATGACGTCTCCGTCTTTGGGGTGTATGAGGAAGATCCCTGCCTTACGCTGATTGAAGAGAAGGATATGGAAAAGCCTCACTATTACCACAGAGGGGAGAAAGCCTATATTTATATGCGGTTGGACAGCGGCTGGCATAAGACGGCCTATGCGGTGACACTGGACGAGTCGGTGATCGCCGGGGAGACGGTAGTGCTCCGGTATCTGCTGATTATGCTGGCGGTGTTTATGATACCGCTTATTATTGTCGTGTTTGTCTTTTTCCATCAGAGCGTCAACAAACCGATCGGGGCCCTGCGGGATGCCTACAAGGAGATCGAGAAGGAGCATTACGGTTTTCATGTGAAAACGGATACCAGGCATGAGGAGTTTGCGGATCTGGACGAGGCTTTCAACAGTATGTCCGATAAATTACAGTATCAGTTTGAGAAAATTTATCTGGAGGAGTTAGCTCTGCGGGACGCCAATATCATGGCGCTGCAGTCCCAGATCAATCCCCATTTCCTGAACAATACGCTGGAGATCATCAACTGGGAAGCCAGGATGGCGGAGAACTATAAGATCAGCGCGATGATAGAATCCCTCTCCACCATGCTGGAAGCCACCATGAACCGGGGGCGGAAACAGCTGATTCCCCTGTCGGAGGAGATGAGTTATGCGGAGGCCTATCTGTACATTATTTCCAGGCGGTTTGGGGAAAAGCTGTCGATCACAAAGGAGATCGACGAGAACTGCCTGCAGGTGATGGTGCCCCGGCTGATCGTGCAGCCGATTCTGGAGAACGCCATCGAGCACGGCGTGAATTTTGCGGGAAAAGGGAAGATCCGCATCCGGATATCCAGAGAAGAGGATAGGCTGTTCATTGAGGTGATGAACAACGGAAAACTGACGGACAAAGACCGGGAGAAGATAGCGCAGCTGCTGGGGGAAAAAGATGTGAGAGAAACCCGCTCCGTCAGTCTGGGTATACAAAATGTGAACAAAAGATTAAAGCTCCTGTACGGGGGAGACTGTGGACTTACCATCAAAAGTGACAAGGACGGATATACCGTCAGCACAATAATCGTCAAAATAGACAATAAAGGAGAACAATAAAAGACAAATAATAACAAATCCCGTCATTACAATTCCTTCCGGAATCCTTTATGATAGGAGTATGAAACAGGAGACGGCAGATGGCGGACGGCGTTTCACGGACAGCCGGAAAGGCGGAATAAAATGTGCACTGACAGCGTATCTGCAATGAAAAACAGGGAGGGAAGAACATGAAGAAAAGAATGGCAGCATTAACGTTGGCGGCTGTTATGGCGGTTTCGCTGACAGCCTGCGGAAGCGGCGGGAAAGAAGGAGGATCCGGTGATTCCGTGAAACTGAATGTGACGACCACCTTCGCAGGGGAGGACGGCAACGCTCAGAACTTTAAAAATGCGGTGGCGGCCTGGGAAAAGGAGACCGGGAATACAGTGGAAGATGCTTCGGCGACTTCCGATGAGACCTTTAAGACGAGAGTTCTGACAGACTTCGAGACGGGCTCCGAGCCGGATGTACTGTTTTTCTTCAACGGGGCGGACGCCAACAACTTTATCGAGGCGGGCAAGGTAGTATCCATCGATGAGATCCGGGGCGAATATCCGGATTATGCGGCAAATATGAACGATGATCTGATCACAGCTTCGCTGGTGGACGGCAAGAAATATGCGGTTCCGGTAAACGGTTTCTGGGAAGCGATGTTCGTCAATACGGAAGTGCTGGATGCGGCGGGCGTTTCCATGCCGGGAGCGGACTACACCTGGGATCAGTTTAAGGATGACTGTCAGAAGATCAGGGATGCAGGGTATGCGCCGATCGCATGCGCACTGGGCAACATCCCCCATTACTGGTGGGAGTTCTCCATCTTCAATCATACTTCACCGGATACCCATTTACAGGTGCCGGAGTCGGTGGACAGCGATGGCGGTAAAGCATGGGTAGCAGGCATGAACGATATCAAAGAACTGTATGAGCTGGGGTATTTCCCCGAAAATACACTGTCTGCAACAGACGATGAGACATTTGCCATGTTTATGGACGGCAAGGCAGCATTTCTGATCGACGGTTCCTGGAAGGTGGGCGGCATCGTGAATTCCTGTCAGTCTGATCCGGAGGATCCTGAGACGTTAGATGCGGAAAAACTTGCGAAGTTTGATGTGACTTATGTGCCCGGGCAGGGAGACAGGAAGGCCACGGATCTGATCGGCGGTCTCTCCATGGGTTACTATATCTCAACCAAAGCCTGGGAAGATCCCGCCAAGCGGGAAGCGGCAGTGAGCTTTGTACAGTACATGACATCCGACGAGATCGTACCGTTATTTGCACAGCATACAGCATCTGCTCTGAAAAATGCACCGGAAGTGGATGAGGCGCAGTTCAATCCGCTCCAGGTGAAATCAATGAAGATGATGTCCGGGGCCACATCCCTGACAGGGGCGGTGCAGGATATCTTCAACGGGGACTGCAGAGTATCCACATTTGACGGGATGCCTGAGATCGTGACCGGAGGTGTTTCAGCGGAGGATGCTGTGGCCCAGGGGCTGGAAGCCTACCAGGATGCGCAGTGAAATACATCAGTTGGAAAATAATTTAGTAAAGACAGGCGGGGCAGGGAGGATATCCCTGCCTCTGTGGTAAGATGGGGGTGCGGCCGGAAGAGTTGTGGGTGGAGCGCATGCTGTTTGTGGGTTTGATAGAGGGTGGTGAATTTGGATGGGTGCAAATATATATAAGAATAAGAAGCCGCTGGCCGTTTTTCTGACACCGGCGTTTCTGTTCATGATAGTTTATCTGTATTATCCGTTTTTTATGAATATTGTAAACAGCTTTCAGAAGATCAAGATGCTGGGGCAGAGGAATGCGGCGTGGAATGATCCATGGTATCTGAATTATGTGGAATTGTTTCAGGATCCGGTGGTGGGGATCGCTCTGAAAAATACGCTGATCATGATGCTTGTGACCATCGTGGGGCAGGTGGGGATCGCCATTGTCCTGGCACTGCTTGTGGATAATATTAAAGTGGGCGGGAAATTTTTCCGTACGGTCTTCTTCTTTCCGATCGTTGTGTCTGCTACAGCCCTTGGCCTGATGTTTAACCTGATCTTTCTGTATGATAAGGGGATGTTGAATCAGCTGCTGGAGGCGATGGGAAAGACTACGCTGACGGACTGGAAGAGCGAGGGGATCGCGTTAGTTACAATGATGCTGCCGGTAATGTGGCAGTATGTGGGATTCTATTTTGTGATCCTGATCACGGGACTCAACAATATTTCGGAAGAACTGTATGAGTCTGCGGCCATTGACGGAGCCACACGGTTTCAACGGGTACGCTACATTTCTCTGCCGCTTTTACATAATGTGATCTGTACCTGTGTGGTGTTGGCGGTGACAGGGGCATTGAAAGTATTTGATCTGCCCTGGACCATGTTTCCGAAGGGAATGCCGCTGAAAACGACGTTTCTTACGGGAACTTACATGTATTATCAGACGATGGAAGCGAAAAATGTGGACTATGGTTCTGCGCTGGCGATCATGTTGGTGGTGCTTGGGGTAGTCACTTCCCAGATCGTAAACCGTATTTTTAAAGAGAAAGATTATTGAGGGGGAGCAGGCGATGAAAAAGAAAAAATTTGAAGTATCCTCCGTGTTGATCTATATTGTGCTGATCTTCTGGGCATTGACGACGATCTACCCGATTGTATGGGTGATACAGAATTCTTTTAAGGTGAAGGATAAAATTCTGGCGGATTCCTTTTCCCTGCCGGTGGGGGACCTGTTTACGCTGGCAAACTACAGGCGGGCCTTCCAGAATCTGAATATTTTCGGGGCCTACAGAAACAGTATTTTTATTTCCTGCATGGTGGCGGCGGTGGTGATCATCCTGGCGGGCATGGCGTCCTTTGCGCTTGTGCGCTATCAGTTTAAGCTGAACCGGTTTTTACAGTCCATGGTGCTGGCGGCCATGATGTTTCCGGTGTTTGCGACAATCATCCCGGTGTCCCGGATGGAGACAAGATGGGGAATTGCCAATACGGGCAACTGGTTCTTAACCATGCTGTCGGTGATCCTGCCGCAGATCGCGGGAAATCTGGCCTTCGCCATTGTGGTGCTCACAGGCTATATCAGGGGGCTGCCCATCGAACTGGAGGAGGCGGCCTACATGGAAGGCAGCAATGCGTTCCAGACATTCTTTAAGGTGGTGGTGCCGCTTACCAAACCTTCCTTTGCGACAGTGGCGATCTTTTCCTTTCTGTGGAGTTATAATGACCTGTTTACGCAGATGTTCTTCCTGCGGACAAAGGATATGTGGGCGATCACAAGGCTGCTCAATGAGCTGACTTCCATGGAAGGCACCAACTACGGCCTGATGGCCGCGGCGGTGACGCTGGTGGTGGTTCCGGTTATTATTGTGTATATTTTCCTGCAGAAGTATATTATCAAGGGGATGACGGCAGGCGCGGTCAAGGGGTGAGAAAGCGCCATGGTGAGTGTGACAGATGCTGCAGCTGAAAGGTGAAAAGCGCCGTGGCCGGGGAGCGAAGGACGCTGCGGTTAAGGAGGGAGAAAACGCCATGGCCAGGAAGTAACAGATGTTGCAGCCAAAGGGGAGAAGCATCGCTGGCGGAGAGTGAGAAGTGATATGTACAAAGTTGTGATTATCGATGATGAACCGATTATTGTTGAGGGGCTCGGAAAAAGTGTGGACTGGAATCAGTTTGGCTGCGCAGTGGCCGGCATGGCGGGCAGCGGCGAGGAGGGGATCAGGCTGATCAGAGAGGTGAAGCCGGATATCATTTTTACGGATATCCGGATGCCCTGTATGGACGGCCTGACCATGATCGCAGCGATCCGGTCGGAATTTCCGGGCACCCAGATCGCCATCCTGACGGGATACAGAGATTTCGATTATGCGCAGCGGGCCATCCGGCTGGGCGTCACAAGGTTCCTGTTAAAGCCCTCAAAGATGAATGAAATCAGAGAAGCGCTGTCCGTGATGACTGAAAGATTGAAGGAGCGCGGAGAAAAGGGAACGGATTCTCCGGAAGATTGGGGGAGCGAAAGAAAGGGAGAGACGCCGCAGGAGCCTGTCGAAGAGGAGGAAAAAGACAGGGCAGCAAAAGAAGAAGGGGCAGAAAATGCGGCAGGCAGTTTCCTGGTAAAGAATGCGGTATCCTATATTGAGGAGCATTGCAGCGATAAACTGAAGCTGTCAGATGTGGCGGATCAGGTTTATGTCAGCCAGTGGCATCTGAGTAAACTTCTTAACCGGTATCTGGGACAGAATTTTTCGGAGATCCTGAATGGGATCCGGATCGAAAAAGCGAAGGAGATGTTAAAGGATCCGGCACTGCGGATCGGGGATATTGCGGAGAAAGTGGGGTTTTCGGATATGGCGCACTTTTCGAGAGTGTTTAAGAAGGTGGTGGGGATATCCGCCAATGAATACAGAAACAGATTATAGGGGAGATATGCATAGTAACGTGTGGTGCGGTACAGTTTGGGGGAACTGTACCGCATTTTTGTTTAGAAAAAATTTATATTTTCTTTTGTATATTATAGGTTGACAAATAATATTATACGCGATATAGTGTTACTACAATATTATATGGGATATAATATTGTAGTAATGTATAACATGATAACGGAGGGAATAAAATGGTATTCAATACGGGAGCGGCATTATTGGACGCGATCGTACTTGCAGTAGTTTCGGGATCGGAGGAAGGTACTTACGGTTACAGGATCACAAAGGAAGTACAGCAGCTGATCGACGTATCGGAATCCACACTGTACCCGGTGCTCAGACGGCTTCAGAAAGACGAGTGTCTGGAAATATACGACAAGGCGATCGATGGCAGGAACAGACGTTATTATAAGATAACGGGAAAGGGAGATGCGCAGCTGAATCTGTATAAAACGGAATGGCTGAGATACTCCAGAAAAATTACAGCGATATTCGAGGGGGAACTCATCTATGGATAAAAAAGAATACTTAAACAGACTTCAGATGCAGCTTGAGGATCTGACGAATGAAGAACGCAGGGAGGCGTTAGAATACTATGAGGAGTACTTTGCGGATGCCGGAGAGGAAAATGAGGACGAAGTGATATGTTCTCTGGGCGAGCCGGAACAGGTGGCAGAGCAGATCAAAGCAGGCCTTCATAAAGAGGGGGAAGGCATGTTTACGGAGAACGGCTACCGGGAAAAGCTGGAGAGCGATAACCCGCCGGAGGTATACGGAAAGAAAGAGGAAAAAAAGGCCCAGGAAAGAGATGGCAGAGGGCCCCTTCCCTGGGGATGGGAGAAACGGAAAAAGACAGGAAGTCAGAGCGCTGCCAGAGGGGCGTCCTCGCAGGGGGTGAACATGCGAAGAGGCGGATATGGCTATGATACGAAAGGACAGAGAGCAGAAAATGCCGACGGTTACAGCGCCAACAGACAGGGATACGGCGCTTATGGAGGCGCGCAGAGTGCGGGAACGGACAGATACGGTTACGGCGATGCGCAGAGTACGGGAACAGAGGGATATGAATACGGCAGGGCACAGAATGCGGGAGCGGGCGGATCCGGTTACGGTACCGGGCAGCAGAACGGAAAGAAAAGCGGCATGAGCGGCGGGATGATCGCACTTCTGGTAGTGTTATGCATTTTTGCAGCGCCGATCATTCTGGGACTGGGAGTTGGTCTGATCGGTTTGGTGATGGGAATTCTTGCAACGGTTATCGGCGTGATTGTAGCCTTTTTTGCAGTGGTGATCGCACTGCTGGCAGCGGGCGTTGGCCTGTTTATCGGGGGTTTTGCCATGTTATTTGTGAGACCTTTCGGCGGAATGATCTGTATGGCGGCCGGATGTTTTCTGATCGCACTGTTTCTGGTATGTGCGGTGCTTCTGGCGGCGGTCTTCAGTAAATTCTTCCCCTGGCTGATCAAAGAGGTGGAGGGGCTGGGGAAATACTTAAGCCGGAAATGGGCAGAGAGAAAAGGAAAAGGAGAGATGGCATGAATAAGTTTGCAAAAGGCGTATTGACTGCTGCCGGATGTTTCCTGGCAGGAGGCGTAGTGCTTGGAATCATAGGAGCGGCAGGCAGAGTTTACACAGGGGAACCCACAATTATGGAAGATGATCTGGAGATTATGCGGGATACCTGGAATAAAGTGAGAGGCTGGGACTTAAGATGGAGAAGGGGCGGGGCGGTGAAAGGCCTCACCCTGGAATATAATGGCATAGAATTTGACAGAAACCATAAAGATAACATTGCCTATGGCAGTTTCACTGATGAGAGTCTGCGTGGAACCGACATATATAATCTGGACGTGGAGATCGGCAACGGTACGTTGGTTTTATGTCAAGGCGACGGTCTGGAACTAAAAAAAGAGGGCGGTCCGGAATGTCAGTACTATATAGAGGGGGATACCTTTTATCTGAAACAGAAGAGCGCGGTGGGAGGAGGCGAGACCTTTCTCACGCTGACGCTCCCCGAAGGGATCAGGTTAGATAAGGCGGATATCGAGCTGGCAGCGGGGGAAGTGATCACCAGGGATGTTCTTGCGGCAGGAGAGATTGAGATAGAGATTGCAGCCGGGGAACTGACCATGGAGGAAGTACAGGCGGATTCTTTCAGTGCGGCAGTGGCGGCAGGAAATATGGTGGTTCAGAAGCTGGATGCAAAAGATTGCGACGCGGAAGTCAACACGGGAAGTATTACATTGGAAAACAGTCTTATCACGGGCAGGCTGGATGCGGAAGTCAATATGGGCGGGATCGATATCTTTCTGCGGGATTTTTACGAGGATCACGATTATGAAATAAACTGCGGAATGGGAGATATCACGATCAGCACCAAGGATGGTTCTTTGAAAGAGTATGCCGGTTTCGGGAACACGATGGAACTCTATGGCAGAAACTCCGGCGGGAACAGCACCTATGATCTGGACTGCAATATGGGCAGCATATATGTAAGCTTTGTGGGACGGGACAGCGCCCAGGGAACCGTCGGCGAGGCGGATTTGTCAGAGGATTCAGGAGAGGAAATGAAACGGGGAGAGGATGGGAGACCGGAGGCGCCTGAAACGCCAGAATCTCCGGAGACGCCTGAAGCGCCAGAATCTCCGGAGGCACCTGAAACGCTGGAATCTCCGGAGAACCCGGAACTTCCGGAAGTGTCCGGCATTTACGATATTGTGAATGAGTGGCCTGACAGAATCGGCAGGGAAAACGAGAATACTACGGCTGAAGATTTTTCTTTTGAGATTAAGGTCGCAGAACAGACGGCGCTTGTGATCTCCTGTGTGACGGAACACGGGGAATTGGATCTTGAGATAGAGGATGAACACGGGAAGGAAATATTTGATAAGGGTGATATCAGGACAGGAGAGTATGAGGTGAAAATAAAGTCTCCGGGAATTTACAGAGTTCATTTTGATTGCGAGGATCACACCGGAAGTTTCTGGATCAGTCCGAAAGAGTGAGGGAAGTTATAACGACGGGAGAGAAAGGCCCGGCCGGCGGCCGGGATGGGAAGCTTATGCAGATATCCCGGGAGGAAGGAGCGAAAATATGTTTACATTCATCATAACCATGGCAATTCTGACGGCCCTTCTGTGGTTTGGATTTAAACTGACAGGAGCGATGTTAAAAGCCTGCATCTGGCTGTTTATTCTGGTTCCCCTGACGTTTGGGATCTGGGGGATCGCGCTGCTTTGCTGCTGTACATTGATTCTGATTCCTGTTGGGATCAGGCTGTTTGTGGCGGGGATGCGGGTGATCATACCGGGGTGACGAAAGATGCGCCGCCGGATTAAGCGGTATATTATAGGAAAAAATTAAGGGAGGCATCATATGATTTCAACGACAACCCCGACGTTCGAGGGAAGAAGGATTGTGGAGTACAGAGGCATCGTGTTCGGAGAGGTAGTGGCAGGCGTCAATTTTGTCCGCGATATTGCGGCGTCACTCTCCAACTTTTTCGGCGGCCGGTCCGGCAGCTACGAGGAAGAGCTGATAAACGCGAGACAGAACGCTGTCCGCGAGATGGAAGAACGGGCGGCTGCCCTCGGCTGCAACGCGGTGGTGGGCGTGGACATCGACTATGAAGTGCTGGGCGCCGACAACGGGATGCTTATGGTGACGGCCAGCGGGACGGCGGTGGTGATAGAATAGCAGGGTGATTGCCTGACGATATCGCCGGGAAGCGGAAAGGATGAAACGGTTTTCCGCTTCCCGTCTGATATATTTCGATAAAGGCTGTTCTTCTATTGCGGGATTCTTCTACTCTTTGACAACCGTATCAAGAATCTTTTTCAAACTGCGCCAGTTTTTGATAGAGCATGTTTACTTTGTCTTTTAAGGATGTGTTTTCATCTTTTAAGGAAGTATTCTCGCCTTTCAGGGATGCATTCTCGCCTTTTAAGGAAGTATTTTCGCCTTTTAAGGAAGTATTTTCGCCTTTCAGGGAAGTATTCTCACCCTTTAAAGATGCATTCTCGCCCTTCAGCTGTTCATTTGCCGTTTCCGCATCCTCAATCCGCTTCCCGATCCGCTTCATCTGAAACTCATACTCCTCCCGCATCTGGCAGGCATATATGGTCATCTCGTCGCCGTTGGATTTATAAAGTTCTTGCGCCACTTTGTCAAAAGTAGGGTTGTCACTTGCCAGCATTCTGATCTCCTTCCATGTAGTCGCCTTGAAAAGCGAAGCCCAGCGGACCAGTCCGCGCTTCCGGTCCGTCTCTGTTGCCAGATTGATATGATTTAATTCTAACACACGAAGCTCAAACTTGTCATTATAAATATATGAATTTTCCATATCCATTAGTTTATAAGCGGCGTAGAATTTCGGATTCTTCGGGAAAAGATTAAAGTCCAGAATACCGATATGGAGCACGGACTTTGTGGAAGCGTATTGTTCCCCGCGGTAGAGCCGATCGAAGGAGCGGCAGAGGTAACTCAAAGAGCGGTCAGGCCAGTCTCCGTGGTTGTTGACCTGCATTTCGATATCCAGAACCGAATCACGGTTTAACAGGATGCGGATGTCCAGGACAAAGGCCTTTTCCTTGATGGTATTGCCGGGCAGAAGAGGATTTTTGATCTCCAGAGAGGTGATCTCCTCCCGCTTCAGATCCAGCAAAGAGCAGAGCAGTTCCGCCAGAATATCCGTATGGCGGAAAATTACGTTGAACATGTAGTCGTTGGTAATGGTGTATCTGATTTTCCCCGTCGCGGTGAGGTAGGAATCAGATACGGTGTTTTTCGTAAGATCCGTTTTAGAATTTTGCATAGTAGAAACTCCTTTTTGATGTGATTTGGTGTGGTGGCTGCGAAAAAGATGAGACTTTCCCGGCAGTCACGGATTAGTTGTGTTTGTAAATAAAGTATCATTGAAAAATTTCGCCGGCCGGCTGATTTCAAAGATCTCTAAAATAAAAGATATTACAGCGCGGAGATGCGTAACGCAGTTTTGCGATAAGCCTGGATAAAATTTTCAGAAATTCCTTTCCGCTGCGGGTATCTTCTCGGATGATCAGTACTTCCAGAGACAGATTTTTGAGAACGGGGTTCATATATTTTGTCTCAAACACACTTTTGTAGTGGCCTGCAAGCAGAAGCGGATGGAATAAATGCGCATGCTCTATCGAGACAGTAGAATCCGATGCTCTGCGCTTGGTGTTCATGATATTGGTATTGATAAAATATGCCTCGCCCTGCCGGATAGTATAGGTTTTGTTTACTGTCTCGATTACGATAGAACCTTTGTAAGCGTAATCAAATTCCAGTTCTTCATGCCAGTGCCAGGGGACGGTAAAATGACTGAGATCCCTCTCATGCATGGTGTAGGGAAAGTCGTAAGTAATACCGTCAATGGCTTCTATAGCATTTTCATCCTGAATAAACGTAAGTTCCATTGTAAATTTGTCCTTTTCGAAAATCGTGATAGTATGGCGGTGCAGACCGAATCTCTATTATTATAAAAATATATCATATCTTGTCTTTATATTTATAATATAGTGCACGAAAATGATATTTTCAAGATTCTTATTTTGATATACTTCTGTTAACAAAAAAGAAGGAGAAAGAAATTATGGCAAACAGTTTTCATTATTATGCACCGACGGAGGTGGTTTTCGGAAAGGAAACCCATAAAAAGACAGGATGGTATATCCGCAAGTATTCCGGAACAAAAGTACTGATCGTATATGGCGGAGATCATGTGGGCGGGAAGTATTTCTCACAACGGTCTCACCGGATGCGGAACAGACGGCGGAGACTGGACATGTCACAAGATGGAACATGAAATGGGCGGTTTGTTCGATGTAACCCACGGTGCGGGATTAGCAGCGATCTGGGGAAGTATTGCAAGATATGTCTCCCACGCCGCACCGGAAAGATTTATTAGATTTGCGGAAAATGTGTTTGGGATTCCGGCCAGGGACAGTGAGGAAGAGACCATTGAGAAGGGAATCTGTGCCATGGAAGATTTTTACCGTTCCATCGGGATGCCCACATCCATGGCGGAACTGGGGATCCTTCCCACGAAAGAGCAGATCGAAGAGATGGCGGCAGGCTGCGAGCGCGCAACGGGCGGGGCGGTCGGCAGAATCGTTCCGTTAAAAAAAGGATCTGATTAGAATATACAACATGGCAAAATGACAGAAATAATTCTGACAGATGCAAAGTAGGCCAGCTTTTATGGCGGATGTCTTTCAGGCAAAGGCCGAAAAGGACAGCACCACTACCCCCAGAACGACCAGAACGATGCCGGTGGCGCGGTTTAAGGTTTTGGGGGTGGCTTTGTTTGCGAACACGGCGGCGATTCTGGCCCACAACAGCGTAAACAGGATACAGGCGATCCAGATAAAGGGATCAGGCATCCCGCCTATCGTAAAGTGGGAGACCGCTCCCGTCAGGGCTGTGAAAGTCATGATGAAGACGCTGGTTCCCACAGCGGTCTTTAATTCATAACCGAGAACGGAGGTCAGGATGAGCAGCATCATCATACCGCCGCCGGCCCCGATAAAGCCGCAGATAAAGCCGATGGCCACGCCGCAGACGACGGACTGGAGAGCCCGATTTTTGGCGGAAATATCCGTCATGGCTTCCTTTGTGGTCATCACCGGCCTGACAATAAATTTGATGCCGAGTAACAGCGTCATAAACACGGAAAAATTTCCCATGGTCGTGGAAGGTACCAGACTGGAGACATAGCTTCCCACCACAGTGAAGACCAGTACGCTGGCCATCATGATCAGCCCGTTTCTGATATCAAGATTTTTGTGCTTTCCATAGGTCCAGGCGGATATGGCGCTGGCGAGAACGTCCGAGGAGAGCGCGATGCCCACGGCCATATAGGGATCCATATGGAGAAAGGTCACCAGCATGGGAGTGATCACGGCGGCGGCGCTCATTCCGGCAAATCCGGTACCCAGTCCGGCGCCCATCCCTGCAAAAAAGGTTACGATGATTGTAATCAGTACTTCCATATCAGTCTTCTCCTTCCAACATACTGTCCAGATTTTTTCCCATTAACGCTATGATCTCAAGAAACTGTTTCTTTGTCTCTTCTTTCGTGCCGGTGAACAACTGTTCAAAAAAGGATTGCTGCAGGGCGCGGCCTCTGCGGATGACAGGCATGGCCTTGTCGGTACAAAGAAGCAGTACTTTCCGCCTGTCGCCTTCTGCAGCCTGGCGCTTTAAGTAGCCTTCCTTCACCAGTTTCTCAACGTTGACAGATACCAGATTTGCCTTGATCTTTCTGATCTCAACGATATCGCTGGCAGTTTTATAGTCCGGATTGTTGGCGAGAAACAGCAGGATGTCGAAAGCCGTCTGCGGAAGCTTTAACTCCTGACATAGCGGTTTGCATGTTGCGCTGTACGCTGACGCCATTTTTGCTGCAAATTCCATACTGTGATGCATAATGGGCGCTCCTTTTATTTCACTACAAATTTGGAAAGTTCAATTTTGAAGTAATTATACAGGGATATTTCAGGGCTGTCAAGGGGGTGACAGGACGGATGGTATAGCTGACCTGATAGATTGGACAGATGGTTGAACGGTTATTACTTGACAAATCATTTCATTTTATGAGATTTTGATAAGAAAATATCAAAAATCGACAATAAAAAACCGGATTTTCAGGAAGAAGCCAGGAGCTTTTTGGGTATATAATCAAACAAGGGAAATCAGATACAAAGGAGGGAATCTGTTTATGAAATGGGTCAGCTCATTCAAATATGTACCGATAAACTATAATGGCCGGGTAGTTACTGTGAAAGATCACACACAGCGGGTAAACTTTGACAACAATCTGAACGGCAGCAAAATCCGGCTGCATCTGTGCAACCGTTACGCCGGGAAACCGCTATGCCTTGACCGCGTGACGGTGGGTGTGGCAGAGGGTGACAGGGCGGCGGGGGTGACGAACGTGACGCTGGGCGGGAACAGCAGGATCATACTTGCACCCGGGCAGGAAATTTTCAGTGATGAGATCGCTTTTACGGTGCATGCCGGAGAGCGTCTTGTGGTAAGCACTTATGTGGAACAGGAGCAGGATATAGAGAGTATCTGCTGTTTCTGGGCGAGGACAGGGGCGCTTGTCTCTTTCGGGGTGGGGGACCGGACAGAGGGGGAGGCTTTTGAGGAGGCTGCGCTTACGGATCTTTTGCCGATCCTCAGAGACGATGCCCTGCCGGATCAGATCATGTTTTTCTTTGGGTTTGACGCGCTGCAGGTTTATACGGATGACGGCGTGAAGGTAGTGGCGGCTTTCGGAGATTCCATCATCCATATGTCCTATGTGACAAATGAGCTGATGAAGCGCTTGTATGCGGCTTTTCCCGGTCAGGTGACATTATATAACAGCGGCATAGGAGGCAACCGTCTGGTGCATGACGGTACTTATGTGGCGGAGACGCCACAGCTTGCGTCTGCCTTTGGCATCGCCGGTGTAAAGCGCTTTGAACGGGATGTTTTCGGAATCGACAGGGTGGACAGCGTGCTGTCCTTAATCGGTATAAACGACATCATGCATCCCCTTGTGCTGGAAAAGCGGACAGAGACGATAGCGGCGCGGGAGCTGATTGCGGGGTACAGAGAGATCGCAAAAATTGCCCATGACCACGGCGCTGCAATATATGCAGGGACGATCATGCCGGAGGGATCGAAGGAGCACCCTGAGAACTGGCTGCTGTTGATGGAAAAAACCCGTCTTTCGGTGAATGACTGGGTCCGGGGAGAGAATGATCTCGACGGATATTACGACTATGACGAGGCGCTGCGGGATCCGGAGAGAGCAGGTTATATGCTGCCGGGCGTGCATATCGGCGACGGGCTGCACCCGAATGAAAAGGGCGGTGAGCTGGCGGCCGCTGTGGTGGATATCAATAAGCTGACAGGTTTGCATCAACAGGGGCGGCGCGGTCTGGAGGAGTAAATGTGCTATACACATCCCGGGGGATGGCATTTTACGGACTGCAGAAAGGGTATGGTGATAAGATGAATTTTAAAAGAGTAGAATTTTCTGAGGACATTACCGCGCAGGTGCTGGCTTTTGACGCGGTGCTCCCGCCGGAGGGGGTGCCCGATGTTCTGGTGCAGGATGAGGAGGGGGCGTACTGGCTCCGGATCAAGGCGCCGAAAGCGGCAAAAGTGCAGCTGGAGATCAACACGGATCTCTATGATTTCAAAAAAGGAGGGGACGACATCTGGTGTGTCAGACTGCCTGTCACGGGTGGGCTGCATTATATCCATCTGCTGATCGACGGGACATTGTGGTTAAGTCCTTACCTGCCCATCGGTTACGGCTATTCGAGGCCCTGCAATACGATCGCCCTGCCGGAAGAAAGCGGGAGCTTTTACGGGCTGCGGGATGTGCCCCATGGGAAGCTGATCAGAGATTATTTTTATGCCTCTGTCACGGGGAGATGGGAGAGCTGCATGATTTATACGCCGCCCTGCTACGAGGAGGCGCCGGAAGAAATTTTCCCGGTGCTCTATCTGCAGCATGGGCACGGTGAGAATGAGTGCGGCTGGTCTGCGGCAGGCAGGGTTCCGTTTATCCTGGACAATCTGATTGCGGCAGGGAAATGCACCCCGTTTGCCGTGGTAATGAACAACGGCATGGTGCAGAAAAAGGCGGGGGATAACAGGATCGTCGATTTCACGCTGTTTGACAGGTATCTGACGGAGGATATCATTCCTTTTGCGGAGAGGCGTTACCGCGTCGGGAGAAGTAAGGAGAAGCGGGCCATGGCAGGGCTTTCCATGGGTTCGCTGCAGACCAGTATGGCAGGATTCAGACATCCGGAACTGTTTTCCGCGCTGGGGATCTTCAGCGGTTTCCTGTACGACTGGATCCAGGGTTCCGAGATCGACATGGTGGAAAGAGGCGCCGGGGATAACAGCCATCTGGCCTTTCTGGAGGATCGGGAGAAGGTGGCGAAATCCTTTCGCATATTTTTCCGTGCCATAGGGGATAAAGATCCGTTTTTGGAGTATTTTAAGGAGGATGATGTGCGGTGTGAAAAGAGCGGCATCAGGCAGGAGCGCCGTATTTATGAGGGGATTCACGACTGGAATGTATGGCGGCAGTGTATCCGCGATTTTGCACAGCTGATCTTCCGGCCCTGAGAGGACAGGGAGATGGCGATACCTCTGTTTATCGGCTGAAAACGCACCGCATCCTGTGACCAGAGAACCGGCAGGATTATGCGGGAACTGTTATGAGGAGAAAAGTTTATGTCCGAACTGTATGAAGAGGAACAATTTATTTATAATCAGGTTCCCGTGCGCGTGTTTCACCATGAGTTTCACGGCGCGGATATCTACACGCCGCTGCACTGGCACAGGAATATAGAATTCAATCTGGTAACGGGGGGGCGGATCTGCATGATTGTCGACGGCAATGCGCAGGAGATGTATCCCGGCAGCTGGTGTATAGCGAACAGCAGTGAACTTCACTCCAATCACTGGATCGACATAGAGGATCATTTTGAGGGAATCGCCGTGCAGATCTCAAAATCTTTTATGGATCACTGGGTAGGGCAAAACGTCCGTTTTGTATATCCTGCAGATCCGCGCGCTGCAAGGGAGATCGGGAACGCGCTCCTTACCTTCGGCGAATATTACAGCGCAAAAACCACCAATAATCTGGAAAAGATGGAATATGTTTTCCGCTTCCTGATCCTGCTGCAGAAGTACTGTGTAGAAGAAAAGGAAGCAAACGGGAAAAGTCAGAAAAGTGTCAATAGTGTGAAGAGCATTATCCGCTATATTGATGAGCATTACCAGGAATCTCTGAATCTTGCCGGGATCTCCGAAAAGTTTCATTATACGTCCGCCCATTTTTCCCGGATGTTCAAAGATCACATGGGATATAATTTTTATGCCTATATTCAGAATGTACGTCTGATGCACTGTGTGGAAGAGATGAAGGCGGATCCGGATGTACGCCTGCTTGACTGCGCTGTGAACAACGGATTTCCCAATGTAAAAAGCTTTATAGAGACTTTTAAAAAATCGTTCGGCTGTACCCCTTCGGAGTGGATAAAGAAGGAGAGAACGAGGAAGTCCTGTTTGTGACGCCGCAGAACAGATGAGAAAATGATAAAAATCGACAAGGACAAAGATAAATAAGGGGAAGAAAAGGCGAAGCAGAGTCTGTATCCTTTATATTATTGAAACAATTCAACCTATTTTATGCAACAGGAGGGTAACTATGAAAAAACGGTTATTAAGCGTATTACTGGCAGGAACCATGACAATGGGACTGCTTGCCGGCTGCGGAAACAGCGCAGGATCGGACAGCGAAGCGGGAGAAAACGGCAGTGCAGCGGAAGAAAACGGAGCACAGGAGAGTGACGCAGGCGCCGGGGAGGCGGTGGAGATCTCCTTCTACACAACAGAGACAGGAAAGGACGATTACTTTCAGGATCTGATCAGTGACTTTGAGAGCAAAAATGAGGGGATAACAGTGGAGTATATTGCGGCGGGTGAAGACCAGCTCCAGGCGTGGATGGCATTATATTCCAGCAACGAAGGCCCCACAGTCTCCCTGATGGATCCGATTAATATTTATGAGAATCAGGAGAGAATGCTGGAGCTGACCGGACAGCCTCTGCTTGACAATATCAAGGAGGAGTCACTCAGCACGCTGACTTTCGACGGAAAGGTTTACGGGGCGCCGATGTCTGCCGCAGGCGTTGGCATTCTCTACAACAAAGCGGTCTGCGATGCGGCGGTAGGCGGAGACTTTGATCCGCGGGCGATCAAAACCCGTTCCGATCTGAGAGATCTGTTGGAAAAGATTGAGGCGACCGGCGCAGCGGGAAGCTGTCTGACCGGGGTGAACTGGTCTCTTGGTTCTCACTACCTGTGTCAGTTTTACGGTGCGGCCAACGGTACCACACAGGACAGGGTGGCCTATGTAAACAGCATCATTGCCGGCGAGTCAAAGAACATTGACAGCGAAATATTTAACGGATATATGGATACGCTGGATCTGCTGGCGGAATACAACATCAATAAAGCGGATCCGTTGGTGGGAGACGTGAATCTGGACGCTGCGGCACTGGCAGCGGGGGACTGCGGCACATGGTTTATGGGAGACTGGGCATGGACCTATCTGGCGGCGTTAGTGGAGGAGGACGCAGAGTTCGGCCTGCTGCCGATTCCCTACAGCGATGACGAGAACGATATTATCAATCAGAGCATTCCCACTTCCTATGCTAAGGGCTACTGCATCGACAAGAGCCAGAACACGGAAGCACAGCAGCAGGCAGGGTTAAAATTTATTGAATACATCACATCGGATGAGTATGCGGAAGAACAGACAGCCATCGTCTGCGGACAGGCTCTTCCCTTCAAGAACTTTACAGCCAGCGATAAATTAAGCCCGTTAGGACAGTCTACGGCGAACTATATGGCGCAGGGGCTGGCCTGGGACTTCTATGGAACACCGAATCTCTGCCCCTCTGATATCTGGTATGAGTGCGGCGCTTACATGTGTGAATATGTGGCGGGTGCAAGTGACAGAGAGACACTGGCTTCCAAGATCGATGAGTACTGGAGCAAGCAGGAAGCAAGATAGGCAAACGGCAGGGTAAAAGCCTGGCCGGATGGCAGAACTGCTGTGTGACAGAAAATGCCGGGTATGGGGAGATGGGATAATGTCTCCCCATATTGCAGTTATATGCGCAGACACGCGCAGGGAAACATACAGCAAAGGGGTGCCAGGCCGCCCATCGGGCGGAGAAAAATCTTTTCCGCCGGGTGAAAAAGCAAGGAGTACATTATGAACAGGAAATCATCAAAAAGAATAAAAAATATTCTGCAGTTTATGGGGTTTGGCCTTCCGGCCACCTTCATCTGGATCACGGTGGTGATCATCCCTTTTATTTACGGTATCTGGATCACCTTTACGGACTGGAACGGACTGGCTATGGAGATTCATTATGTGGGGGTTGATAATTATCGGTCGGTATTCAGTGATGCCACCTTTGTCACAGCGTTTTTAAAGACTGTGATCTATGCGGTGTTCACGGTGGCGGCCAGCAATATCATAGGATTTCTGCTGGCTCTGGCGGTGACAGGCGGCATAAAGGGACAGGGACTTTTCCGGGCAGGATTTTTTACGCCCAATATCATCGGCGGCATTATTCTGGGTTACATCTGGAATTTTATCTTTTCCTATGCGCTGACAGGATTCGGGAAAGCCATCGGCGTGGAATGGATGTCCACCTCTTTTCTCACCCATCCCACCAGAGCGCTCATTGCGTTAATTATCGTGAGTTCCTGGCAGATGAGCGGATATCTGATGGTGATTTATATAGCGGGACTTACCAATGTGCCAGGAGAGCTGATCGAGGCTGCGAAGGTGGACGGCGCCACCGGGTGGCAGGCTGTGCAGAAGGTGAAGATCCCCTGCATTAAAAATACCATCGCGATCTGCGTCTTTTTATCCATCTCGAGAACCTTTATGTCCTTTGACATGAACCTGTCGCTGACGGCGGGCGGACCGTATAAGTCCACGGAGCTGATCGCCTACAAGATCTACCAGACGGCCTTTACCAGCATGGAATTCGGAAAAGGACAGGCCCAGGCGATCGTACTGTTTGTGATCGTGGCGGTGATATCTCTGCTGCAGGTGTACTTTACAAGAAGGGGGGCTGAGAACTGATGAGCAGGGCAAAAATGAAAAAAATAATCGTATTTATTGTGACGCTTGTTGTGTTGATTATCTTTATGGTTCCCTTCTTTGTGTTGGTGATCAACACCTTAAAGACCACGCAGGAATTTATCAAAACCCCATTTGCGCTGCCAAAGAGCCTTAATTTTGAAAATTTTACGCTGGCCGTCAGGCGGATGAATTTCTGGCGGGCGCTTAGAAATACAGCCCTCATAACGGTGGGGACGGTAGTGCTCAACACATTGGTGTCCTCCATGACGGGATATCTGTTTGCCAGAAAAAAGTGGAAGATCAACAAAGTGATCTTTATGGCGTTTCTGGCATCCATGGTGGCGCCCTTTCAGGTATATATGATCCCGCTTGTAAAGATCTATGCGGGATGGTTCGGGCTGTCCAATTCCTTGCCTATTGTGGCCTATATCGGCATCGGGTTAAATATTCCCTTCGCGGTATTTCTGTACAACGGGTTTATCGAAGGGATCCCGAGAGAACTGGATGAGGCGGCACTGATCGACGGCTGCAGTTTTACAGGCACATTTTTCAAAATTATACTGCCATTATTAAAATCCATCATTATCACGGTGACGGTGTTTGTGGCCATGGGAATCTGGAACGACTACCTGATGTCAAGCCTGTTTCTGACAAAGCAGGAGACAAAGACGCTGGCGATCGCGATCAAAACGTTCCTGACCAATCACTCCGCGGAGTATGCGCCTATGATGGCGGGATTGCTGCTCAGTATTATTCCGGTCCTGATCTTCTATCTGATCGGACAGAAATATATTATAGAAGGCGTAGTGGCGGGCAGTGTGAAGGGATGATAAAATAGAAAAACAGAACATAAGGAGAGAGTGGAAAAATGGCATTATCACAGGTGAATTTTTTATCGGAAGCGTTATCGAGGATCGTGACATTTCATATTTATCTGCCGAACGATACGGCCCAGGAATTTAAAGAAAACAATCCGCATTATGAGAGACCGGTGAAAACCCTGTATCTTCTGCACGGATTTTCGGGAAATACGATGGACTGGATTATGGGGAGCGACGCGATGGAGATTTCCAGAAAATACAATATTGCCATCGTTATGCCCTCCGGCGAAAACAGTTTTTATCTGGACAGAAAGGGAACCGGGAACGCTTACGAAACCTTTGTGGCAAAAGAACTGCCGGATTACATTGAAAAAACCTATCATCTGCCCCGGGAGCGGGAAAACGTCATGATCGGCGGGCTGTCCATGGGCGGATTCGGGGCGCTGCGGCTGGGCCTTAAGTACAACAGGACATACAGTGCGGCGTTCGGACTTTCGGCGGCGCTGATTATAAACGATATTGCTTCCTGTACGAAGGAAGAACTTGCCCTGGGCGTCAATGCTATGGCGGATTATGATTATTACCGGATCGTTTTCGGGGATCTCGGCAAAGTGAGAGACTGTGATATCAACCCGGAGTATATTGTGAAGGAACATCTGAAAAACGGGGAGATTCTGCCGCGGATTTTTATGGCCTGCGGGACGGAAGATTTTCTGATCAGAGAGAACCGCGAGTTCAGGGATTTTTTAAAGGAAAACAAAGCGGATATCACATATTACGAGAGCCCCGGCGTGCACGAGTGGTCGTTCTGGAATGAGTATCTGGAGCCGGCGGTGCGGTGGGCGATCGGTGAAAAGCCGCAGGGCTGAGCTGCTGCGGCGATTGCTGTATGACGGGCAGGGGAAAACTTTCCCCTGCTCGTTCCATTTTTGCGTTTTTCGGTTGTATTTCCGCAACTTTCATTTTGAGCGGTAAACGATAAGCCGATGGAGGGCGACAGTTTATGGATGGCGGAGTTGGCGGTGGTCATGCCCCTGCTCGGTTCCCCATCGTTACTACAACCTCGTAAGATTCTTTTCCGGACACATAGGGAATGATGCAGCCGTCAATGGTGCTGCCATCCACGAGAATGCTCTTTACCCCCTTTTCCACATGGTCCGGGTTTACGACCCTGATGTGGTAGGTGCCTTCCCGGAACTTCCTGGTGATCTCAAAATCGCCGAAGTCTTCAGGCACACAGGGATCAATACTTAAACCGGTGTGGGTGGGATATAAGCCCAGAATGTACTGGGAGATGTTGAGGAAGGTCCATGCCGCGGTGCCGGTGAGCCAGCTGTTTTTCGCCTCGCCGAAGTTTACCGCATCCCTTCCTGCCACCATCTGGGAGTAGGCATAGGGCTCCGTCCGATGGATCTCGCTGATCTCTTCCAGGTAGGCGGGGCAGGTCTTTTTGTAGATCTCAAAGGCCCGGCCGCCCCGTCCGATCACCGTTTCCGCGATGGACACCCAGGGGTTATTATGGCAGAAGATGCCGGCGTTCTCCTTGTATCCCGGCGGGTAGGAGGTGATTTCGCCCAGTTCCAGATGGTATCTGGTGTAGGCGGGCTGTAAGATCATCACTCCATATTTTGTCTCCAGTTTTTCCTTTACGGAGTCAAGCGCTTTTTCGGCAAGCCCTTCTTCCACGCCGATGCCGGCGAGTACGCAGAAGCCCTGGGGCTCGATGAAGATCTGTCCTTCCTCGCACTCCGCGGAACCTATTTTCTGACCGTATGCGTCGTAGGCGCGTAAGAACCACTGTCCGTCCCAGCCGTCCTTTAAAACCGCATCGTACATCGCCTTCACTTCGAGGCGCGCTCTGTCCGCCTCCGGCTGATCGCCGGTCAGTTCGCACAGTTTCGCATATTCTTCCCCGTATTTGACAAACATCCCTGCGATAAAGATGGATTCCGCCACCGGCCCTTCGTCCGGCCCGAAGGTCTGGAAGGATTCGCCGGGGTGCTCGGAAAAGCAGTTTAAATTCAGACAGTCGTTCCAGTCCGCCCGCCCGATCAACGGAAGCAGGTGAGGGCCTTTGTGCGTCACGGTGTAGTCGAAGGAGCGTTTTAAATGTTCCATCAGGGGTACACTGGTGGTTTCGTCACAGTCAAAGGGAACCGGCGCATCAAGGATCGAGAGATCTCCGGTCTCTCGGATATAGGCGCTGGTACCGGCGATGAGCCATAAAGGATCATCGTTAAAGCCGCTGCCGATATCGGAGTTGCCCTTTTTGGTCAGAGGCTGATACTGGTGGTAGGCGCTGCCGTCGGGAAACTGGGTGGAGGCGATATCCAGGATCCTTTCCCTGGCCCGGTCCGGGATCAGATGGACGAAACCCAGCAGATCCTGACAGGAATCTCTGAAGCCCATGCCTCTGCCGATCCCGGATTCATAGTAGGAGGCGGAGCGGGACATATTGAAGGTCACCATGCACTGATATTGATGCCAGATGTTGACCATGCGGTCCACCTTTTCGTTGGAGGATCTCAGGGTAAATCTGGAAAGAAGATCGTTCCAGTATGTATTCAGTGCGGCAAAGGCCCGCTCCACACCCTCGTCCGTCCGGTACTTTGCAAGTAACGCCCGGGCAGGCGCCTTGTTGATGACGCCGGGGCTTTCCCACTTGTTGTCCTCAGCCACTTCAATATAACCCAGCACAAAAACGAAGGATCTGGTTTCGCCGGGGGCAAGGGTGATATTGATTTGATGGGAGGCGATGGGGGACCAGCCGCTTGCAACGGAATTGGTGCAGGAGCCGTTTTCCACCGCTTCCGGGAGATCGTTTCCGTGGTAAGCGCCGAGAAAAGAATCCCTGTCCGTGTCGAAACCGTCTGTTTCGGTGTTGACGGCATAGACTGCATAGTGATTGCGCCGCTCCCTGTATTCCGTTTTGTGAAAGATTGCGGAACCGTCGATCTCCACCTCGCCGGTGCTTAAGTTGCGCTGAAAGTTTTTCATATCGTCGTCGGCGTTCCACAGGCACCACTCCACATAGGAAAAAAGGGAGAGCGTCCTTATGGAAGCCGATTCGTTGGTGATTTTCAGCTGACTGATCTCGCAGGCGTCATCCGCAGGGACAAAGGTGAGCACGGAGGCTTTCACGTTATTTTTGGAGGCGCTAAAACGGCTGTATCCTATGCCGTGCCGGCATTCATAGGAATCGAGAGGCGTCTTTGTGGGCTGCCAGCCCGGATTCCAGATGGTATCGCCTTCCTTTATATAGAAATATTTGCCGTTGGTATCCGCAGGGATGTTGTTGTAACGGTAACGTGTGAGCCGTAACAGCCTGGCATCCTTATAAAAGGAATAGCCGCCGCAGGTGTTGGAGATCAGGCTGAAAAAGTCCCGGCTCCCCAGGTAGTTGATCCAGGGCAGAGGCGTTTTCGGGGTGGTGATCACATATTCGCGGTTTATGTCATCGAAATAACCGTAGCGCATATCGTATCCTCCTTTTCTTAAACGTTTAAGTAATCTGTATAATAGGATTATACATAAAACAGGGGAGAATTACAATAGAAAAATGTGCGTTAAATTAAGAAATGGTTGTAAAAAGGGAAATAATATTATAAAATTGAGAAAGAAAACGATTAAGTAGACGGCTGAGCGGACAGGGGACGGTTATGGTATCGATGAAAGATATTTCGGCGCACTGCGGCGTGTCTGTAGCGACAGTGAGCAAGGCGTTAAATGACCACAAAGACATCGGAGAAAAGACAAAGAAACGCATCAGGCAGGCGGCAAAGGAGCTGGGATATTCCCCCAACGCCGCGGCGAAATCACTTAAGACCAACAGGACTTACAATCTGGGAGTGCTCTTTGCGGACGAAGCCATGAGCGGGCTCACCCACGATTATTTTGCCCATGTGCTGGACAGTTTTAAAAATGCGGTGGAGGAGAAAGGATACGATATCACCTTCATCAACTGCTGCAGAAAGCGGGCGGTGAGAATGTCCTATCTGGAACACAGCAGGTACCGCCGCTTTGACGGCGTGGTGATCGCCTGTGTCGACTTTTTTGATCCGGAGGTGGAGGAGTTAGTCAGAAGCGAGATACCGGTGGTAACCATCGACCATCTTTTTCACAACCGCTGCGCTGTCATGTCGGATAACGTTAAGGGGATGAGAGATCTGGTTCATCATGTATATGATCTGGGGCACCGGAAGATCGCCTACATACACGGCGCCGATTCGGCGGTCACCAGGAGCAGGCTTTCGTCCTTCTACTGTACCTGCGAGGAGCTGGGGATTGAGGTTCCTGCAGCGTATGTGCGGGAGGCGCCCTACCGGGATACCAGAGGAACCTATGAGGAGACGGGAAAACTTCTGGATCTGAAAAACCCGCCCACCTGCATATTGTGCCCGGACGATTTTGCCTGTCTGGGGGGAATCAATGCCATCTATGCAAGGGGAATGCGGATCCCCGAGGATATCTCCATTGCAGGGTATGACGGGACAAGGATCTCAAGACATTTCGAGCCCCGGCTGACGACCTTAAAACAGGATACGGGACGGCTGGGAAGCCTGGCGGCCGAGAAGCTGATTAAACTGATCGAAAAACCGAAGACCACCCTGATCGAGCAGATCGTGGTGCCGGGGGAAGTGTCGCCAGGGACTTCGGTAAGACAGATTTAGAATAATTTTTCTTTTTTTGAAAAAATAATATTGACAATATATCGGTTGACCGATATATTGATAAAAAAGGAGAAACTGATGATTGTCAATGAATTACTTGAAAAGGAAAAGATGTCAAGATATCGTCTGAGCAGGGAAAGCGGCGTGCCGATGACCACAATTACGGATATCTGCAGTGGAAAGGCTGAGCTTGATAAGTGCGCGGCCGGTACTTTGTATAAGATTGCAAAAGTATTTGGCGTGACAGTTGATGCATTGCTTGAGAATAATAAGGTGAAGACTGTGGATTACAGATGTTCTTTTGAAACATTTAAGAGCAATACCTGCCATCAGGTAAAAGACCTTGGAGATATTGATTTTATTATTGAAACGCTTGAAGCGGATGAAATCAGAAAACTGTATGACAGGCAGTGGTACCGTGAGGCATTGTATCTTCTGGCGATGGTTGATTATCTGTCCAGAGTGAACAGCCTGCCGGTCTGTACAAACTATAATGATATCCGCAGTCGGAAACTGGAGAAACCGTGCTATCCGGTCAGTGTGGTTATGGCCTATGCCGCTACCGGTGATGAAAGTATAAAAGTAAACGCTATGGCCAACGCGATACCCGAATTTTTGCGGTTCAATATCGTAGAGGGTGAGATACGCGATGTTTGCTGATTGCTGATAAACCGTTTACAAAAGATAATCTTGACAGTTATTTAAAAGAAATGGCGAAGGAATTCCGCAGAAGAAATGGGAGCAAAGTTTCGGCTGAGTATCTTGTTGCGATGAAACTGATGGCGGGAAGACAGTATAAAAATGATTTCTCAGATATTGCAGGGATATTGATGGAACAGGAAGAACAGGATAATGCGTTTACACTGGATCAAATAAAGAAAGCTGTTGCAGACTTATATGATTCTTATGACAGCCTTCCGGAAAATTCCCGTTTGTTTATTGAATCCATTTATGAGAAAGACAGTCTGGAAGGACTTTATAAATTATGCAGGCAACATGAACAGGAGAACAGAGATGTGCTTCTGGCCTTTCAGGATGATTACCCGGGGATACTGAACGGGAATAATCTTGAAGAGGTATTAAAGATGGCAAAAGAGAAAAAAGGGAAGCCTGATTTTTCGAAATAAATGTTTCAGGATTACGACGGATGAAAGAGCATGGAATCCCGTGGTCAGAAGGAGATTTGAAAATGAGCGGCATATCGGAACTGTTCTTTACATTCGCAAAGATCGGCTTATTCACATTCGGCGGCGGGTACGCCATGATCTCCGTCATTGAAAACGAGTGCGTCGATAAGAAAAAATGGATCACCCACGACGAAATGATGGATATTACCGTAATAGCGGAATCCACGCCGGGGCCGATCGCGATCAACTGCGCCACCTTTGTGGGATATAAGATGGCGGGCTTTGCGGGGGCTGTTTTTGCCACCCTCGGCGTGGTGGCGCCGTCCTTTGCGATTATTTATCTGATCTCTATTTTTCTGGACAATTTTCTGGAAATTGCTCTGGTGGCGGATGCCTTTCAGGGGATAAAGGCTGCCGTGGGCATCCTGATCCTCAATGCGGCGGTCAATATGATGAAAAAGATGAAGAAAACGGCGTGGACGGGGACAGTGATGTTGTGTTCTCTGGCCTGTATGCTGCTTATCAATATTTTTTCCTGGAATTTTTCATCGATCAGTCTGATGGTGATCGCTGCGGCGGCGAGCCTGATCTGTTTTACCGCACAGGATCTGCGGAGTAAGGAGAGCGGGAAAAAATGAGATACCTGGAGTTGTTTTTTGCTTTTCTGAAAGTGGGGTGTTTTGCGTTTGGGGGCGCTTACGGGGCGATCCCGCTCATTCGGGATGTGGTGCTTGTCCACGGGTGGCTGAATGAGGAGACGCTGACTTATATGATAGCGGTGAGTGAGAGCACGCCCGGTCCGATCATGGTGAATCTGGCCACTTATGTGGGCAGCACGCAGGCCGGATTTTTTGGGGCGGCTGCCGCCACTCTGGGCGTCATACTGCCCTCGTTTGTTATCATCCTGTTTATCACGGCGGCTTTAAATCGAACGCTGAAAAACAGATATGTTCAGGCGATACTGCGAGGGGTGAAACCCTGTGTGATCGGGATTATTTTAGCAACGGGGATATGGATGATTGTAGAAAACTGTCTGATCGGAGCTGATGGGGCGGGGGTTGACCGGAAGGCGGCCGGCATCACATTGTTTCTGATTGTTGTTTCAGCCGGTTATAAGAGGATCTTCAAAAAGAAGTTATCTCCGGTGATGCTGATTGTAATTGCGGCGGCAGCGGGAGTGATCGTGTATGGAGGGTAAAGATATTTCATCGTGGTGCAGCCTTTTGCGGATGGGATGTTTCGGTATCTGTCCAATTCTACCCGGAAAAAAGAGATGGAGATGCTGGAGGCGGGGGGGATGATTGACAGCGTGCGAAAGAAAAAACTTATTTCTGTGGTCGTTATAATGTTGTGTATGATTCTGCTCTGCGCCTGTGAGCACAGAGGGAAAGAAATAGAAATGGCATCAGGGGACAAAGGAAATGCAGAAAGCACGGAAAGCGCAGAGGGAGAGCCAAACGCGGAAAAACAGGAAGAAAAAGGTTACGATCTCCCGGTAGGTCCGCAGGAGAGAAAAGAGGCCGAAGAAAACTGCAAAAAAATGATGAATCTGGTTCGCGAGATCTATGAACAGGCCGACAAAGGCAGTTCTCTGAACGCCGTGCTCTCCGACAAGGCGTTGTCCGCGATGCGGGATAAGTTGAAGGAGAGTGGCGTTCCGGTAACCGCCCCAGGGCTTTACGCCAATATGGAAAATTTCGAGAGTGTGGACAATTTTCTTCAGGAGTGCGTCGAGGGGAGAAGCGGCTCGGCGGTCGTCTACGAGATCCGCACAGACGGCGGTATCGGGCGAAAGAAATTCCTGTTTGACGGGACAGGTCTGTTTGTGCTGAACGCTTCTGCGGCGTGGAATGATAAAAATGAGCCGGAGACAGCCTACGTTTCTCATATGAGAGTGGAAGAATGGGATTATACGGAAAAGGGCTTTCTCTGCTATAGACTGTGCGTGCCCGGGCCGCCGGAGGTGACGGAGATCGTGGATGGGAGCTGTCTGCTCAGAGTAAAGCCGATCACGGCGGAAAAATTGCGGGAATATGCGGTGTTTGACGAAGAAAACGATACCTACGCCTGGGAAGGGCTAATCTATTCCGGCCATATCCGGACTTATTCATTCACCGTTTTCGGATCGGTGTTTCGGGTGACGTTTGACAGCCATTCCTCATAGCTTTCCGTCTTGTCAAAGAGCTCGCTTCCGTAGATGATCTCTTCGCCGTGCTGAAAGTGCTCTCTGCGGTATGATAACGCCTGTTCTTTTAATTCCGGAGCGGGACGTACCAAAATGATATGATTTTCCATATAAATCTCCATTCCGCCGCCCTTCAATTGGCGGCACAAATAATAATGAAAGTCTACTCTTTCTCAGGCAGTAAAAGCCTCTTGATTTCCCTTGTGATCTGAGCAGGAATGCGTCGGCTGATGCCCGCAAGTACTTCATCTCTCTGCTTATCAGAAAAAGCGTTGACAATTTCCAGAAAGATCTGTTCGGTACTTTCGTAATGGCGGTACAATCCCCCGCGGCTTAAGCCTGTCAGCTCGCAGATATCCTTCATAGTGACTTCCTTAAATCCTTTTTGGGCAAACAACTGATATGCTTTTTCGCGGATATCCTGCTTTGTCCTGTCTCCTCTTGAGCTCATAGTTGTCACCTCCTCTCTGATTTTTTTGCGACATTTGTGTCTCTTTCTGTTATGCGTCAAGCGTGTCGCTTTGTCAACCGTTTTTTACCTGATTACTCGCAGAGGAAGTAAGAACATTATTTGGCCCCAAAATGCAGATAAGTTACATTTATTCGATCGAAAAACGCAAAAGTGGATAGACGATATATGCTGAATATGTTATATTTCAGAAAAGCCTGTCATGTGTAGAGTATTCCATTATATGTTCTTTTCAGATTGAGAGAGGATATTATGCCGTTATCTATCGTCCGTCAGGACATTACAAAAATGAAGACTGACGCTATCGTCAACGCGGCCAACACCGCCCTGCAGAGGGGAGGCGGAGTCTGCGGCGCGATCTTTGAGGCAGCCGGGGAAAGGAAACTGCAGGAAGCCTGCGATAAGCTTTCGTCGATCAGCACAGGCGAGGCGGTGATAACGCCCGGGTTTGGGCTGGCCGCAAAGTATATTATTCATGCCGCCGGGCCGGTTTACAGCCGTTTCCATAAGGCGCAGAGCAGAAAGCTTCTGCGGTCGGCCTATATGGAATCCCTGAAACTGGCGGAGGAAAAGGGCTGTGAGAGCATTGCCTTTCCGCTGATTTCCAGCGGGATCTACGGCTATCCGAAGAGGGAAGCCCTGGAGGTGGCGAGACTGGCTATAGAGGAGTACCTGACAGATCACGATATGCAGGTGTATCTTGTGGTCTTTGACCGGGCGTCTTTTGTGGTCGGCGAGGCTCTTCTGGGGAAAGTAAAGAGCTATCTGGATGAGAATTATGTGGACGAATGCGGGCGCAGAGAGAGAAAGATTCTTTCTGTGGAAGAGCGTGGGATGGCGCTGCGGGAGGAGGAACCTGAGTTTTTGGAGGCTGCGCCTACGCCCATGTCTGCGCCCGGGAGGTCTGTAGCTGCGCCTGGGGAGTCGAGAGATTTGCCTGAACAGTCGGCTCTTGTGTCCGGGCAGCGTGTACCTTTGCCTGCACAGCCCGCGCCGGCATCCTGCAGAGCCATGCCGATGGCGGTTCCGAAAGAGATTACCGGAAAACAGGGTCTCGACGATCTGATTAAAAACCTTGACGAACCCTTTTCGGACGCTCTTTTGCGGCTGATCGATGCAAAAGGCAGAACGGATGTGGAGGTCTACAAGAGAGCCAATCTGGACCGAAAACTGTTTTCGAAGATCCGGACAGGGAAGGGCTACACGCCAAAGAAACCGACGATCCTGGCGCTTGCCATCTCGTTAGAGCTGACGCTTCCCGAGACGGATAAACTGTTGGAGCGGGCTGGGTATGCGCTCTCCCACGCCAGCAAATTTGATGTGATCGTGGAGTATTTTATTATCCACAGGCAGTACAATATTTTTGAGATCAACGAAGTGCTGTTCCAGTATGACCAGCCGTTACTGGGCGCGTGAAGTTATGATTCCTGCGGCAATGAGCCGGGCAGCTGTGGTTTTCTATCCTATAAAATGTCGCTTTGCAGGCGACACCGTGCTCTTATTTTTCTGATAAGATGTGATCATCAGAAAAAAGGAGGGCATTTTTCATGAAAAAAGGTTTGACAGAGCTGGTGTTTATTTTAGACAGGAGCGGTTCCATGAGTGGGCTGGAAAAAGATACCATAGGCGGATTTAATTCCATGTTACAGAAACAGCGGGAGATTGACGGCGAGTGCCGGATCACGACGGTGCTGTTTGACAATCGCTATGAACTGCTGCACGACCGTATCGACATCAGAGCGGTGGCGCCCATGACGGAAAAGGAGTACTGTGTGGGCGGCTGCACGGCGTTAATCGACGCCATCGGCAGAACGATCCACAAGCTTGTGAGCGTTCAGAAGAGCACAGCGGAGGAGTACCGGGCGGAGAAAGTGATGTTTGTGATCATTACGGATGGGGAGGAGAATGCCAGCAGAGAGTATTCTCTGAAACAGGTGAAAAAGATGATCGAGCACGAAAGGGAAGCCTATGGCTGGGAGTTTGTGTTTCTTGGGGCGAATATTGACGCGGTCCGGACTGCCGGACAGTTTGGCATAAATTCGGACCGGGCGGCGGATTATCTGCCGGATGCCGCCGGGACGGCTCTGAATTTTGCGGTGATGGCGGAAGCGGTGGCGCAGTACCGGGAGGAAAACTGTATCTCTGCAAGGCATTTTGACAGGATCCGCAGGGATGTGAAGAGCCGGGGCGGAAAAGCAAATATCAATCGTTGAGCCGAAAAGGGAAATTACTAAATCACAAAAAAGTAAAAAACCTCTTGACATATTATCAAAATGATATTATCATAAAAACAACAGGAGATAGAATCATTTTGACAATAACAAAAGGAGGGAACTTTCATGAGTATGAAGTACAAAAAATTTGAGCCCACGGAATATGTGATCAGAGTAAAAAACGGGGAGATCATACAGGAGGGACCGGGACTGTCCTTTTTCTACAGCACGCGGACGACCAGCATGATGGTTCTGCCGACGACCGCTTCCGATACGGGTTTTGCCTTCGACCAGATCATCACTTCCGATTTCCAGAGCGTCAGCGTTCAGGGAGATATTTCCTATATTATAACGGATTACCGGAAAGCGGCGCAGATGGTGGACTTTTCTTATAAGAGCACCAGAAAGGAAAACGAGGCGCTGCTTGTGGAAGCAAAACAGAAGATGGCGAAGAGGATCTTAAATCTGGCGAAGGTCTATGTGACGAAGTTTATCAGCACCAAAAACGTCCGCACTGCCATCGTTTCCGGGGATGCGTTAGCCGCAGATCTGAGAGAGCATATGAAAAAGGATGAGACTATGCGGGAGTTTGGGCTGGAATTGGTTTCGGTATCGATCCTCGGCATTCTGGCAAAGCCGGATACGCAGAGAGCGCTGGAGGCCGCAGCCAGAGAGGAGATTTTAAAGCAGCAGGACGATGCGATCTACAAGCGGAGAAACGCCGCCATCGAACAGGAGCGGACCGTGAAGGAGAACGAATTGAACACGGAGATCAAGATCGCGGAGAAGAATAAGGAAAAGCGGGAGAAGGAGATGGAGACAAAGCGTCTGGTGCAGGAAAAGCAGGCGGAACTGGATGCCCGGAAAATGGAGAACGATATCAGACTGGAGGAGGAGAACCGCAAGCTTGTGGAGCTGCAGACGGAGAATGAGCGGAAAAAGTCCGACGCCAGGGCCTATGATTCGGAAGTCCTCTTAAGGACCTTCGCCGGAATCGATACGGAGATCGTCAAGGCGCTTGCGGTCAGCGGGATGGACAGCAGGGCGCTGATCGCCAAAGCGTTCGCGGAAATCGGGGATAAGGCGGATAAGATCGGCGTTCTGAACGTATCGCCGGATCTGTTGGAGAGTCTGACAAATCGCTGAGAAAGGACGGGGGATCATGGAAAGGGAAATGAACAAGATCGTGATCGTAAAGAGAAAGACAAGGCTGCAGGAGCTGGTTTGTCAATACAATACGGTGGAGCAGGCGAAATTTTATATCGAGCATATGGGCGTGGACTTTTCGGATTACATTGTGGAGGACAGAAACTATCAGGCGGCGCTCAAGCAGGTTACGGATATTGCGGAGCGCTTTGCCAGAGTGCAGGTCATCGAGCGGGAGTTTGTCCCCAATATGCTATTCGGCGGGCGGGATATTGTGATTGCGGTGGGGCAGGACGGATTGGTGGCAAACGTCATGAAATATCTGGACGGTCAGCCTCTGGTGGGCGTAAATCCGGATACGAACCGATGGGACGGCGTGCTGCTTGCCTATGAAGCCGGGCAGCTGTCCGGGCTTTTGCCCAGGATCATCGCTGGAAAGTACCATGCAAAGGAAATCACCATGGCGCAGGCTCTCACAAGGGACGGGCAGAAAATGCTGGCGGTCAACGATCTTTTTATCGGCTGTCAGACTCATACTTCCGCCCGGTATGAAGTGACATGGAACGGCAAAAATGAGAACCAGTCATCCAGCGGGATCATCATTTCCACAGGATTGGGAGCCACCGGCTGGTATAAGTCCGTTATGGCACAGGCAAACCGAATGGCCGCGATCTTCCACTGCGGACAGATCAGGCAGGAGCCTCTGTCCTGGGAGGCGGACAGTCTGACCTTTGTGGTGCGGGAGGCTTACCCCAGCAGAGCCACCCAGGCGGATCTCATCTACGGAAAAATAGATAGAGGCGACGATTTCCGCGTCGTCTCCAAAATGCCGGCGAGAGGCGTCGTATTTTCGGACGGAATTGAGGAAGACGCCATAACGTTCAACTCCGGCACGGAAATTACCGTTCAGATAGCTGACAAAAAGGGGTGTTTGGTGATATAATTCACGCAGGCAATGAGCAGTGCGGAATCGGGCTGCACTGCGGGGAGCAGGTGAAGAAGAACTGCAGTGCGGAAAAAGAAAGGGTAAACCAAACTATGCAATCATACACCATAAACGAAGCTGAAAAAGAATTTTTGAAAAATTATGACATCACACGGTATGACCGTCCTTCCGTCGCGGCGGATATCGCCATATTTTCCGTTATGGCAAGAGCGGGACTTACCGGCAGAGAGCAGGTACAGGATAAAGAAAACTACCGGAAAATGCCGGAACAGAAGCTAAAGATCCTTCTGATCAGGCGGGCATCCTATCCCTACAAAGACTGTTTTTCACTGCCCGGCGGATTTTGCCGGAAAAATGAGGATATCTATGAGACGGCGCGCAGAGAACTGTATGAGGAAACCTATGTGGAGAACGCCTATCTGAATCCCTGCGGTATTTTCGGCGAGGCAGGAAGAGATCCCAGGGGCTGGGTTATCTCCCATGCATTTCTTGCGCTGATAGACGGGGAACAGTGCCGTATAAAAGCCGGCAGCGACGCTTGGGAGGCGCGCTGGTTTGACGTTACGTTTTCGGGGGAAGAAATCAAAAAGGAAGTAAAAGAAGACGACGCGTTCCTTGAACATAAGTATGTTCTGACTCTGGAAAGCAGCGATATTTTTGCCACCAATCTGCCCGACCGCAGGGAGGGAGAGGCGATCGTTTTATCCGCGGTGATCAAAGAACAGAAAGAGTTTAAAAATTATCATGAAACCCTGCGATACGAAGTGCTGGAAAACGACGGTTTTGCTTTTGACCATGCAAAAATCATCACCTGTGCGCTGCTGTCTTTACGCCGTCAGGCACAGATGGGCGGACCGATCGTTTTTGACCTGATGTCTAAGCGGTTTACGCTTGCACAGCTTCAGAATGCATATGAAATTATTTTGGGAAGAAAACTTCTGACCGCAAATTTCAGAAGGAAAATGGCGGATTTTGTGGTGGAGACCGACGAGATGATAACGGGCGCGGGACACCGCCCGGCAAAATTGTTTCAGAGGAATATAGAGGCTTTTTACAGGTGAAAAAGGGGACAGAATAGTGAATATTATTTATATACACTTCAATATCACTCATATTCCCTTGTAATATTATTTAACCATTTCCCGCTCTTATAGTATCTGTATACCACCGGTATTTTCCAGAACTCATCCAGACAGAGGATAAAGTATACAGCTTTCGGCGGCAGGTGCAGTACAAACGCGCTGAAAAAGCCGAGAGGCACCGAAATCACCCACATGACGATGGTATCGCAGATCAGCCCGAACCGGGAGTTGCCGCCAGCGCGGAAGATCCCCGCGATGGTCAGGGTATTCATGGCCTGTCCGATCACATAGTAAGAGCTGACAAGCAGCATAAAATTCAGATAATCCTGGGCTCTGAGCGTTAAGTCAAACATCCCGATCACAGGTTTTCGGAGCAAAATAATGACCAAAGCAGTCAGAATACTGACAGCAAGTGTAGAGCGGCAGAGACTGGATGCGTCTTCCTTTGCCTTATCCATCCGCTGTTCTCCCAGAGATTTGCCCAGCAGCACCGTGCCTGCGCTGCCCAGTCCGAAGCAGACGACGCTGAGCAGATCCCTGATCGTTGTGGCGACGGAAGAAGCAGCCACCATATCGGAATTCATATGTCCCAGAATGATAGAATAGGTGGAAAAGGCAAAAGTCCAGATGCAGTCGTTTAATAAGGCCGGGATGGAATACTTTAGAAAATCCTGAAACAGCAGTCTGTGGCGGCCAAACATGACGGAGAGATCCGGTTTGAAGATCCGGCCTTTCAAAAAGTCAATCAGGCAGAGCGCAATCTCCACGGTGCGGGCGATCAGGGTGGCCAGGGCAACCCCGACGATGCCCAACTTCGGCGCGCCGAGCAGACCGAAAATAAACACCGCATTCAAAAACACATTGAGAAACAGCGCGGTGCAGCTGATCATTGTGCTCGTCTTTGCCCGCTCCACGCTCTTTAACACGCACAGATAGACCTGGGAAAATCCCGTCAGCAGATAGGAGATCCCAATGACTCTCAGATAGGAAGCGCCCATGCGGATCAGCTCCTCATCCGGCGTGAAAACGCGCATCAAAAGGGTCGGAAAAGAGAGCGCCGCAAGCGCCAGCAAAAAGGTGAAGGCCAGGGATATTTTCAGGGCGATGCCGAACACCGCCTGAATGGAGTCCAGATCCTTCTTTCCCCAGTACTGGGCGCAGAGCATCGTGGTTCCGGAGGCGATACCGAAGAAAAAGCCGCCCAGAATAAAGTGATACTGGTTGGCAAGGGAAACCGCAGACATGGAGGATTGCCCCACATAGTTGAGCATCAGCACATCGGCGGAGTTCACCATGTTTGTGATTAAGTTCTGGATCGTGATCGGAATCACCAGGGAAAGCAGGGACTTATAGAAAAGCCGCTTTTCCGGCGTCAGTTTCTTGTATGTATTCATAATGCTGACAGTATAGCAGATGGGGCGGTGTTTGTGAAGCGGGAAATCGAAAAAACAGGGAAATATTGGCACAGGCTTATAATATCGCAGGTTCTTTCTTTTTTGTCCCTGTCGTCCTTATCCTTCAAGCTCCTCCAGCAGTTCTTTTCTCTTGTCTGCCATTTTCTTATCCGCCAAGCCGTCCAGTATTTTGCTGACAAATGCTTTTGTGTCATTGTCTGCATTTGAAAGGCTCGCCCTGAACTTCTCAAAATGATTCCCCTTCAGCAAAATTTTAACGATCCCTTCACAGCCGCAATGGTATCCTTTTTCCGGAATATAATGTAATTGCTCCAGCAATATCCGTATTCCGTCAGGCTTTTGGCTGGAAGCTGCATAAACTGACGCTTCACATAAATATTCCATGGCCGTGGCTGTCCCCGGGTAACTGGGCACCTGCACTTCGTCGTCAAACAGAGCGAATACTTCCCTGAAAAGAGACAGATCTTTCATGCTCCAGACGGCTCCCTCGGCAACGCCGTAAATCTCAAAATCTTCCGAAAAATTTTTTCGCTCTTCCGCATAATCTTTTATTTCTTTTTCCTCAAATACACGCTGCAGAAAAGAGAGCTTCTCTTCGAAGGATCTGTCGGCGAATTCCCTTACTTTCGGACGTCTGTACCACACCTTTGCCTCCTTTGCGTCAGTCACCGTAAAAGCGCCGCAGCGTTCGCCGTAAAAGACGCGGTTCGCCCTGTCCCCGTACAGTTCTTTCCCGAGATAAGTCGGAGCAGTATTTTTTATCCGTACACAGTTTTTTCTGATCTCACGAACCATGCTTTTAAACAGGGCGGCTGAAAATTCCGTTTCCTGTTCCCTGCTGAGATACACATAAAACTCATGTGTCAGATCCTTATGTTTCGCCATACCCCTCAGTTGTACACCGTTTTTATATTCAGGAAGATCCATGCAGTATCTGACAATATCGTTCCTCTGCATCCTGCGCCGGTATACCTGAACGACCTCTGTCTTTGGTGTGATCAGACAGAGGGGCGCAATGCTGTGGGCGGCGGTAAAATCATCTGCAATCTCCTCGATGGTATCAAACGCCATCTGGGGTGGTCCTTCTTTGCAGACGGCCTGTTTCGCTTCCGTAACGCAGTATTTGATGGAAAATTCCTGCTCCACCGCTTTAAAAATATTGCACAGGTCCTGCTTTGAGGCAAAAAAATGAAGACAGCGCTGCATTGTTTTCTCCTTTGCGTTCCCGTCACCTGGAAGGGATTTTCTCTGAAAAATAAAGTACGGGCATATGATATATTATGGTAGAAAGAAGTATACCATTGTTCCTGACTGTCTGCTATAGGGATTTTTTTGAATGTCATGGTTCTGTTGCAAAAATCTGGTAAAAATATATTTTAGGTGCTGTCTATTTCGGACAGGGTGTGATACAATGGGGACAGGGGTGAAAGCCCACGAAACCCAAAAAGGAGGTAGGCATATGAAGATTATTATTACCGGGAAGAATCTCGAAGTATCGGAGGGGTTAAGGAATGCTGTAGAGGAAAAGATCGGTAAGCTGGAGAAGTACTTTGCTGAGGATACGACAGCGAAAGTGACGCTCAGTGTGGAGAGAGACAGACAGAAGATCGAGGTGACGATTCCTGTCAAGGGGAGTATTATCCGTTCTGAGCAGACAAGCAGCGATATGTACGTTTCCATCGACCTTGTGCAGGAGATCATCGAACGCCAGCTGAAAAAATATAAGAATAAACTGATCGACAAAAAGCAGAATGCGGCATCATTCAGCGACGCTTTTATCGAGAAAGTGGAGGACGACGAGGAGGAGGTAAAGATCGTCAGGACGAAACAGTTTGATATCAAGCCCATGTATCCGGAGGATGCCTGCGTCCAGATGGAACTTTTAGGGCATGATTTCTATGTGTTCTGCAATGCGGAGACGGATCTGATGAGCGTTGTCTATAAGAGGAAGGGCGGGACCTACGGATTGATTGAGCCGGAGGCGTGATGTATAGCGGACGTCATGCAGGATATCATGGAAACAGTTCAGCTCAGGACTTTGCACTTGCTGCAAAGTCCGTGAGAACGTGTAAATTGTGCCGGGAGGGAATCTGCCCCTCACCGAAGGCGACTTGGAATGGGCAGATTCCGTAACAGTGAAGCCGAAGGCGGAACTGTTACCGTATCAAAAATGTTGCATTATGTCGGATGCTGTGATATAATAGAAAAAGTGAGTTTGTCAAAAAAATAACAAACTAAATAGTAAAAATAATCAATAAAATGGAGGGCTATTCAAATGGCGAAAAAAGTAGTGTTAGCAGGTGCTTGTCGTACTGCGATCGGTAAAATGGGCGGAGCTCTTTCTAGTACTCCGGCACCTGTACTCGGTTCCATCGTAATCAAGGAGGCGTTGAAGAGGGCAGGCGTAGCGGCGGATCAGGTCGATCATGTTTACATGGGCTGCGTTATCCAGGCAGGCCTTGGCCAGAACGTTGCACGTCAGGCATCCATCAAAGCGGGACTTCCTGTGGAGACTCCTGCGGTGACAGTGAACGTAGTGTGTGGTTCGGGACTGAACTGTGTGAATATGGCAGCACAGATGATTCAGGCCGGCGATGCCGATATCGTAGTGGCGGGCGGTATGGAAAATATGTCCATGGCTCCCTACGCGATGATGAATGGCCGTTATGGTTACAGAATGAACAATGGCACTCTGGTGGACACCATGGTGAACGACGCGCTCTGGGATGCTTTCAACCAGTACCACATGATGATCACCGCGGAGAACATCGCGGAGCAGTGGAAATTAACCAGGGAAGAACTGGATGAGTTTGCGGTAAACAGCCAGCAGAAGTGCGAGAAAGCGATGAACGAAGGCAGATTCGATGACGAGATCGTTCCGGTTCCTGTGAAAGTTAAGAAAGAAGTCGTTGACTTTGTAAAAGATGAAGGTCCTCGTCCGGGAACGACCATGGAAGCGCTGACCAAACTGAAATGCTGCTCCGGCAAGAAGGAAGGCGGCGTGGTAACCGCAGGTAACGCTTCCGGTATCAACGACGGCGCTGCTGCGATCGTTGTGATGAGCGAAGAAAAAGCAAAAGAGCTGGGCGTGAAGCCGATGGCTACTTTCGTAGCAGGCGCTCTGGGCGGCGTAGATCCTTCTATCATGGGTATCGGCCCTGTGGCGGCAACAAAGAAAGTTATGGCTAAGACAGGCCTCACCGTTGACGATATGGATCTGATCGAGGCGAACGAAGCCTTTGCGGCACAGTCCGTTGCAGTGGCGAAGGAACTGGGCTTCAATCCTGAAAAACTGAACGTAAACGGCGGTGCTATCGCGCTGGGACATCCGGTAGGAGCTTCCGGCTGCCGTATCCTTGTAACGCTGCTTCATGAGATGGTAAAGAGAGACGCGAAGAAAGGTCTTGCGACACTGTGTATCGGCGGCGGTATGGGATGTGCAACCATCGTGGAAAGAGACTGATAAGGTCCTTTCTCATCAGAAAACCAGATACCGGGAAGTATTTATGCTTCCCGGTATTCGCGCGAAAAACCATAATGTAGCTTATGGGAAGCAGCAAAGCTGCTTCCAGCTTCAGAGTGAAGCGAGGAGGCGTAGCTGCGTAAGCAGCCATAAACTAACGAGCAACTCTGTTGCGAGTATAATAAGCTTATAAGAAATTCGCTTGCTTCCTGGAATGTAATCTGCAGGAAGTTTACCTGTCTGTGAGGGTAAATTCGCAGACAGGTATGGAACAAAAAAGAAAGGTATGGTGTTTGTTATGGAATTTGTTTTATATGAAGTGAACGGACAGGTCGGAACAATTACGATCAACCGTGAGAAGGCGTTGAATGCACTGAATTCCACCGTGCTGGATGAGTTGAACGCCACCCTTGACGCAGTGGATCTGAATGAGGTGAGATGCCTGATCCTGACAGGCGCAGGCACAAAATCCTTTGTGGCGGGCGCTGATATCGGCGAGATGAGCACACTGACCAAGGCGGAAGGCGAAGCTTTCGGCAAGAAGGGCAACGATGTGTTCAGAAAACTGGAGACTTTCCCGATCCCCGTGATCGCTGCAGTGAACGGTTTTGCGCTGGGTGGCGGCTGTGAGATCTCCATGAGCTGCGATATCCGTATCTGTTCCGACAATGCGGTATTCGGCCAGCCGGAAGTAGGCCTTGGCATTACGCCCGGATTTGGCGGCACCCAGAGATTAGCCCGTCTGGTAAGCCCCGGCATGGCGAAACAGCTGATCTACACAGCGAGAAATATCAAGGCTGACGAAGCGCTCCGGATCGGACTTGTGAACGCTGTTTATCCGCAGGAAGAACTGATGGCGGCGGCACAGAAGATGGCGGCAGGCATCGCAAAGAACGCGCCCATCGCAGTGCGTAACTGTAAGAAGGCGATCAATGACGGTCTGGAAGTGAATATGGATGAGGCGATCGTGATCGAAGAGAAGCTCTTCGGCGACTGCTTTGAGACGGAAGACCAGAAATACGGCATGGCATTTTTCCTCGACAGGAACAAGGAGAAAGTGAAAGAGCCGTTCAAAAACTGTTAAAATAAACATATCAATATATTAAACAGGAGGATTTTAAAATGAAGGTAGGTATTATTGGCGCTGGTACAATGGGTTCCGGTATTGCGCAGGCATTCGCGATGACTGACGGTTACGAAGTATGCCTCTGCGACATCAAGGAAGAGTACGCTGAGGGCGGCAAAGCGAAAATTCAGAAGAACATGAACTTCCTTGTAGGCAAGGAAAAGATCACCCAGGAGAAGGCTGACGAGATCATGGGCAAGATCACCACAGGCTTGAACGGTATCTGCACAGACTGTGACCTGATCGTGGAAGTTGCGTTAGAGAACCTGGAAATCAAGAAAAACATCTTCACAGAACTGATGGGCATCGTGAAAAAGGACTGCATGTTCGCATCCAATACCTCTTCCCTCTCCATCACAAAGATCGGCGAAGGACTGGACAGACCGATGATCGGTATGCACTTCTTCAACCCCGCCGACAGAATGAAACTGGTGGAGGTCATCAAAGGCGAAAACACACCCCAGGAGATGGTAGATAAGATCGTTGCGATCTCCAAAGAGATCGGCAAGACTCCTGTAGAAGTGAAGGAAGCTCCGGGCTTTGTTGTGAATAGGATCCTGATCCCGATGATCAACGAAGCAATCGGCGTTCTGGATGCAGGCACGGCATCCGCAGAAGATATCGATGTGGCTATGCAGCTGGGCGCATCCCACCCGATGGGTCCCCTGCACCTCGGCGACCTGATTGGCCTGGACATCTGCCTGGCTATCATGGAAGTGCTCTACACAGAGACAAAAGACGAGAAGTACGCTCCGCAGCCGCTTCTTAAGAAGATGGTGGAAGAGAAGAAACTCGGCAGAAAGACCGGCGTAGGATTCTTTGATTACTCTAAGTAAAAATATAAATCTTATAAATATGGAGGAAATAAATCATGGATTTTTCTTTATCTAAAAAACATGAAATGGCGAGAACTCTTTTCAGAGAATTTGCTGAAAAAGAGGTAAAGCCTTTGGCGCAGGAAGTTGACGAGACAGAAGAATTCCCCCGCGCAACAGTAGAAAAAATGGCAAAAGCGGGCTTTATGGGTATTCCGATTCCGAAGGAGTACGGCGGACAGGGCTGCGATAATCTGACTTACGCGATGTGCGTGGAGGAACTCTCCAAAGTCTGTGGCACAACAGGTGTTATTGTTTCCGCCCATACATCCCTCTGCTGCGATCCGATCCTGACCTACGGTACGGAAGAGCAGAAACAGAAATATCTGCCGGATCTGGCTGCAGGCCGCAAGATCGGCGCATTCGGTCTGACAGAGCCCGGTGCGGGCACAGATGCTCAGGGACAGCAGACAAAGGCTGTTTTAGACGGAGACGAGTGGGTACTGAACGGCTCCAAGATCTTTATCACAAACGGTAAGGAAGCTGACGTTTATGTCATTATCGCAGTGACAGGCACCATTGAAAAACGCGGTAGAAAGCAGAAAGAGATCTCCGCATTCATCGTAGAGAAGGGAACACCGGGCTTTACCTTCGGTACAAAGGAAAAGAAGATGGGTATCCGCGGTTCCTCTACATATGAGCTGATCTTCACAGACTGCCGTATTCCGAAAGAAAATATCCTCGGCCAGCAGGGCAAGGGCTTTGGTATCGCGATGCACACGCTGGACGGCGGACGTATCGGTATCGCTGCACAGGCTCTGGGCCTTGGCGAGGGCGCTCTGGAGAGAACCATCGATTACGTAAAAGAGAGAAAACAGTTTGGACGCAGTATTGCACAGTTCCAGAATACACAGTTCCAGCTTGCTGATATGGCCACAAAGGCACAGGCAGCACAGCTTCTTGTCTACAAGGCGGCGAAGACGAAAGATCAGTACGTGAAAGATCACAAGACATCATACGGCGTAGAAGCAGCTATGGCGAAACTGTACGCAGCAGAGATGGCGATGGAAGTTACCACAAAGTCCGTACAGCTTCACGGCGGTTACGGTTACACGAGAGAGTACGATGTAGAGCGCATGATGCGTGATGCCAAGATCACGGAGATCTACGAAGGTACATCCGAAGTGCAGAGAATGGTTATTTCCGCGGCATTGCTTAAGTAAGACGGTTAGCCGTGCGAGGCGCATGGGAGCCCTGCTTGCAGGGGCGAACATGCGGAGAGGACGGCGCAGAGCGGTGCAACGCTGCACCGCGAGCGAGGAAATCGAAGATTTTCGAGCGCCGTCTTACAGAATAGAAAGAAAATAAAAAAAGGAGAGAAATTACAATGAAAGTTGTTGTTTGTGTAAAACAGGTGCCTGATACAAAGGGCGGCGTAAAATTCAATCCCGATGGTACGCTGGACCGTGGCGCAATGCTTGCTATCATGAATCCTGATGACAAAGCAGGTCTGGAAGCAGCTCTTAGATTAAAAGATCAGTATGGTGCGGAAGTTACCGTTGTGACAATGGGACTGCCCAAGGCGGAGGAAGTGCTTCGCGAGGCACTGGCAATGGGCGCAGACAAGGGAATCCTTGTGACAGACAGAGTACTCGGCGGCGCGGATACATGGGCTACCAGCCAGACACTGGCAGGCGCGATCCGCAATCTGGAATACGATCTGATCATCACAGGCCGTCAGGCGATCGATGGCGATACCGCGCAGGTTGGCCCTCAGATCTCCGAACATCTGAATATCCCTGTTATCAGCTATGCACAGGATATCAAGATCGAAGGCGACAGCGTGATCGTACAGCGTCAGTATGACGACAGATATCATGTATTAAAGGCAAAAATGCCCTGTCTGATCACAGCACTGGCTGAACTCAATGAGCCTCGTTATATGACACCCGGCGGGATCTTCGATGCTTATGATGCGGAGATCACCGTGTGGGGCAGAGCAGATCTGAAAGATGTAGAGGATAGTAACCTTGGTCTGAAAGGTTCTCCGACACAGATCGCGAGAGCTTCCGATAAGGTGAGAAAGGGCGCCGGCGAGAAGGTAAATCTCGATGTTACGGAATCCGTTGACTACATCGTTGACAAGCTGAAAGTAAAACATGTTATCTAATGAGCACTGCGGGTGGTATTAACAGAATAAATGGAGGTTCAAACAATGAATATTCAAGATTATAAAGGAGTATTTGTCTTTGCCCAGCAGGTAGACAATGTACTCAGCGGAATTGCTTTGGAATTGGTTGGCAAGGGAAAAGACCTTGCAAAAGATCTGGGCGTGGATGTGACGGCTGTTCTCGTGGGGAGCGGTGTGGCTCCTCTGGCAGACGAACTGGCTGAATACGGTGCAGACAAGGTGATCGTTGTGGACGATCCTGAACTGAAAGAATACAGAACAGAGCCCTATGCGCATGCGCTGGCATCTGTGATTAACGAATATAAGCCTGAGGTATTCCTGATCGGTGCGACAGCTATCGGACGTGACCTGGGCCCCCGTGTATCCGCGAGGATCCATACAGGTCTGACTGCAGACTGTACGCAGCTTGAGATCGGTGATTTCCCGATCAACCCGATTCCTGGCAGAGAGCAGCTTCATAACCAGCTGCTGATGACTCGTCCGGCATTCGGCGGCAACACCATCGCTACGATCGCATGTCCCGAGTTCCGTCCTCAGATGGCGACGGTTCGCCCGGGCGTTATGCAGAAGGCTCCGAGAGAAGCAGGCAGAAAAGCGGAAGTGATCAATTACAACCCTGGCTTCACACCTGATAACAAGTATGTGGAGATCCTGGAAGTGGTGAAGGCTGTTTCCGATACGGTGGATATCATGGATGCGAAGATCCTGGTTTCCGGCGGACGTGGCGTGGGAAGCCCCGAGAACTTCAAGATCCTCGAGGATCTGGCAGCAGTGTTGGACGCTACGGTGAGCTGCTCCCGTGCGGTTGTGGATGCAGGCTGGAAGCCGAAAGATCTGCAGGTAGGCCAGACAGGTAAGACTGTTCGTCCGAACGTATACTTTGCAATCGGTATCTCCGGTGCGATCCAGCATCTGGCAGGTATGGAGGAATCCGATATCATCATCGCAATCAACAAGGATGAGACAGCGCCTATCTTTGACGTGGCTGATTATGGTATCGTAGGCGATCTCAATAAGATCGTTCCGGCTCTGACGGAGAAGCTGAAAGAGGCTATTGCGAATAAGTAAGGAATTGGGATTTTGTATTGCGGACGCCGGGCGGAAAATATCTCTTCCGCAACACGCTCTCGCTCCGGGCTAAACGCAGCGGACGCTAAGCTCGTGAGAGACCTCGCTAAAGCACATGACCACGGGACGTGGTCTTCGTTTAAGCAGGGTTGCTACAGAGATATTTTCCGCCCGGCTGGGTAATGGCTTAATAAAATAATGCAAGATAAAATCGGCTGTGCTGCGAAGAAGCGGTGCGGCCGATTTTTTGTGGAGAAAACGGTAGATAGATGATATAATGAGCGTTAGTGAGAAGAATGGGCTTGCACATTCGGCGAGCGGCGAATGCCGATCATGAATCGCAGATTCATGGTATGATATCGCCAGATATTATACTGCGCCGAGCGAAGCGAGTGTGTATCGCGAAGCGTATCATGGCCGCTTGCGGACATGATATAATAACCACAGAAGAAAAACAAGCGGCAGCAAAGCAGACATTTGTTTTTTAAAGGGGAATGGAAGATTTCCTCTGATATTTAATGAGCAAACGTCTGAAGAATCGGACATAAAGCGCTGAAAGCGCGGAGGGATGAGTTTCATCATATAATGTTCAAAAATGCATTATGCAGTACAGAGACAGCTGAGAGGAAGCAAATGGGCGAGATGATCTATCAGGCAGTTGACATCACTGCGGGATATGGAAATAAAATTGTATTAAAGGATTTGTCACTGGATCTGGAAAAAGGGAGCAGCACGCTGATTGTGGGCGCAAACGGCAGTGGGAAGTCTACGCTGTTTGCGATACTGGCTGGAATAAAGAAGGCGAAGAGCGGGAAACTTTTGTTGGAAGGAAAAGAGATCCGGAAAAAGCAGTTTGGGAAACTGATCGGGTATGTGCCTCAGGATAATCCGCTTTTTACAGAGCTTACCGTAAAGGATAACCTGCTTCTGTGGTATGGCGGGAAGGTTGCGTTGCAGAGGGAAATGGAAGGCGGCGTGATCGAGAAGCTGGGCTTGAGGGAAGTGTTGAAAAAGCGGGTGGATACTTTGTCCGGCGGGATGCAGAGGAGAGTATGCGTCGGGTGCGCTATGGTTGGAGATCCCCGGATCCTGATTTTAGATGAGCCGGGGGCAGGACTGGATATGGAGTGTAAGGAGGTGCTGCATGCCTGGCTGAAAGAGTATCAGAGGGACGGCGGGACGGTGTTGCTATCTTCCCATGAACAGAGTGAGCTGGAAATAGCGGACAGAAGGTATGTGTTGCGGGATGGGAAGTTGGTGACGGCGTGAGCTATTCCAGGATGCGGAAAGCAGGTTGCTGCATTTTAGGGATGATACAGAATATTATAGTACCTGCAATGCAGGACCAAGTGAGTAGTTGAAGTGAAATAACCCGCAGTAAAGCTGAATGTGCCCAGGGGGCATATTAGTATTTCACCCTTGCGGTAGCTGAGTATATCCAAGCTGACCAGGAGCTGGCTTTAAGTAAGGCTGCCCGGCTTGTTGCCTGTGGGAGTAGATCAGTATAGGTTGGCGGTATAAAGGAAGGGAGCATATTTTGGAGAAGAATAATAAAAGGAAGCAGATGATCCTGATAACGGCATGCGGTGCTGTCATAGTATGTCTGGCAGGAGCGATAGCTGCAGTAGCCTTTGCTTTACGGAAAAATCCGCTGGCCGAAGGCCTGATGGAGCTGGCGAAGGAGGTGACGGCACTGGAAGAAGAGATGGGGGAACATTTCTGGACAGATGCCCTCAATCAGATCGGCAGCGAAAATGTGGAGGCAGAATATTCTGTCAACATCGGCGGAATGCCGGAACTGCAGAACATTACGGTTGGGATCGACGGCAAAATCAGGCGTGATATGGAGCGACAGCTTTTGGACATGGAAAGCAGTGTCAGCGTGGCGAATGCGCAAATTGCGGAAGGCTCTCTCTGGGGAACTGCCGACAGCCTCTATTTGCAGGTGCCTTCCGTGTGGGAAGGTAGCGTTGTATTAGGGGCCGAAAATATCAGCGGGCAGTGGAATGATTCGGCGGTGAAAAGAGGAGTGGAGAAGCTGACCGGGCAGGATCTTGAGATCGACCGCAGGATAGACGCGGCATTATTCCGAAGTTTTATGGTGGAGCCGTTTTCAGCTGCCGATTTTCTGGAAAAAAACAGTGAAAAACTGCGTGCTGTTTATGAGAAGATGAAAGTTATAAAAGTTGAAAAGGCGCAGAAAGAGGGATTGCTGAATGAGGAACAGGCGGGACAGCTGGAGGAATATGTATTGGCAGATGCGGCGGGAAATGAGCTTCAAACGATCTGTTATCTGGTTATTCTGCCGGAGGAAGAGCTGAAGGCCCTTTTCCCGGATCTGGTGGGGGATATCAGACTGGGTGTGTATCTGGATCAGGAGAAGCGGATCGTTCGAATCTGTACGCTGCCAGGTGAAAAGCTTGCGACAGGTATCTGGGAGGGGCACGCAGCTTTAAATCTGACTGGGACGGAGGCGGTGGTAGACAGGCTGGAACTGGAAAGTAAAGGAGTTGTGAACGCAGCGCAGGTGCTTTCCGGTTTGCGGGAGAAAATAGGGACAGGAATTTTTGAGGAATCAGAGAGTACATCAGATCTGGCTGATCTGGCGGAGATAGAAGGAACTATTATTCTGGAAAAGAACAGGGATGTGGCAGGCTCCTATAGCATGGAATGTAGCACATTTGTGAAAGAACGGGAAAATGTGTGGGAGTTTTCGCTTGAGGCAGGGGTGCGCGGGGAGCGGGCAGCCGCCAGTGAAAGCGCTGAGGATGCGAAAGGTACTGAAACAGGAAAAAGTATTGATGCGGTAAAGGGTACTGATACTGAAAACGTCGACACAGGAGAAGAAAACGATATGAGAAAAAGCAACTTTGCCGGTGGAAAGCTTTCGATCGAAGTGGAAAATCTTGTGTTGAAATCACAGGGAGAAGTGGTCGGCAGAGGCAGCGGAGAAATAACCTTTGCACCGCTTGAAGGGGAAATACAGATGCCATCGAGGAAAGAATATCGGATCGTAGAGATGAACGAGCTGGAGACGGTGGTGTTTTTAGCGGAGTGTACAAAAAATATATATGAAAATTATAGCGGGTATATGAGACTGATGCAGTAGAGGCTGTCAGGCGGGGAGGGCATGGAGGATGTGTAGCAGAGCCTGTCAGGTTATGGGGGTATGGACCGATGCAGTAGCGTGGTCAGATTATGGGAGCATGGATCTGGTGCAGTAGGGCGGTCAGGTTGTGGGAGCATGGATCTGGTGCAGTAGGGCGGTTAGACTGTAGCAGCATGAGATCAATGTGGCAGAGCCTGTCAGACTGTAAGAATATGTAGTCAGGCGCATAACCTGCCAAGTGAGGAGAACATGGAGTCTGTACAGCAGGGCCTGTCAGGGTATGAGGGCATGAGAGTGGGACAGGAGAATGCCTGATATGGCGTCGGCAGAAACGGGGGAACAGGTGAGACAGTATATTAAAATAGAAGCAAAGCGTTTTCTTCATATATTGCCAGGCTTTATGATATCCTTGTTTACCGCAGTGCTTCTGGCAGCGTTTTTCGCTTTTCTGGCCGGAAGGCTTTTGCCGGAAGCGTTGGAAGTGAAGCCTTTTCAGGTGGGACTGTACATGGAAGGGGAGGATTTTGCGTCTGCGGCGATCAGGGAATATGTAAGTCAGATGGAGAGCACGGAGGGACTTGTGGAGTTTCGGGAGATATCCTCTGAGGAAATCGACGGAATGCGGGGAAAATCCGGTGAGGAGCGGAAGATACAGGCCATGTTGGAGCGAGAGGAATTGACGGCCTGTATCATCGTTCCGGAGAGAACGGTGCAGTCCATTATGGATGGAACGAATATACCGGTACAAGTGATTATGAGTGAGGGCGTTGATAATACGGAACGCTATCTGCAAAAACGCCTGCTCGCTCAGTTGACGGAGTGCGGAGTGGCGCTGATCGATGTACCTCAGGCTGAGACGCTTTTGTTATATGAGATGCAGGTGGAAGATCCGGAAGAGATGGGCAGGATATTGGATCTGTTTCATTTGGGGCTGGTGTTGGAGCGGGAGGACTGGTTTGAAAAGGAAACGGTCAGTGCTTTTGAAACAGTGGAGATCAAAGAATATTATCTGTCGGCAGGACTGACACTGGTTCTGCTTTTATGGGGAGCAGGTATCGGCGGCTTTTGGGAGACACGGAAGGATAACATGATGCTTCTCCTGGCGAGACGGGGAATTCCGCTGCTTTTTCAGAGAGGGGTAAAACAGTTTCTGTTTTTCCTGTGGTATCTGGCGCCGTTTCTGGTGCTGATGATCCTGGTAAAAGATGCAGGATTGTTGATTCCAGGTTTGTTATGTGGCGTTATGTTGACTATGCAGTACAGCTTTTTCTTTGAGGCCGCCCCCACCGTCGTCGCCGGGGTGCTCATGAGTGTTGTTTGGGGGCTGGTGGGATTTTTTGGCGCAGGAGGATTCCTGCCCACAGTATTTTTGCCGGGATCGCTGACCGAAATATGTGGCAGACTTCCGGGCGGCATCTGTATGGAAGTAATATTGCAGAGTATAGCCGGAGGAAACGGAATCGGAGGGAGATTCATTGTGTATGGGTTTTTGTGGTGCCTGATTTTCGGTGCGGCGGGACAGCTTGTTTTTTGCGGAAAGCAGAGAAAATACCGTTAGTCGGTAAGGCAAGAGGAGACGAAAAAATATTTTCAGCTGCCAGAAAGAGGTAGAGGCGATATGCTCAGCTGGTAGGAAGAGGTGGGGGAATATTGTCAGCCAGCAAGTGAGAAGAGCCGGAGAAAATACTGTCGGCTGATAAGGGGAGAGAAGCCATTTAAAATGTCGCCAGCTTGTAAGGAGTTAACATACAGAAAAAATGAAAAGAGCGTTAATCTATCTTTGGATGATGATTAAACGGATGGGGAAACATCCTGTATACTGGATTTTGTTGCTGCTTTTTCCGGCGGCAGTTTTTGCTGTGCCTAAATTTAATGGGATTACTGCGGACGAGCGGATCGTGGTGGGCTATGTGATAGAGGAAGCAGGGCCGGGGCAGATAATGGAAAGCGAGGAACAGGACCGCGGAGGACAGGAAAACGGTGTGCAGGATTACGGAGAGCAGGTTTACAGGGAACAGAATTATGCCGGAAAGCTGCTTGTTCTGCTGGAAAATAAGTTGGCGGAAGATACAGGCGTTTTGTTTGAATATATCGCATATCCCGATGTAAAAAAGTTGATAGAAGATGTGAAAACAGGCGAAATAGCAGGCGGCGTTGTGTTTGATCAGGAGTTTCCGGAAAAGCTGTGGAGTCAGGATTATTATCAGTGCATCAGGCTGTATCTGCCCGAGGGAATGAATGTGGGTGGTATCGTGCAGGAGGATGTTTTTCAGCGGGTATACCAGGCATATTCGGCGGTCTGGTATGCAAAGCAGCTGGAACATAGAGGGGATCAGATCAAACCCGAGGAGGTGCTTCAGAAATTTTCGGAATATCAGAATGCGGGGAAGGTGTATGCGGTAAATTATGAATTGCAGGATGAAAAAGGGGATTATATTCAGAATGTTTTGGAAAGGGAGAAAAGGGATTCTGCGCTGTCTTTGCGTGGTATTCTTGCCTTTTTGACACTGTTGTCAGCTGCGTTGGGGGCACTGGATGCGTGCAGAGATAAAATGAGGAATATCGGCAGAGGAATCTCCCATCCGGCGACGCTGGCAGCAGCTGCGGCAGGGGCGCCGATTCTGGCGGCGGTGCTGTTTCTGGCAGCAGGAATGTTGTCTGTTGATATAAAAATGACGGATGTGTCATATGTGGCAGGACAGGCTGATGGTATTCTGTGGGAGATAGGAAGTGCTGCGGTTTACGGTTTGGTTTTATGGCTGTTTGCCATGCTTGTCGCCAGAGTATTGCCTCAGAAATTTCTTGAGGGGATGATGCCCTGTTTTTTGTTGACTGTGTTGCTGTGCTGTCCGGTATTTTTTGATCTGGGGGAGACGATACCGCTTGTCTCGTATGTTTCACAACTGTTTCCGCTCACATGGTATTTGAGATTTTGGGGCGGATAAGAAAGAGGGCTCGTTGTTAAGGATATTCCCAGAGAGATGATCGATATCTTCGCAAGAGTGATAGATTATGCCAGAATGAAACTGATCAAAAAGGGGGCTGATATTAGACAGGAGGAGAAAGAAGGAGAATGCATTGTTTTTTATATAAAGATCCCGGTGCGGGCGGAAGGGCCTGTACCGGGATTGTCATATTCATAGATTAGGATAATCTGCGAAATCAAATCTATACTAATGAAAATACTTTCTTTTTATATCAGTAATTATTTTTTCCTTAAACAGACTAATTATACAATTTTTACTTACTACAGTCAATCTTTTTTTCCGTTGCTGTTGCTCTGCTGCACATTCCAGCATGTCAAAACCGCAAAAAATCAGGGGAAAATGTAATGTTTATTACGGGTAAGTGGTCAGAATAAGCAGTCAGAAAACTGGCTGGATTTTTTCAGGAAAATTCTTCCTGATTCCCATAAATAAATGTTTTTCCAAGGGTAAGGATATCAGAGAAAACAATAGAAGGGGTAATTATTAGTGGTAATTATTAGTGGTCAAAAAATGGGTAAATAGAAATAAGGGCCAGTAAAGTGTTGAATATACAGGCATTTTCGCATGATTTCGCAGATTATCCTAATCTATGAAACAAAGGATTTTTCTGAGATGGATATGGAGAAGCGACAGGCAGAACAGATTTGCGGATGAGCGGCGGAAAGCCCGGGCAGGAAAATTTGTACTGTTCAAAAAGAAAAAGGGATCTGCCGGAGAAAGGAAAACACTCCATGTGGTGTGTCATGCATGTAAAACCTGGAAACGAGAAGCGGGCAGAGCAGTTTATAGACGGGCTGTTCGGAGGGGAATCTCAGGGGAGATGTTTCCACCTGACAAGAGCCCGCCGCAAAAAGTACGGCGGGAGCTGGCGTACCATACAGGAGGAGCTTCTGCCCGGGTATGTGTTTATCGCCACGGATGAGCCGGAGAAACTGTACGGAGAACTGGAAAAGGCGCCGGGATACAGGCTTGTGGGAAACGGCAGGGAGTCTGTCAGCTGTCTGGGAGAGGAGGAAGCGGACTTTCTGGAAAAGATTGCCGGGGAAAGGGGCAGTGCCGGGAAGATCGGGCTTTCCTATATCAGTGCCGGGGAAGACGGCGGGGTGACGGTGGTTTCCGGGCCGCTTCTTTCGGTGGAAGGGCAGGTAAGGAAGATCGATTTCCATAAAAGGATAGCAGAAGTGGAAACGGAGTTCTGCGGGGAGAAAAGGGTGATGTACCTGGGGGTGGAGTTTGCAGATGTCCGTTGAAAGGTTTGGGAGGACGGGCAGGCCGGCGGGAGAGAGCAGGCCGGATGGGAGGCATTGGGGATGTGGTATGTGATACGGACGAAAGCGGGAAGCGAGGAGGCTGTCAGGGAACGGGCAAAAAAGCTGCTTGCGGCGGATACGGGCAGGGACTGCAGGGTGCTGTACTGCATCAGGAAAAAGAGATACCTGGGGGAGTGGCATGAAGAAAAGGAAAGACTTCTGCCGGGGTATGTGTTCCTTGTAGCGGATGATCCGGAGGGTGCAGCCGGGGTACTGAAAGGGATACCGGAATCTGTAAAGCTGCCGGGATATGGGGAGAAGGCCTGCCCTGTGGGGAAAGAGGAGGAGGAGCTTCTTTCAAGGCTTACAGGGGAAAAGGATGAGATCGGCATGTCCTACGGGGTCATCGAGGGAGGTGTCTTAAAGATAGAGAGAGGGGTGCTCTCGGGACTGGAAGCTTCGGTGAGAAAGATCGACCGGCATAAGAGAAAAGGGTATATCGGCCTGACACTGCCGGGAGAAGGAGAGAAGTTAGTGGGAGTGGGGCTGGAGATCACGGAGAAGAGCTGACGGACAGGAAGGGTCCGGAGAGAGGATTCACAGCGGAGACAGATATAAGATGTGGTATGTGATACAGGTCTATACAGGGAAAGAGGAGGAGACGGCAGACCAGTGCCGTGCCAGGGTGGCGGTGGGTGAGGAAGAGGTATTTGTGCCCCTGGTGGAACGGATGACGAAGGTGCGCGGGGAATGGGAAGTGGTGAGGACAAGGCTGTTTCCCGGCTATGTGTTTATCGAGACGGACAGGCCCGGGGATCTGTATATGAGGCTGAAAGAGGTAAAGGCGATGACGAGGCTGTTAAAGACAGGTGAGGAGATCACGCCGCTATACCGGGAAGAGGAGGAATACCTGAGGTCGCTTGAAGATGAAGAGCATGTGGTGAGGTATTCGGAGGGGTATCTTGAGGGAGAGAGGCTTGTGGTCACATCGGGGGCATTGAAAGGGCAGGAAGGGAAGATCAGGAAGATCCTGAGGCATAAGAGGCTGGTAGTACTGGAGGTGCCGCTGCTTGGCAGGGAAGTGGAAGTAACGCTGGGGCTTGGAGTAGTGGAGAAGAGACAGGGTGGAGGAAACCCCGGGGAGAGATAAACTGTCGGCTGTTCCAGGGAAACAGAGAGGAAAGACAGTGTAAGAAGCTGTAAACTGTATACGACGCTCCGCGCGCGGTATGGGAGGCAGTGGACAAAGAGGTGTTTGGGAAGCCGGGACAGAGGGATGTGCCGGATGGCGAAGCATGTCTTTGTGGGAAGCCCGGAGCAAATGCACAGGAGTTGTAGTATGCTGCTATTTTGCGGCAGGTATTGCAGGAAACAGAAAAAAAGAGTGCCGGGCGGCACTTTTTTTGCGCAGATATTTAAATATGGATGCTTCAAAAAAGATATATAAAGGACAGCAGAAAGAAAAAAATCACGGGTGTGATTGAGGAAAGGACTGTGGGAAGTTGTTTCATAACAGTGGAAAAATAAGACCATTTGAAAAGAAAGTATGGCTCTCTTCTCCTACCATGCATGGGGAAGAGCTCGAATATATGAAAGCAGCCTATGATACCAACTGGATGAGTACGGCTGGGGAGAATATCAATGAGCTGGAACGGCTGGCAGAGGAGCATATGGGAGGGATGCATGCCGTGGCTTTGAGCTGTGGTACGGCAGCCCTGCATCTGGCGGTAAAGCTGGCGGCCGGAAAGCTCTACGGCAGCAGCACCGGTATTTCCACGCCGGACGGGCTGGGCAGGGGCGGAAGCCTTTACGGCAGGCGGGTGTTCTGTACGGATATGACCTTTGATGCCACGGTAAATCCGGTGGTGTATGAGGGGGGAGAACCGGTCTTTATCGATACGGAGGCGGAGACCTGGAACATGTCGCCGGAGGCTTTGGAGAGGGCCTTTGGGATCTATCCGGATGTGAAGCTGGTGGTGATGGCCCATCTTTACGGGACGCCGGGGAGGATCCGGGAGATCCGGGAGATCTGTGATGCCCATGGGGCGCTTTTGATCGAGGATGCGGCGGAATCCCTGGGGGCGGCCTGCAGGGACATTTCCCGGGACAGTTTTCGGGGAGATACAGCAGGGAGCCGTGGAGACAGTATGGCGGCCGCAAAAGGCGGGACTACAGGCGGATTGACGGACGGGCGGATGCACCAGACGGGAACCTTTGGGAATTACAGCATCATCAGCTTTAATGGGAATAAGATCATTACGGGCTCTTCCGGCGGGATGCTGTTTTGCCATACGAAGGAAGAAGCGGATAAGGCGAGGAAGTGGAGCACCCAGAGCAGGGAGGATGCGCCCTGGTACCAGCATGAAGAGCTGGGATATAACTACCGGATGAGCAATGTGATTGCGGGAGTGGTGAGAGGACAGTGGGGGCATCTGTGGGAGCATATCGAGAGGAAGAAAGAGATTTATGAGAGATACAGGGAAGGGTTAAAAGGCCTGCCGGTGCGGATGAATCCTTATGATGCGGAGAACAGTACACCGAATTTCTGGTTATCCTGTCTGCTGGTTGACCGGGAAGCGTTATGTGAGAGCGTCAGGTCGGAGAAGGGATTTGGTTACAGGAGTGAAAAGGGAAAATCGTGTCCGGATGAGATCCTGGAGGCGTTACAGAGTATCAATGCAGAGGGGCGCCCCATATGGAAGCCGATGCATATGCAGCCGGTCTACAGGATGAATAAATTCATCCAGATGAACGGATTTGTGATGAGGGAAGGAAATGGCAGGGCGGAGAGCAATGCGTATCTCGGGGGCGGCACTGTCGGGAAGGATGGGAAGCCTCTGGATATGGGGATGGATATTTTTGAGAGGGGGCTGTGTCTGCCCAGTGATGTGAAGATGACGGTGGAGGAACAGGAGAAGATCATAGATGTGATCTGCAGGTGCTTTGCATGAAAAAGTGGATGAGATTTCTGATGGGTATAGGGGCAGGTACTCTGTTACTTGGATTTGTTGTCAGTGGAATAGAAAAGAAGAAGGAACAGAAAGACGCCTGTACAGAAGATGAAGCAGCAAAGGTGTGCAGGGAACAGGCAGAGAGTAAAGCAGAAAAGCATCGGGCGTATGGCGCTTATGAACTGTATGTGAAAAGACCATTGGATTTTGCCATAGCGCTTCTGGCGCTTGTTTTTTTATGCCCGGTTTATCTGATCCTTACAGTGCTTGTCCGGGTGAAGCTGGGGAGACCTGTGGTATTCACACAGGAGAGACCGGGGAAGGATGGAAAGATCTTTAAGCTGTACAAGTTCCGGACGATGACGGATGAGCGGGACGAAAAAGGGGAACTTCTGCCGGATGAGGCGAGATTGACAGAATTTGGAAAGAAGTTGCGTTCCACCAGTCTGGACGAGCTGCCGGAACTGTTTAATATCATAAAGGGAGATATGTCGCTTGTGGGGCCGAGGCCGTTATTGGTGGAATATTTGCCGAGATATAGTGAGAAACAGGCAAGGCGGCATGAGGTGAGGCCGGGGCTTACGGGATTGGCGCAGGTGAGCGGAAGAAACTCGATAAGCTGGGAAGAGAAGTTTGAGGATGATGTGAGATATGTGGACCGTATTTCATTTTTTATAGATATGAAGATTCTTTTTCGGACGGTAGCCGCGGTTTTAAGGCGGGAGGGTATCAACTCAGAGACAGCGGCAACGATGGAGAAATTCAGGGGAGGAAATTAAAATAAGCATATGTAGGTAAGGAGTTGTATGAAAAAAATAGTGATCATTGGCGCAAGCGGACATGGTAAAGTGGCAGCGAATATCGCTTTAAAATGTGGATATACGGATATTGTTTTTCTGGATGATAATGTAGGTATCAAAAACTGTGGTGGATATCCTGTTGTGGGGAGCAGTGACAAGATGAAAGATATGGCAGGAGATGTGATAGTAGCAATAGGAGATCCTGTCATACGAAGGAGAATTCAGGAAGGTATAGAGGAAGAGCGGTTGGCTGTTTTGATCCATCCGGATGCTGTGATAGCAGAGGACGTTGCGATTGGAAAGGGTACGGTTGTTATGGCAGGAACAGTGATAAATCCGGGTAGTGTGATAGGTAGGGGCTGTATTATCAATACCTGTGCTTCGGTCGACCATGACTGTAAACTGGGGGATTATGTCCATGTGGCAGTGGGGGCACATCTGACTGGGAGTGTTGAGATAGGGGATGGAACCTGGATCGGAGCAGGAGCTGTAATCAACAATAATGTGGCAGTCTGCAGCGGCTGTATGATAGGAGCGGGAGCTGTGGTAGTGAAAGATATAGCGGAGGTCGGCATTTATATAGGGGTCCCAGCGAGAATGAGTAATAAGGTGGTGTATAATGAGAGTTTGGCTTATAAAAATAGCAGAACCGATGCCTTTTAAGAGAGAACAACTTGGGAGGACGGGAAGCTTAGCGGAGTATCTATCAAAGAATGGACATGAGGTTATTTGGTGGAAGTCAACATATTCACATGGAGATAAGAAACTTTATTATAATAAGCATACGCAGAAAAAAATAAACAGTCATGAGGTAGTTATATTTTTGCATTCGTCTATCATATATAAAAAAAATGTATCATTTCAAAGAATTTTGTTTTATAAGAAGCTTACATGTGAGTTTAAAAAGTATGCGGAAAAGAAAATGAGGCCGGATATTATTTTGTGTGCCTGGCCGCCAGCATCATTAGCAAATGCGGCAATAGAATTCGGAAAAAAGAATCATATTCCGGTAGTACTTGATGCAAGGGATTTGTGGCCAGATACTTTTGAACCATATTTTCCATGGAAAACATCTAAAATTTTTTTGTATTTTTTAAAAAAACAGGCAGCCAGATTATTTTCTGAGGCTGCTGGCATCACAGCTGTCCAGGATCATGCATTGAGATGGGCTTGTAATTATGCAGGAAGAACACCGGCACAATTTGATCGTGCTATAAATATAGGGACTAGAGTGAATGATTTATCTGAAAGGGATAAAAAGGAGTGCTTATCCTGGTGGAGAGGGAGGGGAGTGACATCTTGTACCTGGAACATGTGTTTTTGGGGATCGCTTAGAAATTCCGGGTTGGACTTGGATACATGTATCAAAGCAGTACAAAGACTGGAACAAAAATATCCTGATATCAGATTAATTATAGGAGGAGAAGGAGATAGTAAGAAAAAGTTGATGGAAATTGCGGGAGGATCCAAATCAATTATTTTTGCGGGATATTTGAATGGTTACCAAATGGAAACGGCTATGCAGATATGTAAGGTTGGTGTATACAGTTTAATTAATACGGAAGGATTTTTTGACACAATAAGTAACAAGGCAATTCAGTATATGTCTGGTGGACTTCCGATTTTGAATTCATTAAAAGGGCTTACCAATCAGCTCATTACAGAATACTCCGCAGGATTGACATATAGAGAGGGGGATGTTGAAGATTGTGCGGAGAAGATCGAGAGGATGTATTTGAATTTAGAGGATAGAAATTCTATGGCAATAAATGCCAAATGTCTTTTTGAAGAGAAATTTAACTCAGATAAGATAAATAAAGATTTTGAAAATTATTTATGTCGTATAATTGCAGAATACCAAAGAGGAAATGTAAAATGATACCGGTAATGAATGTTACAAGACAATACAAATCAATAAGAAAAGAGCTGGATGCGGCAGCACTGGAAGTGCTTCACAGCGGACAGTATATACTGGGAAAGCCGGTGGAGGAGTTTGAACGGGCATTTGCTGAGTACTGCGGCGTAAAATATGCCGTTGGCGTTGGAAACGGGTCGGATGCCCTGGTGATCGCATTGAAGGCATGCGGGATAAAGCAGGGAGATGAAGTCATTACAACGGATATGAGTTTTATCGCGACAGCGGAGGCGATCGTTGCAGCCGGGGCGGTGCCGGTCTTTGCGGACTGCAGGAAGGATACTTATGTGATCGATCCTGCTGAGATCGAAAAAAAGATAACAGGTAAGACAAAGGCAGTCATTGCGGTACATCTGTATGGCCAGTGTGCGGATATGGATGAGATCAACCGGATCGCCAAAGCGCATGGACTGAAAGTGATAGAGGACACGGCCCAGGCAGCCGGGGCGGAATATAAGGGAAGGAAAGCAGGAAGTATGGGAGATGCAGGGTGCGTCTCTTTTTTTCCGACCAAAAACCTTGGGTGTGCCGGAGACGGTGGAATGATCCTCACAGACGATGAAAGTATTTACAGACAGTGCAGGGCAATGCGGGCCCATGGGAGCGGGCTGGATGCGTTATATACCTATGGGATACAGAACCATGTGGAAGTATCGGAGGAAGCGGTGGATTTCGGCGGGAACCTGCCGAAGTACTTTAACTTTATAGATGGATATAATTCGAGGCTGGATGCACTGCAGGCCGGGATCCTGCAGGTGAAGCTGCCTTATCTGGACAGCTGGAATGAGAGAAGAAGGAAGATTGCGGGAGAGTATGATGAAGGGATCACCAATCCGGCAGTTTGTAAGCCTGTCACTGCGGAGGGAAACAGGCATATTTATTATGTGTATGCAGTTGCGGTGAAAAGGCGGGATGAGTTCAGAAGATATCTGGAGGAGAGAGGTATTAAGAGCGGCGTCTATTTCCCTGTGCCGTTCCATGAACAGAAGGTATTTGAAAAACTGGGATATAAACATGGTGATTTTCCGAATGCGGAGTATGTGGCGGAGCACACGTTAGTGCTGCCGATGTTTCCGGAGCTGACGCAGGAGGAGATCGATCAGGTGATAGAGGCTGTGAACGGGTGGGAAGGATGCTGAGAAAAGGACAGAATGGCAGTTTTACAAAAGTTATTACTGCAGAAGATATTAGGAATTATGCAGATGTAGTAGGGGATACAAACCCAATCCATATAAATAAAGAAGCTGCTCTTGCTAAAGGGTTTGAGAAACAGATTGCACATGGTATGCTGGTAGGTTCTTTGATAAGTACAACATTGGGGACAGTATTTCCTGGGGAAGGAACCATATATCTCGAACAGAATTTAAAATTCTTAAAGCCTGTGTACGAGGGGGAGAAAATTACAATTATGGTCATGGTTGAAGAAGTTCTGCAGTCTGAAAAAGGAATCTATAAATTGCAGACAAATGCGGAAAATGAGACTGGGAAAAAAGTAGTTGAAGGTTATGCAGTTATAAAGTATACAAATAGCACAGAAGTGAAGATCTGAACTATAATTTTTCAAAGGTGATTAATATGAAAAACAGTAATTTAGAAAATACAAAGCAAATTTATGTACATCCGACAGCTATAGTACAAAACTCTATGGAAAATTTCGGGGGGGTACTGTGGTGTGGCAGCATGTGGTTATACAGGAGGATGTTCGGATAGGAAGGGATTGCAAGATAGGAGCAAATGCCTTTATTGAGAAGAATGTTTCTATTGGCAACCAAGTTACGATTAAAAATAATGTGGCAGTCTATACTGGCGTTATCATTGAAGATGATGTTTTTATCGGCCCATCCTGTGTGTTTACGAATGTGCTAAATCCACGAAGCTTCATTAACAAAAAATCAGAATTCCATCCAACATTGATAAAACGGGGAGCTACCATTGGGGCAAATGCGACGATACTATGTGGTCATACAATAGGACAGTATGCAATGGTTGGTGCGGGGAGTGTAGTAACAAAAGATATTCCTGATTATACGCTGTTTTTTGGAAACCCTGCTGAGATGAAAGGAAATGTTTGTAAATGCGGTAATATTCTGAGAGAGGGAGAAGTTTGTGATATTTGTGGATGTACATATGACTTTATCACAGGAAATCGATAAAATAATGTTCATTGTATAAATTAAGACTATAGGATTGCCATCAATTAAAAAGGAGAATGAGATGGCGATTAGTAAAACAGCGGTTATATACGAAGGGGCAATGGTGTCTGAACATGCAGTTATCAATGACTATGTGGTTATTTACCCTGGTGTAGTGATTGAAGACGGTGCTGAAGTAATGGATCACGCGGTAATTGGCAGACTTCCTAAATCAGCAAGTACCTCTAAGCGAAAAGTACAGAAAGGGTACAAAAAAACGGTTATTGGAAAAAATTCGGTTATTTCTCCCGGAGCGGTTATATATACGGATGTGGTAATCGGCGCAGGTACTCTCGTTGGCGATAATGCATCAATCAGGGAAGGCTGTCGCATTGGCGATGGCTGCATCATTGCTAGAAATGTCAGTGTTAATTATAACACTATGGTTGGGGATTCCACAAAGATTATGGATAATACCCACATTACCGGAAATATGGTCATAGAGGATCATGTATTTATTAGTGTGCAGGTTGCTACTACCAATGACAATCTGATAGGAAAAGGCGAGTACAGTGACGAACGGGAAAAAGGCCCCTATATAAAGCGTGGAGCTACCATCGGAGCGGCGGCGAATCTGCTTCCGGCCGTTATGGTCGGAGAAAATGCTCTTGTCGGCGCAGGATCTGTAGTCACGAAGGATGTGCCGGATGGAAAAGTTGTGATGGGTATTCCGGCAAAGATTATTCGGAATGTTGAAGACTGAGGCAGGAAGTTTTTAAAGTATATAAAGATAAAAGCAGGAGGAAGAAAGAGATGAAATATGCATTGATAGGCTGTGGTAGGATATCAAATAACCATGTTGTATCTGCGATAAACAATGGATTGGAAATTGTGGCATTCTGTGACATTGTGAAAGAAAATGCAGAGGATAAGATCATCAAACATGATCTGCGGGAACAGAATATTAGGATTTATGAAAACTACAAAGAGATGTTAGAGAAGGAGAAGCCTGAGCTTGTGGCAATAGCCACAGAATCCGGAAAGCATGCGCAGATTGCTCTGGATTGTATAGATGCAGGGTGTAATCTGATTATTGAAAAGCCCATTGCCCTTTCCATTGCAGATGCAGAAGCTATCATTAAAAAGGGTAAAGAGAAAGGAGTGAAGGTCTGCGCCTGTCATCAGAACCGTTTTAATAAAAGTATTGTGGAAATTAGGAAAGCTCTTGAAAGAAACAGATTCGGTAAACTCCTTTATGGAACGGCGCATATTCGATGGGCCAGAGATCATGAATACTATGACAGGGCATCCTGGCGCGGAACGTGGGAACAGGATGGTGGCGCTTTGATGAACCAGTGTATTCATGACATTGATCTTTTACGTTGGATGATGGGGGATGAGGTTGATACAGTTTTCGGTATGACGGATCGTTTGATTCATCCCTATATCGAAGCGGAAGATCTTGGCATAGCGGTGGTGAAATTTAAGAACGGGGCTTACGGTATTGTAGAGGGGACTACAGATATTTATCCGAAGAATCTGGAGGAAACCCTTTATATTTTTGGAGAAAAAGGAACGGTAAAGGCTGGGGGAGAATCCGTGAATATCATTGAGGAGTGGAAGTTCTCGGACCATTTTGGAGATGAGGAACAGGTAAAGCGGGAGTGTGCGGAGAATCCGCCCAATGTGTACGGTTTTGGTCACAGCAAGCTGTACAGGAATGTGATTGCCGCAATAGAAGGAACAGAAGAGCTTGTGGTGGATGCGGAAGCCGGAAAGAGGGCATTGGAACTGGTATTGGCAATCTATAAATCTGCGGCAGAGGGAAAAACTGTAAAACTGCCATTGGAAGAGTGTTCTACGATGGATTTTGTTGGGAGATTCTAAAAATATATAAAAGTAAATTATGAAGATAAGTTTAGTAAATTTAAAACAATTTATATTATATTTTATATTAATATTTGCATATAGAATAGTATTAGATTGGGGATATCGTTGTATAGTCGTTCGATACTATGATTATATGGGATATTATAATGCCCAAACTGATGTATTTTTCTGGATTTCATATTTATGTCTGATAACAGGTATCATGGCATCAGGTTATTGTTTTATCAAAACTGAATCTAATATTTCTTCAAAAATAATTGCATTGCTATATTTGATTGTTTATGTACCCTTCACATCGCTTATCCGCTTTGGGCATTTTCCATGTAGATTTATTTTACTCAATATTATTTACTGGCTAAATATATTGCTATTTAATTGGTTAGGTAGTAGCGGAAAACTGAAGCTTACAGCTTATAAAATGAGGAATAATAATACTGCGTTAAAGTTATTTTTTTGGATGGCTATTATAGCAGCATGGTTTATTATTATAGGAGTTTCGGGGAAATATGCAAATTTTCATTTAAATTTTAGTTTGGAAAATGTATACGAACTGCGTGCACAGGCAAAAGCAGATTCTATGCCCAAGATAATGCGGTATTTTTTTGGCTGGGCAAGAGCGGCATCATTAGTCGCTATTGCCTATTATACAAATAAAAAAAGATATATATATGTTATTGTTTCATTTTTTGTATTGCTTTTATCATTTGGGTATGACGGCTCTAAGGGTATTTTATTTTCAGGAATTATTGTCGTTTTAATTAATATTGTTCCTGGAAAACAGTTACTTCGAGATAATAAAGTGATTCTTCTTGGTGTGACTCTGGTTGTATTGTTGGGAAATGTTGTATATCTTATTTCAGGAAACTATTCATTGGTATCATATATTACCAGACGTACATTGTATACCCCGGCGCATCTTAATTGGGCATATTATGACTATTTCCTTTTACGCACACCGGATTATTTCAGAGGGAGTTTCTTAAGACATTTTGGGTTTTCTACGCCTTACCCTAACCTTGCACTGCTTATTGGAGCAGAATACGCAAATAATTTTTCAGCTAATAATGGAATGTTTGGAGATGCCTATGCGAATTTAGGGGCGGCAGGGGTAATTGTAATGCCTGTATTAATTATTGCTTTTTTTAAGGTGTTGGATAGATGTACATCTGAATTGGATGGTCTGTTTTGTCTGTCTATTGCATCATATATCGCATTAGAATTGGCAGATTCAGCATTTTTTTCGTCATTGTTATCACATGGATTACTGATTATAGCACTTTTGGTAAGTCTTATTAACAAAGCTGATAAAAAGAAAGTATAAGAAGTTAATGTTGATAGTAAGGAAGGAGCGGAATTATGACAAAAATATGTCATATGACAAGTGTGCATAAGCGTTATGATGTGAGAATATTTCAAAAAGAATGCATTACATTGAGAAAATTAGGGTATGAGGTACATCTGGTAGTATCTGATGCAGAACCGGATGAAATAGTGAATGATATATATATACATTCAACGGGATATTTACCAAAAAATCGTTTTGAACGGATGACAGGTGCAGCAAAAGAAGTATATAAACTGGCAAAAAGTCTGAATGCAGAAATTTATCATTTTCATGATCCGGAGCTTATGGGATTTGGTGTGAAATTGTCAAAGCAGGGAAAGAAAGTGATTTTTGATTCCCATGAACATACCATAGTGCAAATTTATTCCAAAAGGTATCTTATTTTTCCGAAAGCAGTCAGTAAGCTGTTCGCATTATATCAGAAAAGAGTAATTCGTCAAATTGCGGAGATTATTACACCAACCCCTCAATTAGTAGATTTATTTAAGACAATAAATGAGAATGCTTTTTTAGTGACAAATTATCCTAAACTTGAAGAGAGTATGGCAGGGATAAAGAAGAAAAGGCAGATATGTTTTACAGGAGGCTGCGACTCGCAATGGATGTTGGAAAATATAGCGATTGCAGTGTCTGAACTGGATTGTGAGATCATTATAGCAGGCTCCGGAAATGAGGAGTACATAAATGCGATCATTAAAAAAGGAAGGGGGAAAGTCAAATATGTTGGCCAACTTGGCAAAGAGGATGTATACAGATTGCAATCAGAATCATTAGCTGGAATGGCGGTTAATTATGGAATACAGACTATTAAAGAGGGTGGAACTCTTGGAAATACAAAAATGTTTGAATATATGATGAACGGATCACCTATTATCTGTACGGATTTTCCTTTATGGAAGATGGTTGTAGAAAAAGATGATTGTGGAATCTGTGTAGATGCTAACAGCGTAGAAGAAATACGGAAGGCGATTAAATATTTTCTGGATTGCCCAGATGAAAGTATTCGTATGGGGGAAAATGCCAGAGCAGCTGTGGAAAGAGAATATAATTGGGATACTCAGGTAGAAAATCTGGCACAGGCATATAGAACATTGATAACAGAATAGAGAGGGATGAAAAAGGTGAAACAGAAGCTTTTAGATAGAATTAATAACAGGACATTAGTTGCAGGTGTGGTAGGGCTTGGGTATGTGGGGCTGCCGCTTGCCGTGGAGAAAGCAAAGGCCGGATTTAAAACAGTTGGCTTTGATATACAACAGGAAAAAGTTGATATGGTGAATCAGGGACATAATTATATTGGAGACGTGGTTGATTCCGATCTGGCGCTTCTTGTAAAAAAAGGAATGCTGTCAGCAACTACTGATTTTACCGGGATTGAAAATGTTGATTTTATTGCCATATGTGTTCCTACGCCGTTAGATGAGCATCAGGAACCCAATATCACATTTGTGAAAAATTCTGTGACAGAGATTGCAAAATATTTGAAAAAAGGCGCCATCGTGGTGTTGGAATCCACTACTTATCCAGGAACAACAGAAGAGGTGATACGACCGATTTTGGAGAATGGAAGCGGCCTAAAAACTGGTGAGGATTTTTATCTGGGATTCAGTCCGGAACGGGTGGATCCTGGAAATTTGATATATAAGACAAAGAACACCCCCAAAGTGGTCGGTGCATGTAGTGGTGATGGACTTGAGGTAATATCTGCAATGTACAGGGCAGTTTTGGATGGTGAAATATTTACCGTTTCTTCCCCGGCAGTTTCTGAAATGGAAAAGATTCTGGAAAATACCTATCGAAATGTGAATATAGGTCTTATTAATGAGATGGGAAGGTTATGCAATGAAATGGGTATTTCCATATGGGAAGTTATCGATGCGGCGAGTACGAAACCTTACGGTTTCCAACCATTTTATCCGGGACCGGGCCTTGGTGGACATTGTATTCCATTAGATCCGTATTACCTGACATGGAAAGCAAGAGAATATGGCTTTCATACGACATTGATTGAAAATTCCATGGTCATAAATGATGGGCAGCCGGAGTACTGTGTAAAGCGGGCAATGCATATATTAAACCGCTTCAAAAAACCTATCAATGGGTCAAAGATATTGCTTCTGGGGGTGAGCTATAAGCAGGATATTGATGATTATAGAGAATCACCGGCCATTCATGTTATTAAGGAACTTCGCAAGGTAAATGCAGAAGTTGATTATTTTGATCCATATGTACCGGAATTTGAAAATATGTTTGGCATAAGCCAGAAAAGTATTGAGAAAATATCTGCGGATATCATAGCATCTTATGATCTTGTGATGATAACGACAGCGCATCAGAATATAGATTATGATATGGTTCAGAAAAATGCACAGTTTATATTCGACACAAAGAATGCAATGAAAAACATAAACAATCGAGAGAATATTGAGGTGCTGTAATGGCAAAAATTATTTCTGTTGTGGGCGGGCGCCCTCAGTTTATTAAAGAAGCAATAACGGGGAAAGAACTTAGAAAATTACATAAAGAAATATTAGTTCATACCGGTCAGCATTATGATGTGGAATTGTCCAGGAAACTTTTTCAGCAATTAGACATTATAGAGCCAAAGTATAATCTTGGTGTCGGCAGCGGAAGCCATGCGAGGCAGACAGCAGCTGTTATGATCGGAATGGAAGAAATTATTGAAAAGGAACGCCCGGATATCGTATTGGTCTATGGCGATATGAATTCAACGATGGGGGCCTGTATTGCGTCGGCAAAACTCAATGTTCCAATAGCTCATGTTGAGGCTGGAGCGAGAATGCGTGTATTTGATATGCCGGAAGAACAGAACCGTATTGTATCGGATCATCTATCGAAATGGAATTTTGCTTTGAATGAGGAATGCTATGAAAACCTTGTCAATGAAGGATTGGAAAAAACGGCGATCAAAGTCGGAGATGTAATGTATGATGCATTAGTATATTTCAGGGAAATAAGTCTGAAAGAAACAAAAGAAAATTATTGGAAAAGACTGGATTTTATTTTTGACAGGTCAGATGTATCTCCGGAACAATGGTATCTGGCTACGATTCATAGACCGGAAAATACAGATGTTCTGGAAACATTAGAAATTATTTTAAGCGCATTGGAAAAACTACCCCATATTGTATTGATGCCTGTCCATCCAAGGATTCATAGTAAGGTTGTAGAATTGCAAAAAAAGCATCACTATAGAAATATAATATTTGTTAAACCAGTAGGATATTTGGAGTCAATATATTATTTAAGCAATGCAGTGGGAGTTATAACAGATTCCGGTGGACTACAAAGAGAAGCATACTGGGCAAAAACCCCATGTACAGCAGTGTTAAGAGCTGTAGATGATAAAAGGATGCTAAAAGGTAATTGTCTTATTATGGCAAAGGTCGAACAGGATGATATTTTGGACAAGGTGATAAATTCAAAAAGAAATAACCTGGCTTATGATTTTTCGGAATATGGAGATGGACATGCCTGTAGGTTAATAGCGGAGACACTTATGAAATGAAAGTAATAAACAGGCGAATGTGTCAGAAGGATTTGTATAAGAATTTGATGTCAGGGAGGTTAAGATGCGAGATATAGAGGCTTATGAAAAAGAGTATAAAGCCAGAAGTTTTGAACTGTTCAAAGTTGAATATAGAAGAAAAAAAATACTTGAAGTTATTCATAGGCATGAACCTGCAAATCTGTTGGAAATAGGTTGCGGTCTTGAACCACTTTTTAAGTATACAAGTCTGCCATTTGAAAATTATGTGATAGTCGAACCGGGAAAAAGCTTTTGTGAGAACGCTCTGGATTTAGCAACTAAGAATAACAGTAAGGTAAAAGTTTATAACGAATTTTTTTCACCAAACAAAGAGCTGAAACAATATAAATTTGATATGATTATCTGCTCAAGTTTGTTGCATGAACTTGAAAATCCGATAGAGATGGTTAATGGAATTGCAGAAATTTGTACCCCTGAAAGTATTGTACATTTCAATGTCCCAAATGCAAATTCTTTTCACAGAATTCTTGCAACATCATTAAATATGGTAGAGACGACAAAGGAGTTAACTGAACTTAATATCAAATTTCAACAAAAAAGAGTTTTTGATATGATTGAGCTAAAAAAGCTTGTCTCTGAGAAGTTTGAAATAATTGAAAGTGGAGATTATTTTATGAAACCATTTACACACAGTCAGATGATGAAAATGATGGATTATGGAATTATTGATCATGATATACTGGATGGGTTATATAAAATGACAGAATATATGCCAGGATTCGGATCGGAAATATATATCAATTGTTGTTTGAATGATGAAGACGGTTTAAAAGGCGCAAAATAATGATTAGTAAAAAAGAAATCTATGAAAGTTTCTGTAATAAAATTTATGTCCCAATTTATTCAAAGTCGTGGTGGATGGACGCGATATGTGGAGAAGAAAATTGGGATATTTGGTTTTATAAAAAGGGAAATGAAGTTATTGCGGCGATGCCGTATTATACTGAAATCAGAAGAGGCTATACTTATATTACAAAAGCACCCTTGACGCAAAACAACGGAGTGCTTTTTTGTTATCCTGAAAATCAGACCCCAGTGAAGAAAGCAAAGCTTGAAGAGGAAATTATAAGAGAAGCAATTGCATTTTTGAAGGCTGCTAAGATCGATGTATACGAGCAGCAGTTTCATTATAATTTTAGGAATTATCTTCCTTATTTTTGGGAAGAATTCGATGTGATTCCAAGACTTACATATGTAATTGATAAATCTACGACTGAAGAAGAATTGCAAAAATTATATACATCAAATTATCGGAATACCATTCGAAAGGGAAGAAAGAGTATAGCGCATTTTTCTACCCTGACACCGGAGGAATTTTACAGAGAGCATAAGAAGATATATTGCAGGCAGGGGATAGAATGCCCGTTTTCATATGAATTATGGATGCGTTTATATAAAGTATGTGCTGATAATCAAAGTGGAGAAATAGTTACTTCTGTTGATATGGAAGGAAATATCTTGAGTCTTGCATATGTGGTGTGGGATGAAAAGTCAAGCTATTTACTGATGGGTGGAGCAATTCCCGAATATTCATCCCTGCAGACATATTCTGTATTGGTTGATGAATGTATTAGGCGCTCTCTGAACCGGGGACTATGTTTTGATTTTGAGGGTAGTGTGATTAAACGTATTAATCATTCCTTTCGTGAATATGGTGGAACCCCGATGTTGTATTATAGAATAAGGAAAGTATTTAATCCGGAGATTATTATGGAGGAAGCCAGAAATAAAGCTGAAAAGTTGCGGAATGGTAATGATAATATACGACAGGGTGAGATAAAAGATTAATGAAACAGAGTATTACAAAGGCAATGTCACAGATCTTTTTGCTTTCCATTATAGCCAAAATCATTGCGTTTGTTAAATCTATGATACAGGCATCTTATTATGGAGCTACGATACAAACGGATGTTTATAATATGACAAATGGAATTGTAAGCAATGTATTGTATATGTTTACTACAGCAGTGGCAGTTGCTTATGTTCCGCTATACGTGCAGAAGAAAGCAAAGGGGGAGAATTCATACAAATTTGCAACAGTGACAATTACCGCATTGACAGTCGCAGCAATTGGTTTAACACTTGTGATGGAAATTTTTGCATGCCCCATCATGCGTATGGTGGCCCCGGGTTATACCGGGGAGATACTCAGTGAAGCGGTAGTTTATTTTAGAGTGCTGATGATTGGCTTTACTTTTTCGCTTGTGGCGAGTCTGTACCAAAATATATTGAACGCAGAAAAGATATATGGATATGCCAATTTCAGCTCTATTATAAACAGTACAATACTGATTACAATAATACTGCTTTCAGCCAGATGGCTTGGTATCTGGGCGTTGGTGTTATCAGTTCCGGTGTCTTATGTATGTCAATTCGTAGTGTTATATTTGAGAGGCAGAAAATTTGGTATTATTTCTGTTCGATATGGAGTAAGGGATGAAGCTGTTAAAATGCTGGTGTTTCTGAGCCTTCCGATTTTGTTAAGCCAGGCTACAGTAGAAATTAATCAGGTAGTGGATCGGGCGTTACTTACATCTGTGGCGGAGGGAGCAGTAACATCTGTTTCTTATGCGGCTGTGTTATACCAATTTGCCATGCACGTGATTAATATTCCAATTTCTACGGTGATGTTCACGGAACTATCTGAGGCAGGAGCAGAATGCAATTATGAACGGATGAGAGAACTGCTGATAGATATTTATAAAATAATTGTTTTGGTTTGCCTGCCAGTGATTGTAGTAGTTTCTTTTATGAGCAGCAATATTGTTACAATTGTCTATGGAAGAGGGCGGTTTGACAGTCAGGCAATTTTGCAGACTGCGACAGGATTATTTGGGTATATTTATTGTCTGATACCGGTTGTGGTAAAAAATGTGCTGACAAGGGCATATTACGGGCTGAACGATACAAAACGCCCTATGGTGATGAGCGTTCTTGAAGTCGCGTTGAATATTACATTATCTATATTACTGGCAGGAAAATTCGGTATCATAGGTGTTGTAGGAGCAACAGCAATATCCAGTTTAGTATTTATTGCTGTGATGCTGGTGAACTTTGAAAAAGCATATTTCAGAGTTTTATATTGGAAAGATATCATGGAATACTGGAGAGAAATTGTTGCTGTAGTAGCAACAATAGTTATGATGTGGTGTATAAAAAATTGTATGATCGTGAATGTATATATTGATTTTGGGGTGAAGAGTATATGTATTTTTGCAGTTTATATTCTTACATTGATAATAGTTAGGGAAAAAAAGATATTAAATGGGATAAAGTGGTTAAGGAACAAAATTTACAGTTGATGATAAGTAATTATAGATACAATATAGAAGCTTTGTAAAAGTTGAAAAGCAGCAGTAACAGCTTAAAATAGAAATATCTGAGAAGTGTAGCTGGGAAAGGAAGTTATCTTTGTACAGATCTGATGGAAATAAATATAAAATAGCAGTGGCCGGTGCAGGCTATGTAGGATTGAGTCTTGCGGTATTGCTGGCCCAAAATAATGAAGTGATATCTGTAGATATTGTCCAGGAGAGGGTTGAGATGATCAATAATCGAAAATCACCCATACAGGATGAATATATCGAGAAATATTTATTGGAGAGGGAGCTGGATCTGAATGCCACAATAGAGCCTTTTCAGGCATATGCACAGGCCGATTATATTATTATTGCAACACCTACTAATTACGATCCGAAGAAAGATTTTTTTGACTGTTCAGCAGTGGAGACTGTCATTGAAGCTGTTTTAGATGCCTGCAGGAACCGTTCTGAAGCTCCAATAATAGTAATAAAAAGTACAGTCCCTGTGGGGTATACAGAGGCTGTTCGGAAAAAGTATGGAACAGGTAATATTATTTTTTCACCTGAGTTCCTTCGAGAATCTAAAGCGCTTTATGATAATTTATTTCCATCGCGTATCATAGTAGGAAGTGATGATAAAAATCGGGAGGGGGCATCGATATTTGCTTCTTTGCTGGCAGAGGGTGCTGAAAAAGATCAGATTGACATTTTGTTTATGGGCTTAACTGAGGCTGAATCAGTTAAGCTTTTTTCAAATACTTATCTGGCACTCCGAGTTGCCTATTTCAATGAACTTGATACTTACTGTGAAATGAAAGGGCTTTCGACAGCTGATGTTATAAGTGGGGTATCTTTGGATCCCCGTATTGGGAACTTTTATAATAATCCGTCATTTGGATATGGTGGGTACTGTCTGCCAAAGGACAGCAAACAACTTTTGGCAAATTATGCTGATGTGCCACAGAATATGATTTCTGCAATTGTGGAATCGAACCGGACAAGGAAAGATTATATAGCTGACAGAGTATTGGATAAGGCAGGATATTATTCTTATATAGGGGCGCATACGAACTATCGTTCAGAATTGGAAAAAGAAGTGACTGTTGGCGTATATCGGCTGACAATGAAATCTAATTCCGATAATTTCCGGCAGAGCAGTATTCAGGGTATTATGAAGAGGATCAAGGCAAAAGGTGCGGTAGTCATTGTCTATGAACCTACATTGGAGAATGGTACTACTTTTTTTGGAAGCAGGATTGTGAATGATATAGAAGAGTTCAAAAAAAGATCTGACTCCATTATCGCAAACAGATACGAGGCTGTGCTGGATGATGTAAAAGAAAAGGTTTATACAAGGGATATTTTTAAGAGGGATTAAATAAGATTGTGTGGAAGAGTGTAATTAAAATGAGTAAAATCAGGAAGAGAACATATGAAAAAGATAAAATAAATGTCCGTATCTATATTACTCCAATCTTCTTTTCTTTATTGGTGCTCATTGCGGCAATTCATTATATATTTTCCGTTGTTACAGCACAGGATACAATTTCGTTAACATCACGTCCGGCAGTTGTCACCTTTTTTAATACTAATATATTTGCTCATGATTCCTGGATAGATGTATATGGATTAGAGCAGAGATGCATGGGAAAGCGGCAGATTGAAAGATTTAAAATCTATAAAACCGGTTATGGAAAAATGGTCGAGGTAAAAGAGGAGTATACAGCTGAGGAAGTGGAAGAAAAGGTGAATGAAATATTTCCGATTATTGCACATTTGAATGATAAAGATGTTCCTTATTATTATATGACAAGTATTTTACCAGTACAAGATATATCTGATCTTCCTTATGGTGTGTCGGACTGGAGCCATACAAATCAGTTGCTGACAGGAAAAGTATTGGCTGAAAGAAATATAACTATATTTGAGCCGGATGAAACGGAATCTGTCAAAACTGTTCCAAAGGAGAAGCTGTTTTATCGGACAGACCACCATTGGACAATGGAGACCTGTTTTGCGACATATCAGGGGATTATAAATACGATGGAGAGTGATCTTGGATGGAAGTTGAATGCAGGAGAAACGACAGATAAAAACAATTATTCGGAATACAGGATCAAGGATTCATTTTTGGGCTCTTATGGTGTGAAAGTCGGAAAATATTATGCAGGAAAAGATGATTTTGTGATATTTATTCCGAAATTCAGTACAGAGATGTTGTTTCAAAGTTATGATGCAGATGGGGAATTGCAGCTGGAAAAATCGGGAGATTTTTATCAGGCATTACTGGATCGGGAAATTCTTGAGGATCCGACTTATAAAAATAAATATAATGCCATTTGCAATCAGGCCTGTATTGAGAATCATATCGTAAATTATAGTGCGCCTGATTCTTTGAAATGCCTGATTATTTCACATTCCTATGGCCGCCCATTGGCAATGTATCTGTCTCTGAATTTTTCTGAGGTAGTAAATCTGGATCCTCAGAAAGGGCGGTATGAGGGGAGCTATATTGACTTTATTGATACTTTTGAGCCGGATATTGTCCTGCTTCAGGTAGAGATTGAGGGTGAGATAATCGGGGAGTTTCCGGAGGGGGATTAGTGGTATTTTCAAGTATTGTTTTTATATTCGGATATTTGCCGGTCGTATTGATCGGTTCTTTTTTTCTGAAAAAGAAAATAAAGATCTGGAATCTGTTTTTGTTTTTCATGAGTTTATGCTTTTATGCATATGGCGAACCATGTAAAATAGTGCTTCTGCTGTTTGTTATTCTCCTAAATTGGCTTGCCGGCATTCTGGTTGACAGATTTCAGAATTATAAAAGGCTGTTGCTTTTTATTGCAGTCATGACGGATGTGGGAATACTGTTCTTTTTTAAATATTATGAATGGATTGCAAATGGGTTATTTCGGGGATTTGGCATAAAGCTGCCGCTGCATGGGAGAACTATAGGACTTCCAATAGGAATTTCTTTTTTTATTTTTCAGGCCATAGCCTATGTGGCGGATGTCTACAGGGGAAAAACAAAACCGCAGAAAATATTTTACAAAGTAGGATTGTACATATCGCTGTTTCCGCAACTGATAGCGGGACCCATCGTTCGGTATACGGATATCGAAAAACAGATAGATGATCGGAAAATGACAGTGGAAGCTCTATCTGACGGGCTGGAACGCTTTTTTATGGGGATGGGAAAGAAAGTTGTTCTGGCGGACAGTATGGCTGTCATTGCAGATGAGGCATTTCTGATGTGTGGGAATGGTGAATTAGGGATATTTTTTGCCTGGCTCGGTGCCATTGCATATACTTTTCAGATTTTTTTTGATTTCAGTGGCTATTCTGACATGGCAATCGGGCTGGGACGTATGCTGGGACTTAGATTTCCGGAGAATTTCAAGTATCCTTATAAGGCAGTCTCCATAAAAGATTTCTGGCACAGATGGCATGTTTCCCTCAGCAGCTGGTTCCGGGATTATGTGTATATTCCGTTGGGGGGAAACCGGAAAGGAAAGATAAGAACATATATCAATCTGCTGACCGTGTGGCTGCTGACAGGGCTCTGGCATGGCGCAGATATGACATTTTTGATGTGGGGGGGTGGTTATGCACTGTGTATTCTATTGGAAAATGCATTGAGGATAGATGAAAGAATACAGAAAGCAGGCAGCAGAACGTTTCACATTCTGTATACTGGAATAACATTTTTTGTTGTGATGCTTTTGTGGGTAGTCTTTCGCGCCGAAAATGTATCTCAGGCAATGCAGTATCTCAGGACAATGTTTGATTTACGGCGGGCAGAGGAAAGTTTTCCCAAAACAGTGTTGTATTTATTGGAATATAGGTATGAACTTGCTGTCTGTACTGGTCTGAGTTTTATCAGGATGCCGGAATGGATAGTGGACACAGAAGTATACCGTATAGGGAGAACAGTGGTATTGTGGCTGCTTTTCTTTATGAGCATCAGCTACCTTGTTAAAGGTAGTTACAGTCCGTTTATTTATTTTAACTTCTAAATAGCCTCAATTTCGGCCGGACCAGCAATTTTTACCTGTTGCTTATTCTGCTATTGTCTGGCATACCCGGGGGTCTGCCTGAGAGTGGGACTTCTGAAGGCACTTAAAATTTTAATAGATAATTATTGACTGAATAGAAGTATTATAGACAAGAATATATAAAGGGGATTCATTATGCAATTCAGAGATTTACAAAAGCAATATCAAGTATTAAAATCAGACATTGATAAGGCGATCAGTCAGGTGCTGACAGCCGGCAATTTCATCTCCGGCAGCCAGGTGGCAGAGCTGGAAGAGAAACTGGCTTCCTACGTCAACGTAAAACACTGCATCACCTGCGGCAACGGCACCGATGCCCTGACGCTTGCCATGATGGTCTGGGATATCGGTCCGGGAGATGCCGTATTCGTGCCGGATTTTACGTTTTTTGCATCGGGAGAAACACCGGCTTATGCAGGGGCGACCCCAGTATTTGTGGATGTGGAAGAGGACACTTTTAATATCTCCCCGGCTTCTTTGGAGGAGGCTATTTTACAAATAAAAAGAGAAGGTAAATTAACGCCCCGTGTAATCGTGGCAGTAGACCTTTTCGGACAGCCTGCGGATTATCCGAAGCTTAGGCAGGTTGCGGACAGGTATGGTCTTATGATCCTGGAGGACGGTGCCCAGGGGTTTGGCGGGCGGATCGGGCAGCAGAGAGCCTGCAGTTTTGGCGATATTTCCACCACCTCTTTCTTTCCGGCGAAGCCTCTCGGATGTTATGGGGACGGTGGCGCGGTATTTACCGATAATGATGAGTGGGTAAAGTTACTTCGTTCTTACCGCATCCATGGAAAGGGGACGGATAAATATGATAACGTCAGGATCGGTATGAATTCCAGGCTGGATACTCTGCAGGCAGCAATTTTGCAGGTAAAGCTCAGGGCTTTTGAAGAGTATGAACTGACGGAAGTAAACCAAACGGCCGAACGCTATACGAAATTGCTGGGAGATATAGTAAAAACACCCAAAGCCAGGAAGGAATTTTATTCCAGCTGGGCACAGTATTCCATTCTGTTAAAGGATGAGGCGCAGCGGGATGGGCTGCAGGCATATCTGAAAGAAAAGAAAATTCCGACAATGGTATATTATCCGAAGCCGATGAGCAGACAGGGGGCGTTTCGTGGAATGGATTGTGTAAAGACAGATCTGTCTGTGACAGCAGATCTGTGCAGAAGGGT
>CAJTPM010000001.1:57067-90168 GCA_910578085.1 uncultured Lachnospiraceae bacterium | reverse complement strand
CATGGAATGGATTGTGTAAAGACAGATCTGTCTGTGACAGCAGATCTGTGCAGAAGGGTGCTGGCACTGCCGATGCATCCGTATTTGACGAAAGAAGAACAGGATGTGGTGACCGGGGAGATAAGGAGGTACCTGTCCGAGAAGCGCCAGTTTTCACAGAGATGAGTTCATATTACATAATTTTAGTTTCACATAAATATTTCAATACCTGATATTGACAGTAGAACCGTAGATAGTCTTAAAAGTAGACTTTCTACGGTTTTTTTATGCACACGGAAACCCAAAAGAAATATATCAGCAGAAACTGGTAGGAGCCCGACGTGGCAGACATAGGAAAGACCTTTCTCCTGCCTGATTATGGAACATGTCAGATAGGGCATATAACACCGGCATATAACAACACATCCCATTTACCGAAACGCTATCGCTTTTTTCACTCCACAGAGTTATAATATCAATACGGCAGACACCTGCATTAATTATACGAAAACATAAAATCTAAAAATACAAAATTCAAAAGTACAAAATCAAAAAGTACAAAAACACAAAAACCAGCAGGACAGCAATAAGCCAAAACAATTATCTGCCCGGAAGAGGAAAAAGAAATGACAGATATGATACTTTGGGTAGCAGACTTTTTACTATCTGCATTTAAAAGTGATTTTGCAAAAGCCATGGTAGTCTATATAGCAGTAATAGCCGGAATACTGTTCGTATGCCGGGAGTATGGCAAGCGCAGCCTTATGGCTTATATTCGCGTGCCTGCGTGGAGAAATGCCTGTCTTACCATGCTGATGGGGCATATTATATTTCTATGGATGTGGAAGAGGACAGGAAAAGGAACAGGGTGGGAGGCAGTTTCGGCGGGACTGCTGTTATTCCTGCTGGCCGCCAATGTGGTTCTCGATGTTTTTCTGCTTACATGGCTGATGAAAGGAAGATCCGCAGCAAAAAAGAAGATGGAAGCTCTGTTCAATGAGCGGGGCGATCTGTTAAAATGCCATGAAGAGTGGCTTAAAATAGAGGAAAAAAAGCTGGCGCCGAAAGATGCGGAATACTGGAACAGAGGCTATTACTATCTGCTGTACCAGATGGGCAACATCGAGAAATCAGCCAGGATAGCCCGGAAAACGGAAAAAGAAGGAAACGCAAAATATCTGGAATGGCAGGCCTTATATGAGGAGGCGAGAGGGAACATAGACGATTCCATAGAGCTCACAAAACAGGCGCTGGCGGCGGTGGAGGAAAAAGACAGATATCTGAAGGCGGAACTGTTAAACAACTGGGGGCGCTGCATGCGCATCTGCGGAAATAATATGGAAGCCTTAAAATATTTTAACAGGGCAGCAGATCTGATCTCCGTGGAAGATGAGGGCAGGGAGTTAGTCTGTGCCGTTTACGGCAATCTTATCTTTACATACTGCCTGGAGTACGGTTCTGCGGGGATGGATCAGATAGAGCGCTATATTCAGGAAATGGAAAAACATATGAACTTAACTGACGCCAGGGAAGCCCTGGAGGTGGAAAATATCAGGCTGGAGTTAGCAAGACAGCTGAAGGATAAGGATCAGATCGCAAAGCTGATCGATGAAGGACATGACAGGATCCTTGCTCTCCTGAACAGAGATAAAAATACAGTGAAAATGCGGCTGACATATGAGATATCTTCCCTTCGTGTTGCCCATATGGCGGAGCTTAATTTAGAAAAATATATGGATGTGCTGGAACAGGATTTTGATCAGATCTGTGCACAGGAGGCGCCGGAAAAATACTATTTCCTCAAGGATATTTTTATGCTTCTGCAGGATTTTCCTGTTATCAGCAGGGAATTTTATGAACGGTACCGAAAGATGTTTGACTACGCTGCCAGATACATTACAGAGGAAGCACAGGCGGATATGAAACGGTATCTGGAGGATCTGCATGAAGATGCGATCTATGCATATGGCAATACGCTGACAGAAATAGTATGGATAAGCCGATATGGCGCAACATATGATTTTCGCAAGGTATATGATGCTGTCTGGTCCATATGCGATACCTATGAGAGACAGGGCCTTTTCGTGGAGGCTATGACCAAAAGACTGGTTTTGGTAAGAGAGGCGATTACAGCAGTCAATGTAGACAGGAATTTTGATCTGAAATGGGCGGATCTGCTGAAGGCGGCTCTCGATAAAGCGGGGGAAATGGCAGAACATATAAAACTTCATCCGGGTTATGCGGAAACTTTTTTTGATCTGGCATACGGATATCTGCGGATTCATGCATATGAGAAATGCCACTATTTTTATCAGAAGTTTTCGGGATGTAATCTCTCCCCGGATCATTATACTCCCTGGACCAGAATGAATATTGAGTTTGTGGAGCTGATGTACCATGTGCTGATCTGGGATCAGGCGCTTAAAAGACTGCGAGATAACAGGGCGATGCGCCGGGGGCTGTCTCAGACAGCGGAAAAGTGGATCACTGAGTACCCGGATAATACATCGGAAGATATCACGCTGCTTTTTGGAGGTCTGCTGAACGAAAAGCCGGTCACCGCGAAGATGATGCGCTGGCATGAGGTGTCCAGAGCGGGGATCTGGATACCTGAAAAGCATTTCTGGCTGAGTTATGCACCTGAGGTGAATGATGCTATGACGGGGAACTCGGTTCTGGAATTGGATCTGAAATATGGTGAAGTTTCCGATGAAGAGGATCGCGTTGCGGATGTGAAGGCTCCTTTTGGCGGGAAGCGGGTACTGTATTTCCCGGACAGGCATCCTCTGCAGACCGGAGAGAGTACATGGGCCAGAGATCATGTAAAGCATATTCCGGAAGCTTTGCCGCAGCTGCAATTTATATCGATAGAATTTCCGACGCACTACGAAAATGGTGAGGTGACGTATCTGGAAGAGATACGGCAGCGTGTTTTGGATGTGGCAGTGCTTTGAGGATAAACAACCACACATGTTTTCCACCGGTTTTGCCTGGTGCAGATGTAAACCGGAAAAATACAAAGGCAACATATTGCAATATGACAGATCCGATTTATAATGAAAAGAGAGGGTGTTTGAGATTAATTCAAAAGAGTATTGAAAAACAAAGGAGGTAGTGTATGACTGAGGGAATCAGAGCTCTGTGTATGTTGGAGGTTGTGGGTGCATTTATGGAATCGATCAGTAAGAAAGCCAGCAGAGAATTCCGCTTTGGGGAGCAGAAAGTTATTCTGGATGTGAGTGACTACAGGGCATATTGTGAAAAACTCTTATCAAACAATGGGTTATCCCCGGTAAGGGATATGGAAGAAATGGAAAAGTTTATGGGGGATGTGATTTTTATTATACTTCATGAAAAGGGAATGCCTATTTCTGCTTTGAGATGGATTGGCGACGGTATGGTTCAGCTTATCAGATGATGGCATTGTTTCATGGATAAATGGATTCAGAAAGAATAAAACAGACAGCAGAAAACAGACAAAACTTTCGGTAAAGGGAACTTTGGTAAACGAAGGGAGTGAAACATAGCAGAGATGAAATCCGGAGAAGAATTGTATTATTACTGTAAAGCGAATCAGCAGACAAAGCGCTGGATCCGGGAATTTGAAAATGAGAGGATCCAGGAAATAAATTATTGGATCGAGAATTTTTCACCTGTTGGGCGTAATGGATATTATCTGAGAAAAATAGAAAATAATTATTTGACGCCTGTAGATGAACTGGCATTTCTTTTAGAAAATAAATGTTCTGAGCGTGTCACGTTTGACACGGTATATTATGCAGCAAACAGGATCTTTGCGTATGTGGCAGAAGAATTGGAAAGAATGTTTTCTGTGCCGTCATACTATGTGATGCTTTGCGCGAATAAGCGCAGGGAGACGGCGTTTTTTGTTGGGCCTCAGGCATTATCCAGGGATCTGCTCTTTTCAGAGGAGGGCATCTTTATGACGGTAGGATATGATGTGCTGGTTGATTTTATAGACAGATCAAATTATTCCACATTATCTGAATTGAGCAACTATTTGGAGAGTAAGGGGTTTAATTTATTCTCGTAATGAATTGAAGAGCGTCACGAGGGACAAAGGGAAGCAGCTATCCGGAAAAGAACAGAGTATGAAAGTCAGAAAGAGGAGGTAACCCATGGCGAGAACAGGAATTACAGAGTATGATCTGCTTATATCATGTCCGGGGGATGTAGAAAAATTTAAAGATGTTATTGAGGAAGCTGTTGAAAAGTTTAACAGATTATTTGGAAGAACCAATAGTGTTCTGGTAAACGCAAAATATTGGAAAAGCGACAGCTATTCGCAGATGGGTGACAGACCCCAGAATATTCTCAACAGGCAGCTTGTCAATAAATGCGATATGTTGATTGCCGTATTCTGGACAAAATTTGGAACGCCGACGGACAGGTATGGTTCCGGGACGGAGGAAGAAATTGAACAAATGATTTCTTCGGTAAAACAGGTTTTCTTATATTTCCTGGACAAGCCCTGTCCGCCTTCGGAGTACTCATCGGATTATGAGAATGTCAGAAAGTTTAAGAAAAGATGCAATGACAGAGGGCTTTATAAAGTTGTATCTGATGAGAGAGAGCTGTCAGAAAAGTTTTATGAGGATTTGACACAACACTTTGTGGAAATATTAAATGGAGAAAAAAATCTATCCGTTCAAAATACATTCGGAGGAGTGCGGAATATATATTCGTCCGGGGAGGGGTATTTTGGGCGAACTCCGATATATGCATCGGGAAACAGGCTGAAAAAGGAAAAAGAAGCGGAGATTATTCAAAAGATCCTTAATCTGCAGAGAAATACTCTGCCTGGCAGAACGAGTGGATCAGCCGGAATTCCCGGAACAGTTTCAGATGCGGTTATCTATCGTTATCAAAAAGAATTAATAATGGATTTTGCGGAAGAATACGGAATCCGAATAGATTCGACTTTCTGGAATCTGGGTAATCTGAGAAGAAGAGTGATTGGAGGCGGAAGAGTGGATTGCGATGGAAGAGCAGAAGAAATGAAGCGATATAAAGAGATTCAGGATTTGTGCGGGGAAATAGAGGAATTTAATAGAATCTGATTAAAGCAGGGATACCGTCTTAGCTAAGAGAACGATATCCCTGTTTGTGTCAGAGTGCTGGCTGTTAGCCTTTACAGATAAACTTAGTATTCCAGGGCTTTCTCCACACCGTTCACAACTCTAAGGCCGCCCTGCACCAGAGCAAGCAGCTCATCCTCACCAGGATAAACGGTAACAGGAGCCAGGAATCCGCAGTGTTCCTTCAGACCATCGACGACAACTTTATCGTAAGCGATACCGCCGGTGATAATGATCTGGTCGATCTTGCCTGCAAGCACGCAGGCCATGGAACCAATATCCTTGGAAACCTGGAAAATAAAAGCTCTTCTGTACAGATCAGCGTCTTTGTTGCCATCCTGCACCATTTTTTCCACTTCACGCATATCATTTGTGCCGAGCAGCGCATTGAAGCCGCCTGCGCCCACGATCTTTTTATACACTTCTTTTTCCTCATATTTGCCGGAGAAGCACATTTTAATTAAAGCGCCGGAGGGAACGCCGCCTGCCCGCTCAGGGGAGAATGCGCCGTCGCCATCGAGAGCGTTGAATACATCGATTACTCTGCCCTCACTGTGTGCGCCGACGGAAACGCCGCCGCCCATGTGTACAACGATCAGGTCCAGATCCTTATAATCTTTTCCTGCTTCCGCCGCATAGCGCTTTGCTACTGCTTTCTGGTTCAGAGCATGGAAGATACTGATTCTCGGCAGCTCGGGAACGCCGGAAACTCTGGCTTCCTCACAGAGTTCATCCACTACCACAGGATCCACGATAAAGCTGGGCTTACCGATGGAATCTGCAATCTCCTTTGCCAGAATACCGCCCAGATTGGAGGCATGCTGACCGGAAACACCGATCTCCAGATCGCGGACCAGGGCATCGTTTACCGCGTAAGTACCGCCGGGGATCGGTTTTAACATGCCGCCTCTGCCGACAACAACATCCAGCGAATTCACATCGAAATCTTTGGATTTCAGAAAGTCCAGAATGATATCCCGGCGGAAGTCCTTCTGATCGATGATGGAATCATAGCGTGCGATCTCCTCGGTGGAGTGGCGCAGCGTTTCGTCAAACAGTAAGGTTTCATCCTCAAAGATACCGATCTTGGTGGAGGTGGAACCGGGATTGATCACTAAAGTTTTAACAGACATAATTTTTCTCCTTTCAAAAAATGCAGGTTTTGCTGCAGCACGCCGCTTTCAGGCGGCGCGGCGGTCAGACACATGCAGAGAAGGCTACTCTCTTTTCAGAGTCTCTGCCGCCAGAGCTGCCAGAGCGATAGAATTTACCTTGACCTCACAGGTGTCGGAACGGGAAGTTAAAATAACAGGCGCCTTTGTCCCTGTCAGAATATTGCCGTTCTTTACATCCACCATATGTACGATCGCTTTATAGACAAGGTTTCCGGCATGAATATCAGGGAATAATAAAATATCCGCATCACCTGCCACTTTTCTGTCAAGGGCGCCCTTTTCTTCCGCCGCTTCCTTATATAATGCGATATCCAAAGATAAAGGACCATCCACGATACAGCCGGTGATCTTTCCCTCTTCATTCATCTTTGTCAGCTCTGCGGCATCCACGGTAACGGGCATCTTAGGATTGACTACCTCAACAGCGGCAAGGGGCGCTACCTTTGGCATGTCCACGCCGCAGGCATTAGCAATCTCTACGGTATAGTTGATAATATTCACTTTATCTTCCAGAGTAGGGTAGGGCATGAAAGCCACGTCTGTCAGGAATAAAAGGCGGTCGATACCGGGAACTTCAAATACGCATACATGGGACAGGGGCTTACCGGTGCGCAGTCCCACTTCCTTATCTAATACGCTCTTTAAGAAGGTTTTGGTGTCCAACAGACCTTTCATGTACATATCGGCCTTGCCGTCGTGTACGAGCTGTACGGCTTTCAGAGAAGCTGCCACGGTATCCGGCTCATTGATCACGGTGTATTCGGTCATATCCATGCCCAGTTCTGCGGCGATCTCACCGATCTTTGCCTCGTCACCGACTAAGATGGCGTCGGCAATCCCACGTTCCTTCGCAGCTTTTACGGCCTCTAACACGGCCTTATCCTGAGCAACTGCCACAGAAAGAGTTTTCTTTTTGCAGGCAGAAACCCGGGAGAGTAGATCAGAAAAATTCTTGCTCATGTTCTTCACTCCTTTACTTTCGTTTTTCCTATAGGTTTTATGCTCTAGCGCATAAAATTTCTGTTAAAATAGTATCACTTGGATGCGCAAAAATCAAGGTATTTGAGGGATTTCGTTATTGTTGTTTGATGATGGGGAGTCCGCTCTCCTCCGGGCTGCTGTGCCGGCATGTCGGATAACAAACAATAACGGGGAGGATCTGCAGAGTATCGATGTTTATAGCAAAATATCAGAAAAATGAATTAACAAAAACGCTGAACAATGATAGAATAGGAAGCAGAGAAAACATAACGGCGTCATAGCACACACTATACAAGGAAGGAAAACATTATGGTAATAGAATTTAACGACAACTTACTGACCGGGAATAAGACCATCGACACGCAGCATAAGGAGCTGATCGGGCGTATCGCGGCGTTTGTGAGCGCCTGCGAGGATGGGGACGGCAAGATGAGGGCCATCAAAATGCTGGATTATCTGGCGGACTACACGGAGTTCCATTTCAACGAGGAGGAAAAACTTCAGAAAGAGGTTTCCTACCCTGGCTACACGGAGCACAAAGCAAAACACGAGGAATTCAAAAAAACAGTAGAAACACTGCACGAATTTCTGGAAGAATCCGAGGGACCCACAGAAGCCTTTGTGGAGCAGGTGAAAAAACAGGTCGTTGACTGGCTGTTCAGACATATCGAAGGTTTTGACCGATCTGTGGCTGAATATATCAATTATGTAAATAATCCAAATCGCCTGTAAAAAGAAAGGGTTGAAAGGATAATACCAGGTCTCAAATTAGGTTTGTGGCCTGGTATTTTTTTGTCTGAGAGAAAAAAGCGGAAATGCCGTTTTTTTTGAGCGTAAATATCATTGAGACGGGTAACCAGGACAAATATAATAAAATTACCTAAAATCATTGAAGGAAACGAGAAGAAATGAAGAATTATGACGAAGAAAAGATGGTTTCATTATCGGAATGCCGTGATGTTGACGAAGTTTTGAATGAAATGACATTGCAGGAAAAACTGTGTCTGCTGACGGGCGGAAGCGGATTTGGCACCAGGGCTATTCCACGTCTGGGGATTCCTGCAGCTATGATGGTAGACAGCGCAGCTGGCATAAATCTGGCGCAGTACTACGGCGATTTATATTCCAGATATCAGATACGCGAAAATTTGCCATTTAAATCGCTGGCAGGAGTAACCAATACGGAACAGATGGGAGGGATTTTAAGAAAACGGCTTGTGGGGGAAATGTTAAGTAAAGAACAGGAGGAACAATACGAAAAGATCAGACAGGAGAAAGAAAAAATTACCGATTCCAATGAATGGCCGACCTGTTTTCCGACAGGAATGCTTTTAGCCAGCACATGGAATCCGGATGTTGTCGAGAAGTGCGGCATGGCATTGGGGAAGGAGGCGAAAAGTCTGGGAGTTAATGTGGTACTTGGCACACCGGATGCCAATATTCAGAGAGATCCAAGAGGAGGACGTGTTTTCGAATGTTACACGGAGGATCCATGCCTGATGAGTAAAATGGCGCCAGCGATGGTTAGAGGAATCCAGAGCCAGGGCGTCTTTGCGGATGTGAAACATTTTGCTGCAAATAATCAGGAAACCTCGAGGCTGGGTGTCGATGAAAACATATCGGAACGCGCTTTGCGCGAGATATATTTTCCCGGATTTAAAGCGTGTGTAAAAGAAGGGAAAGTAAAAACTGTGATGGGCGCTTATAATTGTATCAACGGTGTGGGATGCTCGATGAATAAATGGCTTTTGACGGATGTACTGCGAAATGAATGGGGATTTGAGGGAATTGTGATGTCTGACTGGGGCGGCGTCTATGATCAGATCGAGGCGATCCGCGCCGGCAATGATATTGATATGCCCGGCATCCGGGATATGTCCTGCGTGGAGCAGGCAGTTACGGATGGCAGGATTATGATCGAAGAGATTGATGCCTGCGCAAGGCGTGTCCTCCGATTCCTGAAAGAGAGTACATTATTTGAAAAAAGTACCGGAGGGATGGATCGGGAATTCTCGAATTCGGCTGCATATGAAGCCGCGCTGGAAGGTATTGTCCTGTTAAAAAACGAAAACAGTACGCTGCCGCTTAAACGGGAATGCAAAATTTCGCTATTTGGTAAAGGCTCAACGGAATTTTATATTACAGGAAAACAGAGTTCCCGGGTATTTACAGACCGCCATCCGAGTTTATCGAAAGAACTGGAAAAAATGCTGGGCGAAAATAATGTGATACTGAATGAGATCCGGGATGATACAGATTATGTGATCCTGACGTTGCAGTCCGAGGGAACGGAAGGAAAGGACAGGGAGAATCTGGATGTTGACCGTGAACAGTGCGGAATTTTACTGGAGGCTATTCACGCGGCGAAAGAGAAAAATATTCCGACGGTTCTGCTTTTAAACATCGCAGCCCCTGTTGACATCCGTGAGTTTGCGGACAGAGTTGATGCGGTTATGGCAGTTTACTATCCGGGAAGTGAAGGAGCGCATGCCCTGGTGGATATCCTTCTGGGAATGACTTCCCCCAGCGGACATTTGACAATTACATATCCTCAGAAGATAGAAGATTGCCCTGCTTACGGTTTTTTTCCGGGAAAGAGAGGTAAGGCACTCTACAATGAAGATATCTATGTGGGCTATCGATACTATGATCTGAAAAAAGTTGAGCCGCTTTATCCTTTCGGCTACGGTCTTTCCTATACAAAATTTGATATTTTAAATGCGAGACTGGATAAGAGTAAAATAGATCAGGATGTTGAAAATAAGATTACCCTCTGTGCAGATGTGAGAAATGTGGGCGAGATGGCAGGAAAGTGTGTTGTACAGGTTTATCTGCATCACAGGTCGGATATCCTTCCGCGGCCGATACGTGAATTAAAAGCTTTTCAGAAAGTTCTGCTACAGCCCGGAGAAAGAAGGACTCTGAAATTTGAACTGAATGTACAACAACTTGCGGCATTTGATCCCGGCTATAGAGAGTGGATCGCGGAGGCAGGGGAATATATCTTTGAGATCGGTACAAGCTCAAGAGATCTGCCGGTCAGTGTAAAATTTCATCTCACAGGTCATACCCTGTATGATTTCGGGCTGCGGAGTTCAATAAAACGGATCTCGGCGAGCAAAGAGGCGTTTCGTATCCTGCAGGAGACATTTGAACCGTACGGTGTCACCTATGCTGATTTTGCTGACTGCCTGAAGTATTTTCCGGATAAAGAACTTGGAGTGATCGTGGAGGAGCTGATAAACAATAAGCACCTGAACAGGGAAGATCCTGAACTGATAAAGGTGATTGAACAGATGTATAAGAAACTTACTGACCTGCCGGTAGAATAAAAATGGAGAATGATGGATATATGAAAAATGAAATTTTGCTAGTATGTAAAAAGATCTCTAAAAATTTCGGCTCAACCTGTGCACTGAAAGAAGCGGATCTTGAGATACCATGTGGAGATATTCGTGGACTGATCGGCGAGAACGGTTCCGGGAAATCCACTCTGTCATCCATTATATCCGGGGTACAGATGGCTGACAGCGGAGAAATGTGGATCAAAGGAGAAGTACACCATCCCCGTTCCATGCTGGAAGCTCAGAAACATAAGATCAGCATGATAGTGCAGGAGACAGGGACGATCCCCGGGATAACGGTGGCTGCCAATATTTTTATCGGACAGGAAAAAATGTTCTCCAGCAGGGGGATTCTGAGGATCAGAAAAATGATGGATGCGGCGCGGCGTGCATTGGAGAATATAGGTGTGACAGATATTGCGCCTGATTGTCCCATAGACGCACTCAACTTTGAAAATCGAAAGATAGTTGAAATTGCAAGGGCTATGGCAGGTGATCCGGATCTTTTAATCGTTGATGAGACAACTACGGCCCTTTCGCAGAGAGGACGTCAGATCCTGTATAACATTATGGAGAAGATGGCAGATGACGGGAAGTCCGTGTTGTTTATCTCACATGATATGGAGGAGCTGATGCAGGTCTGCCGGTCTATTACGGTGCTGCGGGATGGCGTTATGGTGAAAAATCTCTGTCAGGAAGAAATGGAGATTGAGAGGATCAAAACATTAATGGTGGGAAGGGAACTTTCGGGGAACTACTACAGGGCAGATTACGACAGTTCACATAAAGGAAAAGTCGTATTAAGCGGCAGGCATGTGACCTGTGGCGATATCCTTGAAAATTTTGATTTTGATCTGCACGGCGGAGAGATACTTGGTATCGGTGGTCTGACTGACAGCGGTATGCATGATGTAGGGCGGGCTGCATTCGGGGCGTCAAAGCTGCTCACAGGAGAGATACGTGCCGGGAATAAGCTGATAAAAAATGCTTCGGATGCCATTGCGGCAAAGATTGGATATGTGCCCAAAAACAGAGATACGGAGTCAGTTATTTTGGATGACAGTATTTTGAATAATATTGTTTTGCCGGCGCTTAAAATATTGAGTAATAAAAGTTATATTTCGCCGGTGAAGGAGTCTGATCTTGCGAAAGAGGGCGTGGATGCACTCTCCATAAAATGCCGTGAAGCAACCCAGGATGTCAGGGATCTCTCCGGCGGTAATCGTCAGAAAGTTGCAGTGGCAAAATGGATCATGAACGGGACGGAAATCTTCATCATGGACTGCCCCACAAGGGGAATTGATATAAGTGTCAAAGCATATCTGTATCAATTGATTTACAGGCTGAAAACGGAGGGGAAGTCGATTATGATGATTTCTGAGGAAATGACGGAACTCATCGGTATGTGTGACCGGATTCTTATTGTGAAGGATGGCAGACTGTCACACGAGTTTGAACGCAGTGAAACATTGTCGGAAAATGACATTATTCAATATATGATTTAGGGAAAGGAGGTGGATATAATATGAAAAAAGGCCAGAGTCTTCATAAAGGTTTACCGTTAGTGTGTATGATTTTTTTATTTCTCTGTTTTACGGTTATCACAGGGGGGCGGTTTCTTTCGGGCAATAATATGGAAGTGCTTCTGAATCAGGCGTTTGGGGTCTTGGTGGCAAGTATCGGAGCGACCTTTGTGTATGCACATGGTGGAATGGATCTTTCCATTGCCGGCCTCTCGGGCTTTTGCATGTGTATGATTGCATATTGTCTGAATTATGTCAATTGGTTCTGGGCATTGTTAGCAGCGTTGGCGGTAGGGGTTGTTTCGGGAATTCTGACCAGTGGCATATCAATTGCAATGAATATCCCTGCCTTTATTGTGTCGATCTGCATGGGCAATATCTGGCGTGGAATTGTGCTGACAATTACTTCATCTTCCTGGATGGAAGTGCCTGCATCTTTTTTGAAGTTCGATAATTGGATCATTAAGATCATTACAATGATTGTGCTGATTATAACAGGTTTTTATATTTTCGATTTTACACGTATCGGAAAAGACATGAAGGCAATTGGCGGGAGTGCTGAAGTAGCAAGACTGTCCGGTGTGAGAGTGACGCTTGAAATGCTGCTTGCGTATGTCATCATGGGAATTTTCACAACAATTACGGCGTTTTTTACACTGGCAAGAGTGGGTGTTGCATCTTCAACAGCGGGAAGCGGTCTGGATATGGATGTACTGATAGCGCTTCTGCTGGGTGGGCTTCCGTTGACTGGCGGTGCTGGTTCCAGAATGATATGCGCAGTTGTGGGAGCGTTTTCCCTGGCGATACTTGGGAACGGATTGATCCTTTGCGGTGTTGATCCGAAGGTTGTGGATGGAATTAAGGGTGCAGTGCTGCTCATCGTTGTTTTTGCGACAATGAAAAAGAAAGAAGGACAGATCATTACGTAAAATGAAAAGAACAAAAATAGAAAGGAACTGTTAGTATGAAAAAAATAATAACATTATTACTGGTATGTTGTATGACCACATGTGCACTTTTCGGATGTGGATCTGCCGGGACGAATGAGGCAGATGTGGCGGATGAAAATACTGTTGAGACTGATATCAATGAGGAAAATGTATCGGAAAATGCAGAGTTGCCGCTTATAAAGGTCGGTTTTGTGTGCTGGGGATATTCAGACCTTCTGAGCAATCAGTATAAAAACTATTTTGATTACCTTGCAGAAAATATGAACCTTGAAATAACATATGCCACGGCCTATTCAAGTGAAGAACATATTGAGACAACGGAAAATCTGATTTCGAAGGGGGTTGACGTCATTCTGGATTATGACTGTTATGATAAGATGATGCAGCTTTGTGAAGCTAAAGGCGTGTATCTGGCACAGTATACTCTGGATATTTCGTCACCTGAATTAAAACAACAGCTTGAGACCTATTCACACTGGCTTGGGTATTCGGTCTGTGATGATTATGAAACAGGATGCAGACTTGCTGAGCTGATGTATGAACAGGGATGCCGGAATATTGCGACAATCGCCATTGCACCGGGGAGCTCCGCTGCCGACCAGCGTTGGAACGGCGTTGTTGATACAGTGGCAAAATATGAGGATATGAACATTATTGCTGAATACAGAAATGATGATACCGGTGAGTTCGGTGCAGCTGTACAGAATATGATTTCCATTTACAGTGATTTTGACGGTATCATTCTCATGGGGGGATCTGATGGAGCTTCCGACAGCGTTCTTCAGGCTCTTGAAATTGAAAATAAGATCGGGGAGATTAAACTGGCAACAGTTGATATTGAAGAGACTTCCCGTGAAGATGTGGAGAGAGGGGCCTTACATGTTATTGCCGGTGGCCAGTATCCGGATCCGGTTATGCTGTTTATTCCGGTCTATAATGCAGTGACAGGTTCTCCTATGACAGATGGACCGTTTACGCTCTATGGAAAGAATCTTTTCCTTGAGACGGAGGAGGACTTTGAAAATTATGCTAAATATATTGAAGGCGATGTGTTCCCTTATACATTCGATGAGCTGAAGGAATACCTGCGCGTATATAACCCGGATGCGACATTTGAGGACTTTGCGGAGTTTTATGCAAAATACGATATCGAAGAAGTTGTGCAGCGACATGCGGGGATGGTGGAGTAAAAAATTAGATTCCGATAAGAAAGAGTGGGAAATGATGAAAAACTTGCGTAAAAATAAAATTGCGGATTATTGCAAAGCTTTGATTTTGCCGATTGTGGTCTACCTCATGTTTCGATTTATGTCACACGGGCTGTTTGGTGATGCGCACGGCATGATGGTAATTGCACGGCAGTCTGTTGTTTCGGTACTTATTGCATGGGGGATCTGTATGAACATGCAGATGAAGATGTGGGATATGAGCGCGGGAGCTGTAGTTGTGCTGGCTGGCATTCTGGGCGGCAGAGCAATGCTTGCGACCAATACGGGACTGATCGGGCTGGTGGTTTTAACAACAATCATTTCAATTATTCTTTCTCTTCTGATTTTCGTGGTCTATCACTACATGAGGGTTCCGTCGATCGTTTCAGCGGTAGGCATGCTGATGATTTATGAATCCCTGACTACTTTACTGTTTCATGCGGAAGGGGTAAAGATACGGGGAAATGCGACAATACTGGCAAGATCACCATATTGCTTTATGATACTGATATTATATGGATTTTTAATGTATGTTATATTTAACCGCACGAGTATTGGCTACCATGTAAGAACCATTGGCAATAACCAGCGGATTTCAACGAATATCGGCGTGAGTGTCAGAGATACACGGTTTAAGAGCTTTCTTGCAGAAGGGATCATGCTGGGGATGGCAGCAGTATTATCGGTTTCGAACAAAGGAGGAGCCGCTTCCATAAGTGGTATGGATTCCATGTCAGTATCTTTTGATGCTCTGATGAGTGTTTTTATGGGTGTTTTTCTGGCAAAATACTGTAATCTGATAGTCGGCATTTTCCTTGGGACAATTTCCATGAAGATGCTGAATGCGGGATTGATCTCAATCGGACTCAGCGCGTCTTTGCAGAAAGTTGCAACAGGTGTCTTTCTGATCCTGGTTATCGGCATTTCTTCAAATCAGACGCGGATCCTGCAGTTTATTGAAAACCGAAAGAAGGCAAAACGCATTATAAAAAATACAATGAACAGTTAAAAAGTATGGGATGTTCAAACTGTCAAATTCAATCATAAATGTCCCGGGATTCCAGATAGAGGAATCTTGGGATTTTCCATATCTGCTGCCTGGAATAGCTGTGGCTGTCGGAGAAAATAAGGAGTATATCTTGTCAGAAACTGAAAAAAATATATAATAATAATGAGAATTGGCCGGAATTTATCATATCAGTTCAGAGGTGCAGGGATTATGGGTTATGAAATAACTCAATACCACAAATCTTCATATATGTGTATAGAAGAATGGGGAGGACATGACTTTCAGCTTCATTTTCATGCGGAGATCGAACTGTCGCTTATCCTTTCCGGAGAAGCAGTCTTCATTATAAATAAGCATAAGTACAAACTGGAAGCTGGTGATATTATTCTGGTCAATCGATGCGTACCGCATTCCATTGAACAGAACAAAAACAGCAGGGTGATATGGCTTGGTATCAATCCGCTGTTTTGCGGTTTCTACTATCCGGATCTGCAGAAGATTCATTTTCAGGAATGTTTGTTTGACAAAGATCATCTGTTGAACCAGTCACTGGTTTCGGATATGAAACAACTGTTAGATATTTCAAAATCACAGGCAACGGCCTATGAATTTAAAATGCAGGAAATTCTCAATCATATATTTTTTCTGTTGCTGACACAGACTGATTACGTGTATCTGCCGGATGTGGTCATGCATACGGAGGCTGAGAGGATGGAAAGACTGCATCATATTATCGGTTACATGGAGGGAAATTTTGACAGACAGCCAAGACTGGAGGAACTGGCTGAGGAGATGCAGCTTTCCCCGGATTATCTTTCTCATTTTATTAAAGATGCATTGGGAATTACGTTCCGTGATTATGTGACAATGCTGCGCCTGCATAAGGCTGTGAAACTTATGGAGGAAAAGTCTGTCAGTCAGCTGGACATGCTTTTTCAAACCGGTTTTACTGATTATCGTTATTTTTCCAGGGCTTTTAAAAAAATATATGGGGTTGACCCGGAGGAATATTACAGGTCAGAGCCCTGATTGTGTGATTTAATATCCGTAACAGAAAATATATAAAAAATAATTAAAAAAGTTCTTGCATTATCGGAATTTCTATAGTACAATAGCTTTTGCTGTGACATGATAGCAATGAAGCGTGAGGTTGCTGTCAGCGGGCAACTACTGGCAGGTTTTCCGTGGAGCGAATGTCAAAACCGGAAGATCAGGAATCTCCGGCGAGGAAACTGACGACAAGTCACTGTACAGACAGAAGGATTCTGCAAGAACTTTTTACAGCAAAAGGCAGAAGCGTGTGCGGCCAAAGTACTTCATACAGCGCGTATGAAAAGGCATATCGGACAAAAATTATGATCTGTCCGGGTATCGGACACACACGGAGGAGTGTACAGTCACCGCTTGTCGTACTAAAAATGAAAGATACATTTTCATTTCAAAAAAGTGCGAAAAGGAGGCGACTTTTTTTATGGCAAGTCAGGTAATGAGGATTACATTAAAGGCGTATGATCACCAGCTGGTTGATGCGTCTGCAAAAAAAATCATCGAAACAGTCAGGAAGAATGGATCTCAGGTGAGCGGACCGGTACCCCTTCCTACAAAGAAAGAGGTTGTTACAATTTTGAGGGCGGTTCACAAATACAAAGATTCCAGAGAACAGTTCGAACAGAGAACCCATAAGAGACTGATCGACATCATTGCACCGACGCCCAAGACCATCGATGCGCTGCAGAGACTGGAAATGCCGGCGGGTGTGTACATTGATATCAAAATGAAACAAAAATAACCTTCTACTAGAATGAACATGCAGGGGCGAAGTAAAGCCGCTGCGGGCATCGGCTGACAGCGGCAAAGCTGAAAGCGGCGACCCGCAGGGGGAAAACAGCCTGGGAGATACGGGGAGCCCGAAAATGCATGGTCCGATGTAGAACAAAAGGAGGGTAAAGGGTAACATGAAGAAAGCGATTTTAGCAACAAAAGTCGGAATGACTCAGATCTTCCAGGAAGACGGTACGCTGATTCCGGTAACCGTTCTTCAGGCGGGTCCCTGCGTGGTAACCCAGATCAAGACAGAGGAAAATGACGGTTACAAGGCAGTGCAGGTAGGGTTTGTTGACAAGAAGGAAAAGATCGTCAACAAAGACAAGGGCGGAAAAAAAGAAGTGGCTCATCCCCACGGCGTAAACAAAGCTGAGATGGGACATTTTAAGAAAGCCGGTGTATCTGGTAAGAGATACGTCAGAGAGTTCCGCTTTGAAAATGCAGAGGAATATGAACTGGGGAACGAGATTAAAGCTGATATCTTTGAAGTGGGCGAAAGAGTTGACGCTTCCGGTATTTCTAAAGGTAAGGGATTCCAGGGCGCGATCAAGAGACTCGGACAGCACAGAGGCCCCATGAAGCACGGTTCCAAATTCCATCGCCATCAGGGTTCTAACGGCGCCTGCTCTTCCCCGAGCAGAGTGTTCAAAGGAAAGGGCATGCCGGGCCATATGGGCTGCGAAAAGGTAACTGTTCAGAACCTGGAAGTAGTGAGAGTAGATGCAGAGAAAAATCTGCTGTTAATAAAAGGTTCTGTTCCGGGACCTAAGAAAGCGCTGGTTACGATCAAAGAGACGACCAGAGCTGAAGCATAATTCAGGGCGAAAGGAGGACAAAGAGATGGCTAACGTATCTGTTTATAATATGGAAGGCAAGGAAGTTGGCACTGTTGAATTAAACGACGCGGTGTTCGGTGTGGAAGTAAACGAACATCTTGTGCATATGGCAGTGGTACAGCAGCTTGCAAACAATCGTCAGGGAACCCAGAAAGCAAAAACCCGTGGCGAGGTTTCCGGCGGCGGCAGAAAGCCCTGGAGACAGAAAGGAACCGGTCATGCGAGACAGGGTTCCACAAGATCTCCTCAGTGGAAGGGCGGCGGTGTTGTATTTGCCCCTGTACCGAGAGATTATTCCTTTAAGATGAATAAGAAAGAGAAAAGAGCGGCATTAAAATCAGTATTATCCGATAAAGTTGCAGGCGGCAAGCTTGTTGTTCTGGATGAGTTGAAGTTTGACGAGATCAAGACGAAGAAGTTCAAAGCGGTGATGGATAACCTGAAAGTGGAAGACAGAGCACTGGTTGTTCTGGGCGAGAAGGATGATGTGGTGATCAAATCCGCAAACAACCTTCCTTTTGTACAGACCGCACTGCCGGGGACAATCAACGTCTATGATATCCTGAAGGCGGGCACACTGATCCTGACAAAGGATGCCGTTACAAAGATTGAGGAGGTGTATGCATAATGGCTGATCTGAAATATTATGACGTGATCCTGAAACCGGTCATCACAGAGAAGAGCATGTCCGGCATGGCAGATAAGAAGTATACATTTCTGGTGCATCCCGATGCGACAAAGACGCAGGTGAAAGAGGCAGTGGAAAAAATGTTTGAAGGTACCAGGGTGGCGAAAGTCAACACAATGAACCTGGACGGCAGAAAAAAAAGAAGAGGCATGGTAGTCGGCAGAACGGCAAAGACCAAAAAGGCTATCGTTCAGCTTACCGCTGACAGCAAAGAGATTGAAATCTTTGCAGGTCTGTAAAAAGCAGAAAGGAGAAAAAAGACATGGGAATTAAAACCTATAACCCATATACACCTTCCAGAAGAAACATGACTGGTTCTGATTTCTCTGAGATTACAAAGACTACACCTGAAAAGTCTCTGCTTGCAAGCAAGAAGAAACATGCAGGCCGCAACAATCAGGGTAAGATCACCGTTCGTCATCGCGGCGGCGGCAACAGACGGAAATACAGAATCATTGATTTCAAGAGAACCAAAGATGGTATTCCGGCAAAGGTGATCGGTATTGAGTATGATCCGAACAGAACCGCAAATATCGCGCTGATCTGTTACGCAGACGGACTGAAAAGTTATATCCTTGCGCCCCAGGGCCTGACTGACGGCATGAAGGTTATGAACGGTCCCGAGGCGGAAATTAGAGTCGGAAACTGTCTGCCTCTTGAGAACATCCCGGTTGGTACCCAGGTACACAACATTGAGCTGTATCCGGGCAAGGGCGGCCAGATGGTCCGCAGTGCCGGTAACAGCGCGCAGCTTATGGCGAAAGAAGGCAAGTACGTAACGCTTCGTCTTCCTTCCGGTGAGATGAGAATGGTTCTCGGCGTATGCCGCGCTACAGTCGGTGTGGTGGGCAACGTTGATCACAACCTTATCAATATTGGTAAAGCAGGGCGGAAACGTCACATGGGCATCAGACCTACAGTCCGCGGTTCTGTTATGAACCCGAATGACCATCCGCACGGCGGTGGTGAGGGACGCGCGCCGATTGGACGTCCGGGCCCGAGCACACCCTGGGGTAAACCTGCACTCGGCTTAAAGACCCGTAAGAAGAAAAAAGCTTCTAACAAACTGATTGTGAGAAGAAGAGACGGCAGAGCTATCAAGTAGAGCATATTGAGGAGGAAGAATCATGTCGAGATCATTGAAAAAAGGACCATTCGCAGATGAAAGCTTACTGAAAAAAGTAGATGCTTTAAATGCGTCAGGCCAGAAACAGGTTATTAAGACCTGGTCCCGCCGTTCCACAATTTTCCCGTCTTTCGTAGGACATACGTTCGCGGTTCATGACGGCAGAAAACATGTGCCTGTCTACGTGACAGAGGATATGGTTGGGCATAAATTAGGTGAGTTCGTGGCAACAAGAACTTACAGAGGACATGCAAAAGAAGATAAGAAATCCAAAGTGAGATGAAAGGTTGATATGAAAATCAAAGATTTTCATATGAAAGGAGGTTTAAACTATGGCTAAAGGACATAGAAGTCAGATTAAAAGAGAAAGAAATGCTCAGAAAGATACAAGACCTTCCGCTAAGTTATCTTACGCAAGGATTCCTGTACAGAAAGCATGCTTTGTATTAGACGCCATCAGAGGCAAAGACGTGACAAGCGCTCTTGCTATTCTGGAGTATAATCCCAGATATGCTTCCGGCGTTATCAAGAAATTACTGGAATCAGCAATTGCCAATGCTGAGAACAACAACGGCGTGAATGCAGCTAATCTTTATATAGAGGAGTGCTATGCAAGCGACGGCCCTATCATGAAACGTGTGAGACCTCGTGCACAGGGAAGGGCTTACAGAATCGAAAAGAGAATGAGCCATATCAAGATTGTGCTGAACGAGAAATAATGGGAAGGGAATGCCCGGGCTGCGGGCATGAAGAAAGGAGTTAAGTGATATATGGGACAGAAAGTTAATCCTCACGGCCTCAGAGTCGGTATTATTAAGGATTGGGATTCCAGATGGTATGCTGATGCTGAGTTTTCCGATTATCTGATAGAAGACTATAATATCAGAAAATACCTGAAGAAGAAATTATATGCTGCCGGTATCTCCAAAATTGAAATCGAAAGAGCTTCCGACAGAGTAAAAGTTATCATTTATACAGCAAAACCCGGTGTAGTGATCGGTAAGAGCGGCGCAGAGATCGAAAAGACAAAGACAGAGCTTTCCAAAATGACGGATAAGAAAGTGCTGATCGATATCAAGGAGATCAAAGTGCCGGACAGAGATGCACAGCTTGTTGCAGAAAACATTGCACAGCAGCTTGAGAACCGTGTGTCTTTCAGAAGAGCGATGAAATCCTGCATGGGCAGAACGATGAAAGCCAGAGCGCTTGGTATCAAGGCGGCATGTTCCGGACGTCTGGGCGGCGCCGATATTGCCCGTACAGAGTTTTACAGCGAAGGTACGATTCCGCTTCAGACACTGAGGGCCGATATTGATTACGGTTTTGCAGAGGCAGATACCACATACGGCAAAGTCGGTGTGAAAGTCTGGATCTATAAGGGCGAAGTACTTCCCGCCAAAGGAAATAAGGAAGGGAGCGAGAAATAATTATGTTAATGCCAAAAAGAGTAAAACGTCGTAAACAGTTCCGTGGTTCTATGGCAGGCAAACCTACCAGAGGTACAACGATTACCTATGGCGAATATGGTATTATCGCAATGGAACCCGCATGGATCAAATCCAACCAGATCGAGGCAGCCCGTGTGGCTATGACCCGTTATGTGAAACGTGGCGGTAAGGTCTGGATTAAGATTTTCCCGGATAAACCTGTAACAACAAAACCAGCAGAAACACGTATGGGTTCCGGTAAGGGAACTCTGGAATACTGGGTAGCAGTTGTTAAGCCGGGACGTGTGCTTTTCGAGATCGCAGGCGTGCCTGAGGATATCGCAAAAGAAGCACTGCGTCTTGCAACACATAAGCTTCCGTGTAAGTGTAAAGTCGTTTCTAAAGCAGACTTGGAAGGCGGTGCATCAAATGAAAACTAATAAATATTTGGAAGATTTAAAGGCAAAGACTTCTGCTGAGCTGGCGGAAGAGCTGGTAGCTGCCAAGAAAGAACTTTTCAATTTGAGGTTCCAGAACGCAACGAATCAGTTGGACAATACAGCAAGAATCAAAGAAGTGAGAAGAAACATTGCCCGTATTCAGACGATGATCACGGCAAAGGCAAACTGAATGTGTGTATTGTATTAACTGGAAAGGAGAGCAAATCGTGGAAAGAAATTTAAGAAAGACACGTACTGGCAAGGTTGTCAGCGATAAAATGGATAAGACGATCGTTGTGGCGATCCAGAACAATGAGAGACATCCGCTTTACAACAAGATCGTAAAAAGAACTTACAAATTGAAAGCTCATGATGAGAACAATGATTGTCATATCGGCGATACCGTGAAGGTTATGGAGACAAGACCTCTGTCCAAGGACAAGAGATGGAGACTTGTCGAGATTGTTGAGAGAGCGAAGTAAATTGAAAGGAGAATCAACATGGTTCAGCAGGAAACCAGACTGAAAGTTGCCGATAACACGGGTGCGAAAGAACTGCTTTGCATCAGGGTGATGGGTGGCTCTACAAGAAGATATGCAAGTATTGGTGATATAATTGTTGCTTCTGTCAAAGATGCAACACCAGGCGGCGTTGTGAAAAAAGGCGATGTGGTAAAAGCTGTAGTCGTGCGTACCGTAAAGGGTGCCCGCCGCAAAGATGGTTCTTACATCAGATTCGATGAAAATGCTGCTGTTATTATCAAAGATGACAAGACCCCGAGAGGAACCCGTATCTTTGGACCGGTAGCAAGAGAGCTTCGTGAGAAACAGTTTATGAAGATTGTTTCCCTGGCTCCGGAAGTATTATAGGAGGTACCGGTTATGGCAATGTTAAAAATCAAAAAAGGTGACACAGTGAAAGTGATCGCCGGTAAAGACAAAGATAAAGAAGGCAAGGTACTTGACATTGACCGCAAGAAGGGCAGAGTGCTGGTAGAAGGCGTTAATATGATCACAAAGCATATGAAACCCTCCGCAGCAAACGCTAACGGCGGTATTGTTCAGAGAGAAGCTATGATCGACATTTCCAATGTGATGTATGTTCACAAGGGAAAACCCACGAGAATCGGGTTTAAGATGGACGGAGATAAGAAAGTACGTTTCGCAAAATCCACAGGCGATATTATCGGTTAAGGAAGGAGGGTAAACATGAGCAGATTAAAAGATTTATACAAAGATGAGATCGTAGATGCTATGATCAAAAAGTTTGGTTATAAGAATATCATGGAAGTTCCGAAAATCGACAAGATCGTTGTAAATATGGGTGTTGGTGAAGCAAAGGAAAATCCGAAGGTACTCGAGGCTGCTGTGGCTGATATGGAAAAGATCACAGGCCAGCATGCTGTTATTACTAAGGCGAAGAAATCTATCGCAAACTTCAAAATCAGGGAAGGACAGTCCATCGGCTGTAAGACAACGCTTCGCGGTGAGAAGATGTATGAGTTTTTAGATCGTCTGGTGAACTTGGCTCTGCCCCGTGTGCGTGACTTCAGAGGCGTCAGCGCCAACGCGTTCGACGGAAGAGGCAACTACTCGCTGGGCATCAAAGAACAGATCATCTTCCCGGAAATTGAGTATGATAAGATCGATAAAGTGAGAGGCATGGATGTCATCATCGTAACCACCGCAAAGACGGACGAAGAGGCGCGCGAGTTACTGAGATTATTCAACATGCCCTATGAAAAATAACAGGAGGTAAATTCCATGGCTAAAACAGCGATGAAGATCAAACAGCAGCGCAAACCGAAATTCTCCACAAGAGCATACAGCCGCTGCAAAATTTGTGGTCGTCCCCACGCATATTTAAGAAAATACGGAATCTGCAGAATTTGCTTCCGTGAGTTGGCATATAAGGGCGAGATCCCCGGCGTAAAGAAATCAAGCTGGTAGGATGTGCGATGAGTCTAAATGAAGAAGGAGGAAACTGACCATGACAATGAGTGACCCTATTGCAGATATGCTTACAAGAATCCGTAATGCAAATACTGCAAAACATGATACAGTAGATGTACCCTCATCCAAAATGAAACTGGCTATCGCACAGATTCTGGCAGATGAAGGCTATATCAAAAAATATGAAGTGATTGAAAATGGTTCATTCAATACGATCCGCATTACCCTGAAGTACGGTGCAGACAGAAATGAGAAGATCATTTCCGGCATCAAGAGAATTTCCAAGCCGGGACTTCGCGTGTATGCGGGCAAAGAAGATATGCCGAGAGTTCTGGGCGGCCTGGGAATCGCTATCGTTTCCACAAATGAGGGCGTTATCACAGACAAGAAAGCAAGAGAGTTAGGCGTAGGCGGCGAAGTATTAGCATTCGTGTGGTAAAGGTAAGAAGATTTTCCAAGCTGGTAAAATACGCCGGCTGACAAAATCTGAATTTCACATCGAAAATGCTTCGCATTTTCTCCGGCGCTGTGGTAGAAATATAGAATATAGGAGGTACGGGCATGTCACGTATAGGAAGAATGCCAATCGCGATTCCTGCAGGTGTTACTGTGGAAGTTGCAGAAAATAATAAAGTGACTGTAAAAGGTCCTAAGGGTACTCTGGAGAGAGTACTTCCATCCGAGATGGAGATCAAGGTGGAAGGTGCGGAGGTTACCGTATCCAGACCGAATGATTTAAAGAGAATGAAATCTTTACACGGCCTCACCAGGACACTGATCCACAACATGGTAGTCGGTGTGACGGAAGGTTTCCAGAAGAAACTGGAAGTGAACGGCGTAGGTTACAGGGCGGCAAAGGCCGGTAAGGTGCTTACCTTATCCCTTGGTTATTCCCACCCGGTTGAGATGACTGATCCTGAAGGCGTTGAGACAGTTCTGGAAGGCCAGAACGTGATCATCGTAAAGGGGATTGATAAAGAAAAAGTTGGCCAGTTTGCAGCTGAAATCAGAGACAAGAGAAGACCGGAACCTTATAAGGGCAAGGGTATCAAGTATGCTGATGAAGTGATCAGACGTAAAGTCGGTAAGACCGGTAAGAAATAACGGATAAGGAGAGTGTGAAAATGGTTAGTAAAAAATCAAGACAGGAAGTTCGTGTAAAAAAACACAGAAGAATGCGTAACCGTTTGTCCGGAACTGCTGAGAGACCTCGTCTGTCAGTGTTCAGAAGTAATAATCATATGTATGCTCAAATTATCGATGATGTAGCCGGAGTGACTCTCGCTGCCGCTTCTACTGTGGAAAAGGAAGTGAAAGCGGAGCTTACGAAGACGAATAACGTTGACGCAGCGGCGTATCTTGGAACGGTAATTGGAAAGAGAGCAGTGGAAAAAGGTATTAAAGAAGTTGTCTTTGACAGAGGCGGCTATATATACCAGGGTAAAGTAGCAGCGTTAGCTGATGCGGCCAGAGAAGCTGGCCTTACATTCTAGGAAGGGAGAAACGTACATGAAGCGTACAATCATTGATATAAGCAACATGGAATTAACGGAAAAAGTTGTTACCATCAAACGTGTTACCAAGGTTGTAAAGGGCGGACGTAATATGCGGTTTACGGCTCTTGTGGTTGTTGGTGACAGCAATGGTCATGTAGGTGCCGGCCTGGGAAAAGCTACTGAGATCCCTGAGGCCATCAGAAAAGGCAAAGAGGACGCGATCAAGAATCTGGTCAGCGTCGCAGTAGATGAAAACGGCAGTATTACACATGATTTTATCGGAAAATATGGTTCTTCAGAGGTCCTGCTTAAGAGGGCTCCCGAAGGTACCGGTATCATCGCAGGCGGCCCTGCGCGTATTGTCTGCGAACTTGCGGGAATCAGAAATATCCGTACAAAATCTCTGGGTTCCAATAATAAGCAGAACGTAGTTCTTGCGGCAGTTTCAGGCCTCAGCCAGTTGAAGACCCCGGAAGAGGTAGCAAAGAATCGTGGTAAATCCGTAGAGGAAGTTGTAAGCTAGAAAGGAGAATGAAACCCATGGCAGATAATAAAACATTGAAGATCACTCTGGTAAAATCTCCTATCGGCGCGATACCGAAGCAGCGCGCAACAGTTGTTGCAATGGGACTTCGGAAAATGCATCAGACGGTGGAACTGCCCGATAACGGAGCAACCAGAGGCATGATTCAGAAAGTAAGACACTTAGTAAAAGTAGAGGAAGCTTAAAGAGAGAAGGAGGTGTCATCAGAATGGATTTATCTAATTTGAGACCTGCGGAAGGTTCCAGACACAGTGATAATTTCAGAAGAGGTCGTGGACATGGCTCAGGTAACGGCAAGACAGCCGGTAAAGGCCATAAAGGACAGAAAGCCCGTTCCGGAGCCCCGAGAATCGGTTTTGAGGGCGGTCAGATGCCTTTATACAGGCGACTTCCCAAGAGAGGCTTTAAGAACAGAAACAGAAAAGAGATCGTAAGCATTAATATCAGTGCTCTTGAAGTATTTGAAAATGACAGCACCGTGGATGTACAGGCATTGATGGAGAAGGGGATCGTGAAAAATCCCGGAGACGGTGTGAAAATCCTTGGAAACGGAGAACTTACCAAAAAGCTGAATGTAAAAGCGGATGCTTTCAGTGCATCAGCGACTGAAAAGATTCAGGCACTTGGTGGAACAACAGAGGTATTGTAATGCTTACAACATTAAAAAATGCATTTAAAGTAAAGGAAATCAGGCAGAGAGTTCTGTATACGCTGGGGATGTTAGTGATTATCAGACTTGCTTCCCAGCTCCCTGTTCCGGGGGTTAACAGAGATTACTTTGCAAACTGGTTTGCGTCGCAGACAGGAGATGCGTTCAATTTATTTGACGCGTTTACAGGTGGATCATTCCTGAGCATGTCTGTTATTGCACTGAATATCACGCCTTACATCACATCATCGATCATCATTCAGCTTTTAACGATTGCGATTCCGAAGCTGGAAGAGATGCAGAAAGACGGTGAGGAAGGCAGAAAGAAGATCACAGCCATCACCCGTTATGTGACAGTGGCATTGGCGCTGATCGAATCCAGTGCTATGGCAATCGGTTTTGGACGGCAGGGACTTTTGCAGGAGTACAATGCATTAAATGTGATTACAGTAATTGTCGCATTGACGGCAGGCAGCGCATTCTTAATGTGGATCGGCGAGAAGATCACGGAAAAGGGTATCGGTAATGGTATTTCCATTGTCCTGACGATCAACATCGTCTCCAGGATGCCGCAGGAGCTGACCGGGCTGTTCAGACAGTTTGTGACAAGCAGAGAGATCGCGCCGGCTGTAGTGGCTGCTGTGATCATTATTGCTGTGATCGTCCTGATGGTAGTACTTGTTATCATACTGAATTCCGGAACCCGTAAGATACCGGTACAGTATGCAAAAAAGATGCAGGGCAGGAAAATGTATGGTGGAAATTCCAGCAATATTCCGTTAAAGATCAACACGGCAGGGGTCATCCCGGTTATCTTCGCATCTTCCCTGATGCAGTTCCCGGTAATCATCTGTTCCCTGTTCGGTATAAACGGCGGAACGGGATTCTGGGGCAAGGTACTTCGGGGATTAAGTTCCAGCAACTGGTGCCGGCCCAGCGAACCGATCTACAGTATCGGCCTTGTGGTATATATTGCACTTGTAATTTTCTTTGCTTACTTTTATACTTCGATCACATTCAATCCGATTGAGATCGCAGAGAATATGAAGAAGCAGGGCGGCTTTGTTCCGGGTATCAGGCCGGGTAGACCGACCAGCGAGTATCTGACAAAGATTCTTAACTATATTATCTTTATCGGTGCCTGCGGACTTACGATCGTGTGTGTGCTGCCGTTTTTCTTTAACGGTATGTTTGGCGCCAGCGTATCTTTTGGCGGTACAAGTCTGATCATTATCGTCAGCGTTATCGTTGAGACTTTGAAGCAGGTGGAATCCCTGATGTTAGTTCGCAATTACAAAGGATTTTTAAATGACTGACAGAAAATAGCGTGCAATCACTATGGGATGGAGATTCTCCATCCCATAGTCAGCATGGTGAGGATCATGTAAAAGGCGGCGCAGGTAATTTGCCGTGTGTGGAAGGGCAGGGTTATTGAAATGAAAATTATTATGTTAGGAGCACCGGGAGCAGGAAAGGGAACGCAGGCAAAGATGATTTCTGAGAAGTATCATCTGCCTCATATCTCCACAGGCGATATTTTCCGGGCAAATATCAAGAATGGTACGGAGCTTGGAAAAGAGGCAAAGGGCTATATGGATAAAGGACTGCTTGTTCCGGATGAATTGACAGTCAGGATACTCCTCGACAGAGTGGCGAAGGAAGACTGCAAAAACGGCTATATACTGGACGGTTTTCCCAGAAATATTCCTCAGGCGGAAGTGCTTGATAAAGAGCTTACCAGGTTGGGCGATAAGATCGATATTGTGATCGACATGGAAGTGCCGGATGAAAGTATTATTAAGAGGATGACAGGCAGGCGCGCCTGCACATCCTGCGGGGCGACATATCATATCGTAAATGTACCGCCCAAAAAAGAAGGAGTCTGCGATAAATGCGGCGAGGAGCTTATTCTCCGGGATGATGACAGAGAAGAGACGGTAAAAAAACGTCTGAATATATACCATGAGCAGACACAGCCCCTGATCAAATATTATCAGAAAAAAGGCGTTCTGAAGACATTTGACGGGACAAAGGACATGATGGATGTCTTTACAGAGATCACAGAAATTTTGGCATAGTGCAAAACAATACAGGGCATGGTGTCCGTATTATGCAGTAAAGAAGGCATGAGTAATGGCAGTCAGTATAAAATCAGCGAGAGAAATTGAACTTATGCGGGAGTCCTGCAGACTCCTTGAGATCGTACATGACGAGTTGGGAAAGGCGATAAGGCCCGGCATTTCCACATTGGACATTGACCGTATGGGGGAAAAAATGATCCGGGATATGGGCTGTGTCCCCAATTTCAAAAACTATAACGGTTATCCGGCTTCCATCTGTGTTTCGGTCAATGACGAGGTCGTACATGGGATCCCCCACAAAGACAGAATACTGTTGGATGGAGATATTGTAAGTCTGGATGCCGGACTTATTTACAAAGGCTATCATTCTGATGCGGCAAGGACTTATGCAGTCGGAGAGATAAGCGAAGAGGCCAGGCTTTTAATAGAAAGAACCCGCCAGAGTTTCTTCGAGGGAATTAAGATGGCGAGGCCGGGAAATCATCTCCATGATATTTCCAACACCATCGACAGTTATATCAGCCAGTTTGGCTACGGTATCGTCAGAGACCTTGTGGGCCACGGTATCGGGACTTCTCTCCACGAGGATCCGCAGATTCCGAATTTTAGGCAGAGAAAAAAAGGCGTGAAGTTAATGCCGGGTATGACACTTGCGGTGGAACCCATGATCAATCTGGGACGCGCTGATGTGGAGTGGCTGGAGGATGACTGGACGGTTGTGACGGAGGACGGAAGCATCTCCGCCCACTATGAGAATACGATACTGATCACAGAGGGTGAACCGGAGATTCTGACACTCAGTCATCTGCCGTGAGAAGACAGAAGAGCTGAACCAATGTTATTCAGTTAGCTATCCAGGCCGGGAACGGACATAACGAAACAACATGGATAGCTGAACTGTAACAGTTGATTTGCAGATTGTTGGTAAGGTGCAGGAGATTTGGCGCAACCGGAATAAGAACGGAAACAGAGGTTATACATGACAGGCTGCATGGCGTTATCCCTTGCGGGGCATGACAGAAATAAAATATATCTTATTGTAGGCGAAGAAAAAGAGTATGTGTATCTTGCGGATGGGAAAAGAAGGACCTGCAAAAATCCGAAGAAAAAAAACAGGAGACATATTCAGATTATGAAAAAGTATGAGAATCCGGAAGTGACGAAAAAGCTGCTTCGGGGTGAGAGTATTGATGCAGGCATCATTATTCAGGAGGTTAAGGCATGTCAAAAGCAGATGTAATTGAAATTGAAGGAACAGTGGTGGAGAAATTACCGAATACCATGTTTCAGGTAGAACTGGAAAACGGACATAAGGTATTGGCCCATATCAGCGGTAAGTTACGGCAGAACTTTATTCGTATTCTTCCCGGCGATAAAGTGACACTGGAGCTTTCGCCTTATGATCTGTCCAAGGGAAGAATTATCTGGAGGGATAAATAAGAATAATTACGAGCCCATTGAAGCGAGTAATTATTCGCTGCTTCTCGATATGCGGAGCATATTGAGAAGATTCCCGTAATTACGAGCCCATTGAAGCGAGTAATTATTCGCTGCTTCTCGATATGCGGAGCATATTGAGAAGGTTCCCGTAATTACGAGCCCATTGAAGCGAGTAATTATTCGCTGCTTCTCGATATGCGGAGCATATTGAGAAGATTCCCGTATTATAAGGGATTCTTGGATAAAATATACTTGCATTAGCGGTATGAATATGATACAATGAGAAACGGTCTTTTTGAAAGGAGGGAAAACGATGAAGGTTAGATCATCAGTAAAACCGATTTGCGAAAAGTGCAAAGTTATTAAGAGAAAAGGAAAAATCAGAATAATCTGTGAGAATCCAAAGCATAAACAGGTACAGGGATAAGAGCCTGTTCCATTGTTGACGTGCTCGGCAATGCCGACGCGCTCAGCATTTTACTTTTTGATACCGATAGGTATTCGGAAAGGCTGGATTATTCTAGCTGGCGGCATGAGGACAGAAGGCAAAGTGACCGGACGCCCCCTGATAGAGGTGCGGAAGGCGAAGCATACTGGCCGTTGCTTAGCCCAGTCAATTAGTAACTTAACCATGTAAAGCAAATCCAAAGAAACAGAGAAAATGGAGGAAAAATGGAATGGCTCGTATTTCAGGTGTAGACTTACCCAGAGACAAACGTGTCGAAATCGGACTCACCTACATTTATGGTATTGGACGTGTGAGTGCAACAAAGATCTGTGCAGCGGCGAAGGTAAATCCGGATACCCGTTGTCGTGATCTGACAGACGAAGAAGTAAAGAAAATCAGCGAAGTGATTGATGCAGATTATATGGTAGAAGGTGATCTCAGAAGAGAAGTTGCGCTGAATATCAAGAGACTTCAGGAAATTGGATGCTATCGCGGTATCCGTCACAGAAAAGGGCTTCCTGTTCGTGGTCAGAATACCAAGACCAATGCAAGAACAAGAAAAGGTCCCAAGAGAACCGTAGCGAATAAGAAAAAGTAAGGCGCTGAAAGCGTGAGGTTCTCTTTGAGAACGCGTAGCGAATAAGAAAAATAAGAAGAAATAGCAAACGACGCATAGTAGAAAGAAAGTAGGTTAGTTTAAAATGGCAAAAAAAGTTACAGCAAAAAAAGTGACAAAAAGACGTGTCAAGAAAAACGTTGAACATGGACAGGCACATATTCAGTCTTCCTTTAATAATACAATCGTCACATTGACGGATACGGAAGGCAATGCGCTCAGCTGGGCAAGTGCTGGTGGTCTTGGTTTTAGAGGTTCAAGGAAATCTACTCCGTATGCAGCACAGATGGCATCAGAAACAGCGACGAAGGCAGCGCTTGTACATGGTCTGAAGAAAGTTGATGTTTTTGTGAAAGGTCCTGGTTCAGGACGTGAAGCAGCGATTCGTGCGCTCCAGGCATGCGGACTGGAAGTACTGAGCATTCGCGACGTAACTCCGGTTCCTCATAACGGATGCCGTCCGCCCAAGCGCCGTCGTGTATAGTGTTTTTTGACGTTGGAAGAATGTACGAAAGTATTGTAAACAATGTATGGAAAGAGAGGAAAATAATTAAATGGCAGTAAACAGAGTACCAGTACTGAAAAGATGTCGTTCCCTGGAGCTTGATCCGACTTTTTTGGGATATGATAAGAAATCCAGGAGGAAATCTTCCAGAGCAGGAAAGAAGATGAGTGAGTATGCCCTGCAGCTTCGCGCAAAGCAGCAGGCTAAATTCATCTACGGCGTTCTGGAGAAACCCTTCAGAAATTATTATAACAGGGCTGAGAGAATGAAAGGACGTACAGGCGAGAACCTGATGATCCTGTTGGAGAGAAGATTGGACAGCGTTATCTTCAGAATGGGTTTTGCGAGAACAAGAAGAGAGGCAAGACAGATCGTCGGCCATCAGCATGTTCTTGTGAACGGTAAGGCTGTACAAATCCCGTCCTATCTGGTTAGCGCCGGTGATACGATTGAGATCAGGGAGAAATCCAGAGAATTACAGAGATATAAAGATATCGTAGAAGTTACAGGCGGGAGACTTACTCCGGAATGGATGGAGGTAGATCTGGACGCTCTGAAAGGCACGATTAAAGCACTTCCTACAAGAGAAATGATAGACGTACCTGTTGATGAGATGGCTATCGTCGAGCTGTATTCGAAATAATCGTAATCGTTCATAAAAGGAGGGTGTTTACTGTGTTTGATTTTGAAAGACCTAATATTGAGGTTGTAGAAATCTCTGATGATAAAAAGTATGGCAAATTAGTAGTAGAGCCGTTGGAAAGAGGTTATGGTATTACACTTGGTAACTCTCTCAGAAGAATTATGCTTTCTTCCCTGCCCGGTACGGCTGTGAGTCAGGTGAAATTTGATGGTGTGCTGCACGAATTTACGACGATTGAGGGCGTAAAAGAGGATGTGACAGAGATCATCATGAACATTAAAAGCCTTGCGATCAAAAATAACAGCGAGAGCAATGAACCTAAGACAGCGATTATTGATTTTCAGGGAGAAGGCGTTATCCATGCTTCCGATATTGAGGTGGATCAGGATATTGAAATCATGAATCCGGATCAGGTTATCGCCACATTGAGCGGCGGAAAAGACTCCAAGCTGTATGTGGAGCTGATGATCACAAGAGGCAGAGGATATGTAGGCGCTGAAAAAAATAAAAGCAGCGATATGTCCATCGGTGTGATCGCAATCGATTCGATCTACACACCGGTGGAGCGGGTTAATGTCACTGTGGAAAATACCCGTGTCGGCCAGATGACAGACTATGATAAGCTGACGATGGATGTCTACACAGACGGTACACTTGCGCCGGACGAGGCGGTAAGCCTTGCGGCAAAAGTGCTCAGTGAGCATTTGAGTTCCTTCATTGATCTCTCTGAGAACGCAAAATCTGCCGAGGTTATGGTGGAGAAGGAAGACGATGAGAAGGGCAAAGTTCTGGAGATGAGTATTGATGAGCTGGAGCTTTCAGTTCGTTCCTACAACTGTCTGAAACGCGCGGGAATCAATACCGTAGAAGAACTGACAAACAAGACACCCGATGATATGATGAAAGTCCGCAATCTGGGACGGAAATCGTTAGATGAAGTGCTGGCGAAACTGAAAGAGTTAGGCCTTCAGTTAAATCCCAGCGAAGAATAAAGAAAAACTGAACGTAGTGAAGTTTTTCGCTACTTCTCGATCTGCGAAGCGGATTGAGAAGGTTCCCGAACTGAACGTAGTGAAGTTTTTCGCTACTTCTCGATCTGCGAAGCGGATTGAGAAGGT
>CAJTPM010000001.1:0-56970 GCA_910578085.1 uncultured Lachnospiraceae bacterium | reverse complement strand
GGTTCCCGAACTGAACGTAATGAAATTGGAACGAAGTGAGCATTCCCGGTAAGCCCAAAGCGCGCGGGGATGTTTTCATAAATGGTAACTGATCATATTCCGGTGAGTAAGCCCGAAGCGCATGGCCGGAATCATCCATTCTATATGAAAGGAGCCTGTTATGGCAAAATACAGAAAACTTGGCAGAACAAGCAGCCAGAGAAAAGCGCTGCTCAGAAATCAGGTAACGAATCTCCTGTATCATGGTAAGATCGTTACAACAGAAGCAAGAGCGAAGGAAGTTCGTAAAATTGCAGAGCATGTGATCACTTTGGCGGTAAGAGAGAAAGACAATTTTGAGACAGTGAAAGTAAAAGCAAAAGTTGCCCGTAAGGACAAGGACGGCAAGAGAGTCAAAGAGGTTGTGGACGGTAAGAAAGTAACCGTATTTGACGAGGTGGAGAAGGAGATCAAAAAAGATCTGCCCTCCAGACAGCATGCAAGGCGCCAGATGATGAAGGTGCTGTATCCTGTGACGGAAGTACCGACCACGCTGGCAGGAAAGAAGAAAAATACAAAAGAGATCAACATGGGTAATTTCATGTTTGAGGAAGTTGCACCGAAGTATGCAAACCGTAAGGGTGGTTACACAAGAATCGTGAAAATCGGCCCCCGTAAAGGTGATGCGGCGATGCAGGTAGTTCTGGAACTTGTTTAAAAGTAGTGATGGGGAGTCCTGGTCCTGTACAGTTACAGGATGAGGGCTTCTGTACTATAATTTATGAAATAAATTTTAGAAAAAAGGAGAACAGTTATGAAGGGAAATGTTGTAGTTGGACAGTCCGGCGGCCCTACCGCGGTAATTAACTCTTCTGTTGCAGGCGTATATGCGGCAGCAAAGAAGCTTGGTGTGAACAAGGTATACGGTATGGTTCATGGTATTGAAGGCTTTTTGCAGGACAGGATCTGTGATCTGGACGAGTATCTTGCAGATGAAGCCGGTATTGAACTGTTAAAGAGAACACCGTCAGCGTTCCTTGGCTCCTGTCGGTTTAAAATGCCGAAGATCGAGGGCCATGAGGATGTTTACGAGAAGGTTTTTGAGATCATGGAGAAACATGATATCGAATGTCTTTTCTACTGTGGCGGCAACGATTCTATGGACACTGTGAAAATGCTTTCCGATTATGCGGCGGCACACGGCAAAAACCAGAGATTCGTAGGCGTGCCGAAGACCATCGACAATGATCTTCCTATTACAGATCACTGCCCGGGCTATGGCTCTGCAGCGAAATATATTGCAACTTCCATGAAGGAAATTATCCGTGATAACGCTTCCTTCGGCGCAAAGAAACCTACCGTATGTATCGTGGAGATCATGGGACGTAACGCAGGCTGGCTTACAGCGGCAGCAGCTTTATCCCGCGGAAGCGACTGCGAAGGTCCGGATGCGATCTATCTGCCGGAGAAAGTATTCGACATGGATGCATTCATGGCAAAGGTAAAAGATCTGGCAGCAACGAAATCTTCTGTTGTGATCGCAGTTTCCGAGGGCGTTCATATTGCGGACGGCAGATATGTATGCGAATTGGGTAAAGAGGTAGCAGTAGATGCTTTCGGTCATAAGCAGATGTCCGGCACAGCAGTGATGTTAGCAGATAAGATCGCGGCAGAGACAGGCCTTAAGACAAGAGCAATCGAGTTCTCTACTCTGCAGAGAGCGGCTACCCATCTTGCTTCCCTGACAGATATCAACGAGGCATTCCAGGTAGGCCACGATGCGGTGGTTGCTGCGAATGAGGGTAAGACCGGCATGATGATCACCCTTGACAGAAACGGCGATGATCCTTATCAGTGCGGCACAAGCGCTTATGATATCCACGCCATTGCCAATGTGGAGAGAAAAGTTCCTGACGAGTGGATCACAGCGGACGGCACGGATCTGACAGAAGATTATGAGAAGTATGCAAGACCGCTTATTATGGGAGAACTGATGCCTCTGTATGTAAACGGTACACCGAGACATCTGGTGAGGAAATAAAAACAGTATTTAATCAGGACAAAAACACCTTGGGGGGAGAAACCTCTCAAGGTGTTGCTTGTTTATGCGGAGGATAAAGTTATGAAGGAACTGAGAAAAAAGTTGGATTATCTGCTTAAAAATTCAAGTGGCGACGACGAGGTCATAGAAGCTATCAAGCAGGAACCGACGATTGCTCCTTTCAGCACAGAGGCTCACTTATTGGCCTATCTGCTGTCCATAGGTGAGATCACATACGAGGAATATATTGGATTAAACCATGAATTTTATGAAAGATACCAACAGGAAAATCAATATCTTGAATTGTTTGAGATGGCTCCGCGTACTTTTGGACAGACATGGGGAGAACAGCATATCAGAAAACTGTTTCCACAGTTCCTGAAAGCATCAAAGAGAAATCTTTCGGTGCTGTATCCGGGTTTCGATGGAGAGTTTGGTTTATGGGTAAATGGGATTCGTGTGGAAGTGAAAGCATGCAGAGCAAACAGTGAAGCAGCAAAGGGCAGTCTTGCAAGTCGGGCCTATACCCATGTGGAAGCACAAAAGGTGAATTTCAAGTACCACTACCAGCAGTTAAAGCCATCCTGCTGTGATGTGTTTATCTGGATCGGTGTCTGTAGAGATGCCTTGCTCTATTGGGTATTGAGCAGTGAAGAATTGCAGGCGGCCGGTAAACTGGGAACACAGCACAGGAACGAGAATACCGGCGTAGTCGGAATCCCGGTATTTGAAGGACAGGTTTTTATGACAGAAGATGAATTAAAGCCTTTCTCTGTAGAAGAAAAGGATATTCTGACAAAGGTTCTGGAAAAAGGCGACGCAGGATTCTTTCGATGTCAGTAAAGAAATAAATTTTCATCCTCCATGGTGGATTTGACGATACGATATTCCTCGGGAGTCAATCCATAGAGATCGGCAATTTTCCTGTCAAGTTCATTGTACAGATCAGTAACAGTGGTTTTATCAGAGGTTTCGAGAATACCGTCGACTATGTTTACAACCTGATTCTGGGAATCTGTATCCGTAAACGCTATGGGCAGCCTTTCAAGGTGGGCCCGCAGCACCTTAACGGAGTTAAACTGTTTTCGAAAATAAAACTGAACGGTTCTGGAATTTAAGACAGCCAGAATATATTTTATACTGAAATCATGTATTTTCGGGATCAGGATATTACAGCTGTTTAAAGACAATATCTGTCTGTTATCGTATGCAAAAACCAGCTGCTTGCAGATGAAGCGGTACAGCAGCTTTTCGGGAGCGCGGTAATATTCGGTGGGTGCGACCTGTTGAAAGGATTCCGGGTTGAATACAATGTAATTTTCAGAAGGGGTAAATCTGAATTTCCGCAGATCAGATCCTTTCAGGATCATTTCATTTTCTTTACTTTTTGTCTGAGAAATATAATCTTTATTGTTACCGGTAGCAATTCCCAGCGCAAAGTCAGCGTTCCCGCGCAGAGTGAGTTTGCCCTGCAGGTTGTCCATTTTCTCCAAAATATGGTATTCCTCGTCTGTCGTGGAAAAGCTGAAACAATCTGCATTTACTTTGCGTTCGCACTGAATGGAGTATTCGTGGGTTCCGTCAAAGACCAGCATATCCTGACTGCGAAATGTGGTTTCAGTGCAGACAGCCTGTAAAATAATGCAGGGGCACTGTACCTGATCAAAAGCATTTCCCAGAAATTCCAGGTACTGAAAGGCACAGCGTTCCAGTATGATACCGCGGATCGGCGTATGGGTCTTGACATTTAAAATAGCTTCCGGCAAAACAAAGGAAAGTATTCCGCCCTCTTTTAAGTCAGACAAAGCCTGCTCCACAAATACGTCATAAGATTCTATACTGTTGCCTGCGGCAGATTTAAATCTGCTTCTCAGCTGCGTTTTTTGTGGCGCGGTAAAATCATAACCCCAGGGCGGATTGCCGATGATAAAATCGAATTGCCGCGCAGGATCGGAAGAAAGATAGTCTCTCTCCGTAATGTGCGAATAGATGACGGCCGGATCGGAAATACCATATTTCAGCGAGAAATTGATTCTGGCAATTTTTACGCTGACGGGATCATTGTCATTTCCGTAGACATGTTCAAACCCGATCTGCGGCGGGAGCTGAAGAAGAAAGTTTCCTGTCCCGCAGCACGGATCAAGTACATCTTTTCCGGAAGCTTCATTTATGGAAAAAAGGCGGCGGCACAATTTTTGCACCACGGCGGTGGGCGTGTAGTAGGAACCAGTAGCTTTTCTGTTGCCGATATTTTTCAACGATATGTAAAGAAGACCCAACAGATCTTCTCCCTCTTCATATTGATATTTTATGTTTAACAGGTCTGTATGCAGACCAACCACTCTGTCGATCTGAGGATAGGGAGAGATCAGATCATCAACCAGGGGTAAGGATTTACTTTTTAATGTTCCATGAAGATACCCCGACAGACAATCAGAAGATGTTTTATCATGGTTTTTATTTAATATGAGCTGAACCGCACATTCGGCGATGAGCATATGCAGTATCTCATCTGTGATTTCGATGCTTTTTTCTTCTATGCAGTCAAGAACAGCCTGCACCGCTGACAGGTTGGAGGAGGTGTCCGATACATAGGAGCGGTAAAGGGTGTTGCCGGAAACGTATTTTTTGTTCCGACGGCTTTTTAAGGCGGCGTTTTTTCCATTCGCAATGTCAGCTTTCATTTGAATGGCATATTCCCTGCTGAAAAAGGGCGTTTTCTTTATTTCAGAAGACGGTGCCAGTTTTCCAAGTTTTAGCCAATTACGTCCGGTAGCTGTCGAAATGGATAGTTCCCTGCACAAATCAGAAAGTGAGAGTAAATCTTTGTCACCAATGACAGTGCGCTCGTCCGCCGGTTTCGTCGCAGTGTCCGGTATCAACCAGACATTGCTGACCATCCGGGCGCCGTCAATTCTGCCGGTCTCACAGAGTTTCTGTACCCGGCGCTCTGATATATGGAAACGCTTTGCTGTTTCTTTTACTGATTGAAATTTCATAAAAATCTCCATTCCGCCGCCTTTCAGTTGACGGCACAAATAGTGATGAAAGTGTTTCAACTTTCCACGCTGTGCTGTAAAATTGCCTGTAAGAAGCTATACTATAAAGCACGGTAGGAGAAGTTGTAATAACTTTCGTGAAATCCGACAAGTCTCCCTACTACAGGAAAAAATACGAAGCACTTGTTAAACGTTGTGGCAAGAAAAGAGCCATTATTGCGATTGCCTGTATGATTCTCACCGCCATTTACCAGATGCTGTCTACAGGCGAGATATGGAATCCGGGCGGCTTATACAAAATCGATATGCCGCAGGCCCTTGCTGAGAAGCAAAAGGTTAAGGCCATCAAACAGGCTAAAAAAGGCTGAACTGTTACGAAACGGTTAAAATTATAATATATTTCGGTTGACTTATGGAAAGGCGTCATATATACTGGTAATAAAGGATTAAGTATATTTTATATCATAACCACATAAAAAACGGGCGGCCACATGAAGGGGAGGTATCCGTATGACGATCCAGGAGATGAAGGAGAAAAAGAGGGAAAAGGGGTATTCTTACGCTTTGATGTCGGAGCTGTCGGGGGTGCCCCTGGGGACCATCCAGAAGATCTTTTCAGGCGAGACGGTAAGTCCACGCTACGATACGATTCAGGCGTTGGAGGGACTGTTCAGAGACTCTCCGATGGTATGCGAGGAGTCCGCCGCCTATCAGGTAAATTCGAGACACACCCAGGGCAGCTACACGATCGATGACTACCGCGCGCTGCCGGAGGAGCAGCGGGTGGAGCTGATCGACGGATATTTTTATGATATGGCAGCGCCCACGCCGCTTCACCAGCGGATTGCCGGAGAGGTTTATCGCCAGATTGCCAATTTTGTCATGGAGCGTGACGGTTCCTGTATCCCTCTGATCTCGCCCATCGATACGCAGCTGGACTGTGATGAGAAGACGATGGTGCAGCCGGATGTGGCGATCTTATGTCAGAACGACAAAGTGAAGACCTGGGGCGTGTACGGCGCGCCGGACTTTGTGCTGGAAGTGATCTCTCCATCCACCAGAAGGAAGGACTATACGAAAAAACTTTCCAAATATATGGCGGCAGGTGTGCGCGAGTACTGGATTCTGGATGCTTATCAGCAGAAGCTGATCGCCTATTTTTTTGAGAGCGAGATATGCCCTGTTATCTACGGCCTGAACGAGCCGGTGGCGTTGGGAATCTATAACGGAGAACTGGAGATTACATTTTCTTATATCGCGAAGTGGATTGAGGAGACTATGAATGCCGAAATGTATAGGTAGAAAAGAGCGATAAAGCGTCAGCTGCCTGTTTTATACGCAGGGGCGCATAAGGAAATTTGTGAGGAGAGATCAGTATGGGGGCAAAACATGCCGGTATTCATTTAAGATGCGACGACAGCGCGGTGGTTCTTGCGAGACTGAGAGAAGAATTCAGTGAAAAGAAAGGCTGTGGCCAAAAGGATATGAGGGGACTTGAGATGATCAGGACCTTTGTGGGCAGGAACATCAGCGAGATAGAGGACTCCGCGGAGAGGGCGGAAAAGGAGGAGGCGGTGCTTGAAAAAGAGCTGGACGGATACATGGAGTATGAGGAGAAAGTGAGATACAGGATCCTTCCGTTTATCTGGTAGTATGCAAAAATAAATAAAAAGGGCTGACAGAATTTCTGCAGCAGTATGATCTTCGTACCGGGAACAGCCCCTATCAGCTGACAGGATTTGATAAAACTTCCCTCCGCCCCCATTGCCTTCTCGATATAATCCGTTTTTGAGACAAAGGTTCCTTTCCCATGTCACAATGAAGATAAGGAAAGATAGGCCAGCAGACTGAACTGATACCAGCAGGGCCGTTTAGCCTCAAATTTTGCTTGCAAAATCCGAAATATACTGTTACTCTATTTTCAAAAGCATATATTCTGTTGGAATTTCTACAGCATAACCTGTATTCTCTGGGAGTATTCCCGTCTTATTTCGATTGAAATCTGTGCTTTTTATTTCAATATTATTTAAATTGCATGGGATTTCAGAAGACGGAGAGATTTCTGCAGAGTATGAGAAACTGATCGTATCGGAAGATATGCATAAACGGACATTGGTAAAGATCCCTACTCCTCATTTCGTCGTATTTTTTAACGGAACGGAAAAGTGTGCGGAACGGCAGGAATTACGGTTGAAGCTGTAAAGCAGACATCAGGCCGTATGGAGAGGATATTTTGTCAGGCAATATTGAAATCTATAGATAGTAGGATGAAGCCTTCGTTTCGGGTGGATCGCGAAGTTTCCACTATGAGGAACTGTAAATGCAAATAGAAATTTTAACAGATAATAACACAAAAGATACCCTGCAAGCAGAGTGGGGGCTATCCCTGCTGATAGAATACGAGGGGCATCTGCTCCTGCTGGATGCGGGTGCTACGGGAATTTTTGCGGACAACGCAAGGCAGCTTGGGATCCCGATTGAGAAGATAGAGCTTGCGGTGCTCTCCCATGCCCACTATGACCATGCGGACGGAATGGAACGCTTTTTTCGGGAGAACAAAAACGCGAAGTGCTATATTCGAAGCTGTTGCGGGGAAGACTGTTATGACAGGAAAAAAGATAAGTATATCGGTATCAGAGAGGGACTTCTTGCGGCTTATCATGACAGATTTGTCAGAATAAAAGAAGATTACGAGCTACTGCCCGGTGTGACACTGTTACCCCATAAGACAAAGGGGCTTGACAGGCTGGGGGAGAAGGTGGGGATGTACCGTTATCAGGATGGCGCCTGGATACCGGACGACTTTTCCCATGAGCAGAGCCTTGTTTTTGAGACAGAAAAGGGCTTGGTGATCTGCAACAGCTGCTGTCACGGCGGGGCGGATCATATTATAGAGGAGGTAAAGCAGACATTCCCAGGTAAGCGCGTATATGCGCTGATCGGAGGGCTGCATCTGTATAAGGCTTCCGATGAGGAAGTGCTTGCTCTGGCGGAAAAAATCAGGCAGACAGGTATCGAAAAGGTATATACCGGGCACTGTACCGGGGAGCGGGCGGTGGAACTGTTGAAACGGGAACTGAACCGCAGCATTTCAGCTGTCGGTGCGGGAGAGAAAACTTCCAGTGAAAGAGTCTGCCCGGGCGGATCGGACAGAGCGGATACTGCCGTGGAGCAGTTTTATACGGGGATGGAAATTGAGATCTGATTTTTTATATGAGAGAATTTAAGTTAAAGGTTATTAGCCTGAAATGGAGGTGGAAAATGCCGGTTGTAATTAAAGAGATTGTTTATGAATATGCCAAGGATATACAACAGTTATTAGGGAAAGACTTAAGTAAAATTGTTATGTATGGTTCTTATGTGCGTGGTGACTTTACAGACAATTCGGATATCGATTTGATGATACTGGTAGATGTGCCGGAAGAGGAGAACCGCATACTTGCGGAAAAAGTGTCAGACCGGGCATTTGATTATCTGATAAAATATGGTATTTATATCTCTCCGGTGGTGAAGAATGAGGGGCACTTTAACTATTGGGTTGATAATCTGCCTTATTATCGAAATGTGAGAGATGAGGGGGTTATTATTGATGCGGGATAAAAACAGAGAATTATCGGTATATAGATTAGGATTGGCAAAAGAAACCCTTGCAAATGCGAAACTATGTATAGACAATTGTTTTTATAGGGATGCCGTAAATCGCTCTTGCTATGCCGCATTTTACGCAGCACAGTCATCCACCCCTTTTTCCGAAAGATCACCATGGATATGGCAAACCGTACGCATTCCTCCAGGGACAGAATAAAGTATACGGCAGGGACAGGCAGTTTTAGCACAAAGGCAGCAAGAAGCCCCAGGGGTACGCCAAATACCCAGGTCCCGATCAGATCGATGAACATCACATATTTTGTTTTTCCGCCACTGCGCAGGATCCCTCCGCCGAGGATCATATTCTGAATCTTAAAGGGAGCGATCAGCGTATAGACAGTCAGAATATTTCTGGTGAGTATCTTTACGGAATCTTCCACCTGATAGATCTCCACATAGTATCTGCCCGTCAGGAGGATCACAGCGGACAGGATAAAGCTGCCGGAAAAGCCGTAGAGAATCAGCTTTTTTGCAGCCGTATAGGCACCGTCTTTGTCGTCCGTTCCAAGCATTTTGCCGATGATGACGGCAGCCGCCTGGGATAGACCGCAGAGGGCGCCGATCATCAGTCCCTAGATGGGACCGGTCAACGTCATGGCAGCGCTGGCTTCGGTGCCAAGGCGTCCGTAGATCACAGCGTAGACATTTTCACCGAAACTCCAGAAAAATTCACAGACCAGTATTGGAAGCAGGATGGAGGCATATTGTTTCCAGCTGAAAGGGACTTTGCGGAAGGAAAACGCCCCAGAGAGAGAGGACAGGTGAAACAGCCTGATGGCCATAAAAAACATCAGCGCCAGATTGAGAAACTGTGAGATCACCGTGGCGATGGCGGCGCCGGCAGTTCCCATGGCGGGAAAACCAAATCTGCCGAAAATCAGGAGATAGTTCAGGGCAGTGTTGACGGCAGCAGCAAGAAAGCTGGCATATAGCGGCAGAGAGGCCTTTTCCATACAGCGTAACAAAGCGGACAGCATGGTCGCGCAGGCCATGGAGAAAAAGGTGCCGGAGAGGATCCGGAGATAGCCTGCGGTGGCAGCAAGCGTGGCGGGATCTGTCGTGTAAAATCCCATGATCCATCCCGGAGAAAGGAGGCACAATGCAGTGAACAGGGCAGCCAGGCCCAGAGCAAAATACAGATTCAGGAAGAAACTGCGCTTTACTTCGATCCTGTCTTGCTGACCGAGATACTGGGAAATCATGATACCGGCCACAGCACCCAAAGCGGCGACAACCACGGAGAAGATGCCGGAGAATTTGACCGCAAGTCCCACCCCGGCAATGTTTACGCTGCCTAGCTGCCCGATCATGATCTGATCCACGATGCCAAAAGAGGACTGCAGCATGGACTGCAGGGCCACGGGAATAGCCAGATTGCATACATTTCTGAAAAAGCTGTGATTCTGTTTCATAATAATCTCCGGGTACTGTTTTTCTTCACAGGTGCAAAGCGACATCATTCAGCCAGGCTTTAACCAGTCGGGATAAGAGGAGCGGAAGCCTTTCAGTTCCCGTAGTTTGGTGATGGCCATGGCGGCCCTTGCAGTGCCATCCTGCCTTACGGTGGTTAACGTAGGTGAGATCATCTCACACATCGGGATATCGTCAAATCCTGCGACGGAGATATCTTCCGGCACACTAAGACCGTTTTCCTGTAAAAAATGAATCAGATCGATGGCATAATAATCAGATACGGCAAAGACAGCGCTGATTTGATGAAAAATCTTTCCGGCTCTTCGCAGAAGCCGTCGTAGACCACAAAGGGGATCCGCATATGATTTCTCAGGTACGTATAGTCCTGGCTGCAGAAGCCGATCACTACCAGGCCGTCCATATTCCACATGGAGGCAAACTGAATGATCTCCTCCGGTTTTTTCGCTTTTTTGACCATCATGAACTGTCCCTGCTTTTCGATTTCGGTGGACAGATAGTTTAAGGAGGAGGCGATAAAGGCATCGTCCAGTGTGTGTCCCTCGTATTTTTCGTGGTCGTTAATGAAAACGCCGATAATTTTGGAGGAATTCTGCGCAAGCAGGATGCCCGCCATGCTGGGAATGTAACCGCGCTCTTCCAACAGAGCCTGTACTCTCTTTATGGTTTCTTCCGAAGTCTTCTTCGTTTTTCCGTGGATCACGTTGGAGACCGTGGCGGTGCTGAGTCCCAATTCTTCTGCGATATCGCTGATCCTTACGCGCTGTTCATTCATGGTGTGACGTATCCTTTCTGTTGCTGTGATATGCTGCGGTTTTTTGGTTATGTTTTATCATGTACAGGTGGTTACGTCAACAAATATGTGATATGATATTCACGAAAGCAATGAGTGATATTGCAAAGAAAGAGGCCAGATCGACTGTCTGCAGATGGATTTGACAGGTTGCGGAATGACAGGCCGGCATTTCAGCAGGCCCTGGCGAAGTCTGTGAGCAGGCTTGTACCGCGGACAGGATACAGATTGCGGAGAGAGGAGTTAAGGTTGAAAAATCAGCTTGATAGCTGATTTTATCAACCAGGAATTTGTGCCGAAGCGTCACAAATTCCATTGATCGCAGAGCAGAATCTGAAATTCTGCTCGCGTCCTCAGCGTAAAACGCTTCGGAATGGAGGAAAAAATGTCAAAAGTAACATTGGGAAAAACAGGTTTCTGTGTGGAGAAAAACGCGTTTGGCGCGCTGCCGATCCAGCGCATCAGCAAAGAGGAAGCGGTAAAACTTTTACGGAAGGCTTATGACAGGGGTGTCACATTCTTTGACACTGCCAGATTTTATACGGACAGCGAGGAAAAAGTGGGCGAGGCCTTTGCGGGTATGAGAGATCGGGTGGTCATCGCCACAAAAACCGGCGCGGTGAATGCGGAAGGGTTCTGGAAGGATATCGAAGTTTCCCTGCGTAATCTCCAGACGGACTATATCGATCTGTACCAGTTCCATAATCCGGCCTTCTGTCCGAAACCAGGGGATGGCAGCGGGCTTTATGAAGCCATGCTGGAGGCGAAGGAAAAGGGTATGGTGCGGCATATTGGTATCACCAACCACAGACTGAATATTGCAAAGGAAGCCATAGAGAGCGGCCTGTACGAGACACTGCAGTTTCCCTTCTGTTATCTGGCCACCGAGAAGGACCTGGAACTGGTGGAAGCATGTAAAAAAGCTGACATGGGCTTTATTGCGATGAAAGCGCTCTCCGGCGGTCTGATTACGAACTCTGCGGCGGCTTATGCTTATCTTGCACAGTTTGATAATGTGCTGCCGATCTGGGGTGTGCAGCGGGAGAAGGAACTGGACGAGTTTTTGTCCTACATAGAGAATCCGCCGGTGATGACGGAGGAGATAAAGGCTCTGATTGAGAAGGACAGAGCGGAGTTACTGGGCGAGTTCTGCCGCGGCTGCGGGTACTGTATGCCCTGTCCGGTGGGAATCGAGATCAACAACAGCGCCCGCATGAGCCTGATGCTTCGCAGGGCGCCCTCGGAAGCCTGGCTGACACCCGAGTGGCAGGAAAAAATGAAGCTGATTGAAAAGTGCCTGCACTGTGGGAAGTGTAAATCGAAATGTCCTTACGGGTTGGATACGCCGACGCTTCTGCAGAAGAATTATGAGGACTATCAGGAGATTCTGGGTAACGGTTCAGTTATCTGTTAAACGGTTACGATTCTGGCGGCCACAAAAAAGCAGGATATGATGCGGAAAACGAAAAGAGGCATCTGGCGACTGTAACGATCATCAGATGCCTTTATCTTTGTCAGATAAATTTCCATAACTGAAAAACTTTTTTTAGTCAGGATGGATCATCTTCATTTTTCCCCGGATATCCTGGTACTTTTCAGGAAACTCGATTTCAGGAAGATAGAAAGCAGGTATCTTAGTGCGCTATTCGGGATAGAAAACTATAGAGAATTATTATATAATCTTGATATTGCCATAGTTTGACAGGATAAGATTTATATCAGCAGGTGTTATGGTATTTTTACGATATCGGTGTATAAAAGAGAGGAATGAGGATCGGGAATGGGAATCGTAGTAAAAAGTTTTGATATCGGTCAGGGAGACTTTTTTTTAATTAAAGTTTCAGGATCAGCGGGGAAATATTTTAATTTGATGGTTGATTGTGGAAAGATGGAGATGATACAGGAGATTATTAAACTGAGAGAAAAATTATAAAAATAGACAGAACCGCCTTTGTTTGGCAGAAAAGCATAAAAATGGTTACAAAACATTGTCTAAATTGACTATACAAAATGACTTGCGTTTGCTGTCATTTAACGTTATAGTGTACGTATATTACAAAGTAGGGTCATTGTTGTGGATGAGAAGGGCAATGCTGTAATATGCCTGTCCGCACCTTTGAGTGCTGTACTGCGGAATCATTGTGGAGGAAATGCGATATGCCAGATTCACTGTCTCCTACTTTAAAGGAAGTCCGCCTGCACGGCACAAAATCTTTTCCCTGTGCCATCTACCGCACCCGTTTTGCCGGAAAGGGGACGGTAGTCAAACACCACTGGCACGACGAGGTGGAGATCCTGTATTTTTCCGGCGGCGATTTCCGGCTGGAAATCAATATGGAGCAGTTTGCAGTGCGTACCGAGTGCCTCTGTTTTATCAATCCCGGCGAACTGCACAGTATCATTGCGGAGTCCGCCGATACCTGTATCGAGGATGCGGTCGTGTTCTCCCCCCATATTTTAAGCTTTGACGCCTGCGACGCCACACAGATACAGCTGATCGGCCCCATACGGAAAGGGGACGTGATTTTTCCGCGCTGTATTTTGCCGGGGCATCCTGCATTTGCCCCGATCCGGAGCGCTTTTTCGGAAGTGATGCATTCCTTTGGCCATGCTCTGCAGGAAGAGTCGCTCTTTATTGACGGCGCCGTCACGGAAGACCTGACAAACCAGCTTTATATCAAGTCGGCGCTTTTGCGCATTCTGGCGGTCTTGTCTGCCCATGCACTTTTCACATCCTGCGGGAAAACCAGTGACAGGCGGGTGGAAGATATCAAGACCGTGTTAACCTATATCAGAGAGAACTACCGGGAAAAAATCTGCATATCTGATCTGGCCGGGCTGATCAACCGGAATGAGCAGTATTTCTGCCGCTTTTTCAAAAAGGTGATCGGCAGTACCCCCATGGCCTATGTCAATGAATATCGTATCAAACAGGCGTGCCGCCTTTTAGAGGAGACGGATCTATCTGTCATGGATATCTGTCTGGAGTGCGGCTTTAACAATCTGGGAAATTTTCTGCGCGAATTTCGCCGCCGTACCGGCACAACGCCTCTGCAATACCGCATAGTGAAAAGGTGATTAAGTCAAAATAACGTAGTTTTTGATCAAATAACTGTAGGACATATCTTGCGCCAGTCATTAAAATATATCATATCAGCAGAACATCAAAGCGGAAGGCGACAAAGTGTCATCCGGCGGACATTTGATTTCATCTGACAGGATAACAAAACAATTACAAATTCCCAAATAAAAACGAGGAGAAACTGTCATGGAAAAGAAATGGTGGCATGATAAAGTGGCATATCAGATTTACCCCAAAAGCTTTTGCGACTCAAACGGGGACGGTATCGGAGACATCCCCGGCATCATCAGCAGACTGGATTACCTGAAGGATCTGGGCGTGGATATTGTCTGGCTATCCCCCTGTTATCCATCGCCGCTTGCGGATCAGGGTTATGATATTTCGGATTATTACGGGATCGATCCGCGTTTCGGCACGATGGAGGACATGGATCGGCTGATCGCGGAGGCGAAAAAGCGGGATATGTATATCCTGATGGATCTGGTGGTGAATCACTGTTCCGATGAACACGAGTGGTTTCAAAAAGCCTGCGAGGATCCGGACGGAAAATACGGCAATTTCTTTTATCTGCGGCGCAAGGAGGAGGGGAAGCTTCCCACCAACTGGCGCTCCTACTTCGGCGGTTCCGTGTGGGAAGACCTGCCGGGCACAGACAGGCAGTACCTGCACGTATTTCATAAAAAGCAGCCGGATCTCAACTGGGAAAATCCAGAACTTCGCGAGGAAGTGTACAAGAACATCAACTGGTGGCTGAAAAAGGGACTGGCGGGATTCCGGATCGATGCGATCATGAATATCAAAAAGGCATTTCCCTTCCATGATTATGCGCCGGACAGGGAGGACGGACTCTGCAGTGTCAGGGAGATGCTGGCGGAGGCGGAAGGTATCGGAGAATTTCTGGGGGAGATGCGGGATCGCACGTTCCAAAAATACGATGCGTTTTCTGTGGGCGAGGTCTTTTTGGAAAGACAGGAGGAACTGCCCGATTTTATTGGAGAGAAGGGCTATTTTTCCAGTATGTTTGATTTTAGCGAGACGATCTTTGGCAAGAGTGGAAAAGGCTGGTATGATGCAGGCGTCATTACGCCGGAGGACTATAAAAACTGTTGTTTTGAAGCACAGGAGAGAGTCGGAGAGAACGGCCTTTTGTCAAATATTATAGAAAACCATGACGAACCCCGGGGCGTCTCCTACTATATCCCGCAGGGGGACTGCTGCGAGGAGAGCAAAAAAATGCTGGCGGCGTTATATTTTATGCTGCGCGGGATTCCTTTTATCTATCAGGGCCAGGAGCTGGGAATGGAAAATGTGCCGTTTTCTTCGATTGAGGAAGTGGACGATATCTCCTCGCTAGATGAGTATCAGGTTGCGCTGGAGGCAGGCCTGACAGCTGAGGAAGCACTGAAAGTCATTGCCCGCTACAGCCGGGACAACGCCCGCACCCCCATGCAGTGGTCGGATGCAGCCCATGCGGGCTTTACGACAGGGACGCCCTGGCTGCGCGTCAATCCGAACTACAGCACTATCAATGCCGCGGCAGAACAGAAGGATCCCGATTCCGTCTTTCACTTTTATAAGAAGCTGATCGCACTCCGCAAGGATCCGGCATACAGAGAGACTGTGGTCTACGGTGCGCTGGAACCGTACCTGAAGGAGCAGCGCAATCTGATGGCGTACTACCGGAGAGGGGAAAAGACGCTGCTGGTGATGGGAAATTTCCAGAGAGAAGAGCAGGAGGTGGCGCTGCCTGCCGCCTGCAAAAGGGTGCTGTTAAACAATTACCCGGATGCGGACATACAGGATCTTACGATTCGGATGCAGGGGTATCAGGTGGTGATCCTGGAGATGTGACAGGGATGGATGAACGATGGCGTTGGGGATATATCTGTCCGGGCTGGCTGAAGTCAGGCCGAAGCGTCATCGTTGCTATGAGAAAAATAAAAGAGGAAAGGAAGATATAAATATGAACAGAGCATGGTGGAAAGAGGCGGTTATTTATCAGATTTACCCCCGAAGCTTTATGGACAGCAACGGGGACGGGATTGGCGATTTAAAAGGGATCACAAGCAGACTTGACTATTTAAAATATTTGGGGATCGACGTGGTATGGATGTCGCCGGTGTACAAATCTCCCAACGACGACAATGGCTATGATATCAGCGATTATCAGGAGATCATGGAAGAGTTTGGAACCATGGAGGACTTTGACGAACTGCTGTCAGCGGCGCATGAGCGGGGGATCCGGATTGTGATGGATCTGGTGGTGAACCATACTTCCGACGAACACAGATGGTTTGTGGAGAGCAGAAAGTCGAAAGAGAATAAGTATCGCGACTACTATATCTGGCGGGAAGGGAAGGGGGAGAATACGCCGCCCAACAACTGGGGTTCCTGCTTCGGCGGTCCGGCATGGGAGTACGATCAGGAGACAGGGATGTATTATCTGCACCTGTTTTCCAAAAAGCAGCCTGATTTAAACTGGGATAACGAGAAGGTGCGCAGGGAAGTTTTCGATATGATGACCTGGTGGTGTGAGAAAGGGATCGACGGGTTCCGCATGGACGTCATCAGCATGATCTCCAAGACGAAAGAAATGCCGGACGGTGAGATAAACGGTCTCTATGGGAGCTTTGATCCATACTGCGTACACGGGCCCAATGTCCACAGATATCTGCAGGAGATGAACCGGGAGGTGCTGTCCAAATATGATATCATGACCGTGGGAGAGACGGCGGGCGTTACCACGGAACTGGCGAAGCAGTACGCCGGCGAGGATACCGGGGAACTGAATATGGTGTTCCAGTTTGAACATGTAAGCGATCCGGGAAAATACGGAAAGTGGACGGATGAGAGGATGCCGCTCACAGAGCTTAAAAAAATCATGTCGCACTGGCAGACGGAGCTGTACGGTAAAGCCTGGAACAGTCTGTTCTGGGACAATCACGACCAGCCCAGAGCCGTTTCCCGCTTCGGGGACGACCGTCCGCAGTACAGAGAGCTTTCCGCGAAGATGCTAGCAACCTGCCTGCATATGATGCAGGGAACGCCCTATATTTATCAGGGCGAGGAGCTGGGGATGACCAATTATCCGTTTAGCTCCCCCGACGAATTCCGGGATATCGAGAGCATCCACGCCTATGAGGAGTGGTGCGAGAGCGGTCTGGTCTCTCATGAGGAGTTCTGGCCCTGCATTGTCAGCCGCAGCCGCGATAACGCTAGGACGCCGATGCAGTGGGATGATACGAATGAGGCGGGATTTACGACGGGAAAACCCTGGATTGCGGTGAACCTGAATTATAAAGAAATCAATGCGAAGACGGAGACGGAAGATCCGGAGTCTGTCTTCCATTACTACAGAAAGCTGATCGCGCTGCGGAAAGAACATCCGGTCATCGTGTACGGAAACTATGAACTGCTGCTTGCGGACAGTGAAGAGTTGTTTGTCTATACGAGAACGCTGGAGGAAAAGAAACTGCTTGTGGTGTGTAATTTTACCGACAGCGAGGTGCCCTTTAGTATACCGGAGGCGTTTGTGGGGGCAGACTGTCTGATTGCCAACAGGGTAGAGAGAGGCGGCGAAGCGGAAAGCAGATATGACGAGGCGGAGACTGTGCTGGGGCCTTATGAGGCGTTTGTGCTGATGACTGTCTGATTCCGGTAATAACTTTTATCCGGATGGACTGATCCCCTTCGATTCCGGATCAGTCCATCCGGTCTTCCCGAAAGCTGTGAGCAGCCATCTCAAAGCTTACAGCGATTATCTCTGATTTTCAGCGTATTTTTTTCCCCAGCGGTAAGCCGGTTGATTTTCAAACAGGCTGTCTTTCTTTTCCGATGCCGATACGGAAGACCGTTCATAATTGACCTTTACCTGAATGGCTCTGGCGAAATCTCCAAATTTTTCTCCGAAAATGGTCAGCCCCCCGGGCCTGCGCTTTTCATCCGACACTTCAAAACGTATTGTCCATACGCTTCGCTCTGTGTGGAAGTCGTCTAACGTCTTTTCGGATTGCTGTTCCTTGTCGAGATAGACGCCCTGGCGGTTGATCTCATAGCGCTTTAAAAGACCGTACTGATTGCTGAGCCACCAGCTGGGGGTGTACTTTCCTCTGCGGTTTCCGTAATCCCCGGGAGATACCCAGGAACAGAGCATTTCGCCGTTTAAATAGAGATTGATATCAGATTCCCAGTTGTCTTTGGTGTTGGGATATTCCGATGATAATTCCGCAGAAATTTCAATATCCACAATATTGAAGTTTTCGGGAACATAATTGGGCACTTCATATTCCACATAGCCGTTTGTAAACCAGAGAAGCTGGGCGTCGAAACGGTCCGGATCATAAAAACATTTGGGATCATCACAACTGTGGATCAGTTTTTCGGAATCTGCCAGCCCGCAGGTCGGTGTTGCGGAAATCCTTGCATATTTGCCGACGCCGATATTCAGCTCATAGTTCTGGATCTGGTGAAAATTGGCGGTGGGGAGACGCAGGGCATACCACTGATTGACAAGAGAGCATACTTTTCCCTCTTTTTTGGAGCGGGTGGAGGTGACAAGACCGACCTGTTCCAGTTTATGGATATGGGAAGTGACCATGGCGCTGGTGACGCCTACCGCCTCGGCCAGTTCTTTAATATTTGCATCGCCTTCCGCAAGATATTCTATAATCTTGATTCGCACAGGACTCGAAAGCGCCTCAAAAAAAGGAATATTTTCTTCGCAAATCCATACCTGCATGTCTGTTCTCCTACCCTGTTATTGCTGAAATCGTTCCATAAAGAGTATGGGAATTATAACATAAAAAGGCGGTTTTGTATATAAATTGAAAAAATAATACAGGATGAACCGCTGCTGATGAAGTTAGCTGTTTCCCTGCTTTCGGAGATGGAAACAAATATATCAATTAAGTTAAAACTTAATTGATATTAAGGTTTGCATAAATGAAACAGGGGATTTTTGTGTAATGTAACGAAATATTCATGGGAAAGTAGTTTGCAGTTGAAAGAAAGACAGGGAGAAGTTATAATAGAATTAGCTTATAGATTAATTCAAGAAACAGCGCTGATTGAGAAAGTACACAATACATGTGTAGAAACTGATTCCGAAATACTGCAGAATTTTGGAAAAAAAAGATCAATGGGAGGTATAAAAATTATTGATAGCAGGTTCCTGTTTTGCTATCGTTCCCGTGCTGCTCCTGTTTATATGTTTTCAGTCTTACTTTATTGAAGGCATGACGGCGGGCGGTGTGAAAGGCTGATAACCGGACAGGGACAGGTCGGAAAGTAAATTTAAGCAGGGAGGTCGGCACATGGCAAAAAGTGCAAAAATGATAATTGACAAAGAGTATAAAGTGGCAAAAGTCGATAAAAGGATCTACGGTTCTTTTATCGAGCATTTGGGCCGCGCGGTCTATGACGGCCTGTATCAGCCGGGGAATCCCCTGTCTGATGAGGACGGCTTTCGCAGGGACGTGATAGAGATGGTGAAGGAACTTGGCGTGCCTATCATCCGTTATCCGGGCGGGAATTTTGTTTCCGGCTACGAATGGGAAGACGGCGTGGGGCCGGTGGAAAACAGACCGAAAAGGCTGGATCTTGCGTGGCGGAGTTTAGAGAAAAATGAAGTCGGTGTGAATGAGTTTGCAAAATGGCTGAAGAAGGTCAATTCGGAGATGATGATGGCGGTAAACCTCGGAACAAGAGGGATAGCGGATGCCTGCAATCTGTTGGAGTACTGTAACCATCCGGGCGGGACGAAATACAGCGACCTGCGTATTTCCCATGGGGTGAAGGAGCCGCACAACATCAAAGTTTGGTGTCTCGGAAACGAGATGGACGGTCCCTGGCAGCTGGGGCATAAGACGATGGAAGAGTATGGCAGGCTCGCCGAGGAGACGGGAAAGGCGATGAAGCTGATCGATCCGTCCATCGAACTGGTTTCCTGTGGAAGCTCTAATCTTGACATGCCCACTTTTGCGAGATGGGAGTCAAGGACGTTGGAGTATACCTATGACTGGGTGGATTATGTATCGATGCACCAGTATTATGGAAATGAGGCGAACGATACGGCGGACTATCTGGCAAAATCCGACGATATGGATGAGTTTATCCGTTCGGTGATCGCGACCTGCGATTATGTGAAGGCGAAAAAGCGGGGAAAGAAGAATATCAATATCAGTTTCGACGAATGGAACGTATGGTTCCACACCAGAGATTTTGAGAAGGATACGATGGAGAACCGTCCCTGGCAGATCGCCCCGCCCCTTCTTGAGGATATTTATACCTTTGAGGATGCGCTTCTGGTGGGCCTGATGTTAATCACGCTCCTGAAACATGCCGACAGAGTGAAGATCGCCTGTCTGGCGCAGCTTGTTAATGTGATCGCGCCGGTGATGACAGAGCGGGGCGGCGGTCCCGCCTGGAGACAGACGATCTTCTACCCGTTTTTCCATGCTTCCAGATACGGCAGGGGTGTTGTGCTCAGACCGGTACTCCACACACCGGTGCATGATACGGCAAAACATGAGAATGTGACGGATGTGGAGAGCGTAACCGTGTGGAATGAGGAAAAAGAGGAACTGACGATCTTTGCGGTAAACAGGAATCTCGAGGGAGATATCGTGCTGGAGACGGATGTGCGCGGGTTTGAGGGATATTCCCTTTTGGAGCATGTTGTTCTGGAGACAGACGATCTGAAAGCGGTGAACGGAGCGGGAAGTGAAAAAGTGCAGCCTGTCTCGGTCAGGGATTCTGTGATGGATCACGGGAGAGTGACAAGTACTTTACATAAAACGTCTTGGAATGTTATAAGGCTTGGGAAGAAATAGGCCGATACATCTTCCCAGACAGTAGGACGGATCGGCCGCCGTGAAAGGTACACTATTTCTATAAAATGGTTGATTATCTCAAAAAAGCCTTGATTTACAGGCAGACAAGCAGGATTTCAAGCTGAATTTAGTACCAATTTACTACTTTTAAGGGAAAGAGCCTTGATATGCCGCCCGGAATTCTGCAAGCTCTAATATCAGTACAGCATTGAACGAATAAAAGAAAATTGAATATGACACAGACACGGCGTTTCTCTATCCCATAACAGGGAGAACGGGAACGCCGGTTTTTATAGCCTTATGTTACGCAATAGAAACAAAAAGAGCCTTGCTACAAGCGGCTTTGCGGGCGTGTTTATGCCGGAGATAAGGATTTATAGCTACCCTCGGCAAAATGGCGTTCTATTGCGTAACATACCTACAGCAAAAGGAGTGCTGAAGCTATGCCTATTTTCCAAAAGAATCTCAACCGAGTTTGCCCGATATTGGAAAATCCAATGCAATTAAATAAAGATATATTAAATACTAATTTACTAAGTAAAGAGAAAAGAAATACAGATATACAAAACACCTTTTCCTATCCCTTTCCTTCCTTTCCGTTCCCCTAACCACTCTCCCTTTGACGGGAAAACAGTACCCTTTTCCGTAAATCTGCCCGTCTGCGGCTTGCCGGACAGATTTGCTTGTTGGGAAATATCCCAAACTCTCTTGATAGTTCCCTCACTACCTGCAACACCGTACAAGACGATTAAAATGCCAAGCATTATTTAATTTCTTGAATTTATTCGGCTAACCGTATATAATTATAGTGATAGAACTTAGGAAAGCGAGGGAGACCGAAAATGTTAGAGTTTATTTCTGCCCCGGAAGCGGCGAAGAAATGGGGCATTTCAGAAAGACGGGTGCAAAAGCTATGTGAGGAAAACCGCATACCGGGTGTAGCAAAATTTAGTCGGCTATGGCTGATACCAAAAGACGCAGAAAAACCAACAGATGCCCGGTTGAAAGCAGAAGGGAACAAAAAACATGAATAAAGTTTTAATTATTGATGATGATAGAGAGCTTTGCGCACTAATCAAGCAAAGTATTTTACAAGAGTGTATAGAAGCTGACTGTTGCTATTCTGGGAAATCCGGCTTGCTGCAACTAAAAGAAAAGGAATACCAGCTTGTCATACTGGACGTAATGATGCCCGGTTTCGATGGCTTTGAAACATTAGAACAGATTAGACAGGAAAGCAGTCTGCCTATTTTAATGTTCACATCAAAAAATGACAGTGCTTCAAAAGTGCGTGGTTTGCGGGCAGGAGCCGATGATTATTTAACAAAACCTTTTGATATGGACGAGCTGATTGCCCGTATTGTTTCATTGATTAGACGCTATACCCGTTTCAACCCAAAAGACGGACAGACACAGAAATTTGAGTTTGACGGGTTGACGATTGATTTTAATAGCCGTTCCATTGTCACAATAAATGGAGAATATGAACTTCCCCCGAAAGAATTTGATCTTCTTCTGTTCCTTGCTAAAAATCAAGGGAAAATACTGACAAAACAGCAAATATATGAAAAAGTATGGGGCGAGGAATATGTGTATGATGATAGTAATATTATGGCAATCATTAGCCGTTTACGGAAAAAAATAGAAGAAAATCCCGGAAGCCCTAAATATATCCAGACAGTAAAAGGGATTGGCTATCGTTTCAGTAAGGAGGTATGACCGTTGTATACAGAAGCTGTCATTGTGATTGAAATAGTGATTGTCCTTTTATCTGTTTGCAGTTCTGTGCGGACCGTCCGGCGTGTAAAAAAGGAGATTTCGGAAATATCTGATGCTTTGGAAGATATAAAAAATGGGAATGGAAACAGGCGTATTTTAGCAGAAACACATGAGCTTATTGCCCCCCTTGCTTATGCAATCAACGATATTATCCTGTCTTATGAAAAAAGGCTTTCTGCCTGTCACCAGACGGACGAAACAAACAGGCAGCTTATGACGAGCCTTTCCCATGATGTAAGGACACCGCTTACCACACTGATTGGGTATTTGGACGCTGCACACAAAGGGATTGTAAACGGAAAAGAACGTGACGACTATATAGAAACTGCCCGCCGGAAAGCGCATGACTTGAAAGAATATATAGACGTGCTTTTTGATTGGTTTAAGTTAGGTTCTAATGAATTTTCCATGAACATAGCGGAGATTGATTTAACAGAGCTGACGCGCAATATACTAATTGACTGGATACCGATATTTGAAGATGTACAAGTAGATTTCACGATTGACATTCCAGAACAGCCTTTCCGGGTGCAGATTGACCCGGACGGATATATGCGGATATTAAACAACCTGATACAAAATGTAATCTCCCATAGCCATGCAGATAAAATTGAAATAGTTTTATCGGAACAGAACAGGAATATAAAAATTCTCCTGTCTGATAATGGAATAGGGATTGATAAGGAGGATTTAAAGCATATTTTTGATCGGCTGTATAAATGCGATAAGGGGCGGTCTGAAAAAGGCAGCGGTCTTGGTCTGTCTATCGTACATGAGCTTGTTGAAAAATTAAACGGAACAATAACGGCAGACAGCACACCGGGGAAAGGAACAATTTTCACCCTGTTTTTTCCTTTGATAGACTAATCAGCTCCCGCCCCCTTACGGCGGGAGTAATTATTTGTAAAAATCTGCCTTTTCCAAATTGCAAGGTTAATGCAAGATTGGTGCAAGGTTAATGCAAGGTTGGCGTGGTAGAATGGCAGATATGAAAAGGAGGTTTCGCAATGAGCAAATATGTAATTGAAACGAAAAATCTTACAAAGCAATACGGAATACAAAAAAGTGTTGCCAATCTGAACATTCATGTTCAAAAAGGGCGTATCTATGGTCTACTTGGCAGAAATGGAGCCGGAAAGACAACGACCATGAAGATGCTGCTTGGACTTACACAGCCGACTTCCGGGGAAGTGACGATTTGGGGGAAGCCCTTACAGGCAAATGAAAAAAGGCTGTTGCCCCGTATTGGCAGTCTGATTGAATCTCCCGGCTTCTATCCTAATCTCACAGCCACCGAAAATCTGCGCATTTTTGCTACTCTGCGGGGAGTGCCGAACCGAGGCGCAATTAAAAACGCACTTGATTTAGTTGGTCTGCCTTACAAAGATAAAAAGCTGTTTTCCCAATATTCACTTGGTATGAAGCAGCGGCTGGCGATTGCCCTTGCCATTATGCACGACCCGGAGCTTTTGATTTTGGACGAACCGATCAACGGTCTTGACCCGATTGGAATTGCAGAAGTCCGTTCCTTTATCCGTGCTCTCTGCAATGAGCGTGGAAAAACAATATTGATTTCCAGCCATATCCTTTCCGAGATTGCACTTTTGGCAGACGATATAGGCATTATCGACCATGGTACACTGCTGGAAGAAGAAAGTCTTGCAGAACTGGAAGCAAAGAGCAGCAAACATATTCGGTTTATTGTTTCTGATACGGCACAGGCGGCAAGAATTTTAGAACGTATCTTCCATGAGAGCCGGTTTACCATACAGGACGACCACAATATACAGGTGCATAATCTTGATTTACCAATAGGAAGAATTGTTACTGCTTTTGTGGAAAATGGCTTAGAAGTATCGGAAGCCCATACTTGCGAAGAAAGCCTTGAAGATTACTTTAAACGTGTAACAGGGGGTGAGGGGATTGCTTAAACTGGTTATTTGCGAATTTGCAAAATTAAAACGCAAAAAATTTATATGGCTAGTCATTCTTTCTGCATTTTTATTTCCCATACCGCTGACTTACTTGATGACAATGCCGCAGACGGCAGGACAATATGACAGCAAAATAGCGATTTTCAATGATTATTATCAGTCGGTCATGGCATTTGGAATAGAATTGCTTTTGCCGTGTATGATCGGGGTGATTGCAGCCATGCTCTTTTTTATGGAACGGGATAACGATACCTTTAAAAGCCTGCGCACCATTCCTATAACCAGCACACAGATGATTTTGGCAAAGATTATTGTCCTGTTCTTTTTTGGGATTCTTTTTAGCCTGACATCAGCTTTTATATCAATCCTGTGCGGCGGACTGGTGGCGGAAGTAGATAACATTGCTTACAAATTATTTTTTGCACTGGAAATGGGGATTTTTATTACAGCCGGGACGCTGCCGTTAATTGTCCTCGTGGTATTCTTTAGCAAGAACTATGTATTTTCTGTTTTGCTATGTGTTTTTTACAGTGTTTTTAGTATGACGGCTGAATCATCTTTTGGCGCACTGCCCAAGTTGATGTGCTGGCTGATGCCAATCCCGCTTACAACCCTGTGGGCTGGAGGGGATTTAACTGCGCATGGCGCTATGAATGGTGTGGGAGTGTTGGAATATTTGGTTCCAACTACATTTCAGACAATCATTATTTTAGCCGTTATCGCTTTGCTTTCTGTCATCGTGATTGATTATATGTATAAAAAGAGAGGGGATGAATGATATGGTTCGCATGGTTAAGACCGAAATATGGAAGTTAAAGCGGTATCATATGATATGGGCGGGTGTTTTCCTGATGTTGCTTTCCGTTGTATTGACGATTTTTTCCACAACAGCAAAGGACGGAACAGTCTGGACATTTGCCTTTTTTACAGAACAGGTGATCAAAAATAATGCCACAACGATTTTCCCCATGTGCATTGCCCTCATTGCCGGATATATCATAGCAAGGGAAGGGAAAGATGATACGCTGAAAAGTATTATGACGATTCCCATTCCTTATAGCAGTCTGTTGTGGGGAAAGCTGCTTGTATGTACATTGCTGTCTTTGTTTTTTGGGCTGGTAAGTGCCGCATTTACGGTAATTGCCAATTTGATAATGGGATTTCCTGGAATGTCTGTAGCATCCATATTGCAAACATTTATCCAGATTATTCTCAACTGTCTGTTTTTGTATATTGCGGTTATGCCTGTGATTGCATTCGCCACCCGCATCCCGAACGGACACATGGTTGGAACAATTATTGCTTTTGTTTATGGCTATGGTGGTATGTTTGCCTCTGGAAATATAACATTAGCAAATGTTTATCCGGTTACTGCGAGTTTAGGCCTGATCAGTTACCGAAGCTATGATGCGGCTGTGCATTGGAACGTGTTCCTCTGCCTGCTCAGTATGATTGTAGTATTGATGATTACTGCTGTTTTTGTATTCACGGCAAAAGGAAACGTATCAGTTAAGGCAGCAAAAAAGCATAAAAAAACAACAAAAAAAGGTTGGTAAGTGGAGGATATCGGAATGAAGAGAAAACTGACTATCGGGATTGTCGCAGTTGTAATACTTATTGTAGGTTTTATTGGTTTTTGTATGTGGTTCCTTTCGGGAACCGGCAGCACATACTATTATTCACAGATTGATAACAGTAAAATAGAACAGACCGAATCAAAAGGCGGTGTAATTAACTTTAGCGGAAGTATGGATTACTCATACACTTTATTTTCTTACGATGAGAATGGAAAAGGAAAAGACATTACATTCGGAACATCAAAGGAATTGAAAGAGGGAGCGTTTATCCGTTTAACGGTAATGCCGATCCGAGGTGTTCTTGAATGGAAAGAGGTGCAATATGATGAAATTCCTGCTGCTGTGCAGAGCAACTATACAGCACCAACGAGTGAATAAGGGCGGTTATAGGTTTATAGAAAAACTGTTGAAAAGCATAACTATTTTTGGTAGTATATAGTCACATATCTGGGAACTTCTTGGATTTCTGATTTATCCGGTCACATTCGTGAAAATAAAAGACTCCCTTATATGGAAAAAGAGAATGAGGGAGGAGACGGACATGGGTAGAGAAGATGTCTATGAGAACGATTATCTGGAAGATCCGGAGATTTTTGCGGATCTGGTGAACGGAGTCCTGTATGAGGGAAAACAACAAAGCAATGCAGATGAACGGATAAATACAGAGCGCAGGCAGGAAAAATGTAGAAAATACCGGTAAAGGGATCCGGGATGTCATCGGCAGTTTCCCGGAAACCGTATAATAGCCGGATTTCAGTATATGCTATCCAATATAAGGATGATACACTATGTGGGCTGTCCTTATGTTTGAGTAACTTCATCTCTGACCAGGTACTGTCAGGCAGGGATGAGACATGGAGGAGGCATAAGATGGAATCTGTCTGGATGAAACATATGGAAATCAGAAAAAGGGAGGCGCTTTCCGGAGACAGGGAGGCGCCTGTTGTCGTGATTGGAGCAGGACTCGCGGGGATTTTAACGGCATATTACCTAGAACAGGCGGGAATCCGGGCGCTCGTCTTGGAGGCGGACAGGATCTGCAGCGGTCAGACGAAAAATACCACGGCGAAGATCACATCCCAGCACAATCTGGTGTACGACTATCTGATCCGCACATTCGGGCGATCTATGGCGGAGCATTACGCCCGCGTGAATGAGGAAGCCATTAGAGAATACGAAAGGCTGATCGGGGAAAAGGCGATCGACTGCGATTTTGTCAGATGTCCGGCCTGCCTGTACTCCGAAAGGGAGACGGAGGTTCTGAAAAGGGAAGCGGAGGCGGCGAAGTCTCTTGGCATAAAAGCTTCTTTCAGGACAGATTGTGAGCTCCCTTTTCCGGTGGCAGGGGTGACAAGGTTTGAAGGGCAGGCGAGATTCCATCCGTTGAAATTCCTGGCGCGGCTGGCGGAGGAGGTGGAGGTGTACGAGCAGACAAAAGTGCTGCGGGTGGAAGATCACAGAGTGGAGACGGACAGAGGATGTGTGACGGCGGAGCATATTGTGTTTGCGGCCCACTATCCTTTTGTCAATGTGCCGGGTTATTATTTTGCCAGAATGTATCAGGAGAGAAGTTATGTAGTGGCATTGGAAAACGTAGAGAGACCGGAGGGCATGTATCTGGGCATCGACCGGGAGGGGCTTTCTTTCCGCTCCTGCGGGAATATGCTGTTACTTGGCGGGGGCAGCCATCGGACCGGGACGAATCAGAAGGACAGACCGGGCGGAGGGTGCAGATATGAGATGCTGCGCAGAAAAGCAAAAGAGCTTTATCCCGGATGCCATGAAGTGCTTCGCTGGTCAGCCCAGGACTGTATGACGTTAGACGGGCTGCCCTATATTGGACGGTTTTCCAGGGCAAAGCCGGACTGGTATGTGGCCACAGGGTTTGGAAAATGGGGAATAACTACGGCCATGGTCAGTGCGCGGATCCTGACGGCGCTGATTGACGGACGGGATTGCCCCGAGGTGGATATTTTTTCACCCGGAAGACGGTTCACAGCCCAGGCGGCGAAAGAACTTGCGGTGCATGGCGCTCACACGGTGAAGGGGCTTATGAAGCATCTTCTGCCCGCTGGGGATAGGGAGATCGGCCCGAACTGTCCCCATATGGGATGCAGGCTGGAATGGAATCCGGAAGAGGGAACTTATGACTGCCCCTGCCACGGCTCCCGGTTTGATAAAGAGGGGCATCTGATCGACGGCCCGGCCCAGACGGACTGCAGGAGGAGGTGAAGTGAGGGAGAGGGGCTTTAATTGTATTGAAGCAGGAGCGTGTGGAATAATGACCAGACTGTGTAAATCCGTTGAATAATGCAGGGGAACATGTTAAAATTTGTCTGTGATTAAGGAGAAAGCCGGGGAGGAAAATGATGAAGGGTAAGTGGATCAAATATATTGCCGTACTGGCGGCGCTTTTCCTGGTAGTTACCCTGCTACGGGGCTGCTGTGACGCTTTATTGGTGTCATATCGTGAGGTCTATACTTCCCCCCAGGGCACAAATACCATCATCGTGGAATATGATCATGTATGTCGGCCATATGTCTACAAAAAGGAGCGGTTCTGGAAAAAGTACCTTTGGACTTACCCGGGGGGAGGTTTTATGGAGACAGTGTTTTTCGGGGTGGAATGGCTTTCGGAGGATAAAATCAGAATGACCTACGATGACTTGAACGATAAGTATGATGAACAATTCATCATTGAGATACCGTGATAGAGATGCGTCTTTGAACTTTGATAAAGCCGTCAGAGACAGCTTTTATAAAAATTAAAAAAATTCTTGACACTGCCGCCTTATTGTATTATAGTAGCAGTGGAAAACGTTTTCTAAATAATAAAAACAGGAGCAGAAATGGTTTCGATCAAAGATGTGGCAAAACAGGCGGGTGTGGCGATCTCCACGGTATCAAAGGTACTGAACGGATATCCGGGCGTCAGCGAGGCGACTAAGAGGAAGGTGGAAGCGGCGGCGAAGGAACTGGAGTTTGTGCCGAACTCCATCGCGGCAGCTCTCTCTTCCAAGCAGGCAGGAAGGATCGCGCTGCTGATGAACCTGAATACCCAGACCAAGGCGATCGACGAGATCGACATGCAGTATATGGCGGGGGCTATCCAGAAAGCACAGGAGAAGAAACTGGATCTGATCACCGTATTCTTTTCCATGCTGAAGGGAAAAACGGTGGCAGAGGTCATCCGGTATTTTAAGGCCCAGAGCATAGAAGGTATCATTGTCTATGGGATATCTCCCAATGACAGGGTGATCTGGGAGGTAGTGGAAAAAGGTGCCTTCAAGGTAGTGCTGGTGGATGCGTCCTACCGGGCGGGGACGGTTTCCTGCATCGGGATTGATCACAGGCAGGCCCAGATCGATGTGGCGAGGAAGACGATACTGGAGAACAAATCGAAAAAGATCCTGTATATCGCAGGAAAAAAGAATTCCTACCCGGGAGCACAGCGGCTTGTCGGGATCGAGGAACTGGCAAAGGAGCTCTCCTGCAAATTGTTTGTCCGCTACGGAGATTTCAGTGAACTGAAGGCCAGGAATCTGACTTTCCAGTACGCAAAGAGTAAGGATGTGATCGTCTGCGGTTCCGATCTGATGGCCATCGGGGCTATGCGGGCTTTGATCGAGATGGATATCTTCCGGCCGGTCTGCGGGTTTGACGGGTTAGTGCTTATGGGCTATGCCGGAAAGCAGATGAACACGGTGCAGCAGAACTTTGCGGGGGTTTCCGCTGCGGCAGTGGAAGAGCTGCAATATCTTCTGCGGGGTGGGGAAGGCAGGGAAGTAGTCCTGCCCCATACGATCGTGAGGATGAAGTATCTGGATATTATTGCGTGAAGGGATTAAGGTGGACGGACGCCCGGACAGGGTAGCGGCAGAATCAGGATAATATTCGGATGTTGAGAACACAATGCAGCAGACATTTATATGGTTAGATAAGATCTGCAAATTAAAAACAAAATAGAATCAGGAGGATCACTATGACAGAATTACAGATGCCAAGAAAAGTGTTACAGCTGAACATGGAAACGCAGCTTGCAATGTTAGCGGAGAAGAGATATGGGAAAGGCATTGCAGACTGTACGGATGAGGAAGTTTATTATGCCGTCCTGGAACTGACAAAAGAGATGACAGAGGTCACGGAAGAAATCACCGGGGAGAAGAAGCTTTACTATATTTCTGCGGAATTCCTGATCGGGAAGCTCCTGTCCAATAACCTGATCAATCTGGGGATCTATGAGGATCTGGAAAAGATTCTGAAAAAGTACGGCAAAGAGCTGTCAAAAATTGAGGAAGTGGAGCCGGAGCCTTCCCTTGGGAATGGCGGTCTGGGACGTCTGGCGGCATGTTTTTTAGATTCCATTGCGACACTGGGACTGTCCGGTGACGGCATTGGCCTGAATTATCATTTTGGGCTGTTTAAGCAGGTATTCAGGGATAAACTCCAGGAGGCGGAGCCCAACGGGTGGATTGAAAAAGACAGCTGGTTAAAGAAGACTGACACGACCTTTGATGTGTCTTTTGGGGACATGACAGTGAAGTCAAGGCTTTATGACATTGACGTAGTGGGATATGACAGTGGCGTCAATAAGCTGCATCTGTTTGATATTGAGTCTGTGGATGAGAGCATTGTGAAAGATGGTATCAGTTTTGACAAGGAAGAGATCGAAAAGAACCTGACGTTGTTTCTGTATCCCGATGACTCTGATGAGGCAGGGAATCTGCTGAGGATCTACCAGCAGTACTTTATGGTCAGCAACGGCGCCCAGCTTATTTTGCAGGAGATGAAGGAAAAGAAGCAGGATCTGAGAAGGCTTTATGATTACTGCGTGATCCAGATCAACGATACCCATCCCACCATGGTGATCCCGGAACTGATTCGGATCCTGGTGGAGGATAAGGCCTTCACCATGGATGAGGCCATCGAGGTGGTGAGCAGAACCTGCGCCTACACAAACCACACGATCCTGGCGGAAGCGCTGGAGAAATGGCCGCTTGCCTATCTGGAGAAGGTGGTGCCGAAACTGGTGCCGATCATAAAAGAACTGGATGCAAAAGTGCGGGAAAAATATCCGAAGAATGAGAGCATCTGGATCATCGACAGGGACAACAGGGTACATATGGCACACATCGATATCCACTATGGCTTTTCGGTGAACGGCGTGGCGGCGATCCATACGGAGATTTTGAAAAATACGGAACTCCATGATTTTTATGAGATCTATCCGGAAAAGTTTAATAATAAGACAAACGGCATTACGTTCAGACGGTGGCTTCTGTCCAGCAACAGGGAACTGGCGGCTTATATCACAGGCCTGATCGGCAAAGGTTACAGGAAAGATGCGGGTGAGCTGGAAAAACTGTTGGCTTTTGAGGATGATGCGGCGGTACTTGATAAGCTTGCCGAGATCAAGCGGACGAAAAAGCAGGAACTGGCAGCTTATGTGAAAGAGATGGAAGGGGTAGATCTGGATCCGAACTCTATTTTTGATATTCAGGTCAAGAGGCTCCATGAATACAAGAGACAGCAGATGAACGCGCTGTACATTATCCATAAGTATCTGGAGATCAAGGGCGGCAAAAAGCCTGAGAGACCGCTTACCTTTATTTTCGGTGCGAAAGCGGCGCCGGCTTATGTGATCGCGAAAGATATCATCCATCTGCTTCTTGTGCTGCAGGAGATCGTAAATAATGACAAAGATGTCAGCCCGTACATGACAGTGCTGATGGTGGAAAATTACAATGTCAGCTATGCAGAGAAGATCATTCCGGCCTGCGATATTTCCGAGCAGATATCTCTTGCTTCCAAGGAGGCATCCGGTACCGGTAACATGAAATTCATGTTGAACGGTGCGGTGACTTTAGGTACAGCGGACGGCGCCAACGTGGAGATCCATGAGCTGGTGGGCGACGACAATATTTATATCTTCGGCCAAGATTCTGATACGGTCATCGGTTACTATGAGGAAAAGAAAAAGGGGAAACCGGGCTATGTATCGAAGGAATACTATGAAAACAGTAAAGTGATCAAAGAGGCGGTGGACTTTATTGTCGGTAAGCAGGCCCTGGCAGTGGGGAATAAGGAGAACTTAAAGAGACTGCACGACGAACTGTTAAACAAGGACTGGTTTATGACGCTGCTCGATCTGGAGGATTACATTAAGGTGAAAGATCAGGCCTTTGCGGACTATGAGAACAGGACAAAGTGGAAAAAGATGATGCTGCACAATATTGCAAAAGCGGGATTTTTCTCTTCCGACAGGACCATTGAGGAGTATAATGCAGATATCTGGCATCTGCCGAAAACCATGTGACAACTGCAAAAGTTTATAATATAATGCAAAACGCAGTAAATGAAGCTGCAAAGATGAGGGCGGTTATGAGAAGAAGCGGCGTATTGTTACCGATTACAAGCATTCCGTCGAAGTACGGGATCGGGGGATTTTCAAAAGAATGCTATGAGTTTGTGGATTTTCTGGAAAAAGCCGGGCAGTCTCTGTGGCAGATCCTGCCCCTGGGGCCTACCGGCTATGGGGATTCCCCCTACCAGTCCTTTTCCACCTATGCGGGCAATCCCTATTTTATTGATCTGGAGGAGTTGATCGAAGCGGGGTGGATCACGCAGGAGGACTGTGAGGGAGATCTTCTGACAGAGGCGCCGGCCGGAACAGAAGGCATGAAAGACAGATATGTGGATTACGGAAAAATTTATGAAACCCGGTTTACCGTTCTGCGGAAAGCCTGCGCGAACAGCGGGATAGAACAGGACCCGGCATTCCGGAAATTCTGTGAGGACAACGCGTACTGGCTGGATGATTATGGACTGTATATGGCCGTAAAGAGTGCGTTCGGCGGGAAGAGTTTTATTGAATGGGATGAGGATATCCGTTTCAGAAAGCCTGACGCCCTGCGGCAGTACCGGGAAACATATGCGGAGGAGATCGGCTTTATCCGGTTCCAGCAGTATCTGTTTTCAAAGCAGTGGTCGGCGCTGCGGGCCTATGCGGCGAAGAAGGGCATTCAGATTATCGGCGACATTCCGATCTATGTGGCCTATGATTCGGCGGATGTCTGGGCATCGCCGGAACTGTTCCAGTTAGATGAGGATTTAAAACCTGTGGGTGTGGCAGGCTGCCCGCCGGATGCGTTTTCCGCTACGGGACAGCTCTGGGGTAATCCGCTTTACCGTTGGGAATACCACAAAGAGACAGGATATGACTGGTGGATCAGGCGGATCGCCAGGTGTTATGAACTCTATGATATTTTGCGGATCGATCATTTCAGGGGATTCGATGAGTACTATTTTATCCCTTATGGGGATCCAACCGCACAGTTCGGACACTGGGAAAAGGGGCCGGGCTACGATATTTTCCAGGTGATGAAGAATAAACTGGGAAAGATGAATGTGATCGCGGAGGATCTGGGATATCTGACGCCTTCCGTGCTGCGGCTGGTGAAAAAAAGCGGTTATCCGGGGATGAAAGTACTGTTGTTTGCCTTTGACGGGGGCTCTGACAGTGCCTATCTGCCTCACAATTATGAGAGGAATGCGGTGGTATACACCGGAACCCATGATAATGATACGATAGAGGGCTGGCTGAAGAATGCAAAGAGAAAGACGGTCTCTTTTACCATGAGATATCTGAATGTAAAAAGGAAAAGAGATATCCGTCAGGCGATGATAAGGGCGGCGCTTTCCTCTACGGCGGATACGGCGGTGATCCCGATCCAGGACTATCTGGGGCTTGATAACAGCGCCAGGATGAATCTGCCCTCCACCCTGGGGAATAACTGGAAGTGGAGGCTTCTGCCTGGAGAGTTGACGGAGGAGCTGGCGGAGGAAATGGCCGGACTCGCGAAGCTATATGACAGGAAGTAAACATTACAGACGGCAGATACAGTGCAGCAGATGAGGAGTTTGATGGACTGGAAAAGAGATACGGATTTTGAAAACATCCTGCAGTGATTCTTAGACTGTTTTTTGAATATTTCTCAAAATAAAATATAACAGGTATTGATGTGTTAAAGAATTAAAGTAAAGTGCCGGAAATGACCACGTATATTTACGTGGTCATTTCCGTTGTACACCATTTTCTTTATATTATTATGCCGGTTTACTTGTATTAAGGAACGTTATATGCGTACAGAACGCAGCCCTGTAAAAATACAGAGCGGTATTGTAAACGTTCATTGCTTTATTTTCAGATCAATATCCGGATAAAATAATGGCACGGAAGGAGAGTGCGATATGGAATTGGGAAAGAAAATCTATCAACTGAGAAGGCTGTCCGGCATGACGCAGGAGCAGTTAGCGGAAAAGCTGAATATTTCCAGACAGACATTGTCAAAGTGGGAGAACGGAACCGGGATGCCGGATGTGGAGAGTGTGGTCAGGCTTTCCGTTTTATTTCACACTTCTCTGGAGGAATTATTGTTGGAGGAGGAAAATCATGTGGAAGAAAAAAATTGTGAGGAACTGAAAAGTACGCAGATCACATTAGAAGATCTGATGCGGATCAATGCCCATAACAGGAAGATGAATCTGTTGTTTTGCAGCGGGTTTTTGTTTCTGGCCATCGGTATCATTCTGGCGGGATTCGAGAAGATGCTGGAGACAACCACACTGAGTCTGGAGTATATGCTGTACAGGTATATGGCGACCGGTGGCTATCAGGCTCTGCCTGTGAATTATTCAAAATTGATAATCCCGGCGGTTCTGGCAGGAGCGGTGGGACTTATTCTGTGCCTGGTCTATATGGTGAAGAACAGGAAGCGGTGAGTATGGCCGGTATATCGAATGGTTAGAAGCGATGGGCGAAGCAGAATGTAAAAAAGAACAGAAAGGACAGGAGGAAAAACAGATAAAACAGAATCGGGAAGAGGGACAGAAATAATACGGAGAACAGAAAGGATAGGGCAGTTTTGCCTGAAAGGTTAAATGGCATGACAAAATATGGCGGCAGATATCTGATAACGGCACTGTTTCTGTGCCTGTTTACAGGATGCGGAAGCGCAGAAAAAGAGAGCAATGAAGATCTGTATGGGGAGATTATTGCGGGGTTAGGGGATGAGGAACAGTATTCCCTGCAGGATATCGGTGAGAAAAATGATGTCCTGTTTACGACAGATATGACTTATGATGATGGTAACGGACATAATGCGGCTCTTTCCTGTAAGGTATATTACAGTGTGGACGGAGAATTTTATACGTTAGAGAGGATAGAAAGCCTGGGGACGGCCTGGCCGGTCAGCTATGGGGAGCAGTGCATTTACACAGCTTCGGAACACGGTGTTACCGCGTATGCGTTTGACGGGAAAGAACTGCGGTGGAAAGTCACACAGTATGAGGAGGTTTTTGACACGGAAGGGAATACCTCCTGTGAGCGGACAGATGTGGAGGGCAACAAAGAGACCGTTTCGGAGGAGGATTATCTGGAGGTTTGGGAGGACTATAAAGAGAGTACTGTGATCAATTTTGGCTATGGAGCCAGCGATAATCCGTTTTGAAAGCTGCTGCAGAAATTAGTTATGAACAGGAAGATACAAAGCGCCTGCGGTGGCAAATTATCGTTTAACGGTTTACAGAATCAGATATAACAAGGTATAATTATTAAGGAAGAGAAGTTGTCCGTTGCAGAAAGATTCGGATGTCCGCTGTATGATCCGGGGCAGAGAGTCCGCTTTGACAAAATAGCCGTTCTGCTGATAGATGAAGCAGGAGAGTATAAGATGCAGGTGGAGCGTGCCTTTATCTCTGGAGCGTGTCGTGGCCGACTTTTTGGAGCGGACATATTATGAATGACAGATAAATGGCATATTCGAAAGGTACGGAAAATGAACGAAAATATATTATACTTTTTTGACGGGAAGCCGGGAGCGCTACCGCTTTATGAGACCTTTGAACAAAAAGTTTTTGCCGTGGTGGAGAACGTGAAGGTAAAAGTGCAGAAGACGCAGATCGCTTTTGCAGGGAGACACAATTTCGCGTTCGTCTCTTTTTTGCCGGTGCGGAAGGCGAAAGAGAGGCCGGAGGTCTATATCGTTGTGACTTTCGGGCTGGGATACCGGGTGGAGTCTTCTCGCATAGATGCAGCGGTGGAGCCTTATCCCGGGCGGTGGACGTATCATGTTCTCATTTCGGAAGTCGATGAGATAGACGATGAGCTGATGGGGTGGGTGAGGGAAGCGGCGGCCTTCTCGGAGGCTAAATGCTGAACCTGCCGGGGAGAGGTCCGTGTACAGGGTGCTGTGCAAATCAGGTAGACATGTGAAGAGATAGAAAAACGATATGAAATAAAACTCATAGAGGCAACGATGAAATTGGAAAGCTAATGTATGATTTTTCATGCACTGATCCCGATGATATGAATTATGAAGCACTTGCTAAAAAGCAAGGCATTTTAGGTAGGATGGGATAGGAGTGGCGGCCATGTGCAAAATTATGGAAGATATAGACGATTATACAGAATTATCCCTTGATACGATAAAAGAATTAGCAGACCAATCAATTCAGTTTGCATAAAAAAGGGCAGATCAGGAAAAGGAATGAATATGTTTTTGGCAGACAGCAACAGGGCATCTGCCAGAAACGGTTACTGAACAGACGGCGCGATACCATACTGTCTGTGCAGCCTGTTTTTCAACAGATTTAAAAATCTGTCGTTACCGATCACCTGGAGCATGGGGCCGAAGGACATGACTTCGATTAACAACTCGGTCTCCATGCCCTGATTATAGTAGATGAGGCATTCGTAGGTGTCCTCATCTATTTTTGTAGTGTTTTTTTCATAGTTTGCAAAGTGCAGCATGGCGCGCTCGAGAGCGTTGCGCCTGTTGACGATACGCAGCTTCAGGGGCTCCCTGTAGTAGGTGCGTCTGATGATGGCGTTCAGATCCGCGGGGGCGGGGAGTCTTTTTTCCAGCAGGCTGACGCTGCGGATGCGGGATATGTTGAGGATCTCCAGTTTGAAATTCGTGGTTTCCTGCGCATGGCGCAGTGTACTTGCATCCGCCCGGGAAAGATTATTCTTCGGGCAGGAATCAACTGAGTTTTCCTGCGTGCTCTGCAGTGCGGCGCAATTCATCAAAGGAGCATCGGTCTTCCAGTGTGCAAGATTCCGGTTTTTGCCGCGGGAGCGCAGAGCGAAAGAAGACGAAACAGGCTGCAGAGCCAGGAGCCTGAACTTATCATTTTTCACCGAGTATTCCAGACGGGCGGGGACATAGTGGTGGTGTAAGCGGTTGCCCTTCGGGGAAGTGTAGTCGATGTCCACATACCGGTTCTGCTTCTGTGCCTGCAGCAGGGTGCGGAAACAGGAGCGGTAGTTTTCATCGGCGTAAGGATCGCCGTCCGAAAACCGGTCGAAACAGTAAAACTGTTCCGGTTTCCAGAGAGGGGAGACCGCAGCCAGTGCGTTTTGCAGGTATTCCACCTGCTCCCTGTCAAGAAAAAGGCCGATGCGGGGATCGAGAAGCAGCGCTTTGAGATAGGACTTTTCAAGTGCGGACAGGGGGACGGTGAAGGCAGAGGAGATTTTTGAGCGGTACAGATCCCCATCCTTTTTGAACAGATTCCAGGAGCCGTCTTCCAGTTTGGGGATGATGGAGAGCATACTTTCTCCAAAGCCTTCCTGAGAGATCTGTTCACGGATCTCCTGCATGGTCAGGGCATTCTGACTGCACAGGATATGTCGTAATAGCTGATAATAACAGCTGTATATTTCTGAGAAGAGTTCCATTTTATGTCTCCTGTATGATGCTATTTTGTTTCCTCTATCTGATACATTCGGTACATGGTCTGCAGATCCCGATAAAAGAGCTGTTCCACGGACTTATCCGTGCATGTGAGCGACAGGATCCTGCCGATAAAAGTGCGGATCCAGGGCAGCATCTCGTTGCAGTCGAAGACCTCAATCTCGTACTGATAGACGTTCTGTTCCAGTTTTGTGACCGTGCCGTGCCGGCCTTCCTGTTTCAGGCGGTTGACGATATACTGTTCGCGAGGCGCGAAAACCTGCAGTTTCATAGTCAGTTTTTCCAGATGGCGGCTGCCGCCATGAAAAGATACACCCCAGAGATGTTCTCTGTTTCGGTCAAGTATGGAGAGCAGTTCATCATATTTCGGCAACCGCTGCAGGGGTGTGACAGTCCTGATCGTGTCCAGCCGATAACAGGTAAAGCGCCTGCTGTGTTTGACATAACCGCACAGAAAACGTCTGCCGCTTCTTGTGCTGGTGAAGATCTGCAGGGGCGTACAGTCCGCAGTATTTGCAGTGCCGCGCCTGGAACTTTTCATTTCCAGATGCACTTCCTGCTTCCCGTTCATGGCGTCCAGAAGCTTCAGGAGGATCTCATCTTCCAGGGTATGTACGCAGAAACTGTGTTTTGCCCGGAAGCTTTGATTACGGTGATCCAGTTTTTCGGTCAGATAATTTCCAACAACGCCGAAACTTTCCGCTATCTGATAAAAAGAAAGCGCGTCCGCCATGTTTTCCCGGTCTCTTATCCAGGAGATCAGGGAGAGGTTCAGAGAAAAGACAATGGTTTTTCCGACTTTCTTTTTCTGTAACAGGCCCTCTTTCTCGTAGGCATTGCATTTTCTCCTGACGGTCTGAACATCGAACAGCGCTTCGTATTCATCGAGCAGATGTTCCGTGATCTCCTCGGCGGTCAGTTCTCTGCTGTCTGACAGCAGATCCAGTATCAGAAAGTGCAGCACGATATCGTTGTCGGTGAAACTCTTCGTCTTCCATACCTGAAATAACGGGTTGGTGTCGAGAAGGTTGCTGTCTATAGCAAGGGAGATATTGACTCCCTGGGAGATATTGACTCCCTGGGAGATATTGACTCCCTGGGAGATATTGACTCCCTGAGAGATGTTGGAACTCCTTGAGACATAGTCCTTCCGTACATAATCCCCGAGCCAGCTTTCCAGGCGCCTGCGTTCGTTGTCGTAGGTGCGGGGGCTTTTTTCCCTGAATTCCTCTCTGGTTTTAAAACCGTAGACGAAAAAATCCCGGACGTATTCCCTTGTTTTTGGAAAACTTTTTATCAGTTCCTGAAAATCGGACATGATTTTTCCCCTTAAATGTAATGTATGGCAAATTGCCGATATCAGTTTTGCAAAATTTCGTTTGTATTCAATATTATCTATATTTTACTACACTTCGCAACTTTTTTGAAATGATTCTCCGGAAAATGTTTCCTATAATAGGCACAGATCGAGAGAAGCAGGAAACGTAAGACGGAAGAAACGAAGAGAAGGAGGCGCGAACATGTTTGTAATATGTAATGAAAAAACGAGATTACCAATCAAAATATGGTTGAAAGATATCAGTCAGCTGGAGGAGAGCTGTCTGGAACAGGCATATCATCTGTCGCAGCTTCCGTTTTTACATAAATGGGTGTGCCTGATGCCGGATACCCACACGGGGAAGGGGATGCCCATCGGCGGCGTGATTGCGGCGAAGGATGTGGTCATTCCCAACGCGGTGGGCGTGGACATCGGCTGCGGTATGGATTTTGTGCCGACCAATATTCGGGTGGAGGATATCCGTGGGATCCAGACCGGGAACGGGACGTTAATCCAGGCCATTATCGGAAATATCATGCGGTCCATTCCGTTAAATACGGAGCGGTATAAGACGCCGCAGGAATCCGCGGTGCTTGACCTGGCAAAACAGGAGATGGAAAAATATGAACAGAATCCGGAGCTTCTGCCCCTGATCGATGACGGTTACTTTCAGGTGGGGAGTTTGGGGGGCGGCAATCATTTTATTGAGCTGCAGGAGGATCAGGATGGATTTTTGTGTATCATGATCCATTCCGGAAGCCGCCATCTCGGGAAGGCGATCTGCGATCACTTCCATGGGATAGCGAGAGAACTCAATCAGACATGGTACAGCGAAGTGAAGGATGAGTATCATCTGGCCTTCCTGCCTGTGCAGTCTGCGGAGGGGCAGCAGTATATCAACTGGATGAACCTGGCTTTGGATTATGCCTTTGAGAACAGAGAACGAATGCTCCATAAGACCTGCGCGACGGTAAAGGAGCTGATTGAGAAGCATACGGATCACACCGTGGAATTCGGAGAGGAGATCAACTGCCATCACAATTATGCATCGTTGGAGAATCACTATCATGAAAATGTGTGGGTGCACAGAAAAGGAGCCACAAGAGTACGCGAAGGAGAGATGGCCGTGATACCCGGGGCCATGGGTTCCTACAGCTATGTGGTGGAGGGAAAGGGAAATAAAGAATCCTTCTGCACTTCTTCCCACGGGGCGGGCAGAAGCTATTCCAGATCGGGGGCCATGAAAGCGTTCAGCATCGAGCAGGTTATGGTGGATCTGAAGGAGCAGGATGTGGTGCTGGGAAAACGGAAGAAAAACGATGTGGCCGAGGAGTGCCGGTTCGCTTACAAGGATATCGATCAGGTGATGGAACAGCAGCAGGATATGGTTACGCCTGTGAGGAAATTAAAGACTGTGGGCGTTGTGAAGGGCTAGTATGCCAAAAAGGAATTTGTCAGCAGACAGGAGGTTGATTTTTCAGTCAGACTGGCAATTCGGTTACGGTTTCGCACTGCATCGGTAATTCGTGGCAGTGCTATGAAAGGAAGGAAATAATTTATAACGCGCGGGCATCTGGAAGGTACTTCCTGCCCGGCGGTGCCGGCGGCGTGCCGTCCGGTATGCCATAAATATTTCACCAGACTTAACGTAGGGTTAAGAAGGATTTGTGTTTTCGGGGGTTCAAATCCCTCCCGTGTAAACGGTAGCTTAGTTGGTAAAGCGCACAACAAAATGGCAAGACCTGTAAAGTCTGCGGTTCGAATCCGCGCAAATCAAATACTTTTATCCCGATTTCAGGCATAAGCGAAAGCAGATGCCAGTCCGTCTTTTGCCAGAAGGTCGGGGATACCGCAGGATGGAAGGGGAAACAGCGGTCTGTGGAGAATATTTTTGATGATCCGGCAGTTTACAGCATCCGGATAGAAACTGCGGGGCAGAGAATGTCCGGTGAGACGTACCGGGCAGAAGCTGTAGGGCAGTTTCGGGTGACGAAATCTGTCCGGCAAATACTGCTGACAGGATCTGTCAGTCAGAAGATGCCAGGCGGAGCATAAATCTGCGGGATCGGAGAAAATATCAGGACAAACGGTCCTTTCTCCCCACAACCTGCTCAACCGGTTTTCCGCAAAAGATGGATGAATGAGGGATAGAAAGTATTGTAATTGAAGAAAAAACAAAGAAAAATGATCATTAATACAGGGAGGTGTCAAGATGAAGTATATCATCAGAGATAATCAGGCAGGATTTGTATTAAAAAACGGCGTGTTTCAGAAAATGATCACGGCGGGGACCTATCATTTTCCTCAGATAGCAGGTTATACGGTGCAGATCGAGGAGATGTCGGGCGAGATGAACTATCTGGGTCTGCCCTGCCAGATACTGGAAAGAGATCCCGCCTTTCGGGAGGCCACGGTACATATGGAAATACCGGACGGTTCGCTGGGGTTTATCTATATGAACGGGAAGCTCACTTCCTTTGCGACGAGGAAAGAGTATGTTTTCTGGAACGTGTTTGACAAGTACGGGATGAAAATTGTCTCCATGGAGGAGACACTGATCGGCGCAGAGGTCACGAAACAGATGCTCTCCATGGTTCCGATGAAGTACTACACGGAAGTACGGGTGGGCGAGGGCGAGGTGGGCCTTGTCTACTACGACAATGTCATGCAGGAGCCGCTCTCTAAGGGTGTGTACCGGTTCTGGAATTACAACCACATCGTGACCTGTACCGTCATCGATATGAAGCAGAAGGAGTTAGATATCCTGGGACAGGAGATCCTGACAAAGGATAAGATCGGCATTCGGATGAACGTGGCATGCATGTACAAAGTGCGGGATGCGGTGGAGTTTGTGGAGACGGTCTCTGATCTGAAAGCCCAGCTTTACCCTGCGGTGCAGCTGGCCATCCGGGAGATTGTGGGTAACTACAAGCTGGATGAGATACTGGAGGCGAAGGACCGGATCTCCAAAGAGATCTTTGGGGCGCTTAAGGAACGGGAGAACATGTTCTGCGTGAATTTCGTGTCCGCCGGCATCAGGGATATCATACTGCCCGGGGAGATCAGGGAGATCATGAACAAAGTCCTTGTAGCGGAGAAGACGGCGCAGGCAAACGTTATCTCCAGAAGGGAGGAGGTGGCTTCCACCAGATCGCTCCTCAATACAGCGAAACTCATGGAGGAGAACCAGACGCTCTACAAGCTGAAAGAACTGGAGTATCTGGAGCGGATCTGTGAAAAGGTCGGCGAGATCTCCGTGAACGGCAGCGCCGGCATCGTGGAACAGCTGGGGAAGATGATGGGGACGGGACGGTAAAAGGATTATCTGTGGACAAAAGGTAAGCCCGGGCCTGCCGTCTAAAACAGAATGGATATTTCTTCCCACGGGACAGAGAGGGTTCGGGTTTACATTTACGCTGGATGCAAGAAAAAAATATTGCAGAGGATTTTCCATCAGGTAATGATAGAGCCGCCTGTAGGCGATGGGGGATAAGCTGATCAAAAAAGTGGAAGAGCAGTTCAGACGCTACCAGACTACGGAATTTGAGGTTCAGTTTTATCAGACAGAGTTAGGGGCGGACTCCGGGCTGACAGGAGCCGTAGAGTTATTGTTTTAATATCAGAAGAAGTTATAGACAGGTGCGAAAAGCCGTTAAAAAAGTTGGAGTTTTTTCGGAAATATGTTTGAAAAAGCTGACAATTTCAGAAAAGTCTTTCACAGGTGATACATTATGCCTGGGAAAGATGCATTGCTGACATATAAGAATTATGGTATCTGACATCCTGAGTCACATCCTCCAAAAACCAGTCCGGCATCTGAAAGGCGTTTGCAGCTTCCTCGGTGGGAAATTCTATCTCCGCCAGAAGAAGCGGCGCAAAAGGGGGCGCAAACTCATCCAGTTCTATGATGAGAGCAGTGTCACCCAAAAGTGACAGGCATTCCGGGTTGATTTCTTCGGATGACAAAGGAATCAGATACCTTTTTTTAGATATGACATTGCCGTCAGATTTTGGCAGCAGATGTTCATAGGCCTCTTTTGTCAAAGGCAGATTATATTCTTCTCGGCTCATCATACCGCTTCCCTTGTAAGTCAAATAATACTCGTCGTCCTGTCTGCGGATTCGAATAACAGGTGTTACGCATAAATAGGCCTGCTCGATCAAATGGTAAGGATAACTGTCCAGGTTTTCCGGTATCTTTCTTAATAAAAATTTGCGTTCGATTTCCATGGAGGAGCTCCTTTTTGACTGATGTGGTAAATGCTATGTATTTTCTGTGATAAACGTTATGTCTGTCAAATGGCGCAGGTATATGTTACTTACCATTCTACTATATAGAAAAAGGAGTTTTTTTGCAATGGCTGTCTGTCAGAAATTATTTACAAAATTTTCACATCAAATCCATTGGATAAAATCGAAGAAAATGGTACACTGAATATATAGTTGTCATGTGGCAAAACAAAATCAGAAGAAAGATGTTTTTGAAAACAGAATTTCTGACGTAGGCTGTATGTGAGAACAGTCTGTGAAAAAGCGAAAGGAAAATGGAGGAGAGAGCAATGAACGATATCTGCGTATTTTTCGGGGAAGGTTACGAGGAGATAGAAGCGCTCACCGCGGTGGATATTTTAAGGAGAGCGGCTCTTCCCGTAAAGATGGTTTCCATCACACAGGAGAGGGAAGTCACCGGCTCCCATCAGATTACGGTGAAGATGGACGCGGTGCTGTCGGAAGTAAATTTTGACCAGGTGGAGATGATCGTGCTGCCGGGCGGTATGCCGGGGACAAAAAATCTGGAGGCCTGCGAGGCATTGATGGAACAGGTGGATGCGTTCGTAAAAGCGGACAGACCGGTCAGCGCGATCTGCGCGGCGCCCAGTATTTTAGGGCACAGAGGCCATTTAAAGGGAAAGAAGGCCTGCTGTTTCCCTTCCTTTGAGGAGCATCTGGAGGGAGCGGAGGTGCTATCGGAGCCCAGCGTTATCTCCGGTAATATCACGACCGGCCGCGGCATGGGAGCGGCGATTCCGTTTGCGCTTTCTATTTTAGAGCGGTATCAGGGAAAAGAAGCGGCGAAAGCGATGGCGGAGAAGATCGTATATTAAGATACAGAGGTAAGGTCGGACAGCAGGATGAATTTTTATTTGCATAAAATTTGTGGCCGTAAATATGACGAAAGAAGAATAAAGAATTTGAACAGGATAAGAATAAATTATGAATATTTTGTTTTTTTTAAAGCCTAAGGCGGAATGTATTTATGTCTATGAGGATGATTCCCTCAGACAGGTGTTAGAAGTGATGGAAAAGCACAGGTATGCGTCGATTCCGATGATCTCCAGGACAACAGGCGCCTACAAGGGGACGATCACCGAGGGCGATCTGCTCTGGGACATCAAAAACCGCCACAATTTAAATATACGTAATGCCGAGGATATCCGTATCAAGGAGATAAAGCGCCATCGGGATAACCAACCGGTGAGTGTGGGGGCGAAAATGGAGGATCTGATCTCCAAAGTTGTGCAGCAGAATTTTGTGCCAGTGATCGACGGGCAGAAATGCTTCATTGGTATTATCACAAGAAAAAATGTGATCGAATATTTATGTGAAAAGAAGGAGAGGGAATAAGATCTGATAATACCATTCATTACCAACATATTTTTCAGAAGGCGGTCAATAATAACTACAGGATAAGTCGCAAGGACTTATCTGCAAACTGAAAAACAGTATGAAAAATATGGAGGTATGAAAAAATGGCTAATAGCAAAAATTCTTCTACTATGGCAGTACCTGAAGCAAAGGCTGCTATGGATCGTTTCAAAACTGAGGTTGCATCTGAAATGGGTATCAACCTGAAAGAGGGATATAACGGCGACTTAACTTCTCGTGAAGCTGGTTCCATCGGTGGCGAAATGGTTAAGAGAATGGTAAAGAACTACGAGCAGAACCTGAAATAAGTGACTGGCGTAGCTGAAAAATGAACAGAAAGGGGGCTGTCTCACAGTGTGGGGCGGTCCTTTTTCTTGGTGCGACTGCCGCAGGATGGAACGGATATCACTTTGTGTAACAGTTCAGCCCAGGACTTTGCACTTGCTGCAAAGTCCGTAAGAATGCGTAAATTTTCAGCTAAAGAATCCGGCCCTTTGCTGAAAGCAAACTCTAAATGGGCCGGATTCCATGACAGTGAAGCCGAAGGCTGAACTGTTATCACTTTGCGGGAAAGAATCGTCCGAAGACTTGAAAAGAGGTGCCGATATATGGTATTTTGGTAGTATGCAATCAGATGGAGGTAACAGTATGAACTATAAACGTATTTTTGTAATTGTGATCGATTCACTGGGGGTGGGACAGATGCCGGATGGTCCGAAGTTTGGGGATATCGGCGTCAATACGCTGGGGCATATCTCGGAGGCTGTGGATCATTTTGAGATTCCGAATCTGCAGAAGCTCGGGATCGCAAACCTGACGCCTTTAAAGCAGGTGGCGGCGCTGGAAAATCCTCTCGGCTATCAGGCGATCCTTCGGGAGGCCAGCAACGGAAAGGACACCATGACCGGACACTGGGAGATGATGGGGGTGGAGACGAAGACGCCATTCCAGACCTTTACGGAAACCGGTTTTCCGAAAGAGCTGATCGACGAGCTGGAACGGCGCACCGGACATAAGGTGATCGGCAACAGAAGCGCCAGCGGTACGGAGATCATCGATGAGCTGGGCGAGGAGGAGATCGCCACAGGGCATATGATCGTCTATACGTCGGCGGATTCCGTGCTGCAGATCTGCGGGCAGGAGGAGACTTTTGATTTAAAAGAACTGTACCGTTGCTGTGAGATCGCGAGAGAACTGACACTGGAAGAAAAGTGGAAGGTGGGGCGCGTCATTGCAAGACCGTATATCGGAAAGAAAAAGGGCGAGTTTGAACGCACCAGCAACCGTCACGACTATGCGCTGAAACCGCCTCATGATACGGCGTTGAATGCGCTGAAAGATCATGGCTATGATGTGATCTCCGTGGGCAAGATCGTGGACATTTTTGACGGGGAGGGCATTACCGAGGCCCATAAGTCCAAATCTTCGGTGCATGGCATGGAGCAGACCATTGAACTGGCGGACAAGGATTTTACAGGATTGTGTTTTGTAAATCTGGTGGATTTCGACGCCAAGTGGGGACACAGAAGGAATCCGGAAGGGTATCGGGACGAGTTAGAGCGGTTTGATGAAAAACTGGGAATCCTGTTAGAAAAACTGCGGGAGGATGATCTGGTGGTTATCTCCGCAGACCACGGCACGGATCCGACTTATACGGGATCGGATCACACAAGGGAGAAAGTACCATTTCTTGCATATGCGAAGTGTATGAAAGGAAACGGCAGACTGCCGGAGCAGAGTACCTTTGCGGTAATCGGCGCTACGGTTGCTGATAATTTTGGCGTGCCGATGCCGAAGGAGGCGATCGGGGAATCGATGCTCCATTATCTGGTATAGCGGGGCGTGTAGCTGGAAAGTGCGCATGATAAATGTAATAGCTGCTCGAAAGTGCGCATAAAAAATGTTTTTGAGATGGAATACAATGTCGGACGGATTTTCCCCCATTTAATATAGTGAGCCACACCACAAAATGAAAGTGTGGCTCACTTTCTGTAACTCTAAAAGTAATTTTCTGTATCTATGGAAAATTCTCTGTTGTTTAAGCTCTTTATCGTGATTGGCAGCATTTTGTAACGTGAATCATTATCTATGCGGCTGTAGGCATCCACAACTTATGTAATGCAGAGCCTTTCTGACAAATTGGATTAGTTTTCCGGGATATAAAAGCATAAAGAATGGAACGGGATTCCATGATGCGGTAAAAGAGCTTTTATTGTATGGGGAGTGAGTAACTAAATTGTAATGTTTTTCTGGTATAATAAAAATAAAAAACAGGTGGTTACCCAAAATGGTCGAATTGTTTTATGCTGAGGATGACGCTCATATTGCAGATGTTGTAAAAAAATATCTGGAACAGAAAAACTTTAAGGTAGTGATATATCATACGATTTCAGAGGTCAGACGAGCTTTGGAAATTCATGTGCCAACGATTATTTTGTTGGATTGGAATATGCCGGATGGCCGTGGGGATAGTCTTTGTCAATGGATACGCGGCAGATGGAAGGAACTGCCGATTATTTTCCTTACGGTCCGGGATGATTCCCAGGATATTGTTTCAGGTTTTCAAAATGGTGCGGATGATTATGTAGTAAAGCCTTTTGAATTAAGCGTATTGTATTCAAGGATTCAGGCGGTACTTCGGAGAACGGGCAATGTGGCGGTGCAGTACCTGTCCTGTGATGGGATCAGGATAGATTTAAACCGCAGGACAGTTACTTGTGGCACGGAAGAAATAGATTTAAGCGTATCAGAGTATGGGCTGCTTTTGTATCTCCTGCAGAATAAAGGAAAGACTGTTACCAGGGAAAAAATCTTAGAACAGGTATGGGATGTAAATGGAAACTACGTGAATGATCATACATTGACAGTTACTATGAAACGGCTGCGGGACAAACTGCACCAACCGTCCTGTCTGAAAACAATTAGAAGTGTGGGATACCGTATGGAGGATACCATATGAGCGGGCGAAAAAATTTAGTGGTTCTCTTTGGATTTGTGGCAGCTGTCAGCCTGATTTCTTCTGCTGTTACGGCAATGCTGCTTTCCTGCCATTACGGCAGGCTTCAATTTGATTTGGTAAATGTGATCTGTGGCGAAGTGCTGGAACAAGAGCCGGAAATGAAGCATATCGTTTCTGCTGCATTGAAAGAATATACAGGTGGAAATGCCGATGGTGTGGCAGTGGGGGATGTATTGTCCGTTTTGGGATATGATATATCTGATTTTTCTGATTCTTCTGTTACATATGATATTATATTTGCAGTAACAGGGTTTTTAGCAGGAGTCGTTCTCTTTGTGGTTACTTATGCATTCCGTAACAAAACAGAAGCAAAACGAATAGAGGAGCTGTCAGATTATCTGGAGCAGGTTAATATGGGAAAAGCGGTTGTCCTCTCTGTTTCAGGAGAAGATCTTTTTTCCAAGCTGGAAGATGAAATATATAAGACTGTGACATTTCTTTATCAGACAAAGGATGCGGCGGTACAGGCCAAAAATGATTTTGCCGAGAATCTATCCAATATTGCACATCAGATAAAAACTCCTATTACCGCCATTTCTTTATCATTGCAGACATTATCTGAAATGCCGATGAAAAAAGAATATGAAAAAGACAGGATGGAACAGATAAAGAAACAGTTAAACAGACTGATTCATTTAGAAGAATCCCTGCTTGTTTTATCCCGTCTTGATGCAGGCGCATTGATGTTTCAAAAAGAAGATGTGGATGTTTTTACTTTGCTTGTCCTTGCGGCAGACAATTTGCAGGAATTATTTGCAGATTCCGGCACTTTTATTGATATTCCGGAATCAGGGGAGATGGCAGTGACAGCAGATTTAAACTGGACTATGGAAGCAGTTATAAATGTAATGAAAAACTGTATGGAGCATAATGCGGGTGGAGCAGTCCATTGCTCTTATGGGCAGAATCCGCTATATACAGAAATATTTATCTGGGATGAAGGGGACGGATTTGCCAAAGAAGATATTCCGCATCTTTTTAAACGGTTTTATCGCGGAAAGAATACAGATTCTTGCGGTAATATCCGTGGAAGCGGCATTGGGATAGGCTTAGCATTGTCAAAAGAGATTATAGAACATCAAAATGGGACAATAAGGGCTAAAAATCTGCCCGATGGCGGTGCATGTTTTGAAATCCGGTTTTATAAACAATAAAATCAAAGCAATAAATTTAATATCAATTCTGTTGCAGTTACTAAGTTGTAACTTTCATTTGGTACAATATAGCTTGTAAACAGTTTGCCTGCAGGAACAAAGTTTACAAGCTGACGGGCAGCTTTGCTGCAAGTGTAGAAATTCAAAACATCCAAAGGAGGAAACAAAAATGAATATCTTAACATGCGAGGGAGTCTGCAAAATGTATGGCTCCGGCAATAATCAGGTGACTGCACTGGATGGAATTGATCTGACGGTAGGCAAGGGAGAATTTGTGGCGGTTATCGGAGCGTCCGGTTCGGGTAAATCCACATTGTTACATATTCTGGGAAGCGTGGATAAACCTACAAGCGGAAAAGTTACAATAGACGGAACGGATTTGTCAAAACTGAATCAGACACAGGCAGCGATTTTCCGCAGAAGAAAAGTGGGTTTGGTGTATCAGTTCTATAATCTGATTCCGACACTTACCGTGCAAAAAAATATTCTTATGCCGCTTGCCCTTGATAAGAAGAAACCAAATAAAGAGTATTTTGAAAAGATCGTCCGTTCGCTTGGAATTGATGAACGGCTTGAAGCTCTGCCAAACCAGTTATCAGGCGGGCAGCAGCAAAGGGTTGCCATAGCGCGTTCATTGATTTACCGCCCGGCTCTGCTTTTGGCGGATGAGCTGACTGGAAATCTGGATCAGAAAAATTCCAAAGAAATTATTGATATGCTGAAATTATCGAATCGTAATCTGGAACAGACGATTGTGCTGATTACCCATGATGAGAAGGTGGCTTTAGAAGCAGACCGTATCATAACCATAGAGGACGGGCATATTATAAGCGATGAGAAGCGGAGGTAATGAGCTATGTGGAAAGATTATTCATCAGGCTATATTAAAAATAACCGTTCATCTGGCATGTCTGTTATGATAGCGGCATTTATATCAGCTCTGCTGTTATCACTGCTCCTAGGGTCATTTTATAACGCATGGAAGTACGAAATTGAAAGAATTGAACTGGAAGAAGGCGGCTGGCAGAGCAGAATTGTCGGGGAATTTACCCAGGAAGATATTGAATCTATAAAGAATTTTGCTCATGTAAAAGATGTAGTTGTAAATGAAAAGGGAGCGCAGATTCCGGAAACCGTGATAGATATTTATTTTGACAGCATGGGGTCTGTCCTTGACAATACGTTACGGATTGCTGAAACTTTGGGAGTTTCAGCAGAAAAGGTTATTTATAACTATGAACTTCTGGCGATGTATATGATACGTGATTCGCAGGACACTGCGCCGAGACTGGTTTTTCCGATGTTTATTCTGATAGTCGGAGTTGCCTCTTTTTCATTGATTATAGTAATACATAATTCTTTTGCAGTGTCTATGAATGCCAGAATCCATCAGTTTGGTATTTTTTCCAGCATTGGAGCCACGCCCAAACAGATACGCTCATGTCTTTTGCAGGAAGCGGCTGCATTATGTATTCTGCCGATCTTAATTGGGAATCTGCTCGGCATTCTAATCAGTATGGGACTGATACATATGGCGAATGATTTGCTGGGGAGTGATGTGCCGGGCAGGCATGAATCAGTCTTTGGCTATCATCCGTTAGTCTTAGTGGCGGCACTTCTTTTGACGGTGGCGACCATATGGATTTCCGCATGGATGCCGGCCAGAAAATTAAGCAGGCTGACGCCGCTGGAAGCCATTAAAAATACAGATGAATTACAGTTAAAGCGTAAGAAAAAATCTCCGCTGCTTACCTGCCTTTTTGGATTGGAAGGAGAATTGGCAGGTGGAGCATTGAAAGCACAGAAAAGAGCCTTACGGACAGCATCGCTCAGTCTGATATTCTCTTTTCTTGCCTTTACTATTATGCAGTCCTTTTTTGCACTTTCAGGAATCAGTACAAGGGAAACTTATTTTGAACGTTATCAGAGTGTTTGGGACATTATGGTTACAGTAAAGGATACGGATGTGGATTCTTTTGGTGAGGCACAAAAATTGCAGGAGATTTCCGGAATAAGAAGTGTCATTGTATATCAGAAAGCAATGGCAAAAAGAATCATTGCAGAGGATGAAATAAGCGAAGAAATGAAGTCCTTCGGCGGTTTTGCTGTAGCCGGGGATAGTTATGTGAGGAAGACGGATGGGGGATGGCTTGTAAATGTTCCCATTGTCATACTGGATGATGCGAGTTTTTTAGCGTACTGTGAACAGATTGGCATCGCACCGCAGCTTAATGGGGCAGTTATATGGAATCAGATACGTGATGTTACAAATCCGGATTTCAGGCATCCACGATATATGCCCTATGTGAAAGGGGAAAATGCAGTAAGTATTTTAAGACAATCCGGCAAGGAAGAGAATGACAACGGAAACTTAACAGATGTTTCCGTGGAGATCCCGGTTTTGTCCTATACGGAGAAAGTGCCTGTTTTAAGAGAGGAGTACGCGACGCTTGATTATTATGAACTGGTGCATTTTATTCCCGTATCTTTGTGGAAAGAGATCAAGGGGCAGATTGGAGGCAGCGAGGAGGATGCCTATATCTGTATGCTTGGCAGGGAAAATGTGACAGCAGGGGAATTGGATGCTTTACAGGGGCAGGTAGACAGCCTTATTGCGGGAAACTATAAGACAGAAAGTGAGAACCGTATTCAGGAAGCGGAAGCGAACGATAAACAGATACAGGGAATGATGACAATCTTTGGTGGTTTCTGTGTCCTGCTTGCGGTGATTGGCATTGGAAATGTGTTTTCCAATACGCTTGGCTTTGTCCGTCAGAGAAAAAGGGAATTTGCAAGGTATATGTCTGTTGGAATGACACAGGGTGAAATCAAAAAAATGTTCTGCGTGGAGGCGCTTACCATTGCAGGGCGTCCGATTTTAATCACCCTTCCGTTTGCGGTTATTACAGTGGGGTATATGCTGAAGCTAAGCTATGTTGAAGTGGGGACATTTCTTGCCGAAGCGCCGCTCATTCCGATTATGATTTTTATGCTGGCTATCTGGGGGAGTGTGGCATTTGCGTATTATCTTGGTTGGCGTAATATACGTAAAATCGACTTAGCTGAGGTTTTGCGGGATGATACAATGATGTAAAATGCGATGAAATATTATGAAAAAACGGAATAGATACGTTGCCCTGTTTGCGGGAGAAATTGGGCTGTTGCTGTTTTAGTTTCGGCAGGAATTTAGAAACAATTTACTGTTTCAAGGAGGGCTGTTTTTTCAGCATGGCTAATTGTGTATCTCACACCTGTTTCATCAGCTTTTTCACTTCCTCTACATCGGCTTTAAAAACGTTTCCTGTGGCATTCATTCGCTTTGCTATCTGGTTCAGGTTGCCGCTGATTCCCTGTTAGTGGTTGCTCTTCTTGACAGCAATGATTATTAGAGTGCCGCGTATTCAGATGGTTTGGGATTCCATTCCGATGCAGCTGGCTAAAGAAAACAGGAAGTTTATTTATGGTATGTTGCGGGAGGGGCCAGAGCAAAAGAGTTTGAACTGGCACTGTAATGGCTGCTTGACTGCGGTCTGGTTTATAAAAACCGGGGAATCGAAAAGCCCGGTTTTCCAATACACGGGCAGTGGAGAAGGTTATTCCACTGCCCGTGTGCGCTGGGAGATTACAATAATATTTAATATGTTATAAAAGCTTTATCTCACGTTCTTCCATCAGCCTCACCGTCTCCTCAGGCCAGATGGAACTCTGCACTTCCCCGATATGGGCTTTGCGCAGGAAAAACATAGAGATCCTGGACTGGCCGATACCGCCGCCTATGGTATAAGGAAGTTCTTTTTCCAGAATGGCTTTCTGGAAGGGGAGTTCGGCGCGGTCCTCGCAGCCGGCCTTTTTCAACTGCTCTTTCAGGGAATTCTCATCTACCCGGATGCCCATGGAGGATAACTCTAAGGCGATGTCCAAAACCGGGTAGTAAACGATAATGTCGGCATTTAATGCCCAGTCGTCATAGTCCGGCGCTCTGCCGTCGTGGCGTTCCCCGGAGGCCAGTTTATCGCCGATCTGCATCAGGCAGACAGCGCCTTTTTCCTTTGTGATATTGTATTCACGCTGCTTAGGCGTGGCATCGGGATACAAATCCTCCAGCTCCTGGGTCGTAATAAAGAAAATATCCTTTGGCAGAATCTCGGTGATGTAGTCGTACTGGATCGCCATATATTTTTCTGTCTTGCAGAGCACGCGGTAAACGTCTCGCACCACAGTTTTCAGGGTGTCCAGGTTGCGCTCATCCTGTGCAATGATCCGCTCCCAGTCCCACTGGTCCACAAAGATGGAGTGGATATTGTCAGTGTACTCATCCCGGCGGATAGCATTCATATCCGTGTAGAGACCTTCCCCGTAATGAAAGCCGTATTTTTTCAGCGCATAACGTTTCCACTTGGCGAGAGACTGCACCACCTCGGCTTTTCTCTCGTTCTGTTCTTTTACTGTGAAATCGACGGGGCGTTCTACACCGTTTAAGTTATCGTTCAGACCGGATTCCGGCGTGACAAACAGGGGGGCTGACACCCTCTGCAGGTGAAGCCTTTCGGTTAAAAGATTTTGAAAGCAGTCTTTAACAAGTTTGATCGCTACCTGTGTATCGTGAAGATTTAAGGTGGATTGATAGTTTTCCGGTATGGTAGTCTTGTTCATAATGTGTCCTTTCTTATTATAAGTAATGTCACTAATATTAAACTCCATTTTTCATAGATATGCAAGAAAAAAGTGAATTACGACAGCACAGTGACAATAGCTTAGCCAGACAGCAGTTCTTGCTGAATAAATTACCTGACAAAAAAAGCTGCCGTATTGATGAAAATTTTAAGTCACTGCATCTTTATCTGAAACGCTTTCGTATACCCCTCTCCGAAAGCACTGTTTAAAGACAAAACCCCCCCATGCATCTGCACGATCTTTGCGCTGATGCTGAGTCCCAGGCCGTTTCCTTCCTTTGTGGCGCGCGTCTGATCTTCTCTGGAGAAGGGCTCAAAGATGCGCTTCGCGAAATCGGGATCGATGGGCAGGCCGTCATCAGCGACGGTGATCGTATGGTTTTTCAGACGCACGAGCACATTTCCGCTTTCTTTTCCGTAGCGCAGCGCGTTGGTGAGCAGATTAGTGACCGCGCGCCGCATCTGCAGGGAATCCATCTCAAAGGGGACGGGCGTCTCCGGGATGTCTATGGTGAGGGCGATCCGTTTTTCCTCAAAATCGGTGTAAAAAGCGGCTACGGTCTCCCGCAGAAGTTCCGCCAGATCCCCGGCTTTTTTGTGCAGGGCATAGCCCTCGCTGTCCAGTTTTACATATTCAAACAATAGCGTGATCAATTCATCGATCCGCAGCGCCTTTTCGTAGATGGCATCCAGATAAGGCTTTCTTTTTTCCGCCAGAGCGACGCCCTCGGACAGCGCCCTGCTGTAACCGCAGATCGTGGTGATGGGGGTTTTGATATCGTGGGCGATATCCGACAGAAGAAGGCTTCTTTTTCGATCAAAGTCAAGCTGGCGCTCTTTTTCTTCTTCCAGCAGTTCATTGAGTTTTTCTGTCACAATTCTGTAATACCAGAGTGCCCCCGCCAGATAAGGAATAAGACTTAATCCCAGCAAAAACAGAACAAAAATAAAGGATGCCAGATTGAGAAGCGGTCCCTGCCACCCCTGATAAAGGGGGGAGGATATCTCGATCTGCAGTCCGCCGGACGTCCGGTCCGCAATCAGACTCTGAAGGTAGACACCGGCGCTGCCGGGCAGAAGAGAGGCCAGGTAAAAAAGGGCAAGCTGTACAAAGAAAAGAAAAAAGCTGCCGCTGCCGGAAACAGTGATCTGCTGCATATCCAGAAGGTCCGTCAGAAACGGAAGAACCAGCTGGCGGTACAAAATACCAAGCAGCCCCTGTGCAATATAGATGAAGCACAGGATAGCCAGAAAGTTTTTGATGAAATACCATTTCAGATTCCTTTTTTGCATAAGTCAGTTTTCCTCATCTTCCAGACGATAGCCGAGGCCGCGTATCGTGCGGATGTATTCCCTGCCGCCTGTGTTCAGCTTGGCGCGCAGTTTGGAGATACACACCATCACGTTGTTGTCGGACAGCATGTAGGATTCTTCCCAGCCCTGTTCGAAGAGCTGCTGTTTGGTAAATACTTTGCCCGGATTTTCCATAAACAGTTTCATGATCCGGAATTCCACGGAAGTCAGTACGATTTTTTCTTCGTTACAGTAGAGCAGACAGCTTTTCAAGTCCAGGCGCAGTGTCTTTGTCTCCAGCATGCCGCTTTTCCGGCCGCCTGTTTTTCCGCCGCCCAGTTCATAGAAGCGGCGGAGATTGGAATGCACTCTTGCAACGGCTTCTAACGGGACAAAGGGCTTTGTGATGTAGTCGTCTGCACCCAGATCCAGTCCCAGGATCTTATCCGAATCTCCGGATCTGGCGGAGAGTAAGATTACAGGAATATTGCTGTTTTTGCGGATGTTCTGCAGGACGCGCCAGCCGTCCGGAGAAGGCATCATGATATCCAGAATGGCAAGGTCAATTTTTTCCTGTTTCAGGACAGCAAGAGCTTCCATACCATCGGCTGCTTCCCATACGGTATAGCCGTCTTTTTCCAGATAAAGCCGCAGAAGTTCTCTGATCTCGGTTTCGTCGTCCGCTATTAAAATATGATATCCCATAATATATCCCCATTTTCTGTGATAAGAGTCTGCACGGCAGAGCCATCAGCGTAAGACCGCCCGCGAAGTATGCGGCTGCCGTTTGACACCGGCGGTGTATGTGGGCGAGCCTGCTGTCCGTCAGACCTGTAAAGTGTCGGAAAGCAGTAATGCCGCCTCTTCCGGTCTCGGAGTATCCGTCCCACTCAGCTTACGATAAAGCGCTGCCTGCGTCAAGCTGTGGTAAGGGGTAACATAAAATATTGTTCCCATACCGCAGGTGATAAGACCGAATATATGCCACGGGATAAAGGATAAATCCAGCACAAAGGCTTTCCATTTGTGACCGTTCATCAGAACTGCACTTTTCTGCAGCGCTTCCTTATAGTTCATATCCGGCTGCTCTGCCAGAATATAGGGAACCAGGCGGTACTGGTATTCCTTGTAAAAGCCGGGAATAATAAACAGTAAGGACCATAGAAAGACGCGCAGGTCATAGTGGAACATGGTCTTTACGATATTTTTATAGGAATGGTCAAAGCCGTAAGCGATCTCCTGCACGTTCGCTTTGTCATCGATACTCTTTATCATAAAGCGGCCGAATCCCACCCGGAAAGGGTTGGCCAGAAGGGCCTGCAGAAGATAGAGAAAAGCGATGGCGAACATCGCGATCAGGATGAAGACCGTAATGTTGACCATCCGGACTTTTTCAGGCACCAGAACGGACTCCCGTGTGATCACTTCGCTGTCTGTGGAAACAGTGAGTTCCGTGTCCGATCCGTCGGTATCCGATTCATAACTTCCGGAATCCTCTTCCATCTGTATGTCGTTGCTTCCGGAAGCGGTAGCGACGGCACGGTTGCCTGTGCCGGGAGAACCGCCGCAGATGATTAACGCCAGAAAGGATACCAGTACAATCTTCCAGTAATTTCGATGCAGGGCTTCCTTTGCCCGGGTTTTACATTCTTTTCTTGTCCATGTCATAGTATGTTCCTCCCTATATTGTCAAGTGATTTTCCTTAAAAAATCAAGGAATTTATAGTTACATATCTCAGATGAATGAGCCAAGGAGATGGACATTTCTCTGTATCTGGTACGAAAATAGAGGGTGAAGGGTACACGAAGTAGAACGTCTTTGTTTTCGCTCTACATGGCCTTATGTATACCCATCCTTCTATGGCAGCGTACCTCCCGTGTCTACCAGGATCACCCTGCATCTCTACTGGGGTCCTAACTTCCTTCGTTCCGCCTGTCCATAACCAGGGTGCCGGCTCAGCTCCTAACCAGGGTCATGCCCTATGGAAAATATTCCTGCCGGCTACCAGCTCATTCTT